>JAFWEX010000050.1 GCA_017512705.1 Paenibacillus sp.
CCACCTGGATCGCCTGGAAAAGCAGGGGTAACCCCTCGTTTCCTCCTAAATTCATAGTACGTGAAACAAGAGAAACCCTGTACCTTTGAAAGAGGACAGGGTTTCTCGACAATCTGAGAACGTAGATACGTTCTCTTTTCTTATTTCTATAATATTAAATAAATCAGCCTACACCTGTTGTTCTGCATCTCCTTGCGCTTACAGATTGCTATTCCTCATAGGGGTACTTTAATGGATATTCCTACATTTACTCATAATGTCCTTCGGTGTAGATGGCTACCGTGGAGAAGCAGAGGTGTTTCGTTTCATCCTGCTGATTTTCGGTCGGCATCTCCAGAAACCAAGACTCATTCATATCCTCTCGGGTCATAGCCACGGGACGCCACAGGATCAGGCCAATCTGATCAAACTGATAGCTGCAACCTAGCTCAGGGTCTTCGCGATCATATGGTGCAATTGCATCCAACTGTGGAATAAGAACGTCAGCTTCGGTGCCCAGCAGATCAAGCTCACCCAGCACACATTTATATTCATCACTTTCATAAAATTCAATAAAATGTGCTTTGCCTTGAGCGTCAAACTCCACCTTCGGATCAAAAGCGAAAGCTTCTGTCTGTTCAACTTCCTTTTGTGTCATGCCCAGCCGGATATCCCCGATGGATTGGCCTGGTTCTACAGCGAGATGTTTCATGCTAGTGTTCCCTCCGAAATAAAAGTGTACAAGCATATAGCATGACTTCTATAGTTTCTTCGCAATGCCGATATTCTGTTCCAGACATGCGCCTAATCGTGATAGAGGAGTATAGATTGTCGTGCCTGCATGAACTGATGCCTGCTCAGCGGCAGGAGCCATCGAGAGCTGAGCGGCGACAAGAGAGGTATCCTTGCGTTCTAGAGCAAGCTGCTGCAATGTCTCCTTTAATGCCGCAAGGTAGCCTTCCTGGTCCCCTCGCATGATCATGTCAAATAGACCTGGCAGCAGTATGGATTCGAGCTCAGGCTTGTCCTGTCCTGCCATGTGTCGATTGAGATGCGCATGATATCGTGCCATCGTCGGTTCTACCGTAGCGGGATTGGTAAAAGCGAGCAGATACCGCCCAGGATGCGTGAGCATCATGGTTAGCAGAGAATCGTCAATACCCGTTACCGGAATCGGCAACGGGTGCATGTGTTGTTCCAGTACAGCTGCGAACAAGGTGCATGTCACAAGAATAGCGTCAGCGTGACAGCGACTCATCCATTGCAGTGTCTGATTGACTTTTTCCCGAACCAGGTCGTTGTTGAAATCTTCATCATGCTTAAGCCGATCAAGACCGGGATCAACATAGTGGATCAATTCGATATTATACGAAGTCAGCGCCTGCTCGATCAGGCTGATATTGGAGTGATGCGCGTGAAAACAGGCAATGGTGCTCATAGGCAGTCCCCTTTATCTAGAGGTAGGTAGAAGGCGTGAGCCAATCAAACATTGAGCGCGATATGCTGAGAACGACCACGTTTGAATGTTCACCCTGTACCCCGTAGTATAGGGAGCAGTAACAGAGATGTAAAGCATTATCTCATGTTCATCGATACGTTCTTTTTCGCCATTTTTTGCTGTAAAATCTCATGAAAGGATGGTCCTTGAGTGTTCTCATTTTCCTTTTTCGGAGCAGCCGTCACCGTGTTGCGCGGGTATTGGTGGTGATACGGGAGCATTTGCTGAATAGGCATGCGGATCATTCTGGTTCCTCCTTATACGCATGATAGACATGCATTTTAATATAATATGTATTTCATTCAGTTGAGTTGTGTCGGTTAATATGAATGGAAAGTCGAGTCCAAATGCGCATATAGGTATATATGACTTGTTTTCATGAAATTTCTGTTATGGAGCCTTTAATTCATTTCGACTTTAGTGATTTTACCCAGTATTTTGGAGATGTAAACGGTTTTAGAGGAATTCAGGAATAAAGGACCTGATATTAAAATGGAGCTATGGGAGTATCGGAACAGTTGTTATGCGAATGGTCCTAATTTTAAGGAAGTCAATGGTACCTGACTCTAAGGCATATGACCAAGTGACTAGGTATGATTAATGCTAACTAACTTGGTACTATGGTCGGGGTAGGTAGTACAGAATAAGTCGAAAAAGCTGCCAATGTCTCTTGGCAGCTACAGAATTCTTTATTCAAGTCCCCGCTTCTAGGGGCAATCCGTTGGTGTTATCTCCGTTCATAACATCACTTCTAGACGGTATAACGTTATCTTTGCCCTTTTACCGCAATATACACATCTACCTGTGTGTGCTGCGGATTCAGACTGCGTTCATCGTAGTACTCAAAATCTCCTGTAAATGTGCGGTCACTCTGCTGATTCCATGCCCACACGGCTCCCCACACTTCGCTGACTACCTCAACCATTGGGCCGGTTCTCGAAGTAAACACAGCATAGGTAGCAGGAGGTAGCTGAACCTCATCGAATCCTTCGGGCAACGTTTCATTCTCACCAACTTCATGTCCTATCAGGATGGTATATTCACCAGCGATGCCATCTACATAATCTGTGTAACAACCATAACGTGGAGCTTCAGGAGCCGGGAGAGATTCGGAGGCAAAATAACGGCCCCACAACGCGCCGATGCTGCCTTGGCCGCTCATCTCGATTGCGTTGGTTGTACGTGTTGATACTCCCGCGAGACGTTTCCCAGGCAGGGTTACATAGCGGATAGGCTCGCTGGAGAGCGGAGTGCTTTTTTCTGGATTGACCTTCGTGGTTGGTGAAATTCCTACCTGCTGCCAGCGTTTCAGATGAGGCAACTGATTGCGTAGCATCGAGCGGGCTGATTCCTCATCCATGCCTTCCTCCCTGAGAATGGTGGTGCACATCTCGATCATGCCTTCTAGCGACATCCCTGGTTGTTCGAACTTGCCATCCTTGTAACAATAAATGCAGTATTCACGGGTGGTGCTGCCATCCATTTCTGTACCAAATTGATCGGTACTTGTGAGTGGCATCCCACAGCTTTGGCATACGGTAACGTTCATCATTCATTCCTCCTCGAGTATATACAACTTCAAACTCTATATAGTTGAAGTATACGGGGAGGAACTGGACAGCTGTCTGTCAGGTTTGAGTGGCGGTTTTATACTTTTGTACAATTTGCTCAGCCATCTGACATACGTTATCCCGGATATGTAAAGGTTCTAACACCTCTACGTCTGCGCCAAAGCCGAGAATGAAACCATATAGCCAGTTGTCTTCGGGGAAAGCAACCTGGCTAATATAATACCCGTTCCCGTCAGGTAGCACGTTTTCAATACCGAACCATTCTTCGGCAAGATGACGAGCACGCACGTGGAATTTTAGCGTCATACTGATCTGATTGTCTGGACGGCTCCAATCCTGCTGCCATGGTCTGTCCTGAAGATCGATAGACTTTCGTTCAAAATGCTGCGCAGCAAGCGTGACATCTTTCATACGTACCAGCTTGAACATCCGGAATTCGTTTCGTTCATGGCAAAAGGCATACAGATACCACACGTGCTTTTTCAGGACAAGTGTATGGGGATCAACTGTGCGATAGCTCTGTGCACCTTCGGCATTACAATAGGCAAAACGAATACATTGAAACTGATCGATTCCCTGATCAATAACGTTTAACTTCTGTTGAAGCGCTTCGGGGTGCGTCCACGTGGAATAGTCAACAATGAATCGATGTGTGCTGGCTTGAAAGTCTTCATTTTTGGCTTCGGGAACGATGCTGCTCAGTTTCTCGACTAGCAACTCACGTGCAGCATTCGTATGGGAAGTGGATATACTGCGCAGTGCGGTGACAATGGAAGCGAGATCTTTGTCCGTCAATAGATTCCGATCCAGTCGGTAGCCTTCAGCCAGCCCGATTCCTCCACTTGCTCCCTGATATGTTACGACGGGGATACCGGCTTGTCCCAAGGTGTCGATGTCCCGATAAATGGTACGGATGGATACTTCAAACCGATCTGCTAGATCTTTTGCTTGCAGCCGCCCACGATTGATAAGTAATACAACGATGGCTAACAAACGCTCCAGTTTCATAGCTACCTCTTCCTTTTTTTATTTGTGTTTATATAAATGAGCTGTTTCTTTTACACTTTAACGGTGAGGGCAGTTGCTTTCAATTGTGTATCTGGGTGTTATCTGTTAGATTCATAGGTATTATATGCCCAGCATCCCATATAGGAGTGAAATAAGCAATGAAGCGAATTACGATTCTGATTGCGGACGATGAGATAGAGATCGCGGATTTGGTTGCTTTACATTTACAAAAAGAAGGCTATCATACCGTTAAGGCATCTGACGGACAGTCAGCACTGCAGGCTGTTCAGACACACGCCATCGATCTGGCGGTTCTGGACATTATGATGCCGGGTATGGACGGGTATGAGGTGACCCGTAAAATCCGAGAACAGCATCATTTTCCAATCATTTTCCTGAGTGCGAAAACATCGGACATGGATAAAATCACAGGGCTCGTGATGGGAGCCGATGATTATATGACCAAGCCATTTAATCCGATGGAGCTTGTGGCTCGCGTCAACTCTCAACTACGGCGTGCTTTGCAGTTCAGCCAGTCCAGAGCTACAGCGCAACGCTCATTTTTGGAAAAAGGTGGACTTGTTATTATCCCGGACCAGCACAGCGTAACGCTCTACGGTAAACCGCTGGAGTTAACACCGAAGGAATTTGACATTTTAGTGTTACTTGCCAGCAATCCAAAACAGGTATTCAGCGCAGAAAGCATTTTTGAAAAGGTATGGGGCGAGGCATATTTTGAAAGCGGCAATACCGTCATGGTACATATTCGCACGCTGCGCAAGAAACTCGGAGAAGATGTGAACAAGAACAAGTTCATCAAAACCATCTGGGGTGTGGGGTACACGTTCAATGACTAAACGGAGAAGTTTTCGCACAACCATGATTATGTTGCTTGGTTTGAGCATGCTGGCTTCTGGCGTCGTCACGTTTATCGTGTATAAGCTGTTACAGATGTACTATGCAGGGGTGAGGCGGGAAGACCCGCTGGCAGAGTATCGTAATATCATGAGAAGTATTGGTGATTTGTATGTCTTTATGCTGCTCTTCATCCCGCTTGCGATTTTATTTTTCTACTTGTTTACCAGACGTTACGTTACGTATTTCAAAGAGATTTCCGCAGGCATTAATCACTTGGCTAACGGAGATTTTGATCATCAGGTACAGATTGTGGCCAAAGACGAATTGGGTACGATTGCGGAAAGTGTTAATATGGCGAGCCAGAAGCTGCGAGAAGCGGTGAAACGAGGGGATTTTGCCGAAAACAGCAAAGACCAGCTCATCGTAAACCTTGCGCATGATCTGCGCACACCGCTGACCTCTGTGCTGGGATATCTGGATTTACTGATGAAGGATGAGCAGTTGACAGAAGATCAGGCGCGGCATTTCATAGCGATTGCGTTCACCAAGTCCCAGCGGCTTGAGAAGTTAATTGATGATCTGTTTGAGATTACACGAATGAACTATGGCATGTTACCTGTACGCAAAACACGGCTGGACCTCAGCGAACTGTTGAAGCAAATGAATGAGGAACTTTATCCTGTTTTTGAAAAAAATAATCTGGTCACCCGTTTACATATTGATAACGATCTTACCGTAACAGGAGATGGGGAGCTGCTTGCGCGTGTGTTCGAGAATCTGCTAATCAACGCTGCCAGGCACGGCAAGGATGGTATGTACGTAGACATCAAAGGATTTCACGATAGAGGTCAGGTTGTCATTCAGGTGACGAACTATGGGGGATATATTCATCCCGATGATCTGCCGCACATCTTTGACATGTATTACACCGGAGATCGGGCACGAACCGTGCAAGAAGGCGGTACGGGTCTTGGACTGTTTATCGCACGTAATATCGTGGAGCAGCATGAAGGTATAATATCGGCTGTAAGTGATGTGGTACATACGATGTTTGTGGTTCGTCTGCCTGTTTTCCAGCAGCTTTCTCATGAAACTTAAGAAAAATTTAAACATTGCCCTGCGTTTTCTTTAAATTGTTTTGTCTATCCTTGAATCATGAGAGGAAGGAGGAACAATCATGAAAAAGTGGGGCTTTTTGATATGTATCATTTTGATTGGATATATCGTAACGCAATCAACGGCAGCTTTGCAGCAGAAAGAAGAGTTGCCAATTGTTATGTTGGACACCGATGATAAATACATGGGGTACCGAGAAGCTACGACACAAGAAATGGAACAGCAAATACATAAAGGCAGTCTGGTCTTAGTTAATTCCGAGCATCCGATACATCCGAAAGGCGTTCGCTCCGATATTGTATATGTAGCTGATGAGGAAGACCTGCTTCTAGGTTATGGACTACTGGATCAGAAATTGATGTTATCCCGTGAGGTGGCAGAGAGATTCCAAGAGATGGTTGAAGCAGCAGGTGAAGAGGGAGTACGCTATTTCCTGATGAGCAGCGGGTACAGAGATTTTGAGAAGCAGGATGAGTTGTATCGCCAAAAGGGTTCAGACTACGCGTTGCCTGCGGGCTACAGTGAGCACAATCTGGGGTTATCCCTGGATATAGGTTCAAGTCTGGCACCAATGAGTGATGCTCCTGAGGGAGCGTGGCTGGAGAAAAACGCATGGAAATACGGTTTTATTTTGCGATATCCCAAAGATAAAGTGAACGTGACAGGCATCCAGTACGAACCCTGGCATTTCAGATATGTGGGCATGCCGCATAGTGCGGTGATGCACAAGAATCAGATGGTTTTGGAAGAGTATCTGGAGATGTTAAGAGAAAAGAGAGACGTTAGTGTTGATCTGAACGGCATTACATATGATATCCATTATTATGACGTGTCGAAGGATGCGAAGATTTATCTGCCAGAGAATGATGCCTATGACATCTCCGGTGATAATATGCAAGGAGTTATTGTTACGGTTGAAAAATCAACTTAATCTTGCGTATTACGCTACTGAAATATTGAATTCCTAGGACGGCCTGATGGAAGAGGGAGAGACAGCATGAGACAGAACAAGCCGAACGAGCAGTATAGGCAACGGGGGCAAAAACATGATCAAAAAATCAAACTTTATGATGTAAACCAACGTCAAGAGAATGACAGTCACCATGGCAATGAGATAAAACCCAAGCCGCTTCGAATCGTCTGGATTGCCCTATTCGTAGTCTATCTTTATTTGCTGACCAAACTAATTTTATTTAAAGGAGGACCTTTGGATGTGGGACTGGTATGGGACAGACTAATGGCGCTACTGCGTCAGCCGGATCTGATCCATACACGAACTGTAAATCTGACGCCATTTCAGGAGATCAAACGAGACTGGCACAGTCTCTCCGTTCATCAACGGCCAGGAACAGCCATTCATTTGGTAGGCAATATTCTTGCATTTGTACCGTTTGGTGTATGGATGACGGGTTTCGTAAGCTATTCTTTTTTCGCCGGAATTCATGTACTGTTTCTATCCTTTCTACTTAGCTTGGGATATGAAGTGACACAGTTACTGACGGGAATGGGTATCTTTGATGTGGATGATCTCATGCTGAATACACTTGGCGGAATGATCGGATATCTGGTGTACACGGTGTTTTTGGTTATGAACAAGCTGTTTACAGGAGGGAAATCACGAGTGGCTGCAAATAACTAGGCGATTGTTCCAATACATGTATGTTCACTTTACTCGGAGGAGGGCTCGAATTGATCTTGTTAGCTAGAGAGCTTGCCGGAAGAATGAGAGCGCTGGTCGCTATCGAAAGTGAGATCGCAGACGCAACACATAGACAAGAAGAGGAACAGGCTATACGAGAGTTGGAAGAGAAAAGATCCACACAGATTCGCAGCTTCACGCGCGATGAATTATTAGTCATCCAAACGGTAATGAATGTTGGCCGATGTGAAAGAGGTTATCGTTATTATGCCAACTCAGAGCGTCCAGATTATTATGAGATCATTCACCTGCCCGTAGAGCTGAATGAGCATGAACTAATGCAGAAGTATTCTTATTATCTATTACATAGAACGGAAAGCGAGCTTGCAGATGCCATTGAATGCTATACGGCTGTTTCTGAACAACTGAAGGAAGGCATGGCTATTTTGAAAATCTAGGAGGTAGATCGGATGATTATGAAAATTTCGTATTACACCCCCTACGGTTTCTATTATTATGTCCCTGACCAGCATGCAGAGCAGATCGAAGCGTGGAGAATTGAGTTTTCTGATTTTCTGCAAAGCATTGAAGGTAAACATCCGTTCACTCAATATATGGAATCGATTAATTTCGTTGATGAATTGGAATATGGGGTGTTTATTCGCAGTTACGGCGGGGATGACTTTATGGATTGGATCAATGTGGAAAAGTTAAAATGCAGAGGAATCTATCGCATTCCTGAACCGCCGGATGATTCAGAGGTGGGAATCAGGATCGATTTTTGAGTGGATTGGGGTCCCAACTCTACCCAACTCAAGCTGAATTCACAACAAATCAAAAGCCCCGCTTCATCGTGCAGTCTGCACATGAAGCGGGGCTTTACTATATCATTTTATCTCATGAAAGATAAAGTGTATTAAGCTTTTTTCATCATTTGACGCAGTACCGTTTGCAGGATACCACCGTTGTGGTAGTAATCCACGTCCACCATGCTGTCCAGACGAGCGATTACAGGGAAGTCGAACTTCGTGCCGTCTTCGCGAGTAACCGTAACCGTCAGTTCTTGACCTGGTTTCACGTCATTGCTCAGGCCTGTAATGTCATATGTCTCACGTCCGTTCAGGCCTAGGCTGGACCAGCCGTGACCTTCCTGGAATTGCAATGGCATAACACCCATGCCCACCAAGTTACTGCGGTGAATACGCTCGAAGCTTTCTGCGATAACGGCTTTGACGCCGAGCAAGAACGTACCTTTGGCTGCCCAGTCACGGGAGCTTCCTGTACCATATTCTTTACCTGCGATAACGATCAGGTTCTGTCCTTCATCCTGATACTTCATGGAAGCATCGTAGATGGACATTTCTTCGTCCGTTGGCAAGTATTTGGTAATACCACCCTCAGTGCCAGGGGCTACTTGGTTACGAATACGGATGTTCGCGAACGTACCACGCATCATCACTTCATGGTTACCACGGCGTGAACCGTAGGAGTTGAAGTCTTTGCGCTCTACGCCATGCTCTTTCAGGTACAATCCAGCCGGACTGGACGGAGCAATGTTACCTGCTGGAGAGATGTGGTCCGTTGTTACGGAGTCACCCAGCAATGCCATTACACGTGCAGCGCGGATATCAGAGATATCGTTCAGCTTGTCACCAAGCTCCTGGAAGAATGGCGGGTTCTGAATATATGTGGAGTTCGGATCCCACTCATACAGTTCGCCTTCCGGTACAGCAATCTGGTTCCAACGCTCATTAGCTGTAAAGACATTCTCGTATTTACTACGGAACATCTCAGCATTCAAGGAGCTTGCGATTGCATCCTTGATCTCTTCGGAGCTAGGCCAGATGTCTTTCAGGAATACAGGGTTGTTATTTTGATCGTGACCGATTGGATCGGTTTCGAAGTCAATATCTACAGTACCTGCCAGTGCGTAAGCAACAACCAACGGTGGAGAAGCCAAGTAGTTCGCTTTCACTTGGGCGTGTACACGGCCTTCGAAGTTACGGTTACCGGACAATACCGCCGCTACCGTCATATCGTTGGCAGCAATCGCTTCGCTTACTTCATCTGGCAGTGGACCAGAGTTACCGATACAAGTTGCACAGCCGTAACCGGCAACGTTGAATCCGAGTTGGTCCAGATACCGGATCAGACCTGCTTTTTCCAGATACTCTGTAACGACGAGGGAACCTGGAGTCAAGCTGCTTTTCACATATCCTGGTTTCGTCAGGCCCAGTTCAACTGCTTTTTTCGCCAGCAAACCAGCTCCGACCATAACGCTCGGGTTGGATGTATTCGTACAACTTGTGATCGCCGCGATCACAACAGCGCCTGCTTTCAGCTCACTTTTCGAACCGTCAGGGTGCGTTACAGGTACTTTTTGTTCGATCTTCTCATCGCTCAGTCCATATCCGCCTTTGTCGACAGGAGTACGGATGATGCTGTTGAAGCTTTCTTTCATTTGTGTCAGCTCGATACGGTCTTGCGGACGTTTAGGTCCTGCAAGGCTTGGTACAACGGAGCCGAGATCAAGTTCAATAACATCCGTGAATTCTGGATCAACAGTATTTGCTGTGCGGAACATGCCTTGAGCTTTGTAATACGCTTCAACCAAGTTCACTTGCTCATCGGAACGGCCAGTGCTGCGCAGGTAGTTCAGCGTTTCGCTGTCTACCGGGAAGAAACCGATCGTTGCGCCGTATTCCGGTGCCATATTGGCAACTGTTGCACGGTCAGCGAGGCCGATGTTAGCAAGGCCAGGTCCGTAGAACTCAACGAATTTGCCGACAACGCCTTTTTTACGAAGCATTTGCGTAACTGTGAGCGCGAGGTCTGTTGCTGTTGCGCCTTCGCTTAGGCTGCCTGTCAGTTTGAAACCGATAACGTCCGGTGTTACAAAATAAAGCGGTTGGCCCAGCATACCTGCTTCAGCCTCGATACCACCTACACCCCAGCCGACAACGCCAAGACCGTTGATCATCGTGGTGTGGGAGTCTGTACCTACGAGGGAATCCGGGAATACAACCGTTTCGCCATCAACCGTTTTGGTTGCAGCGACAGAAGCGAGGTACTCCAGGTTAACCTGGTGAACGATCCCTGTGGATGGTGGAACAGCACGGAAGTTATTGAATGCTGTTTGTGCCCAGCGCAAGAAGCGGTAACGCTCCTCATTACGCTCAAATTCAACCTTGATGTTGTAATCCAGTGCATCATTGGTTCCGAAAGCATCGACCATTACGGAGTGGTCAATAACGAGGTCAACGGGCACGAGCGGGTTGATCTGTTTCGGATCGCCGCCTGCCTTTTTCACTGTGTCACGCATGGCTGCAAGGTCAACAACAACCGGTACACCCGTGAAATCCTGCAATACGATCCGCGCAGGGATGAACGGAATTTCCTTATTATTGTCACGGCCTTCTGCCCAGCCGGTCAGTTGTTTTACGTGTTCTTCCGTGATGGCACGTCCGTCGAACTGACGAATGGCTGCTTCGAGCAGCACTTTAATGGAGAAGGGAAGCTTGGAAAGGTCGCCGTGGCCGCCTTCCTGAAGAGCATCGAGACTGTAGTAGCGGTAAGACTTGCCTCCAACCTCAAGCGTACGAGCGGCGGAGAAATGGTTCTTGGCTGACATACATGTACCTCCTTAAAATGTGTCGGTGAGATGAAGGGAACGTTCATTTCTAATGAAAACAGGCCTTCATCGTTCCTTATTCATGTTCATTGGTTTCATCAGGTGAAACATAATTTCATAATCATAACTTTAGTACTAAGTATACCGTTTTCACCTCCGTACGTAAAGGGCTTTTTGCCTGTGCAAACAAGCGTTATGAAGGATGAAGGCGTTTTCCTGCGGCTGGTGAGAACAAGCAAGATTTCGATATTTTCGGACAGCTTAATTTCATTGGTTCATCCGGGCCGTGTACATACTACGGATATTTCCTCATATAAATAGTAGGAGGTGATCCAGACTGAACTCATGTCAAAGGGGGACACAAGCTTGGAACGCGAATGGAAGAGTGCTTTGTATACGTACGTCAACCAGTATAATCGCTGTGAGATCGATTACCGTCCACAGACCAGTGAACGAATCGTGTCCGATCCCGAATTTGTGGTGGAACGGGGAGAGCGTATGGCAAGACTGGATGAATGGTATCGCAAGCGGCGCGCCGTGCCTCTTCGCAGCGAGACCAGCGCCAAGCTTGTGCGCACACTCATTGATGCACCAGAAGAAGCCGTGGTAGAAGTGCAGCTCTACAGCAAGCTATTCTATGAGAAGAGTGGTATCACACACCGCGAGGATCGTATAGAACGGGAAAGATTAACCTTTTTGCGGGAAAATGGACGATGGAGCATCGTGCGGGTAGAACGAGAAGTACCCGAGCGCCGTCCGGCCGGGGAAGGACGTCCGTACCAGCAAGCAGATTTTGTTCAGGTGATGAACCGGCCGCTCTTGAACCGGGAAGTATTGGGACAGGGCAGAAGTGCCAGAAGACAAACCTACCGTCGGGATCTGGCTGTTGCTTACGCCGATCGGTGGTGGAATACGGGTAATCCGGCATTTGAAGAATTTGACGTGGACTGCACGAATTACGTGTCCCAATGTCTCTTTGCAGGGGGAGCACCCATCCACTATACTGGAAGAAGAGAAGCGGGCTGGTGGTATAAAGGATATGTGAATGGCTCGGAAATGTGGAGTTACAGCTGGGCTGTGTCGAATAGTCTGGCTAGGTATTTGTCCGGCAGCAGTTGGGGACTGACAGCTACCGAGGTCGATCGCCCCGAGCAGCTTATGCTTGGCGACGTTATTTTCTATGACTGGGATGGCGACGGCAGGTTCCAGCACAGCACGGTGGTTACCGCTTTTGATGCAGGGGGCATGCCGCTTGTGAACGCACATACCGTGAGCAGCCGTCACCGTTTCTGGGACTACCGGGATTCGTATGCCTGGACGGAGCGGACAGTGTATCTGTTTTTTCATATTGCTGAAGAGTTTTAGATGAAGTGAAGATTTCCGGGATGCGGTGACGCAGACAGCCCGTTCCGTGTAAAATAAGAACAGAGACCGGAAGCAGCAAGGCTAAGAGCCTGAACAGGCTGCACAGACAGCATCAGGTTACAGATATAATCGGAGGTTACGCATGAGTATGGATAAAATAAAAGTAGGCGTCGTATATGGCGGAAAATCGGGCGAGCACGAAGTGTCGCTGCAAACGGCGTTTGCTGTAACAAATGCTTTTAATTATGAGAAGTATGAGCTGGTTCCTTTTTATATCTCCAAACAGGGGACATGGAAAAAAGGAGCGGTGATGCATGCACCATTTGCAAGGATCGAAGATTTGAAACTGGAAGGATCAGCGAGCGGCACACAGGACGCGCTCAACGCACTATTCGCACGTTTGTACGGTGGGGCGGAAGCACTCGACATTATGTTCCCGTTGCTCCACGGTACGTTTGGTGAAGACGGCACGATTCAGGGCATGTTTGAGATGGCGGATATGCCGTATGTTGGTGCAGGTGTGCTGGCTTCGGCAGGCGGCATGGACAAAGTAGTCATGAAAAAGCTGTTCGCCCAAGCGGGGATTGACCAGTGTGCCTTTACGTATTTTAATGCGACACAATGGAAACAGGCTGAACACGAAATGATTGTGCAGGTCGAAGACGAGCTGGGTTACCCATGTTTCATCAAACCAGCGAACCTGGGATCCAGTGTAGGCATTTCCAAAGCGCGTAACCGCGATGAATTGAAAACGGCAATTGAGTCTGCCCTCCGGTACGACACCAAAGTTGTAATTGAAGAATTTGTGGAAGCGCGTGAGGTCGAGGTCAGCGTTCTCGGGAATGATGAACCGATGGCATCGGTTCCGGGTGAGATTGTATCCTCCGGTGAATATTATGATTATGCAGCCAAGTACATCGACGGTCAGTCCCAAATGTTGATTCCTGCACCACTGGACGCTGAGGCAGCAGATCGCATTCGTGAAGCGGCTCTGCAGGCGTTCCGTGCTATTGAGGGTAACGGCATCTCGCGCGCAGATTTCTTCATCCGCAAATCAGATGGAGCACTTCTCATCAACGAAGTGAATACCATGCCAGGGTTTACCCCGTACAGCATGTACCCTCTCTTGTGGCGTGAGACAGGTGTATCGTATGCTGAATTGCTGGATCGCATGATCGAACTGGGGCTGGAACGGTATAACCGCAAGCAGGCACTGAATTACGAGAACGGCGTTCAGGCTTAGTCGCCTGAAACGTTCCGAATATCCAAGCAAGAGTCCAATATCAGCAAATCAGGAGGAATGTGCATGGGATTTCAGACAGAGTTTAATTCCGTATGTAAATTCAAAAGCGAGCAGGAACTCTTCGAACTTCTGGAATATGGCCGCGGTAAAATGGTCAAACAAGGCTTCCGGGTGTTCCCAACCGGGCAAAAGGTGATTGCATACACCCCGGACAATGTAGCCGTGGCGATTGTAAAAATCGTCGCTTCCATTGCCGAGATCAATTTTCAGAACCAGGAAGTGACGGAAGTGGAGATGCAGCTCATTCGCAAGTTGACGGAGGAAGAATCTCGAATTCAGACTGCGCTTGCTGATGAGATGTTCTTTGGGGAGCAGGCTCAGGAATAGAGTGTAACCATAGCGACGGATTTGGCAATCTTACGATTATGCTCCCTTGTTTAGGGTAAAACTTGGTTATATACCGGTGTCGGCTGATCTTCGCGGCTGTTTACAGCCGTGCAGTATGTCCGCCCTGAACAGAGAGGAAGAAAGCGATGCTTGTACGTTTCGGTTACGTGGCGATGTCGGTGCTGGTGGAGAATGCTTCACCTTCCAAGACGATGACAATGGCCAGTTTTAATAAAATTGGAGACAGGGAAGCGGCGATTCGCAAGCTGGAACGCATTGCAGCCGAGAACCTGCATAATACCTTACGTTTGCTTCGGCACAACAAAGGAAGTCATATTCATGTATATCGCTTTTCTTCCAAATTAATTCCACTTGCAACCCATGAAGACTTGAGTGACTGGGACCCATTTCCGGCGCTGGAGTCGGAATTTCAAGCGATTGGCGACTTTGTGAAGGAAAATCAGATGCGCGTATCCTTTCATCCGGATCATTTTACCGTACTGAGTACACCGCGCGAAGAGGTACTACGCAACTCGATGAAGGATCTTCGGCACCATGTGCGTATGCTGGATGCGATGGGACTGAATGCTACAGCCAAGAACAATATTCATATTGGCGGTGCTTACGGGGACAAGCCTTCGGCAGCGCGGCGCTTTGAAGAAAATTTTTTGAAGCTGGACCCTGATATCCAGAAGCGACTGACACTTGAAAATGATGATAAAACCTTCAATTCACCTGAAACACTAGCGGTATGTCAGAACCTCGGGTTGCCGATGGTACTGGATATCCACCATCAATGGGTGAATAATGAGGGCGAGCAGCCATGGGAGCTGTGGCCCGATATTTTAAAGACCTGGCAGTCACCGCTTGCACAGGCCGATGCATCACCAGACCAGCCGTTACCGCCTAAAATTCATGTATCTAGCCCTAAAAGTGAGAAAGACCCTCGTGGTCATGCTGATGGAGTTGAGGTTGAACCATTGCTCGATTTCCTGCGTCATATTGCAGCAGATACTCCGGCGCTTGATGTGATGATTGAAGCGAAACGCAAAGATGAGGCGCTGGTGCACTTGATGCAGAAACTGGCATTCTATCAGAATGAGGGTGTCGAGTGGGTGGACGAGTCCACGGTGCGCATTCATCCGTAGAGCCAAAAGAGGCTTGGGCAGCAAGAAACTTTACGAATGTTCGGACGTATACTTCTAACAAGTATTTTAACTTTTTTTGTAGATTGATATAGAAAGTAGAGTGAACGCTTTGAGTGAAAAGGAAAAGGTACCTTATGTCGTGACAAGCAAAAGCTATACTGCCGTTGCCATTAATGCGGCGTCCAAGGCTGGCGAGTGGATTAAGAGCCGTCTTGGTACGGTAAGTGAACTGGGAACTAAATATTCTCCTCAAGATCTGGTGACGGAAGTGGATAAAGGGGCGGAGCAGATGATCCGTCGTTTGATTCTGACCCATTTTCCAGACCACGCTATTCTGGGTGAAGAAGGAGTCGAGCCGGGGCCAGAAGCTTCCGCGAGAGCGCTGAAAGAAGCGGCGGAGGAAGAGTACCTCTGGATTGTTGATCCGGTGGATGGCACGACGAATTTCGTTCACGGGTTCCCATTCTATTCCGTATCGATTGCGCTGGCTCATAAGGGCGAAGTCATTGTTGGGGTTATCTATGACCCTTCCCGGGACGAATTATTTGTTGCGGAAAAAGGGAAAGGGGCTTACGTTCACGGAAATCGGATGACAGTATCGGGTGAAGAAACGCTGGGGCAGAGCCTCGTGGCGGTAGGCTTCCCGGCAGATACAACGTTTGCGCTGCCGCTGAATATGGCTGCAGTTCAGGCTCTTGCTCCGCAGGTGCGCAATCTGCGTGCCGGTGGTTCCGCTGCGATGCATCTAGCTTATGTGGCAGCAGGACGTTTGAGTGCTTATACGGAAGTGGGCCTCAAGCCTTGGGATATCGCTGCAGGTGCGCTATTGGTTGCGGAATCTGGAGGGAAGGTAACGGACACGATTGGAACGCCGTATACGCTAGCGGTTAATCATATCGTTGCCAGCAATGGCAAGATTCATGGTGCGTTGACAGATGTGTTGAAGGAAGCCAAGGCTACTGGACTGGAGTAAGTAAATACTATTTTATTGAAGGAGCGAATAACAATGGATGAATCCAAAGAACTGGAACGACGGCTTAGCGATATGCTGACGGAAGGAGACATGGAAGCGTCCGGCGATGCTGAGGAACGTGAACGTCAGCTCATTCCTCCTAAATACGAAGTACGCATTCAGACAGAACGAGATCCGATTGTGGAGGAAACATTAAAGTATCGAATGATGGCTCGTGAGCTGGATGATCGATATGATCGGTATCTGGATCGTACTGCCGGGCAAGGAACCAAGGTAGATGACGAATCAATGCCAGATCAGCCTTCAACACAAGATCGAGTGAAGGATCAGAAACCAGATGAGCAACCTTAAACGGATGGGTTACATCAGACTCACAACATTTACCTCATTCACAGCACGTACCATCATGAATAGAGATGAATCGTATAAATAACAGATTGTCCACAGACTTCCCGATGAAGGGAGGTCTGTTATTTTGCGTTCATTTTTAGGAGAGAGGACAAGGCCATAATGAAGGTGATAGAATAGAGACACACAAAATATGGCATCGGGAATGATGATGTACGATATAATCGTGTAAATGCTAGATTCAATTAAAGGAGTGTTCACAAGAATGAAGCGTAAACGAATATGGGGAAACACCACCGCAGGTCTGACAGCCAGTATGCTGGCCGGGATGCTGCTGTTCGCATCATCGGCGTTGCCGGCACATGCTGCTGATGCCCAAACGAGTACATTACCTGTGGCTTCTAATGAAGCTTCGCTCACAGCAGCTAATAAAGATGCAGCCGCGGTAACCAAAGAGTTTCGAATAGTTACACTGGGTGATTCTATTACCGTAGGATATGAGCCGAAAATGACAACCTTGCCTTACGGTTACGTGGAGCGGTTACAGGAACAGGGCCTGCTTCATGGACGTACACAGGTGGACAACTTCGGCATCGCAGGACTTCAAACGAGCGGTCTGAAGAATTTTACTGATGCAATCAAAGAAGGCAAGACACTTACTTCCGAAGAAATTCAGCCTAATCTGCCTGATCCACGGGCAGGACAGATCGGAGCGAACACGGCTGCGATCCGTGAAAGCATCGCACAGGCTAACCTGGTTACCATAACCATTGGGGGCAATGACGTGTCGGAGCTTCTTGGTACAGCGGATAATATGAGTGAGCAAGAGCTGCAAGAGAAAGTGAAAGAACTGCTGGCAACATATATAACCAATACAACTGCCATTATTAATGATATTCTCGCAATGAATCCTTCTGTACGGATTGTGATTGCGGACCAGT
This sequence comes from Paenibacillus sp., assembly GCA_017512705.1. Taxonomy (GTDB): domain Bacteria; phylum Bacillota; class Bacilli; order Paenibacillales; family Paenibacillaceae; genus Paenibacillus. The sequence goes on from JAFWEX010000050.1 coordinate 17,706, forward strand.
ATCAACCGATGCCTGAAGTTGCAGGCAAAGAACTGTATGGCAAGCTGATGCAAGCTTCCCAGGGCTTTACACAAACGATTGATGGTGTTGCCGATCAGTTCACTGCTCAAGGGGCAGATGTGAAAGTAGCTCACGTAGCCAAGGAGTTTGTTGGCGGTGAAGGTACGATGACACATATGATCAAGAACCGTGATTTTCACCCCAACCAATACGGATATGCGACCATCGCTGAAGTGTTTGCCAAAACGATCTGGGGCGATTATACGAAACTGACTGCACCAGATGAGGGGCAACCGATGAACATCATCGTAAGTGGTAAGATGCTGAACACACCATATAAACCAGTGATTCGTAACGGTAAAAATTTCGTCGCGATTCAGGATATTGTTAACGCTGTAGGTGCCAAAACGGTATGGGACAACAAAACGTCAACCGCAACCATTACCTACGGTGACCGCACAGTCGCTGTGAAGATCGGAGCGGATACCCTAAAAGTAAACGGCGCATCCGTTGCGGTGGATACCCCGGCCTTCCTCAACCAAGTAGGCAAGGAAGCCAAGACATATGTACCGGTGGCTATGGTAGCCGAAGGTCTGGGCTTTGACGTGCAGTATATCGCGAAGCTCAAAACGGTATTTGTTAATCCGTAACGCATTCAGACTTCATTTATCATGAAGTGGCGAAGCAGGACATGATCCCGCTTCGCCACTTTTTTGTTGGAGATATATAAATATACCTATTCCGATGACCAAATATGTTGCATAAATATGACTTGTCATTCGACCATGGTTGTGTAAATATGAAAATAACTTACAAGTGCCTGAATGCAATCGGCTCAATCCGAATCATCTTTCCTAACCAGCAACCCTTGGCTAAGCAAAGGAGCGCTTCGATTGAACAAAATTAAAAACGCTTTCACCAAACTACCCATTCATCACAAAACGATTTTACTGATTGGCTTCTTGATGTTGATCAGTTTTGCTTTCTACGTATCTGTTATGCAGTACGTGCTCAATATTTATGACCGCCAGATCTATGAGAAGTCATCACAAGTGCTGAATATGTCTTCGGTCGGCATTGAGAACAAACTACGCGAGTTATCCAATCTGTCTTTCAAAGTGATGTCGGATGAGCCACTGCAACAGTATTTGCTGCAACTGGAGAAGGCGAACTCAGGATACGAGCGGAACAGTCTACGGAAAAAGATTACGAATCGTCTTGTTGCCTACGCTGGTTCCGAGAAATACGTGTACTCCATGATCTTTATCGACAACGATAACAATGTGATGGCGGCAGGCAACCGGGAAGGGATCTCAGCGACGAAACAAAATGAACTGATTGCCCTCGGCGAGCAATACGCTGGCTCCAACGTATGGCAGGCAAGCGGGGATCAGCAGGCAAGGCTACTGTCGGTCAGACAGGTGAAGTCTTTTACAGGTGGGGCATTTACGCTGGAAAAGCTGGGAACTCTGATTATCCGTGTGCGGCTCGATCGTATCGTACAGGATCAGATGCAGGAACCAGCGGAAGACTCCCAGCTGCTAATTATTGATGGAACCGAAGTTATTTATCCAACGGAGTCCAACGTCAGCAAGTCGGAAATTGCAGCAGAACTGAAGCGAACGGAACCTTACTGGATTGCCAGCCTAGATCAGGGCAAATATTTTGTAGCTAGAGCCTATTCGTCATACACGAACTGGAATTATTTATATACCACGCCTTTTGATCAGATGTTCAAACAGATTCAATTTGTGAAACAGCTAGTGATGGTCATTTTTATTATGATCTTTCTGGTCGCCCTTGTGATCGGAGCCAAGTTCTCTCGCAGTATCACCCACCCGATTGCTCAATTAATTAAAAAGATGCGTAATATTGAAAAAGGTGATCTGGATAAACTGGAGGAAGCTGCCCTTGGCAACATTCCCGTATCTCCGCAAAATGAAGTCGGATTACTGCATCGAACCTTCAAGATGATGTTACAGCGAATTCGTGAGCTGATTGATGAGAACTATGCGAAGCAACTCGTCATTCGAGAGACTGAATTGAAAGCGCTTCAGGCGCAGATTAATCCTCATTTTTTGTATAACACCCTGGAATCCATTAACTGGCTGGCCAAAGTACAGAAGCAACATCAAATATCCGAAATGGTGGAGGCTCTTGGATTCTTGCTGCGCAGCTCGGTCAATATGTCCGAGAAGTGGATTACACTGGAGCGAGAGCTGGATATTGTGCGCAGCTATGTGACGATTCAGCGTACCCGGTTTGAGGAAAGACTTGATTTTGATATGCATATTGCCCCGGAGGTAGGAACAGCCAGAATTCCGAAGTTAACGTTACAGCCGCTGGTGGAGAATGCCATCCATTATGCGCTGGAACCAAGTGTCGAGCCGTGCCAGATTCGAATCCGTGCCAGAGCAGAGGGGGATTACGTCCGGATTGAGGTCGAAGATAATGGGCCGGGCATGACATCTGAATTCATGGAACGTTTGCAGGAAGGGCAGATTCAGACCAGAGGACAGGGCATAGGACTTACGAACATTCAGGAACGTCTCCGCCTGACCTTCGGGGACGAAGGCATTATGAGCATAAGCAGCAAGCCTGGATCAGGAACTGTAGTATCGATCAGCATACCTTGGATCAGAGAGGACGATGACGATGTACAAAGTGATGCTCGTAGATGATGAACGTGTAATACTGGATGGAATTTCTCAAGTTGTTGACTGGGCAGCCGCAGGGACAGAACTTGTAGATACGGCGAGAAATGGCGTGGAAGCGCTGGGGAAAATAGAAAGTGCCCAACCGGATATTATCATTACCGATATTTCCATGCCGGGCTTGGATGGACTAGGTCTGATTGAGAAGGCATCGGAGGCTTATCCGGCTGTACGTTTTATTATGCTATCCGGCTACAAGGAGTTTGAGTATGCGCGCAAGGCGATGCAATATGGGGTGAAGCATTATCTGCTCAAACCCTGCAATGAGCATCAGATTCATGATGCCTTAATCGAGCTGTTACAGGAGCGTCAGGATGCGCAGGTGAAAGAACATGTTGCAGGAGAGATCAAGCAGCGTTTGCAACGGGTTCTTCCCCATGTGAAGGAGCAGTTCCTATTGGAGTTTATGACCAATCGTACATATGGTCCAGTGGATCTGGCGTATTATCAGGATCTGTTCAATCTGGATCTGCAACAGAACTGTGTCCGGTTACTACTGCTTCGGATCGTGGATGAGCATGATTACAGTCATTTATTTGCGATTAAAAATATAGCTGCTGACCTTCTTCCTGATATGCTGTTAAGCACGACGATTGAAGGTAAACTCTTGATTGTGCTGGCAGATCCAGCCGATGTGAATGTACTTCAAGAGCAGATTGAAGCGGTTCGTCAGGCGTTTACCCGTCTGTACAGATTGGAGCTAACAGCCGCTCTGAGCGAGGCGGATCATATGACCCAGTCTCGGCAACTGTTCGGCGAGGTATTGCAATATTTGAATCATCGCTTTTTCATCGGAGAAGGCAAGCTCATTACGAAGAAAGATGTGGTGCTGGCAGGCGAATGTGATGGTGTGCATGTGGAACGAGATGCTGATCAGCTGTGTCAGCTGATCAAATCAGGGAATACGGAGGAGGCTGCCGCTGAGGTACATCGCTTGTTCGAGCAGTTGGCCGTCCAGAAGCTGGATATCGAGGTGACACGCGCTTACGTGATGCAGTTATATTCGGCCATGATTCAGGTCTGTCCGCCTGAGGAGGCAACTGATTTCACACAGCGGATGGCGGAGCTGTCTCATATCGATACGTTGTCTGATCTGAAGACGTTTGTAGCCGATAGTGCTGCCCGGTTAAGCACAGGTTATTATAAAAATTACATCAGCCGCCAATCTTCGGTGGTGGAGAAAATGATGGACATCGTGGATCGCCACTACGGTGAAGCTGATCTTTCGTTAAGCGGAGTGGCCCATCAGATGTTATATATGAATCCCGATTATCTCGGCAAAATATTCAAAAGAGTAACTGGCGAAAATTTCTCGAATTACGTCAATCGCTTGCGCATTGAACGAGCATGTGAACATATCCGCAGAGGTGGGGATGTGAAGGTATTTGAGCTCGCAGAACTGTTTGGGTTTGGCGGGAACTCCCAATATTTCAGTCAGGTGTTCAAAAAATGGACCGGTATGACACCTACTGAATTCCGCAGATTCGGCATCTAACAGAGTGAATTGTTAATGATTCACCCATATCATGCTCCATTTTCAAAAGGAGGACAACCGGCGCATGGAGCGTCAGGGATGTCCTCCTCTGTTTTTTAAACCAAGAAGACGGTTTTGTGTATTCAACTTGGATCGTACTTTTGCGAAAATGACAATATCAAGTTTGTGAAAGCGTTATCAGAATATCGTTAACAAGATAAAGATAACCCGCTCACAATACCATATCAGCAAAAAAAGGGGAGATTGGCATGGTGAAAAAGGCAATATTCCTGATGATGGCTGCGTTACTGGTTTTTACAGCAGCGTGCAGCTCAGGCGGAGGCAGCGAGCAAGAGAGCGGTAGCAAGGATGGCTCCGTGAATTTGCGTATTGCCTGGTGGGGCTCGGATACACGACATGAATATACACAGAAGGTCATCGACCTGTATAAAACGAAAAACCCGAACGTCAAAATTGATGTGGAATACGCTTCCTTTGATGACTACTGGAAAAAGCTTGCTCCGCAAGCCGCGGCCAATCAGCTGCCAGACATCATTCAGATGGATATTTCCTACATCAGTCAGTATGCCCAGAACGGACAGCTTGAAGATCTCGCACCGTACCTTGGTAATCAGATCAAAGTGGACGATGTGGCAGAGAATGTCATCAGCACGGGTGTAATCAACGGCAAACAGTACGGTGTACCTGCCGGTGTGAATGTTCTTGGTTTTCAATACGATCCAGCATTGCTCAAGAAAGCAGGCCTCGATGCTATGCCGGAAAATCTGACATGGGAATCCTATGAAGCACTCGGTAAACAAGCTGCAGAGAAAGGACTTTATCTGGATGGCGGCGTAGCACCGGATATCTTCTTCCATTACTTCCTGCGTACCAAAGGAAAATCACTCTACAACCCGGAAGGGACCGGGCTTGGTTATGATGACGATGCACTGTTTGTAGAGTTCTTCGGATTAATGCATCGAATGATCGAGCAGAAGGCAGCACCTTCACCAGATGTGGCTAACCAAACGAAAGGTATTATTGAAGAGTCCGATCTGGTCAAGGAAAAAGGGATCGGGGTATGGCAATGGTCGAACCAGTTCGTCGCTTTGCAGCAGGTCGCTAACCGTCCGCTTGCCATTGCACCAATGCCAGGACCGGATATGGAAAAAGGACTTTATATGCAGCCAAGTATGTACTGGGGTGTAACATCCAACTCCAAGGTGAAGGAAGAAGCAGCCAAGTTCATTGACTTCTGGGTGAACGATGTGGAAGCCAACAAACTGATCAAAGGGGAACGTGGCGTGCCGATTTCTGGAAAAATAAAAGAGGCCATTGCACCTGAACTGAGTGACGCTACGAAACAGGTGTTTGAATTCGTAGCTTCGATGGAGCCGAAGGCTTCCCCAATGAGCCCTCCACCTCCAGTTGGGTCACCTGAAGTGATCTCTTCCCTGGCGGATGTGGTGGAAGAGTTGAACTTTGGCAAGATTACGGCCGAACAGGCAGCACAGACTTTCCGTAAAAATGCGGAAGCCGTACTTGCAAACAATAAATAACAATGGAATGATGGCTTGCTCGTCCCACTTGCAGGGATGATCGGGAACGGGGCTGCTCGCTCAAGGCGAGGGCCTTTCCCCGTCCCATCTGCAACTTGAAGATTAGCAGCAGGCTGATCCATGAAGGAGGTACGTTCCACTTGAGGCAGTATTCTTCATTGCGCAGAAACTTGACGGGATATGCGTTTATCAGTCCATTTATTATTGGGTTTCTCGGATTTACGCTCATCCCTATGTTTGTTTCCTTATATATGTCGTTTACAAGTTATAACCTGTTCACCTCTCCTAAGTGGATTGGGCTGGACAACTATACTAAGATGTTTTTTGATGACCCGAAATACTGGAATTCGGTCAAGGTAACGTTTTTATATGTATTCATCGGAGTGCCGTTAAGACTCATATTTGCCCTCTTTGTTGCGATGATTCTGAACACAGGTTCTCGCGTGGTAGGAACGTATCGTACGTTATACTATCTGCCTTCCATCATCGGCGGAAGCGTAGCAGTATCCATTATGTGGCGTAACCTGTTCAGCAATGAAGGTGTCATTAACAGTGCCATGACCGCTATCGGCATTGGGCCAATCAGTTGGTTTGGTGACCCGGATGCCGCTCTTGTGATGCTGATCTCCCTGTCGGTATGGCAGTTCGGTTCATCGATGCTAATCTTCCTGGCAGGACTCAAAAATATATCTCCCGAAATGTATGAGGCCGCAGGTGTGGATGGTGCGAATCCAGTCCGGAAGTTTTTCAGTATTACGCTGCCACTCCTCAGTCCAATCGTGCTATTCAATCTGATCATGCAGACGATTGGTGCGTTTATGACCTTTGTGCCTGCCTACATCATCTCCAAAGGTGAGGGTGGTCCGATGGACGGTACCATGCTGTACTCACTGTATCTGTTCCGTCAGGCGTTTATGTTTAACAACATGGGTTATGCTTCTGCTATGGCATGGGTGATGTTGATTATGATTGGTTTGCTTACAGCGGTTGTGTTCCTCACATCCAAGTTCTGGGTGTTCTACGAATCTGAAGGAGGGAAGTAATGATGGTGTGGAAAAATATCAAATGGCCCATTTATCATCTATTCGTCGCCGCACTTGCCCTTCTGATGCTCTACCCGGTACTGTGGATGCTATTCAGCTCTTTCAAGGAAAGCCGGACGATTTTTGTAACAGCGGAGAGTTTGTTTCCGACCGAATGGATCTGGTCCAACTATGTGGATGGCTGGAAAGGAACAGCCGGACGGCCATTCATGCATTACATTACCAATTCACTCATCATTGTGGTGATCTCTACCATTGGAGCAGTGTTATCATCATCCCTAATCGCATTTGGTTTTGCCAGACTGAATTTCAAAGGACGTACCTTCTGGTTCTCTCTGATGATGCTTACGCTGATGCTGCCGCATGACGTGGTATTGGTTCCGCAGTACATCATCTTTACCAAGCTGGGCTGGCTTAACACAATCTTGCCGATTGTTGTACCTACCTTCTTCGGAATGCCGTTTTTTATCTTCCTGATGGTACAGTTTATTCGCACCATTCCGAAAGAGCTGGACGAAGCAGCCACGATTGACGGGTGTAACAAATTTAGGCTCTATATCCAGATTATTATGCCACTGATCAAATCTTCGCTGGCGACAGCGGCAATCTTCTCCTTTTACTGGAGATGGGAAGACTTGCTTGGACCGGTGCTGTATCTGAACTCGCCTGACAAGTACACCGTCTCTATGGCACTCAAAATGTTCCTGGATAGTGAATCTGCTTCCAACTGGGGCGCGATGTTTGCGATGTCGATTGTCAGTTTGATCCCGGTTGTGGCTGTATTCTTCATCTTCCAGAAACAGATTGTTCAAGGGATGAGTACGAGTGGTTTGAAGGGATAATGAAGCAGCCAACGATATTGAACAAAACACATGGAGGATATTAATTAGTGGACTCAGCGGACGTGAATAATCCAGAACAAAGAGTAACCTCGTGGAAATTTAGTTTTGGTCCATACGTAGATGCCGAAGTAGACAAAGCAATCAAGTCGGAACGAAGTATGGATGAGGTAGAGAATGAAGTAAGCAGGCAAGGCAACGATGTGATTGCGGTGAATGCAGACGGGTACACGGCTGTTTCGTCCACAATGATATATGACGAGCGTAGAGGATACGGATTCGAACCAGGTTCACTGGTTTATGAAAAGCAGCGATATGAAGAGCGTGATGATGAGTCACATTCTTCAAAAGGTTTCCCTGTTCCGCAAGAACAGGCATCGTTGTCTGCCCGCTTGCGTTCAGGCTTTTGCATCCCGCTCAAGGCAGCTTTTGTTGTGGATGTACCCGATGGAACGTATCAGGTGCTTCTGATTGCTGGAGACCCGCTTGCGGATACAGTTACCCGTGTGAAAGCGGGAGAAGGCCGCCTTATGTTGCCCACGATCCGCACGGTTGCTGGACAATGTGCAGAGATGCGGTTTGCTGTAGTTGTTCGGGGCGGTCAGCTTCGTTTGACTTTCTCGGGGCCAGCACCTCGCATCAATGCACTGGAGATTACGCTGGCGAATCAAACGATGACCATTTTTCTCGCCGGAGATTCAACGGTAACCGATCAACCGGAGAGCGGATATCCGTATTGCGGCTGGGGGCAGTTATTGCCTGCACAGTTCAAACATGATGTGGCCGTGGATAATCACGCGCAGTCGGGAAGAAGCTCTCGCAGCTTTATTCATGAAGGTCGGTTGGATGCCATTATGCAGCACATCAAGCCGGATGACTTTCTATTGATCCAGTTTGGACATAACGATGAGAAGCCGGACCCTGAACGGGGAACCGAGCCTTTCACCACCTATAAGCAGTATTTGAAAAAGTATATCGATGCCGCACGCGCGGTTAAAGCTCACCCGGTACTAATCACACCTGTACATCGACGATATTTTGCCGAAGATGGCACTTTAACCGACACACACGGCGATTATATTACCGCCGTCCGTGAACTAGCGGCTGAGGAAGAAGTTGCACTAATCGATCTGGCTGAGCGTAGCCGGGTACTGTTTGAGGCGGCGGGCGTGGAAGGCACCAAAGATGATTTTATGTGGGTGCTGCCCGGCGAATATATGAACTTCCCCACAGGGGTAGAAGATAATACGCATTTTCAGGAGCGCGGTGCACGCCGATTAGCGCAGCAGGTGGCTGAAGCCATCCGCGAGCTGCGTTTGCAGCCGTTACAGATGTATTTGCGTTAAAATGCGAGCCCAAGCGAAGCGGCGAGCCGACAAAAGTGGCCTAGCGAAGCGAAGGCCATGCCTTTTAAAGCAGTAGAGGGCGAGCAAGGCAGCGAGAGGGGCGGAATCGGGAAGAGGGAGGGAAGCGCCCGCGTTTGGCACGGGATTTCCCCATAAGAGGGGAAAGAAGAAATCCCGGACCAACAGCGGCCCGCACCCCGATCCGCGCCCTGAGTGTCTGCCAGCGAGCCACAACAGGGGTTAAACGAAACGTGAGTCAAGCGCAGCGACGAGCGAACAAACTTGCCCAGCGAAGCGAAGGCCATGTTTTTTAAAGCAGTAGAGGGCGAGCAAAGCAGCGAGGGGGGCGGAATCGGGAAAAGGGAGGGAAGCGCCCGCGTTTGGCACGGGATTTCCCCACTAGAGGGGGTATAGAAGAAATCCCGGACCAACAGCGGCCCGCACCCCGATCCGCGCCCTGAGTGTCCGCCTACGAGCCACAGAGGGGGTTTAACCCTCATCACCTTCGCAATGAGATAAAGGAGGAGTGCCCCATGCTAGATCACACAAGCGTGCAAAAATCTACACTCCATGGACATACCTACTGGGTTATTCCGGACGGTTATATCCCTCCGGATAGTTCAGGTGCGCTCGAGAGTCACGAGAGCATTTGTGTTTTGAACACTGGCAGTGAAGATGCAACACTTGAAATTACGATTTACTTTGAAGATCGAGATCCTCTTGAAGAGATTCGAGCCAAAGTCCCCGCTCGAAGAACGAAGCACATCCGCACCGCATCTTTACGTTCTGGAGAGGAAGCCATTCCTCCCGGCGTGCCATATGCAATTACAGTATCGAGTAATGTACCTGTCATTGTTCAGTACAGTCGTCTGGACACAACTCAGCCCGAACTGGCATTAATGAGTGTGATGGCATATCCGCTAACATAAGCTATGTTTAACGCGTAAGTGTTGTAATTAGTTTTGCCAGACTAACAAGTGACGGTTACGAGCGAAAAGACCTGTTCCGCATCAGATTCGATGCAGAGCACAGGTCTTTTTACGTTGCCTTAGTCATTATATTTATAGGTGCTGGCATTCAAAATCTTCACGTTTACTTCTACTTTGCCAAGCTGAAAACGTGTAATCGGGTCGGCTTGCTTAGAAGCTTCTTCTTTCCACCAATCAGGATGATGGCGGTAGAGATGTTCCACAAGACCGAATGAGTCAATGCCGCGTGCTTTGGTTCTGTCAAATGTGTTACGAATTTGAGCTTCCATCTGTTTGCGGGCCTCCTGCTCTTTAATACGGGGAGAATCATAGGAATCATGTTCCTCGGCAATCGTACCTTTTACCGAAGTGAATAGATCAAAGGTGATTCCATTAGCCGTTTTTTTTGCTTTTATACGTGTTTTAGGTTTGTGGAGAGTCAATGTTAGGTCAGGCTTACTGCCATGCTTCCCGTAGACGTACAGCGGATATTGGTACACATGGTCATAGTTCACATAACGTGTGCCGTCCGCTTCAGCTCCCGTTACCTTTCCCTGACTTTTGCCATTGCTCACGACGTAAAATCCATCCATTCGAATCAGCGGCGGGGTCTCTTTACCGTTGTGCCACGTCTGATTGTTAGTGGAGACGGAAGGTAACAGCACCACCGATGCCGGTTCTCTCAGACTATCAAGCAGTTGATGCAAGCGAATAGGCTCATACCCGGAATGCTGCCTGTACAGTCTCATCGGTTCGAACAATTCAGTTGTTTGGGCCGACTGGTTCAGAATCGCGGAGGGAGAGAGCAATGTGGACATATCTTGTTCTGTTGCATAGATCCATGGTGTATATCTCAGCTGTCCAGAATGAAGTAACGTATTAAAAATATCTTCAAGACGTCCTTCTAGTGCATTTTTGGACAACACAATCGCTTTCACATGAGTCCATAGTGTTTGCTGCTGCGACGTCTCATACAGATTATTAATCGCCATACTCAACGTGGATCCGGTACCTCGTCCAATCCAGATTTGGCTGCCCTCTCTTGAGGTCGGTCCTTCTTGTTTTGCAATGCTGGAGAAATCGATTAATTGGGCGTACGCTGTATATTGATTATCCTTATAATCGATGCCGATGGCAGTAATAAAGTTAATGCTCTGCACTTCCTTGGAATCCCAGCATCCCGTCAGCAGTATGACACAAAGCACAAGTATACTACTTACGTAAGCCCACCTCATTAGGGTTTTTCCTTATGCCGGGTGGAGTCTTGCGTACGCAGTACAGCTGGGCGTTTGGTCCGGGTCATGGAGGGTGGCATCGATACGGCCTGTGTGAAGTCTCCCGGAATGTATGGAGATACTGGGGAGAGATAGGATACGCCATAACATTCCAGAGATACGAGATGAACTAATAAGGCGAACAGGGCAATCATAAAACCAAACAACCCCAACACGGAGGAAGCAATTAACATGCCAATGCGAACTTGGGAGGTGGCTCCCCCAAGGACTGTATTCACCAGAATGTAGCTTGAGATGACAGAGATCGCTACAGTGACAATAATGGTGGGAGATGTAATGCCAGCACGAATAGCTGCATCCCCGATAATTAAGCCGCCGACTACGCTGACCGTCTGTCCTAATGCGCGTGGTAGCCTGCGGCCAGCTTCATTGAACAATTCAAACATAAAAATCATCAGAAATGCTTCGAGCGTTACAGGCATGGGCAATCCCATCCGTGTTCCTGCAATCGTTGCGAGCAGCGGCAGCGGAATCTGTTCCAGATTAAAGCTGGTCAGACCGATGTAGAAGGCCGGAAAAAAACAAGCAATGAGCAGTCCGGTAATCCGTAATATCCGTTCAAAAGTGACGATGAAAAAAGGAGTATTCTCGTCCTCCGGTGACTTTAGCTGATTAAACAATGTTGTGGGTGCAATGATGGCCACAGGTGACCCATCCGTGATTACAGCGAATCGTCCGTTGATTAAGGAGTCTGCGACATAGTCGGGACGTTCGGAATTATCCGTAAGTGGAAAGATGCTTCGGACGCCACCCATGACTGCCCGTTCCATGATAGAGGTACCCATAATGCCGTCCACATTAATCTGATTCAGATTGCAGCGAGCGGTCTCCAGAATTTCGGGGTTAATAATATCTTTGACATAGAGCAGGCCGATGGTTGTCTGGGTCCGATCGCCTTTTACGATTTTCTCATAACACATGGTCGACGTTTTTAATCGTTTGCGAACCAAGGCGATGTTTGTGGACAGCTCTTCGGTGAAACCGTCGCGTGGTCCTTTCACGGATGTCTCGATAGCCGATTCTTCAGGTGTACGTCCTGGAATATTAGCAATATCCAGACTGCAGGCCTCTACACCATTTTCAAAAACAAGCAGTAGCTGTCCGCTAAACAGGAGTATGTTTATATTTTGGAGATCCGAGATGTCATCAATAGGCTTTAGGGTTAACCCGAGTTCTTTGGGGAAGGTCTCTTCCTTGATCAATGTATGTTGTTCTAGCCTTGGGATGATGAACTGATTAATTTGTTTGTGATCCACCAGGCCTTCACAATAGAGCAGTATGACAGACCGAATGTTCTCATCTTGGGCAGAAAATGTCTGGATGACCACATCTGCACAGGGTTCAAAGCTTTTTTTCAGGGAGGCAAGAAGGGTTTCATAGGATGTAGTGTCAATCGGTTGTTTCTCCATGGTGATGTTTCCTCCTCTGATGGCGTGAATGGATGAAGGCAACTAGAGTTGCCAGAACCGCAAATCCGCTCAGATACACGAGATTGAATGGAAAGATGTAATGAACCAGAATCGTCGTGAACGTGATATCGTCCAGAGGATACAGCATGGATAGAATAAAGAATACAGCCAAAGACCCACATGTGATCATCCTTCTGGAGACCCTCTTAATATTCCAAATCTCTACCACAATATACATGGCTAGACTGATTCGGGTAAACGAACCTGCAAGCCACTGGTAGATGGAGAAGAAGTCTGTTTGCGCGATATATTTGCCGAGCGTAGCGATTCGCCATTCCTCAAAGGCAGGGTATCTCATTTTGGCTGCTTCGTAAGGATCGAACTCTACAATAGCCCCAATCAGCGGGCCTGCTGTTAAACCAACCATGATGAATGCAAGGATCAGATACTGCCACAACTTTATAGGTTTGACGAGATGAGGCTGAATGTACCAGAGAAAAAGTAGTTCAAACATGCCTGCGAGACTGTATACCATGCCATGAAAGACGGGCGACCACCCATGCTCCAACACAGGTAGTAGTCGGCTGTAATCTTTGTACTGCGAGTTGACGATGGCCACGTAAAAGCCAAGTATCACAACGAGGGGCAGAATCAGTCCAGCGGTAAAGGCCAGTGAGCGCATACCCTTATAGGCAGCGTAACCACATAAGGCCATCAATGCGATGGTTGTGGCAATAACCGGTGTCTCGGTCAGATAGTTGGTTTTGGCCCAAGTGGTCGTGTCACGTAACGTAAAGTAGATTGCACATAGAAAAAAGAGACTGTTCCCAGCCCGTAGCAGCAAGCCTACAGGTTTGCCCAGATGGGACGTCAGCCAATCATGCAGATTCTGATGTTGCAAAAAGCGGGACACAAAGGCAAGCATACATACAAAGAGGAGCAGCGGTCCACTCGATAGAAGTACGGCGATCCACGAATCCCTTTTGGCTGCACTCAGAAGAGCAGGGATAATTAATACATGGCTGATAAGGCCTACGGATAACATGATCAACATCATGGCTTGCAAGAACGAAGGTTGTGAACGCTTCATGCTGAGGAACTCCTTTACAGGGTAGAGTATCCTCAGCAGTGTTAACGTGTTTAGGAAGGTTCATACAAGTGGGAGTGACGGGAGCTATATTTACAATCTCTTCTTATGCCAAATTCTCGCAACGTGATATGACTTCATTGGTGTATCATCAGACATCAAAATATCGGATGCCCATCGCCTCGCGGACCTCAAGCATCGTTTCTTTTGCGGTGTTCCTGGCTTGACGTGTGCCTTCTATTAGCATCTCCTTAACTTCATTCTCACGCTGTTCATAATAGTTACGCCGTTCCCGAAAAGGCTCAAGCAGCTCGTTGATGGCCCCACCAGCCAGCTGTTTGCAATCGGTACAGCCAATCTTCCCCTGACTGCATGAAGCGTGAATGTCGTCTGCATAGATTGATCGAAACAACTGGTGATAAGCATACACAGGGCAAATATCGGGGTGACCTGGGTCGGAGCGATGGATGCGTGCCGGATCCGTTTTCGCTTTGGTCAGCTTTGCTTTTACATCGTCCGGAGTGGCATTTAACGAGATGGCGTTGCCCATACTTTTGCTCATCTTCCCTATGCCGTCTAAACCTCCCAAACGTTCTCCAGTTAATATCCGAGGTTCCGGAAAAACAGGAGCGTACAGCTCATTGAACCGCCGAACCAGCTTGCGGGCCGTCTCCACATGAGGAATTTGGTCTTCACCTGCTGGAACAAGAGTGGCTTTACAGAAAGCGATGTCAGCAGCCTGACTCACTGGATACCCTAAAAAGCCATAATATAGGTCTGTGTAACCCCGATCTCGTGCTTCGGTTTTGATTGTTGGATTGTGCCGTAACGTGTTCACCGTGACAAACATAGAAAAGATAACAGTCAGCTCCGCAATCTCGGGAATCATAGACTGGATGAAGAGGGTCGTCTTATTCGGATCTATACCTACGGCGAGATAGTCCAGTGTCACTTGATGCACACTGTTTGCAATCAGTTCAGGCTGATCATAATGAGTTGTCAGTGCCTGGACATCTGCGAGCAAAATATACGTTTTGTACGTTTCTTGTAATTCCACCCGGCTGCGCAGGCTGCCAACGTAATGGCCGAGATGAAGCTGTCCAGTTGTTCGATCTCCGGTCAAAATCAGTTCTTGGTTTGTATTCATAGTTCATTCTCCTTTGAATATGGATTTTATTGTTGTCGTTGTTCCTGATCTTCAGCTGTTGCCACCAGCCATCTTCCACGACCATCACCTCCTTTCAGCCTGCAATGGATTGCGTATACTACGTATTAGAATAAAGTTGAATGAAGCGGACACTCTGTTACCAGAATCGTATGAAAATAAAATAAGCCTCGTCCTCCGTTCCAATTTCCTGTGGAAATAGAACAGAAGGACGAGGCTATGCTCGCGGTGCCACCTTCATTAGCCGCTGGTGTGCGGCTCACTTATCGGGATACGGATGGCATATGTGAACCCATATGCTGACATGTAATAAAACACACTCAGACTTACCTGAGTGAGAATATACACGATCTAGATCGATATCCTGTCCATGGATAACGGCAGGACCAGCCGCCTTGCCTACTGAGATTCTTTTCTCTGCATCAACCAGGTTAAGAATCGGTTCAACTCGGAACTCCGAAGCCCATTTCCATATGTCAGACACACTGGCTTCCACCATCCGCCAGCTCTCTGGAGTATCTTGACATACGTACTTCTCTTCATCATCGTTGATAACGTCCGTTTACAATTTTATACATTGTATCATGCTTTAGGATGACTGACCAGCCCGTGTTTGCGACCGCTGATGTTGGTGCCGAGTACTCCAATAATGATCAGTAGAGCACCGATATAGTGATAGCTATATACGGGTTCGTTCAGAATCAAGGCGCCTCCTGCAATAGAGATGAGTGTGGAGAAGTTGGTGAAGACACTCATGCGGGAAGCTTCCAGATGTGTCAGTGCATAACTGGATAGCAGGGTAGACACCATGGTTGACAAGATGGCCAGATAAGCGAGGGCACCGAGGTAAGACATATCTCCGAGCGGTTGAATGTATTCAACCATAGATCCGGCGGCTGCATGACGTATGAATGACGCAGCGTTAAACACCACACAGCCTACCATCAGGGTGACCCAAGTCAGTTCGAGTGGTTTATATTTTCGGGTAAGAGGCCGTGCCAGTACACCATAACCTGCAAAACTGAGTGCTGAGAGCAGCAGCAATACAATTCCTTTCATATTACTCATCGATAAGCCACTGCCTTTCATAGCAAAGATATAGACTACGCCAGCTACGGAAAGGAGCAGGGACATTTTCTGCATCAGGGTTGTGCGCTCTTTCAAGAAGATCGAAGCCAGGACGAGAGTGAACACAGGCACCATCGCTTGAATAATTCCACCTTCTGAAGAATTGGAGGTCACGAGTCCAAAGGCTTGAAAGGCGAAAAAGAGTACGGGTGAGAGCAGTCCCAGCGGAATAATTCGCCACAGATCAGCCAGACGCAGGTGGATCTTGATCCAGCCGAATAGAACAGGAATGCTTACTACAATAAGGGATAGAGCGAATCGATGGGCAAGCACATCTATAGGATGAGCAATAGTGACGGTCATTTTAACAAAAAGAAAAGATAATCCGATTATGGCTGCATAAAGGACAGCTGCGATATAAGCATGGGTGCGGTTGCGCGTGGTATTCATATAGTTTCCCTCCATTAGTGCAATATAGGCTTGAATCTGAGGCTTCATACGCAGGTCAAGCTACCAACATTTCCTTCCGGGGATGGATATGTGGGCCTTATTTAATATACTTCTGCGTGCCCCATGCTACAATAGAAAAAATAGATCATTGTACCGGTACAATTTAGTAGAAGGGAGTAGAAATGTTGAGAAAATATGAGATGATCGCGCATGCTTTGCAAGAATGGATGCAGGAGCAGATGATGAGACAGAACAGTCGCCACTGGGATGAAAAAGGGATCAGACTGCCGGCAGTTCGTACCGTCGCCGAAAAGTATAAATGTAGTGTAAGTACGGCTATTCGTGCCTACGAATGGTTGGAGCAGAGACATCTGGTGTATGCGATTCCTCAATCAGGCTATTACGCTGTTCAAAATGGAACGGGAGCACAGGATATGGACTGGCAGGAACCGCTTGATTTTGCCTCAGCGGCTCCCGACCCGAGAGTGTTTCCATATGCAGACTTTCGGCACTGTATGGATCTAGCTATGAAGGAGAAACAAGGTGAGCTTTTCCTATACGGCACCCAGCAAGGGCTGCCCTCACTAATTGAACTTCTGCAGAAGCAGTTTGCGGATTACCAGGTGTTTGCACAGTCAGAACAGTTTTTTGTCACTACCGGTGTACAGCAAGCACTTTCAGCACTTGCCTTGATGCCTTTCCCGAGTGGAAAAGCCAAAGTCATGGTGGAACTGCCAACGTACCACAATATGCCACCCCTCTTGGAGAGTCTGAACGTACCCTATACAGGAGTGAAGAGAACGCTAGGGGAAGGACTGGACTGGGAGTCTCTTGAACGGCAGTTTGCGAGTGGGGATATCAAATTTTTCTATGTCATGCCGCGTTTTCACAATCCAATCGGGATATCGATGACAGCAGCGGAGAAAAAGAGACTTCTTCGGCTTGCTCAGAAGTATGATGTGTATCTGGTCGAAGATGATTATTTGGCAGATTTAGAGGACAATGCGCGCCAAGATCCTCTGTGGGCGTACGATACGCACAATCGGGTCATCTATCTGAAAAGTTATTCCAAAATTTTGTTCCCCGGACTTCGTGTAGGCGTGACCGTTCTGCCCGCTAAGTTAGTACCCGGCTTCGGGACGATCAAAAGAATGCTGGATATCGATACGTCTGTTTTATCTCAAGCTGCACTTGAGGTGTACATCCATAGTGGAATGTTTGCTCATCATCGAAAAATCATCCGTAACCGCTATGCTTCGCGTATGGAGGTTGTACGCAACCAATTGGCGGCATATCCAGACTTTGCTCCATTCCGCGATGCACCGCGAACAGGCGGTGAGCATACGGTGCTTCCGTTAGAAGCAAGAATACCGATGGCCACACTCGTATCCCGCCTCCAGAAACGGGGGATTTTGGTGGATACCACCGAGCGGTATTATCCTCGGACAGGGGAAGGGGGTACACGAGAGTTGGAGAAGATGCTACGCCTGAACATCTCTAACGTTCCCAAGCAGCGAGTTGCAGAGGGAATGATGAAAATCCGGGAGGAAATTCTCCGATTGTAGCTAGCCAGAGTGCAAATAGGATTCGTTTAGCTTATGAAGTAACTTATCTTCAATGCTCAGACGGCCATTGCTCCCTTATTCAGCACAGCACAAAAATCCCAGCCCTAAGGGCTGGGATTTCGATATTCTGGCGCTATTCCATGATTCTTCTGCTTACTCTTGTGCCATTGCTTTGAAGGAAGCTTCTGCGGCTTCTAGCGTGGCGGCAATATCTTCATCCGTATGAGCCGTGGTGAGGAACCAAGCTTCATACTTGGATGGAGCCAGATTGATACCCCGGTTCAGCATGTGACGGAAGAAGGAAGCGAAGCGTTCGCTGTCCGTATCTTGTGCGTGATCATAGTTCGTCACGGGATGGTTGCAGAAATGCGTTGAGAACGCACCGCGAATTCGGTTGATCGTCAGATCAATACCGTGTCTGTCTGCGGAAGCCTGCAATCCAGCAGTTAGATCGATGGCGAGACGTTCCATTTCCTCATATACGCCAGCCGCTTGCAGTACTTCAAGGCAGGCGATACCCGCCGAGATGGATGCCGGATTGCCTGCCATCGTTCCGGCCTGATACGCCGGGCCGAGCGGGGCAACCTGCTCCATGACATGTTTACGGCCCCCATAGGCGCCAATCGGCAAGCCGCCGCCAATGATTTTGCCAAGTGCAGTGAGGTCTGGTTCGATCTCCGCATGATTGTTCAATCCGTCATACGTCTGTGTAGAACCGTAATGGAAGCGGAACGCCGTAATTACTTCATCATAAATAACGAGTGAACCGTTCGCGCGTGTCATGGCACAGAGGCCTTCCAGGAACCCAGGCTCCGGCATAACCATGCCGAAGTTACCAACAATCGGCTCTACCATAACTGCGGCTACATCATCACCCCAGCGTTCGAGTGCTCCCTTTAGACCGTCAAGATCGTTATAAGGTACGGTAATGACTTCATGGGCGATACTGGTCGGGATGCCAGCACTGTCAGGAATGCCAAGTGTAGACGGACCTGAACCGGCAGCAACTAACACGAGGTCAGAGTGGCCATGATAACATCCAGCGAATTTAATGATTTTATTCCGTTTCGTATACGCACGAGCAACACGAATAGTAGTCATTACGGCCTCCGTACCGGAGTTCACAAAACGAACCTTGTCCATGGACGGAATCGCTTCTTTAAGCATTTTGGCCAGCTTGATTTCAAGCTCTGTCGGTGTACCATACAGGACACCATTCGCAGCAGCTTCAGTAATGGCTTTCGTGATATGAGGGTGGGCGTGTCCCGTTACAATCGGGCCATATGCCGCGAGATAATCGATATATTTGTTATCGTCCACATCCCAGAAGTGAGCGCCTTGAGCTTTTTTCATAAAAACGGGTGCCCCGCCGCCAACCGCTTTGAATGAGCGGGAAGGGCTGTTAACTCCGCCCACAATATGCTCCAGTGCTTCTGTATATAACAACTCAGAGTTTTTACGTGTATTCATGAGATAACTTCCTTTCGTAATTCCAATAGTTTAAACCAGTCAAACAATAGTCTGATATGATTATTTTCGCATACTTTTGCGTACAGGCATAGCGAAAGGGCAGCATGTTGGCTGCCCTTTGAAGAAATGAACTAATTTGGTTTATCGCTTGGTTATTTATTGTGCTGGCTGCTGTGTATTTTCCTCGTCACCACTAGCCGTTTTGTCTTCTTTGGTTTTCTCGTCTTCTGTATTGGCTGGCGGGTGGATAATATCCTGAACATGCTGTTTCAGTTTTTCTTCACTAGTTACCGTCAAGACTTGAGCACCACCAGGGGTGCGTTCCTCTTTCAACAGGTTCATTGGCGGAACTTGTTCACTGCCATTCATGCTGCTTTGGTAACCAAGTCCACCCAGTTTCCACATGTCAGAAAGCGTCAGGTTAGTGTCTACAAACGGGCTAATCTCTTCCAGTATGGAAGGCAGCTTGGCAATCGTGGTCGTAGACTGCATTTTTGCAGTTACGGCCTTGAGAAGTTCACGCTGACGTTCAGAACGTGCGAAGTCAGACATCGCATCATGGCGAAAACGAACATACATCAAAGCTGTCTTGCCGTCCAGATGCTGGTAGCCCTTTTTCAGGTCGATATCGTACTCGTTATTGTCTGCTTTACTGGTATAGTGCATATCTTTCTCTACATCGAAGTCTACACCGCCAACGGCATCCACAAGTTTGATGAATCCTTGAAAATCGGTATACACATAATACTGAACAGGGATACCAAGCAGGTCACTTGTTGCTTCCATCGCTACATTCGGACCGTGGGTAATGGCGGTATTAATCCGGTCTTTGCCATAACCATCGATATTCACGTAAGTATCACGCAGAATAGAGAAAAGATTAATTTTTTTGGTAAGCGGGTCGAGCGATACAACCATCATGCTGTCGGAACGGGGCACTTCACCCTTTTTCATACCGCGTGCATCAACGCCCATAACCAATATGTTGACGGTCTCCGTACCTTCCCATTTCGGAGGGGCAGGGGTATTCACTTTCTCGACATTTTTAATATTGGCAAAGGGAGAGTCCTCGCCTTTTTTCTGCAATCCATCCAACTGATTAAGAATAGAACCAAAATAATAGGCCGCTGCTCCTCCAATAATTAACACGAAGGCGGCAAGAGAGATCCATAGGGTCCTCTTCGTCTTTCTGGTCATGCTAGCGCTCCTTTGTATTTAATATTAAAAAATAAACGAATGCAGTGCATATAAAGTTGCGTGTGAGTCGAAGCTTTCCGTTCGCTTCCTCTCCAAACTTCGAGGCAGAGGAGGCCGCTCCAGACTTTTTTTAAAGCTTGCTGAATTTTGACTGTTACTATTATAATTTCTTTTTGGGCTACAAGCAATTTCAACAAAATCCAAGTGAGGTATAAACATGCTGGCGATTGATGTCAAAGATTTGCGAAAGTCGTTTAATGTCCAGAAAAGCCGTGGTGGGCTAAAGGGCGCGTTTCAAGATCTGTTTGCACGTCAATACCAGGAAGTATTGGCTGTGAATGATATTTCATTTCAGATACCGCAGGGAGAAATATGCGGTTATATTGGAGAAAATGGTGCCGGTAAATCAACAACAATCAAAATGTTGACCGGTATTTTGGTGCCTACATCCGGGCATATATCTGTAGGTGGATATGTTCCATATCAGGAACGTGAGAAGTTTGTCAAAAATATTGGCGTGGTGTTTGGACAACGCAGCCAGCTATGGTGGGATATCGGTGTTATCGAGTCATTCCACTTGCTACGGAAAGTGTATCGTGTCGGCGAAGAAGACTTCCGCAGAAGGCTGGACGAGTTGATCGAGCGTCTTGAATTGCAGGACTTGTTAAGTCGTCCGGTGCGTAAGCTCAGTCTCGGTCAGCGGATGCGCTGTGAACTTGTGGCAGCTCTGCTCCACAACCCCAGCATCGTATTTTTGGATGAGCCAACAATTGGTCTGGATATCGTGGTGAAGTCGGAGATTCGCGAATTTTTGAAAGACATGAACCAGGAGCATGGCACAACCATTCTACTTACTACCCATGACTTACAGGATATCGAAGCTCTGTGCTCCCGAGTTATTATGTTGGATGCGGGCAGCATTATCTACGATGGCGGTCTGGATCATCTTAAGTCCCAGTGGGGAACGGAGCGGGAGATTCGCTTCAAGTTCGGCACAGGCCATACCTTGGCACAGATGAATGAATGGACAGCTGCAATGCCTATACGTTGGACCGTGGAGAATGAGCTATCGGCTTCTGTGTGGGTTCCACTGGAACTGAATGTATCGGACGTACTGGGACGTGTTGTAGGACAAGCGGATATTACGGATATTCAGATTATTGAGACCAATACGGATGAGATTGTGCGCAGCATCTATCAGTCTGGTTCCGCCGAGCGTCCCGCGATTGTATCAGCAGGTAATGAAGCGGCAGGTGCATCCTAAATGAATAGTGCATTTATCGATTTCATGCGCATTCGCTTTCTAACGATGCTTGCGTATCGAGTCAATTATTACTCTGGTATTTTGATATATACGCTGAATATTGGCGTGTATTACTTTACGTGGCAAGCTATTTATGGGGGAAGCGGCGAGATTGGTGGGTTTACCGCAGCTCAGATGACAACGTACGTTGCTGTCTCATGGATGGCACGTGCCTTTTATTTTAACAATCTGGATCGGGAGATCGCTGCGGACATTCGGGATGGTTCCATTGCGATTCAATTCATAAGACCGATTAACTATGTGTTGGTCAAAATGATGCAGGGGCTAGGTGAAGGGATCTTCCGCTTCTTGCTGCTTATGATTCCGGGCATGCTCATCGCGATTCTTCTATTCCCAGTGGAACTTCCAACAGCCCCATCGGCGTGGATCGGTTTTCTGGTCATGTTGTTCTTCAGTTTCGTTATTAATTCCCAGATTAATGTCATTACGGGGTTGGCCGCATTTTTTGTGGAAAATAACGAAGGTATGATGCGCATGAAACGTGTGGTCGTCGACTTGTTCTCAGGCTTGATCAT
This sequence comes from Paenibacillus sp., assembly GCA_017512705.1. Lineage (GTDB taxonomy): Bacteria > Bacillota > Bacilli > Paenibacillales > Paenibacillaceae > Paenibacillus. Next base: position 40,194 of record JAFWEX010000050.1, read on the forward strand.
TCCCATCAGTTTGTACCCGGACTGGTTGTCTACGATTATGAAGGTGTTGCCATTTCAGGCGATTACATATCTGCCAGGCTCGGTCTTCACAGGTAGAGTAGAAGGCACGGGCATCTGGAATGTGCTCGGCATTCAAGTGCTCTGGTTTGCATTGCTGCTATTGCCAATGGTGCTGATCTGGCGGCAGGCGCGAAAGCGTCTGTTTGTGCAAGGGGGGTAAGCGGATGTACTATATCGGTCTGATCTGGGAATATTTCAAAAACTATATGAAGACACGTCTTACCTACCGCGCCGATTTCTGGGTCGAGATCATCTCGGATCTGTTATTTCAGGCAACCAATCTGATCTTTATCTTTGTGGTCTTCCGGCATACGGATAATCTCGGTGGCTGGAGTGAGGCAGAAGTATTATTTGTATATGGGTTCTTTATGGTGCCTTATGGTATGTTTAGTTGCTTTATTAATCTGTGGGGATTCAGTGAGCGATACATTGTCAAAGGAGAGATGGATCGTATTCTGACACGCCCCGCACATAACCTGTTTCAGATTTTACTTGAAAATGTAGATCCGCCCGCTCTTGTAGGCTCGTTTATTGGGTTGATTATCATGATCTTCAGCGGTGCAGAGATGGGGTTAACTTTGGAATGGTGGCACATCCCGGCATTGATCATTCTGGCATTCAGTTCGGTTCTGATCTATGCAGGTATCTACACAACATTGACGTCCTTATCATTCTACTCCGATGCACCGACAGGGATTTTGCCGCTGATGTATAATATTCAAGGATATGGACGTTACCCGGTAACGATCTACAATAGAGCCATTCAGGTGTTGCTGACTTGGATTATACCGTTTGCTTTTGTGGGCATCTATCCGGCAGCCTTGTTCCTCGATCGAGTCGAGATGCATCGCATGGCCTTACTTACTCCGGTTATGGGACTTGTATTTGCTACCATTGGACTTACCATGTGGAATTTTGGTGTGAAACGGTATCGGGGGGCCGGTTCATGACGAGCCTAAATGAAGAATGTACACTTTAAGATTTAAGATTCCAAGGATTTCATAATGTGAATTTCAGGGAGGACATCAAGATGACTTTAACAGAAGGTATGCAAGTTGCGGATTTTGAACTGCCATCCAGCTCCGGAGAGTCCGTGAAGCTGTCTGATTTTCGTGGCAAACGTGTGCTGATCTACTTCTATCCGAAGGACATGACCACGGCATGTACACAACAAGCTTGTGACTTCCGAGATCGCCATGAGGCGTTTCAGGGGTTGAATACGGTCATTCTGGGCATTAGCACCGATCCTATGAAACAACATGACAAATTCATTGCTAAATATGGATTGCCTTTCATGCTGTTATCCGATGAGGAACATGTTGTTGCTGAACAGTTTGGCGTATGGCAGCTGAAGAAGATGTACGGTAAGGAGTATATGGGCATCGTGCGTTCCACGTTCCTGCTGGATGAAGAGGGTAAGTTAATCAAGCAATGGACCAAGGTGCGTGTGAAGGGACACATTGAAGAGGCGCTGGAGACGGTTAAGGCTCTTTAAAATCATCACATTCTAATGATAAAAATAAGACGATCAGGCTGTATCCATGGGTGAAAAAGACCCGGATGCAGCCTGTTTATTTTGTTTTCGCGATTATATCGAAATAGCTGAGCGGTAACTGGCACAAACTCGGTTACAAGCAGATGCCAAAAAAGCCGTGCAGGTACACGACTCTAGGAAATAGATTGAACAGACCTTCATTAGTCTGCATTTTGCTTTTGTCTTTGGTGAGCTGGGGCGGTATTACGACGCGAGCGGTGAAACAAGGATTTTCGATAACGATATACGATAACACAGATCAGGAGCAAGGCAATTGCTGCTAGAATGTACGCTGTATATTGATGAGCAAGTGAGAATACGGCACTCCAGCCGGGACCAAATAATTTGCCGATGCCCAGAAACAATACAACCCAGAAGAGCGCCCCGGAGTATGCGTACAGGACAAATTTACGGAACGGAATCGCAGCAATGCCTGAGAAATACCCCGTGAAATGACGTACGCCGGGAATGAAATATCCGATGAAAATCAGGCCGTAACCATATTTGGAGAACCACTTCTGCGTTTTGTCCAGCTTGTCCGGTTTGAGGAAAAACCATTTTCCGTACTTCATGATAAAAGGTAATCCGGCTTTGGCTCCAATAAAATATGTAATCGTCATGCCAATAGTTGTTCCTAAAAAGGCCAAAATAACAAGCCTTCCGAAGTCCAGCTGTCCTTTGTAGGACAAGAACCCTGCATAAGCCATCGTTGTTTCTCCGGGGAAGGGTAGTGCTATAAACTCCAGCAGTAGGCCAAAAAACAATACACTATATCCATAAGACCCGAATAGTTGCTGGACCTTCTCAAGTAATTCCAATAGGTTCACACTCCTGAAAATATCATATGAATCAGGCAGTATAGACAGTTGAATGCCCGTTCAAGTTCTTTATTTTTCTAATGCTACTCAATTGATGATGAAGAATCAATGACTCCATGTAGAGGACGATCACACTTCGTGCTAAATAATAGATTGAATGACGTCTATTTTGCGATCTGTCTCCATATAATTCTAACAAATCTGCTGAAGTCTATCAGCAAATTCAATAGAGTGCTGGAGGTTGATTCTCGAATGGCGCAGAGATCACAAGAATGGATGAAATTAAAAGGAATGCTTACTGGACAGCAAACTTTAGATCATTCCTGTGGGAGAGAGCATAAGTGGCAACGTCTGATGATATGGTGTTCATTCGCTGTATTGCTGCTGACGGGTGTGCTTGGAGTGCATACACCTTCTGTCGCAGCAGCGGAAAAAAGGGATAGCTCAGACAAGGTTGTCTATTTGAGCTTTGACGATGGACCGGGCAAGCATACGTCAGAAATTTTGGATATTTTACGCGATGCGAACGTTTCTGCTACTTTTTTTGTACTCGGAGAACATGCGGAACGCATGCCTGAGATGATCAAGCGCATCTATCGCGAGAGCCATGCTATTGGCAATCATACATATAACCATGAATATAGCGAGATTTACCGAAATTTTCAAACGTTCTGGCAACAGATAAAACAAACGGAAGATATCGTTAACGACATTGTTGGTATTCGTCCTGCGCTTGTTCGAGCTCCTGGAGGAACATACGGACATTTTGACCACACTTATTTTGAGTTATTGAAAAAGGCAGGCTACACTGTCGTGGACTGGAACGTCGATAGTGGTGATTCGAAGCGAAGAAATGTGCCTGCTAGCGAGATTACAGCTCATGCTACAGATATTCCCGCTGGCACGTCTTCTGCCGTGGTTCTGATGCATGATGGTGGTGCGCATGCGGAGACGGTGAAGGCACTCCCTAATATTATTCGATATTATAAGCAACAAGGGTACCGTTTTGAAGTGATGCAGGCTTCGGATCAACCCGTGCAATTCCAAGTCAAACCTGCGGTTAAGTATAAAAATCGTCAGACACCGAGTGCTAGCTGGATTGCCCGAAATATAGACACCAACGCAGCACAATGGGTTGCAGCCAAACCATTTAAGATCGAACTGGGATACATGACTGTTGAACTGAGTTCGGACGAATATCGAATCAAAGATCAGGAGATACTCGTTCCACTACGTGATTATATCAACAAGCTGGGAGGCCGCATAAGTTGGGATCAATCCACAGGTACTGCGACCACCTGGTGGAGGGACAAGATTGTGCAGATCGACCCGGACCAGGGGATGTTGACGTCCAAACGTTTACATGATCGGAATGGTCAATTCGTTCAGGCTGTAATGGAGAGACGTGAGGGAACGATCTGGGTATCGGTGGGTGACTTGATGGAGCAGTTTGGGGCGAAAAAACATAAGATACATTCTAGGGACAGTGAGTGGGTCATGACGATTGATCCGCCATGGACGTCTATGGATGACAGGCATTGCTATAGCAAGATTTGAAAGAAACTACGAATGAACTGACTAATCTCTCTACTTCCGGGCAACAATGAATCATAGATTACGATAACAGGATTCAATGGCAAGGAAGGAGAGTTTAGTCTAATGACCAAGAACCGGATAGAGCAGGACCATGCCACCGAGCTGTTGAACAGGCTCAGCAATCGAATCGCCGATGTAATCATCGGCAAGAAGCAGGAAATTCAATATATACTTGCTGCGATGCTGAGTGAAGGACATGTTCTATTGGAGGATGTACCGGGTACAGGGAAAACAATGCTTATTCGCACGATAGCTTCCTCATTAAACTGTTCGATGGGACGTATTCAGTGTACGCCGGATGTGATGCCGACGGATGTAACAGGTGTATCTGTTTATCATGCCCCTACAGGAGAGTTCAGTTTCCGATCAGGGCCGATCATGAACAATATTGTGCTTACCGATGAGATTAACCGTGCCTCTCCAAGGACACAGTCTTCTCTTCTAGAGGCCATGGAGGAGCGCAGTGTGACCGTCGATGGCAAGACTTATGCATTACCCAGACCTTTTCTACTTCTAGCAACACAGAATCCGCTCCAGTTCGAAGGCACCTATCGTCTGCCGGAGGCTCAGTTGGACAGGTTCATGATGCGGATTACGTTAGGGTATCCCGAGCCTGAGCAAGAAGTAGAGTTACTTTCCCGTGAACGGAGCAAGGACATACTGGAGAGCATGCGACCGATGATGTTAGCTGAGGAAATTGTGGCGATACAGCGTGAGGTAAGAAAGGTGCATGTGGACACCGTGATCAAGGAATATCTGGTGGCAATTTCAGTGGCAACACGAAGTCATGATGCGGTTCGTCTTGGCATTAGTCCCCGAGGAACACTGGCCTGGATGACTGCAGTGCAAGCATACGCCTATTTGCAAGGACGCAGCTACGTTGTGCCGGATGACGTTCAATCCATGGCTATACCCGTCCTCTGTCATCGAATTCAGTTGAAATCTATGAACAGAGCGGATGCGAGTTCAGTGCAGGAGCAGGTGATTCATGAAGTATTATCATCGGTGCCTGTACCCGTGCAGATGAGTGGTCAGGGAAGAGGACGTCGCGCATGAAAAGGAGCCGAGGGAGCCTGATTCCAATGCTAATTTCTGTTCTTCTGGGCGGTTTCTATCTCTGGCATGGAGGAAAAGCGACATTATTTCTGTTAGCGGTATCCGTACTAATTGTGATATATGGACAATTTCTTCACACATTTGGCCCTCGTCACGTCCATATTCACAGGAATATAAGACAAGGCCAGATTGCTGCTGGGGAGAGTATACGTGTTCAGGTCGAACTAGAGCTAAGGAGTCCACTTCCGCTATTATGGATGATGGTTTGCGACAGCACCCCTGGAGGTGTACATCGTAAATTGCTTTTTCCAGGCTTGAAGAGACGTTGGTCTTATCAATATGAGATAACGGGTCTCCCACGTGGAGTTCATGCCTGGAAGGAAGGGCGAGTATACTGGGGTGATATTTTTGGATGGAATAAGGCATACACATCGATCCAAGGAGAAGAGCCGGTTGTGGTGGTACCTGCTTCAGGAAATGACGGGACGCACTTCTGGTCGGGAGGCTGGTCTCATCTTGAGGAAGGCATGGGAGCACAGTCTCAGCTGCAAGGTGGATCTGGAACGGAAGTCAGGGAATATCAGCAGGGGGATTCGTTTAACCGGATTCATTGGAAAAGTACAGCCCGAACTGGAAAGTTGCATACACGGATTACTGAAATGTCGCCGAGTCACTTGCTGACGATCATGGTATATGAAGAGAGTTCGGGATATGAGAGCTTTGTTGATGAACATCAGACACATGAGTCATTTGAACGAGCGGTACAGGGTGCGGCCAGTTGGGCTTATGAGGCGGCTAATTTAGAGACTCCTTTTAGGCTATGGCTTAGTGGAGAAGCGCTGGTAAGTCAAGCAGATACGTCCACTGAAGGCGTGTTATGGAGTGAAACAAAGACGAGCCGAAACGATAGTATGCATGATAGCCGTGGAATGAGTGATGACCTAGACGAGGATCTGTCTTATGCGTTAAAGAAACTGGCCTATGCCCGCTTGCGTAAAGACCGCCGGGTAAGTCCTGGAGTTCGATTGGATGTTAGCAAGCTTGAACTTCTTCCCCATGGATCAAGTATCGTTATATTCACAGGCCAGTTGGATGAGCGATTGGTTGTATGGCTTGAATATGCGGCTATACTTGGGTATCAGACGACTGTATATGTAACGGAAACCTCTGAAGAGACGGAGGGGCGTACCCCTGTTGGGAAGGGCTTGTCTTCTTTTTCACGAGAAGAAGTTACATCGAATTCATCCCAAAAGACAGGGACTTCCGAAGAATGGGCTGCACGCCTGGTATCTCAGGGGATAAGGGTGGTAAACCAGGAGAATCTTGCGGGGAACGATGTTTTGCTTAGCGGGAAGGCGGGGATTGTTGATGTGGGGGCGTAAACCGAGGCTGCCGTCCAAATCTGCTCCTGTTCCTGAACAGGAGATCCAAGGTGACCGTTCCAAAGTGATGCCGCTATTGTCAATCTCTTGGAATATGAGAGTTCCTAAGCTGTATGTTTTGCTTATAACAACAGGACTTCTCGTATTATGTATGGAATGGATATATCCTGTAACTTCTTCCGGCCAAGCAGGCAGTGAGCGATTCGCTGCTGTTATGGCGGGATATTCGGCCGTTCTTTTGTCCGTTGGGATGCTGCGAATAGGCTGGATTGCTAGTATCCTGATTCGTATCCCCGTTATTTATATCGCATTATGTGTGATGTACGGTGGAAGTCATCCCATGGAGTGGGGCATATCTTACCCGGGACTACTCGATGCTGATCTTGGGGAATGGATCGACAAAGGACACTTTCGTGTGATGAGCAAGGAAACTAGAGGTATGTTCATGCTGTGCGGGTGGAGCATGCTGATTGCTTCGGTGCAGTATCTGGTGTTGCTTCGCCGAAGTATTTCATTATTCGCTACGGGAACGTTAGTTTATCTTATTCTGCTGGAAAGTTTAGTGGGATATGATGCCTATAGCTCGGTGGTACGTTCTGTATGCTGGCTGCTATGCATTCAGGGTATGCTTCATCTGCTTCGATTGACAGAAGAAACAGGTACAGGCCAAGCGAAGACGGAGGCTAGCACACGTGGGGAGGCATTGCATCATGTAAAGACCAGTTTATATGGCATGCGAAGTAAAGTGTACTGGTCATGGGTAGCGGCTTCTTTAGGGACCGTAGCTTGTGTGGTGTTGATATCAACCATTCCAGCCCGTATGAGTTTTGTGTCCCCTGCTGGACAAATCTCACTAATGGACACCGTTGAACGATTAGCTAAATGGTCAGGTTATAATCCGTCAGACAGTGTACCAGCTTCCCTGGGTGTGACGGGATATAGCACGGTTGATGCCCCAATGGGTGCACCTTTGGTGCAAGGGAATGATCCTGTATTCACAGCGAACACGCCTGTATCCACGTATTGGCGGGGCGAAACACGTTCTTACTATAACGGAAGTAACTGGAGTGATGTAGAGCAGCACTTCCGTTATGTGAGTTCTTCCGGCCTGCTTCGTTCCGATGGATGGGAAGATCATCCGTACTGGCAGCGGGTTCGGCAGATCATCACGATGGAGTTGGAATGGCGTGGACCTAATCCGTTGTTTACGGGTGGTCTGCCGGTAAGTTTGTCTTTTCAGGATGGGAATATAGTCAATGAGCAGAATGAGAAGCGATTGTTGTCCAATGAAGATAATGGCACATTATGGCTTGCAGGCGGCAGTAAAAGAAGTACTCAGCATTATACAGTGGATGTCATGGTGCCAGATGTAACACCTGATGAACTGAGGCAGCTGGTTAAGACGGGCAAATCAGCAGATCCGGCTGTTGTGCGCAGAAAGGATCTGCAGCTCCCGGATCATCTACCGCAGCGTGTTAGGGACCTCTCTGCTGAGATCATCGGTCCCACCGCAACGCGTTATGACGCTGTACAGGCCGTGCGCAGTTATCTGAAAGCCAATGCGCGTTACTCTCTGGATACCCGGATGCCACCACGTGGTACGGACTTTGTGGATGATTTTCTATTTGTAACTCGGGAAGGATATTGTAACCATTTCTCTACCGCCATGGTTGTGCTGCTGCGTGCCGAGGGCATACCGGCACGCTGGGTGAAAGGTTACGCCCCGGGACAGGCAGATCCGCAGGTCCCCGGGCGTGTAGTTGTCACCCAGAGTGATGCACACTCCTGGGTGGAAGTCTATTTCCCCGGCGCGGGCTGGATGCCCTTTGAGGCTACGCCGGGGTTCGATTCGGCGCAGGCTGCGGATGCCAGCGCTGCGAGTTCCGCCGGGCTGCAGCCCGGCGATGGGACCCCGCTGCCAGACGCAGGCAGCGGGCTGGACCGTGCAAGCGCGTGGCTTGCTGCACGCGCGAGGGCCCTTGTCGCGGCACCGTGGCTGACCGCGACGGCACTTGCGGCAGCGGCGCTGCTGTGCGCCGCTGCATGGGCTTGCGCGCTGCGGCTTCGCCCCGCGCTGCGGCTAGGGCTGCTGCTGGCATGGCCACGCAGCAGCTTTCCAGACCGGGAGCGGCTGCTGCGGGCTGCCGCTCCGGTCTGGCACGCGCTTGCGCGGCAGTACGGCCCGCGGCCGCTGGGTATGACGCTGCGGGAATATGCAGCGTCACCCGCCTTGGCCGCAGGCACGGACAGCGCGGACATCGCGCGTTTTGCAGCCGACTGGGAGCGGCTGCTGTATGGGCCAGACCGTCCGCTGCGCGCGGACAGTCTTGATTTCCTGCGCCGGGCGCTCCGCTTGACCCGGCGTACCCGTAGAAGCTTGCGCTTAAAATCTTAGCGCAAGCTCATGCAACATCAAGTCTCGTTTGCCGAGGGGTGAACGAGACTTTTTTCTTTATTTTAGAGCGGATGAAATCGGTTCTTTTATCCAACTATAAGAGGACATGAGAGTCCGAGCATATGTATTGGACAAAGGTGCAACTCGGAGTACTGGGTAAGGGAATGACAAGGGCTGTCGTCTTATGTCGCATCTACTTGTGACTCGCCCGAAAAATGGAGTTTCGTCTTTCCTTGACGGTAGGATTTGTCGTTGCGTATAATTAGTTTCATTAATTGAGGGAGGCACGGTAATGAATAAGCAGAATGAAATTGTGGTTGTCCTTGACTTTGGAGGCCAATACAACCAGTTAATCGCCAGAAGAATTCGGGATCTTGGCGTATATAGTGAGCTTTTGCCTTACAACACACCAGCTGAGAAAATTGCTGAATTAGCACCAAAAGGAATTGTATTCTCCGGCGGCCCATCCAGCGTATATGCGGAGAACGCACCACACGTTGATCCAGGCGTCTATGATCTTGGCTTGCCAATCTTCGGTATTTGTTACGGAATGCAACTGATGGCACAGCAACTTGACGGTAAAGTAGAACGCTCTGAGAAGCGTGAATACGGTAAAGCAGATCTGGCGTTTGCACCAGGTGCAGCACTCGCGAAAGGCATCGAAGGCGAACATACGGTATGGATGAGCCACGGTGACCATGTCGTTACATTGCCTCCGGGCTTCAAACTGGATGCAGGCACGGAAAGTGCGCCAATCGCTGCGATGAGTAACGACGAGCGTAAATTGTATGCAGTTCAGTTCCACCCGGAAGTACGTCACTCTGTTCGTGGTAATGATATGATTCGTAATTTCTTGTTTGATATCTGTGGTTGCGAAGGCAACTGGACGATGGAAACGTTCATTGACGATACTATCAAAGACATCCGTAATAAAGTAGGCGACGGCAAAGTATTGTGTGCACTGAGTGGTGGCGTCGATTCTTCCGTTGTGGCAGCATTGCTGCACAGAGCCATCGGCGATCAACTGACATGTATGTTTATCGACCACGGTCTGTTGCGTAAGGGTGAAGCAGAGAGCGTAATGGAGACGTTTGTTGGCAAGTTCGATATGAAAGTGGTTAAAATTGACGCCAAAGAACGTTTCATGTCCAAGCTGGCTGGCGTGGATGATCCGGAGCAAAAACGTAAAATTATCGGAAACGAGTTTATTTACGTCTTTGATGAAGAGTCCAAGCAGTTCGATGACTTCGAATTCCTGGCGCAAGGTACATTGTACACAGACATCGTAGAGAGTGGCACAGCTACAGCGCAGACGATCAAATCACACCACAACGTGGGCGGTCTGCCAGAAGATATGAAATTCAAGCTGATCGAACCGCTGAACACATTGTTCAAAGATGAAGTACGTAAAGTGGGTACGGAATGTGGTCTGCCGGATGAAATCGTACACCGTCAACCTTTCCCAGGCCCGGGTCTTGCGATCCGTGTACTTGGTGAAGTAACAGAAGAGAAGCTGAAGATTGTTCGGGATTCCGACTACATCCTGCGTGAAGAAATCGCCAAAGCCGGTCTTGACCGCGAAATCTGGCAATACTTCACCGCTCTGCCTAACATGAAGAGTGTTGGCGTTATGGGTGACGCGCGTACGTATTCCTACACTGTAGGTATCCGTGCCGTAACATCTATTGACGGTATGACAGCAGACTGGGCACGTATCCCTTGGGACATCTTGGAGAAAATCTCCGTACGGATCGTTAATGAAGTAGATAACGTGAACCGTATCGTTTACGACGTAACTTCCAAACCACCTGCAACGATTGAGTGGGAGTAGAACCGGACGGAAATTTGACGTTGGGCCTGCGTAAACTCTTGCCGCGCAAGGGTTTCAGCCTCCGTTATTACGATCGCTTCCAAATGACCCGCAACAATTGATTGCTCAAAATACTCTCTTTTATCCGCGTTGTTTTAAGCCGATAGAAGGGAGTTTTTTTGTGACCAAAATTACGGAGTTGATCCAGGATTTCAAGCTCAATCAGGAAATACTCGGCCGCGCACGGAAATATATAGACGTATGTATTTTTAGGCTCGACCGATGGGAGCGGTTTATGACGGAGGAGTTGGACATTCACCACGCGGAGGATGTTTCTTCCGCACATATCAAACGGTACATTCAGGAACGGCAGCGGATAGGTAGCGAGGCGAACATAACACTGAACAACAACATTGCGACGTTAAAAGTGTTCTTTCAGTACCTGGTCGACGAGGAGTTTATCGAAGAACGCGAGAATCCCATGCGCCGAATAAAGAATCTGAAAGAGGCCAAAACGGTCATCATCACGTTCAACGACGAAGAGGTATCGCGGATAATTAATGATGTGCGCGAGGAAACGTATTCTAACGTACGGGACAAGTTGATCGTTATTATGTTGTTTGACACCGGAATCCGCGTATCTGAACTTTGCAGTATAAAGAACGAAGATATTGCGCGGCGTCATATACTGATCCACGGAAAAGGGTCGAAGCAGCGTCTCGTTTATATTAGTAGCATTATGCGGAGGTATATGCGGAAATACGAGGAGCTACGTAAGGAGCGGTTTAAGAAGAAGAGTCCGGAGGATGTTGCAGATTACTACTTTCTGGACCAAATGGCGGAAGGGTTATCGCGCTCACGTATCAATAAGATACTCAAGGAGCACTGTAAAAACGCGGGTGTTCGGAAAGAGGTACGTTGCTCGCCGCACGATTGCCGACACTACTTTGCTCAAAAGCAATTAAAAAACGGGATCGACGTATACAGCCTCAGTCGCCTTCTAGGGCATTTTGATACGCAGATCACTGCAAAGTACCTGCGAGGTCTGGAACAAGAGGATATACTCGATATAGGCCGTCTACACAGCCCGTTGAATGGGGTTAAGATCAAGTAGCCAGCGCAAATGGGTTCTCTCAACCCTTTCTCTCTCCTCAAGATAAGATAAATAACCCCTTCATATGCATACGGTACACTTGCCTGCAGCGGATCTCGTTTCCGTTCGCGGGCTTTTGTTGTATTTACATGGAAAGTTATGGTAGCTTAACCTTATAACAGCGAGGAGGTATTTATATTGGACTATAAAGAAAAAAGAAAGATGATTCTTGAAATGAGGCAGTCGAAAGAGCAACTAGACACTAGAACAGCTATTAATATGTTTGTTAACTCACGAAAGTTAAAGAACTTAACTAGTAATACAACTGCTTCCTATCTGCAGTCACTTAACAAATTCAACAGCTTTTTAGAGGAGAATGATATTACCAAAGTAAGCAAAGTGATTGTTGAAGATATTCAGGAGTTTATACAGACGAGGCTTGATGAGGGGAGTAGTGCTCCCACAGTAAACAAGTACATAAGAAATTTAAGGGCATTTTTTAATTATCTACTTAGTTCCGGATACTTGTATGAGAATCCTATGGAGCCTATTGGTAAACTCGTTGAGGAGAAGCGTATTATTCGTACCTTGAGCCGCGATCAAGTTTCAAAACTGCTAGAAATACCAAACCGCGCTACTCCTGCGGGATTCCGTAATTATGTATTTATGTTGCTTGTACTCGATACTGGTTTACGACTTGAAGAGGCGCTCTCCTTTACTTTAGACGACGTTCACTGGGAGGAACAAGTTATTAAAGTGTTCGGAAAGGGGCGCACCGAGCGTTTGGTACCGTTTAGTGACGCACTATCCATATATCTACGCCAGTACCTGGAATTGCGCGGAGAGACGCATACAAACGTTTTCTTCGTCAATGTAGACGGAGAACCGTTAAGGCGACGTACAGTACAGGAGGAGATAAGTGACTACGGTAAGTTGGCGAAAATAAAAGAGGTCCGCGTATCTTGTCATTCCCTTAGATTTACATTTGCTCGTAATTACGTGATGAACGGGGGAGATATTGTAAGTCTAATGAAAATTTTGGGGCATAAATCTCTCCACATGGCGCAATTATATACGGAGATGTTCCAAGTTGATGTTTCGAAGCAACACGGTAAGTATTCCCCAGTAAATTCGTACTTTAATTAAATTAGACTAAGATCCGTAATACGGGCGTAATTCTCGCGAGCTAGTCTTCGTTGGGATTACGCCTTAAACACGTCAAATCACCGTATAAACACCGCGCCTGGCCCATCCGGGTACGTTCCCCTTACCGAAGCCTAAACACGCTGATTCCACTGTAAATACACGTAAAAAAGAGCCGTATGATTAGCGGCTCTCTTCGTTATCTTCCGGTATGTATTCGATCACGTCAGTAAGCGTGTAATCTTTCCCTGTCATCACGCGGAGTGTATCTATGATAATGCTGAGGGTGCTCAAGTCGACCCGTTTAGTTTTTCCATCACATAAGTCATATATGAGGTTGGGTCTGACTTTAGCTTCTCGCGCGAGGGCATTCCTGCTTACCTTTGCCGCGTCTATTGTTTCCCCTAATTTAATTTGAATCGACATTGCCAATTCCACCTTTCACCTCCCATCATACCCTATCGATAAATAATTTAAAATAATTACTTGACGTTTAACGCCTAACGATATATACTTCGGTTATGGTTATCGGCAGGCGTTAAACATAATACGTTAAACGACAGATAAAGGTTTCAAAAATAATCTAAGCGTGATCGAACTATTAACTAAATTTATCCGTAAAGGGGATACCTAACATGCAACTTACTGTTAATAATAATCAAACTACGTCTAACAATATTAAATTGAACGCCTATGGTCGGAGGTTTCTGAAACTTCTCCGCGCACTCTACGCAATTATTATGATCGCGAAGGAGATCGTAGCATGAGCACGCTGGATAAAGTGTTCATCCTACACGTATGGGAAGAGAAGGCGGAGGACCACGCTTTAACTCCGGCCTGGCTCGTAAATAGTAACACGGCGATTTACCTCTCGCATTGCACCGTTTTCCTAGTCCGCGTCATTCCGGTCAAACTCGGCTACCTCACGCGCTATTACGTCGAGGATACGGCGACATGCGGCATTCACCTTGCGCAGAACGTCGATGGTGATCCGGAGCTAATTGTAGCGCGGATTATTAAGAAGCTGCGTAATGTATCAGCACTGGATTGGTTGGCCCGGGATGTACTCGATGATATGACGGGTCTGTTCGAGTTTCAAACGATATAACCGCCTGATGAGCGCCTGCTTAGCGGAGCAGGTCGAAACCTACGGACGTTGTCCGGACGGTCGCGGAACTTCCGCAATGTATCATGTAACAACGTACTGTAACGTCATTACTTGCTTTTCAAACTAATAGTCACGCGGACTGTAAACGCTAGGGGGCATCCATGGAACAAACGACAGTAATCGAAATCGGTTATGTACGCGATCATCGCACAGGTAATTTCATTGTTACGCTCATTGACGAATCATTCCATCCTAACAGCAACCGCCGTCGCCAGCAGATCGTTGTGTTACCTGGCGCATTCTTCCGCATCCTAACCAAAATAGACCGCCGATCCATCGCGAACACAGTTTATGTCACGTTGGAACAAGCGGCCGACCTCGGATTTATTGTCTCGAATATTCCTTTAACCGTTGAATCTATCGCCTAGTTGTGTTCTATCATCCGTACCGTTAGCGCCAACTAACGGATCGCTATGCGGATAGTCTGTACTTTCTGACGCCAATCGGAAGGATCGCCATGCAGACGCTTAACACTTAACTACTTTCGCCGGGCTCGCGCCAACGATTCCGGCATTACCTTAGAAGACTCGCAATGGATGCGCGGCAACGCATCACTGGCACGTTGCTTAACATAGATTTTTCAACTAAGGACAAGCGGCCGGTTAATCCGGTTCAGGCACCGCTTGTCCGTTTCTTATACCTTGTAATACGAACGTGAGTTCTGTATGGTTTCAGTCTCTATAAAAGTTTTTTTTGCTTATGTCCCAATCTGTAATAAATCTGTGCTTATATTTATTGTCCGATAAATGTCCCAACTTCTCGAAATTTTGTCCCTATATATAATGAGGATGAAAATTTACCAAGTACGCCCGAGATTTGAATCGGTCGGCATTAGTAGAGTATAGGCTTTTCGCGGAACATTCCGCATTTCATAAAATCAAAACGAAAAGGGAGCGATTTACTATGACAAACCAATTGACTACGCGTGAGCAATACATCCAGGAGAACACCAAAGTATGGAGTAAGAGAGGCGCAGCTTTCAAAGAACGTCGTACCCGTATGGGCTTATCTCGTTCAAGAGTGGCGGAAAGTATCGGCACTAGCGAGAGCACTCTCCGCAGGTTTGAACTAGGTTATCCGGTCACTAGATCAGAGCTTGTTGCACGTGCATACGAAATTTTTCTCGAACTTTGGATACAGGTAGTCAAAGACATTGAGTTAGAAAGAGATCGTTTCCTTATCGATCAAGACGCAGACGAAGCTGGTAAGGTTACAGTTATGATGCGCGAGTATAAGAAAGTTGCCGAGTTTGACACAGGTGACGCCGTACTAAATAATGAACTGGCGGTTGCGTTCTGTGATGGTAACGGTGGAGGGTACGACTACGCAATTTAAACATTAAAAAGAGAAAGACCCTTACTCGACTATCGTCGAAATAAAGGCCCTGCAGCTAAGCAACAAACGAGGACGCGGATGATCGTTGTAACGATCTCCGTATCCAACCAAAACATAAGTTCCGGTGTATGTACTAGCATGCGCTCGCCTCCTTCCACGGGGACTGAAATTAGGGAATCAGGCACGATCTCTAATCTATCCACACGTTTCAGAGGTTATCGGAAGTATACCATTTATTAGGAGATGGTGTAAACATGTATTTGAAGCTATCGGACGAACCCGCTTACTATATCGCAGTTAGTGGAGGTATTCTCGAAGAAATCGTGTTTTTAAGTGTGTTTGTTCTTATCATATACCTTTTGTGGAGGGAGGAGCATCGCAATGACTAACGACGTACACAATGACGGATTTGCGCGCTTACCAAATATCCTATTCCGGATGTACCCGTTGCTCGACGGGTTCACTCTGGAAACGGCAGGCCTATACGGCTACTTGTTGTCCTGGCGCCAGAACAACGCGAATCACGCAATGTACGGCATGGCATGGCTCAGACAGGCGGATATCACGGCAGAAACGGGCATGTCCGCGTTCAAGATACGTCAACATACGGATGTGCTGTGCCGTTACGGGTTACTGAACGTAACGAAGTCGGATCGGATTGCGAACAAACTCGTATACGAACCGCTTGAGCCGCTGACATACGAGGAGTTTCGGCGGACTTATTGGAGAGAGGAGGCGGTGAGCTCATGAGTAGTCTCGGAGAACTCGCGCAATTAGCGGTTAGGCAGAAAGCGAAGGTACTGGAGAGCGAACACGGCGGGTACTCCCCGTCGTTGCATTCGTTATTCCGCGTTCAATTGAAAGAACTCGGCGATAAGTATCAAAAGAACGACGCCCGCGACGCTATATTCCTTCTTCTTTACCTTCACTCGTATGTGAACGGTACAGAGTCGAATGATTTCTATATGTGGGCGTTCCCTACCGTAAAACAGATTCGCGGGGACACGGGAATACATGGCGATCGAATTAACCCTCTATGCCGGATACTTGAGGTCGAAGGGTTGCTCATTACGAGGAAGATTCCGTGGAATGGAAATACGAAGAAGCTTTATCTTCCGCTGTTCTACCCGCTCGAACGAGAGACGCAGGAACTACCAATTCCCGTAAACGGAGTGGCCTAAATCCCGTATTCAGGAACCGTCGCGATCCGCTGGCAGGAAAGTAAAAAGAACGAAGTAACAAGAACGAACTAACAAGAATAAACATTACCGCTCGGTTAAATTCGCATACGCTCATTGAACCTCACGGGACAGTGTTCTGACGCGCATAAAGGTATGGAGGGGATTAATAGCGCGGGGAAAAAGAAAAGTAAGAACAAACGATACGCGGAAGTTAAACTGTTCAACAACCATAAGGAGGTAATTCATATGGAAGCAGTCAAACAGTTAGTAGAATACACCGCCGGCCCCAAATTCGAACTCATCGTCACGTCCGACGTCGATCGCTACGATTACTCCGGTAATGACTGCGAGCTGTTCCCGAATTGGACGCGTGCCAACTATAGGACGTACGCCAAACAACCGCTCGATCAACGCCTGCAGGTATCGGGGACTATGGCCGAGCTTTATGACGCGCATTACTATGATAACCACGTAGGCGGGGACGGCCGATTCCGGACAGAGATCGATAAGCAACGCTTGGAGCGCCTGGCCGACTATATTCTCGCGGAGGACCACGTTAAGGGCCTGTCTATTATGCGCGATCCCTACGATATGCCGCGTGACCGTGATCTCATCGTTCCGCCAGGCTCAGGAGCGCGGGATTATATGCGGAAGCACAATGTCCGGATTTACTGCGAGGCTGACGCAGAGGGTGCCGTTGAGAAGTTCGGCGGGAAGTTATGTCGCGGGTGCCGTCATCCGTTTGAAGGGCGCGCCACTAAGCTCGATTGCGGACCTAGTTGTCGACGGTTATATCAAACTCTGTGGGAGCGCAAGAAACGTTATGGAACGATCGAGCTTGAGGGCGAACGAAACCGGATGCAACTGGAATACGGATTCTATAGTCCGGAAGAGTTAATCAATATACAGAAGCGATCAGAATTACCGAAGGGTAGTGCGCGGCAGCTCGCTAAAATGGATAACGCGAAGAAGCGCAAGGAGAAGCATGGGCGCAGGACTACCGTTCAGCTCATTGACAAGAAGGGAACAGAAGGCGCTGGATATCTGGATGGGGTGTACGGCTGGACCAGTAAACGAAATAAGTATAAGGGTAACACTCATTCCGTCTGGTGGGGTCCGGTTGTTACTTATAATCTGCGCGACCAGTCTCTAACTGAAAGTTTTGTTGACTGCCAGCAACCTCGTACTGTCCACATCTCCGCTTAAATATGGAAGGGAACACAAGTTCCCGATATTTATTTCGGAATTATGCGATATTCTAAATGAGCTAAGGGGGTATGTGATATGGACGGTACGGGATTACGAGGGGTTCGAGTTATGGCTGGTATGACACAGTTACAGTTTGCGGAAGCATTAGGAGTAAGCCAGTCCTGCGTGAGCGATGTGGAGAATGGTCGCCGTAATGTGTCTCGGGACATGCGCATTAAAATTGCTCAGGTCTTTGGCACAGGGGATGAAGTATTGACAGCGATTCAACGGGCAAAAGAGTCCGATAAATTGGCGCTATAGTAGCGTCTTTTATTTTGCACTTATACTTTCGTGATTTAAAACGTTAATTTGAGGAAGTGGAACGATATGTCCAACGCAATATGGCGGCTAAACGCAGATTACCTCGCAGCCTATACGGAAGACCCGGCAGTCATCGCAAAGGTACGTCGAAGCTATCCGGACTTTCTCGTTATGGCAACGTACCAGCGCGACGGTCAGTTAACAGGTATTCAGTATCGCTTGCCGTCCGCAAGAAAACGCGTAGCTAAGAGAGTATTCAACGTGGTACAGATTACGTAAGTTTTATGTGTATATGGAGCTTGGATCAGGCGGAGGAACTATGACCCTCGGCTTCTTTTTGGCGCGCCTATAATCAAGCGAAACCACGGAAAAGGGTGCGATCTATGCAAGTTTTTGAGAGGGGTAAGGGTACAGGTGGACAAAGAGGATACGAGACAATGCGAGTACATCAATCCGGACAAAACATGCGCTATTATGATGGCGCTAAACGGCGAAACTGACCCGCGCTGCAAATTATGGCGTGACGAGTCGCAGGATTGCCGCTACTTGAGATTATACGTACTCAAAGGTCGTAGGATGTATCGCGGAGGAAGGGCACGGAGAAAGCAAAAAGGAGCTGAGGCGCAATGATGATCGACCGCACGATAAAGGTTACGTACGCAGACGGAATCGAGCTGACATTTGGTGAAACGGCAAGCCGCTCATGGATCCGGTTCATGGCTCCGATTCTGGCGGAAGAAGAGCGCAAGCGCCGGCGGAAGGGGCGTAAGAAATGATCACGGAGCCGTTTACGGTTGACTACGGAGCCAAGCGAACGCTACGTTTCGAACCGTATGTAATCGATAGTTATGTGCGCGAGGATTTTCTATCGGTGATTTACGGCCATGTCGAGCGGAATGTCGTCATGAGTACCGCCGTCAAGATGGAAGATGCGCGGCTATATCGCTTGATCGAGAAGACCGCGATATCAATATGCAAGGCGTATAGTCCAACGAAAAATTACGGAATTACGAAAGCGGAGATAAGAGCGGCGATCCTGGCGCTCATTAACCACTATAAAGGAGAGATCACGAATGAATAACGTATGGAATGGATTGCAGAACAGTGATATGGAACAGATCAACGAGCTAATCGGGCCAAGCCTGGGTAAGTCGCTGGTAAGACAGCCGAAGTCGCAGCGTAAAACCGGCATTGTGCTTTCGTTCAACACACCGAAAGGTTTCGGATTTATTAAGGGGCCAGGTCGCTCGATCTTCTTCCACGTAAGCAATTGTGAGGATATGGATACCGTAGAGATTCCGGTTGGTGAGCGCGTCAGCTACGAAGTTGGAAAAGATAGCGCCGGCAAACGTTGTGCGATTAACGTAAGGTCCGAGGTTTCACGATGATTACGAGTCGGGACTTGCATTGCGAGGAGCCGGAGGAACGCAATTTTACAAGCGCACGTAAGGCGGGGTACTACGATGCCCCTCCGGAGCCGCCGCGCGAAATAGTGAAGGTGAGCCACAAATCGAATACGGCGTTTGGTTCCGTAAGTACTACGCACACATTCGAGGCAGTGAATACGGACGGGGTTGTTATCCGGACGGAGTCTTTCAGGCTTCCTACGACCTCGCTTCAAACAGCACTGTCTAGCCGTTTACATGCTTTTAAACAAGCTCTTATACAAGATGGATATCAAGTTGAGGCCGACTGAGAGTGTAGTTGGTTTCTTCTTGTCCTATAAAACACCTAAAAGGGAGAAATGAAAAATGAGTAAACAAAAAGCGAAAGAAAGCATCTTGAAAGCACACGATTTGAAGCGTGAGAACACTGGTGTATATCGTCAATTTAACGAGAAGGTGCGAGATGAGATCAAAAGTATTAAAGATAATACAGACCTATCCGAAGAGGGACGCGCTAAAAGGATAACTCAGGTTCAGGAAGCGCGCGGAAAGGAATTACTTCAATTAGCGTACAAACGTCACCGTGAGTATAAGGCGCTATTGGCAGACGCACGCAAGAACGCAGAGGCAGTAATTTATTCCGACATTCCGAAGCCCGATCAAACGAAAATTGATAGATTCGACGAGGCCTTCCGGAAGCTGAAAACAGAACTCATGCTCGCGCGAGATGGGAAATCAGCCGCTCAGAAGCTTACTCAATTTATCGAAGGAGTGGACGAACGATACCTCCATCACAAGATTTCTGAATCGTTTGGTGAGCTGTCTTCATCAGTATTAGCGCTCGATGACTCTCAGGCTATGCGAGTTGCACTATCTCAACAATACGATAGTTTGAACGCAAGTTATGAATCCCCGGATGCGGAGGCAGCTCGCAGTTCAATAGAGGTAGCTAACGACATGGAGAATTCGCAATTCTTCTTAGATGCGGTTGTAGGTGCTGCGCGGGATACGTTAGGAACTCAATATAGTTCATTCCTCAATAACACTGAAAGTTACTTTACTCGTCATGAAGATGAACGTCCAGTAACGGAGGAATCTCAGGAACCGAAAAAGAAAGCTCCTGATTTGGGATTTTCAGAGGAACAAATAGCTCTTATTGAGAAAAAAGTTCGCGAAGCTAGAGAGGCAAAAGAAGCTACAGGAGGTGTTTCCGAATGACAACTGTAACAGTAAACTCGTTTAATGGCCTGACGTCAGGAACATATGAGTATCCGATAATTCTGCACGAGCTCGTAGTTAACAATCAAGGAACGAAGCCGCTAACGGTGACAATCGCTACGAGACGTAGGGATATAGCGTCATTTACTATAGCGCCAGGCGAAACGTTTGACGAACGCGTTCAACGGTTTAGTAAAGTGAAAGTGGAGGCGGACGGCCTGTATTACGGACTTGTGAGGCGCGGCAGTGATGCGTTTTGGGGCGCGGAATATTTAGATTAACACGAGGGGCCGCGTGCCTCTCTTTTTCATATTAAAGGGGGAATTTTTGTGAGCGAGAAAAAGAGCTTGGAGGAAGTTATGACGGATGTGAGCCGTGACTTTATACATCTGCTGATGCTCCCTGACGCGGAAGGCACTCCGGAAGAAAAGGCGGAGACGTTAAGATTCGGGGCCGAGTGTGTGGCGATCAAATTCGAGCACATCGGAATGGCTACTCCTGAATCTCGCGAAGCAGTTGCCGAGGGGATTGCGGCACTAATAACGCTACTTAACGAGGGGGATCACTAATGGCTGATATGGTAGATATCGGAGGTATCCGGGCGAAGTTGGAGCTCGATACCACAAGGTACAAGCAAGGAATGGAACGAGCAAAAGCCCAAACAAGAGAGCTAGAGGCATCCGCTAAGGGTGTCTCTTCTTCGTTCTCGGAGTTAAATACGAAGCTCTCCGGACTCGGTGCGTCAGCCTCGCAGATTGAGAAGATCAACGCCAGCCTCCGCAAAGCTAATCCGGATTTACTGCGGCGCCAACTTGAAGCGGTCCGCGCAGAAATGAAGCGGCTCGGAGCTAGTAGTGCGGAGATTGATCGGATCACAGCCGGACGCGCAGCGTCTGAGGTTGCGTTACTCGGCGGTGCATATATCGGCCTGGCTACCGCAATGGCGGCGATCATTACGAAGACCGTCCAAGTATCCGCGAACTTTGAACAGTCAATGGCGAAAGTGAAGGCGCTGACCCAAGCAACCGGCGATGAGTTCGAACAGCTCCGCGTTAAGGCGATCGAGCTCGGTTCTACGACCGTATACTCTTCCGTTGAAGCGGCAAATGGCATGTCTTTCTTGGCTCAAGCGGGATTTAAGACGAATCAGATTATCGCAGCTATGCCGGGAGTTCTAGACCTGGCCGCAGCGGGTCAGATGGAGATTGCGCGGACAGCCGATATCGCCTCGAATATCCTGACTGGATTCGGTATGAAGGCGGAGGAAACCGGTCGTGCAGCGGACGTTATCGCGAAGGCAATGTCTACGGCCAATACGGATATTGAACAGATGGGGATGGCGATGAAGTACCTCGCTCCGGTCGCAGCATCCGCAGGTGTCTCAATTGAGGAATCCGCGGCAGCCGTTGCGATGCTCTCCAATTCCGGTATCCAAGGCGAAATGGCCGGTACTCAACTTCGCGCAATCTTGCTCCGTTTGATCGCTCCGACGAAGGAAGCCGCTGGCATGATGAAGACGCTCGGCATTAGCGTAACCGATTCGCTTGGAAACGTACGCCCATTCGGAGAAATTATCGGACAGCTCGAAAAGGCATTCGGTCGTCTGACTCAGGCGCAACAGGCGGAAGTATCCGCAACACTTGCGGGCCAGGAAGCGACGGCGGGGTTCCTTACGCTCATCAATAACGGTCAAGCCTCGTTTGAGTCCTTTACACAATCACTAGTTGACTCCGGGGGCACCGCGCAGCAGATTGCCGAGACGCAAATGGATACGCTCAACGGTTCCATCAACGAGCTTACTTCCGCGCTTGAAGCGGTGGGCATAACGGTCGGCGACAAGTTCGCACCTGCAATCCGTCAAGGCGCGGAGGCTCTTACCGGCATGCTGCTCGGATTTAACGAATTGAACCCAGCCACGCAGAGCGCCATCCTCACGTTTACTACCGTTACCCCGCTAATTATGGGCGCCGTCGTTGCTATTCGATTGCTGTCGAATGCATTAAAGACGCTAGTTGCCACTAATCCGGTTCTGCTCGCGATCTCCGTAACGCTTGGACTGGTAGCCGCGGGAATATCTTCGCTTATCTCAAGTAATAACGAAGCTGCGGAGGCGGTTAAGCAACATGACGAGGCGCAGAAGAAGCTCAACCAAACGTTGTCAGAATCGCCGCTCGATCGCTCAGTTGCCGAACTGCAGGCGCTACAGCAGCAGACCGCGGATCTGAATACCGAACTTGAGAAGCGCGCAGAGTTGCAGGAACGGCTCAACGAGATCGAAGCGCTCCAAACCGATGGGCTCGGTACTCCTGCGCTATTAACCGAGATGCTTGAAATTAACGATCAACTCGAAGAAATGGACGACAAGCTTCGGACGATGGGATATGACGGAGTTGATGACGCTACTGCTAAACTCGGTGAAATGAATGCCGCAATCGAGAAATCAACACCGGCCTTGCTGGAGATGCAGAGAGCGGAAATTCAGGATCTCATCGCTAAGCGGGAAAAGATCGCAGCTACGGAACAACTGGTCGCAAGATACCGCGAATTGGAAGACGTTCAGAATATGGACGCTGCTCAGAAACAGGAGCTATCGAATCTGACGAACCAACTACGTAAGGAGTATCCGGATCTCATCCGAGAAATTGATTCGGAAGGTAACGCGCGTCTTACAAACATCGGTATCGTGGACGATCATATTACCGCAGAGAGAGAGTTCGTTGACGAATCAGCGCGCTTGATGGCGATAAACATGGAAAATATGGCCGCCACAGCTCGCGCAAACAAGGCCGCAGTCGATGCGCAAATTGAAAACTACCAGCGTCTCTTAAAGACATTGCAAGCTGTATCCGGAGCAACTAACGGACAGAAGCAAAAGGTGACCGGGCTCGGTGGGATCAGCGTTAACCCTCTGTGGGAGAAATATATCGAGAACAACGCTGAGAGATTTTCAAAAGAAATTGAAAAGAAGATCGAAGGATCTCAGCAGGAGTCCTACGACTACAGTCAGCACATACGCGAAGTTGAGCAACTAAAGCAGGGACTAACGGACGGCTCCGCTCTTATCCGTACAAACACGACAGGTTCAGGCGGTATAAGTTTAAGCGGTGGCGGGAAAAGCAAGGGGAAAACGGGAGCAAGTAGCAAGGGCAAAAAAGGCGCTTCAAGCAAAGGCAAGAGTGAAAAATCGCCCGCCGAAATAGCCAAGGAGATGCGCGACAAAGCATATGACGCAGACCTCGCAACACTCCGTTACCAAGCGGATATGAACGATTGGACTGCGGATCAGCAAATTAAGGCGTACGAAAAGTTGCGTAAAGCTCACGCGCAGCACCTAAAAGAGACGGTCGAAGATGCGCGTACACTCAATCTGCAACTCAAGCGTCTGCAGGAGGACAGCGTTAAATCGCGCTATGACTTTTCGATGACGTGGATCGACAAAGAGGAGCGCCGTATGGAGGATTCCGGAAAATCCGAAGTTGCCGTCGCCGAAATGAAGATCGCCGCACTTACCCGCGTCCGTGACCGCCATAAGAAGGACTCCGACGAGTTCAAGAAGGCAGACGAACAAGTCTATCAAGCGCGGAAGGACTTGGCGAAAGCGCAGGAAAAAGCCGTTGCCGACGCGTTTAAGAACTCCGAAAAGTGGATCGGTAAGGAAGAGCGCCGTATGGAAGAAGCAGGCGCATCCGAACTTGAAATCACGCAGATGAAAATCGCAGCATGGACGCGAGTGCGGGATCGCCACGAAAAGGACTCGGAGTATTACGAACGCGCGGAAGATCAGCTCTACAATCTCCGTAAGAAGCTCACGCAAGATACTGAAAAGCTGGCGAACGATCTTGTTAAGACGCAGAAGGCTGCGGTTGATAGCGCGAAGAAAGCCGAATTGGATGCGATCGAAGAACGGAAGAAGGCGTTCGTTAGCGCTCAGGATGAGAAGATCGCAGCAATCGACGCGCTCATAGCGAAGGAAGCGGAGTACAATTCCGACGCGGACTACGAGACGCAGCTTGCGGAGAAGAATGCACGGATCGACTTATTAGGCTCGGCGGTTAGTCCGGAGGGTATTCAAGAGCGCGAAGATCTCATCAAAGAACGTGATCGGATGATCCTTGAACATGAGCGTGATCTGCGCAAACGAGAGCTTGAGTCTCAAAAGTCCGCGCTCCAAGACGAAAAGGACGAACGCACTGCCGCATTCGACGTTGAGAAGTCGCAGACGGAGGCCAAGTATGACGCGCTCAAAGCTGCATTCGACGCGTACTCTGACGATATCAAAGTAATCGAGACGGCGATCGGAGACTTCCGAAAGAACGCTAACGCAGCGGCTAACACGGAGATACTTGCGCAATTGGATACGTTTGTGTCTGATTACAATGCGAAAATGGCTTCGCTTGCGGCTCCGGTCGGCGGGACTAATACGGATCTTGCGGAGTATAACGCGAATAAAGATGCTTGGACGGCTGCGAAAGCGAAGGGCGATACGGCGGAGATGGCACGCCTCAGCGCACGTAACGACCAGCTGCGAAAACTTTACGGCATTGAGAAAGACACCGGGAAGTTACAGGCGTTCGCAACAGGCGGAATAGTCCAAGGTGTGGCGGGGTCACCGGTGCCGGTAATTGCCCACGCGGGAGAGATGATCCTTAATCCGGACCAAATCGGAAACCTCTTCCGTATGATCGACGCGGGAAGAGTTTCAGGTGTGCAACCTCCGCAAGTAGTCAATCATTACACTTACGACATGTCAGTTGAGGATCTGACGCTCACGGATAAGGCAGACATTAGTTCATTCTTTGACGAACGGGACCGCGTAGCAACGAGAACTCAAAACAGGGGGAGTAAAGCAGTATGATAAATGAAAGATATCTGCAATCCTACGATAAGGACCGGAATCGTATTGGTGTTCTCGTAGATGCTTATGACGTTCAAAGGCTGCGCCGGATCAATTCGGACGATGAGTTAACGTTCCTTGTTCCGATGACTTCGGAAGACTACAAGGATAAGATCAAGCTAAAGGGCTACATCCAGGATGAGCGCGGACAGCTTTACGTAGTCAATAGCATGCAACGGGTACGGGATGGGCGAAAGCTAACCGCGCAGGTTAGAGGTAAACACGTCATGTTTAAACTCGTGGATTATAAAGTACCGTACTCTTCGTATATTCCCGAAGCTTACGGCGTTCCTATTACGAGACTCACGGATATCATTACGGCGGCCACTAACGGCCGCTTTACTTTTTCCGTTGATGATACGTTCGATTTGTACGACGTCAAGGATTGGGGCCGTACGAACGCGCTCGAAGCGCTGAACGCCGTCATTTCGATGTATGGCGCAGAGATTGAACCGAATAATTTCGTCATCCATCTACGGAAGAAAATCGGCGCAAATAAGGGAATGCAGTACCGAATCCGGAAGAACATCGTATCCTCATCGTTTTCTAGTAGCGGTGAGTCATTGTGTACGCGTATGTTCGCGCAAATGAAAGACGGTCGGACTTGGATCGGACAACCGGCTTCAATACTTACCGCGGAAGAAAGGGCGAGACTTGCCGCTATTCCAGGCGCGATCGTTAACGGTGTGCTTCAATCGAATTACCTTGTTTCACAGTACGCGGGAGCATGGGGGTCGGCCGACACTCCGTTCTATGACTCGGAACTGATCGAGCAGAATATCACGAGTGTATCGGAACTGCTGCGTGAAGCCCGCAAGAAGCTCGTCGATAACGAAGTGCCCGCGCTAGAAGTGACGGTCAGTGCGGCGGACGTGCACAAGCTCGACGAATCCGAAGCCCTTCCGGGTCTTGGCGACGTCGTGTACTGTTACGATCCGGAAATGGAGCTCACAAATATCAATGCGCGTATTATTGAGATCACGGAGTATCCATATTCTCGCGATCAACATTCTCAGGTAACGATTGCGAACGTTATGCGCAAGGACTTCGCGGAGGTAATGGCGGATCTAGACAGGACGAAACAGATCGTCGGTGATCTTGTTAGTGGCGGTCGCATCCGTACGGAAGTATTCGAAACATTCGCTAAACAGGCGGTCATTGATGTTAATGCGTCTAAAACGGAGGTTAAATACGATAGCCGCGGAATCGTCCTCCAGGATAAAACGGATGCTCGTAACCAAGTCATCATGACGTCTAATGGTATCGTATTGACTACAGATGGGGGCGCAACTGCGAGAGCGGCGGTGACGGCTAACGGAATCATTGCGGAACGGATTATCGGGCAGCTAGGTAGCTTCGTATCAATGCTTATAGGCGCGAATAATAACATCGTGCAGATTAATACGAACGGGATTGCGGCGGGGCACGCAACCTTTAACTCCGCTCCATTCCGCGTCGATATGCAAGGAAACGTAACGGCGAACCGCTTGACTGCGAACTCTGCAAATATTTTCGAGTCTAACCTTAGCGCATCCAGTTGGGTAGACGGCTACTTTAGCGGAAATATTACGGCGCTAGGCGAGATTACCGGAGGTACGTTAACAGGCGCATTGATCCGCACAGCGAGAAGCGGCCGCCGTGTCGAATTGGATGCGCAAGGGCTTCGGAGTTACGACGCCGCCGGCACGAACCGTATTCGGATTAACACCGGCACGGATAACGGAATTGCTGCGATATCTTTTTACGGATCAGGCGGCACACTAGCGGGTGAAATCAACTCGTATCAGAATAGTGGACAACTCACGATATTCAGTAACGACGTTTGGATCGGATCGAATAATACCGCGAATCCTATCCGACTACAAGGTGCAGTTACGTTTGGCGGTGCGGTTAACTTTCCAAACGGAATTAGCCTCGGTCAAGTAAACGGATTGCAGTCGCAGCTTGATTCGATATGGAGCGCTATTAACGGCAAATCTGTTCGCGGCCATACTCACCAAGTTACAACGTCGAACCATAACCACGGAAATCCGCAGAACCAAACATCTGGCGGCGGAACCTTCACGACAACCTCTGATTGATGGTAGTATAGGAAATAAGAACCAAATACTACACATTGCGGAGGGGTTAAGCATGAAAAAGATAGCATACATTGTCGGCGGTATATTGATCGGTATTGTAATTTCGACAACAAGTAGCGTTCTCGCTGACGGGGTTAAATCACTCGTCGGCAAGAAAGTTACAGGTGAATATACGGTAGTTGTTAACGGAACGACGCTATCAGATAAAGGCGCCATTATTGATGGAAAAGCGAACGTTCCAGTGCGCGGAATATCGGAGGCACTAAGCGCGGATATCAAAGTGGAAGGGAAGACGATTAACGTGACGACTAATAACATACAGTCCGAAGAGACATCGGTTGTTAGTAATAAGTATGTAGGTAGATCAAAAGCAGACTTAGAGGAGTCGCTGTCTATTTTCAGAGATAAGATCCTCGCGCCTAACCTTGAGGGTAAAACTACTATTGAGGAGGAGATCGCATACTACAAAACTAGCGGAATGAAGCCGGAAGAGTATGCAGCTCGTACAAAGGCGCTTGAGGAGTATAACGAGCGGATCGATAAGGCCCGCGCAGAAATAGCAGATATTGAAGCGGCAATCGGCGCAACTAAATAGGTATATCGGCCGTCCTTCGGGGCGGTCTTTTTGTTGTGTACCGTATGCATATGAAGGGGTTATTTATCTTATCTTGAGGAGAGAGAAAGGGGTAAGGAAGACTATGGGAGCGAACAAGAAACGCAAACGTCGCCGCGCTGAGTTGGATGACCGTCATTATCTCGCGATTGAATTGTTAACGACAGTTCCGACGCCAAACCTCGATGATATCGCGCGTCACTGTTATGTAGACAGGCGTACGTTGTACCGGTGGCGGCTGCGTAAGGACTTCCAGCGCGAACTCAATAAGGCGCAGGAACGTAAGCACAAGCGCTTTCGCGTGAAGCTGTCCGAAATACGTCGGGTAGAGGACTTCGAGTTCATATTCCGCGCGGCTGGACTCATATAACGGCGTAAACCGGCGTGAAACGGTGGAAAACGGAGTTCATCGCATGGCTGGCGCGGGATTCAGGCGTTATTAAAGTGTCCCAAATTTGTACATTCGGTGCGTTTTTCCTGCACGCGGGGTCTGGCGGACACCCTCTCCGAAAACTCACGGGGTCGGTCAAATCGCGCGACGTCAAGCGGTGAAATATGCAGAATAGTGCAAACGGGTGGGTTGGCGTATGGGCTGCGTAAGTACCGTAAACGGCGGAAAGCCGCGTCCTGTCTACGTTTAAGGCAAGTTGTAACTGTCGTGGTCATATGTACAAAAGTCTGCATTTATGCAAATGCCAGCGCGTTAATTCGGTGAAGTTAACGCCCCCAAGGCCCCCTCGAAAATCCGCCGCATCTGGTACGTTTACAATCCACGCGGCAAAATAAACTCCGGGGGTTTGACGTTTTCCTTCTATTATAAATATCGCGGCTAACGCTTGAAATTGCGCGTCTGACCCGCTACAATTGATACATAAAACAACTGGATAATCGACGAGTATTGCGCCAATTTGACGTTGGGCCAGCGCTCGTACTATCGGAGTCAAAAACCGCCAAACCCGCGCCACGCCTAAGCGGATCGTTAATGAAGTAGATAACGTGAACCGTATCGTTTACGACGTAACTTCCAAACCACCTGCAACGATTGAGTGGGAGTAGAACCGGACGTTAAAATATGAATTATGATAAGCCGTAAAGCCTTGGCAAACAAGGTTTTACGGCTTTTTGATGTTGCGTTGTAAGACTTACCTATGTAAATAACGAGGGATGAAATGCTATGTAATAGCATTTCCAGGATAGTATTGTCTCGTACCACATCGGTATGTAAGAATTCATTTAAGCGATAGTAAATTGGATTGTAAATCGCTATACTGGTTCTTTCTGTTAAGAATACGAACGTTATTCTTCAGGTGTGGCAATAACATTCGTTTTTGTCATTGACAAAATAGAGACCTCCTCCTAAAATGAGTGATGGGAAACAAACAAATAGCGCATACTAATTCGTATAATCCTGGGAATTGGCCCGGGAGTCTCTACGAGATCACCCTAATGATCTGTCTACGAAGAGGAGCAGCTAAGCACATTAATTCTATGTGGATAGGTTGAATTTCGACCGCGCATAATAGAATTTTTTGTTCTTGGTTAATGGCGTGTGCCTGCTTCCGGTCAAGCTGAACTCTGGGGAATATACTTCTCAGGGTCTTTTGTCGTTTTTCAATATAGCTTTCCACATCTCTAAGGAGGAGTTAGTCAATTATGGATCGTTTCTTTAAACTCAAAGAAAACGGAACAAACGTTAGAACAGAGGTTGTTGCGGGTCTGACCACCTTTATGACAATGGCGTACATTTTATTTGTGAACACATTGTTCCTGGGTTCCAATGGAGCAGGCATGTCTGACAATGCCGTATTTTTCGCAACAGCTGTTGGTGCTGGATTAATGACCATAATTATGGGATTATTCGTTAATATTCCGATTGCCCTTGCACCTGGTATGGGATTGAACGCATACTTTATGACGGTAGTTTTGAGTTCCAATGGTGCAGTTAGCTGGCAGGCGGCACTCGGTGCTGTATTCCTCTCGGGTATCGTATTCATCATCCTTACTGTGACCCGAGTTCGGCAGATGCTGCTTGTTGCGGTTCCACATTCTATTAAAATGGCAATTACGGTCGGTATTGGTCTTTTCATTACTATTATTGGATTTAAACTGGCCAATCTGGTAGCGGTATCTGTAAATGTGGCACCGGATGCAGATCTGAGCCAGCCGATTCCGGGCAGCAGCTTTAATCTGTCCTTGGGGAACTTTATCACACATCATGATGCTTTGCTGGCCTTGATTGGGCTGATTTTGATCGCAATTCTGATGGTTATGCGTGTTAAAGGTGCACTCTTGATTGGAATCGTGGCAACAACTCTAATTGGTATTCCTATGGGAGTAACTAATCTAAGTGGGTTGTCCGGTGCAAGTTGGCTGCCTAACTTCAGTGATCTTGCTGTTGGACAGTTGGACTTGAAGGGTGCTATCAGCCTTGGGTTGTTTGAAATCATCTTCATTTTCACATTCGTTGAGTTGTTTGATACATTCGGTACAATGGTTGGTACGGCGACACGTATGGGCATCATGAAGGATAAAGCCAAAGGTGAGAAAACAATTGGTAAAGCGATGCTCGTCGATGCAGTCGGTGTTAGCGCAGGTGCGGCACTGGGTACAAGTACAATCACGGCTTATGTTGAAAGTGCTTCTGGTGTAGAAGCTGGGGGACGTACGGGTCTGACCTCGGTAACAACGGGACTGCTGTTCATCCTTGCTTTGTTTATTGCACCGCTCGCTTTGGTTGTTCCGTCAGCGGCAACGGCTCCCGCGTTAATCATTGTAGGTGTGCTTATGATGAGTCAGGTCCGTAGCATTGAGTGGGACGACTTCTTGCAAGCTTTCCCTGCTTTCCTTACTATTGTATTGATGCCTTTCACAGGCGGGATTGCAAATGGAATCTCCGCAGGTATCGTATCTTATGTTATTCTGGCTGTATTCAGTAATCTGGTTACAGAGCGCAAAGTGAAAGTGCATTGGCTAATGTGGGTACTGGCTATTGTTGTTGTCTGCCGCTACGTATTTATAGGTGGAGAGTAAGCGACAAACGCAGTCACGTTTTTATAAAATGCTAAATGGAGCATCAATTCATTATAGAAATCCAATGATAACAATTAGAAAGCGAGAATCTCGATATTGAATCGAGGTTTCTCGCTTTTTGTTTTCGGAATTAGATAGATAAGGCACAGAAAGACGAGTATTTTGAAGTGGTACATATTGTATATAATTTCAAAGTAAAAGTTGGTTTTCTTCTATAATATAAGGAGAGCGTTAATGAGTTATGATCTGATGGTTTTTGATCCGACTAAGGCTCCAAAGAAAAAGAAGCCTTTCATGAGATGGTATGCTGAACAGATCAAGTGGGCAGAGGATCATGTTTTTGAGGGAATGGAGGAGGTGGGTACAGATCATCGATTGACTGATTACTCGTTTGGAAAAGAAGTGATCTACGCATCATTCGCATGGTCTGTTGCGGAAGAAGCGTACAGCCTTATGCGTGAGTTAGCCAAGAAACACAATGTTGGCTTTTTTTGATGTGAGCGACTCAAATAATGAGATTATCTGGCTCTGATACATAGCCTCTCAATTCAGAAGCAATTAAGTCTGTTCTGTTTATGAAGACTATGTTGTAATCCCGGATGTGCCAATTATGTAAGACTATATCGGGTTACAGATGATATTGCTTTACAGTCAGATATGGATGCGATGATTGAAGAGATGATTATTATATATGACTTCCATACACATTTGAAAATGTTGGGATGATGCGAAAATAAGGAGAGCGATAAGTTGCTTGCGGTGTTAAATAGTACACTATGCTTAGGTATCTGCTAATGAGGATGCATTAGGTTTGTCATGGTGAAAAGAAAACAGAAAAAAGTGCTTGCATTATAAAATTAGAAATGGTATATTCTAATTCCGGCCAAGAAAACAAAGTTTACATCGTGTGGCAAGCCAAGTGAAGGCATACAAGCTTCGAAAGAAACTTGAAAAAAGAGCTTGCAATGTTGGTTCGGAAGTGGTACGATATAAAAGTTGTTGAAACGAACTGGTTTCGGTAACGAGGAAATGTTTGATCTTTGAAAACTGAACAACGAGTGAGTAATGATCTTGCTTGCAAGATCAACCATGAGATTTTTGATCTCGTCAGATTCAAAATGAGCTTATCGCTCTTTTCAATACCCCGATGAGTTTCACAGCTTCTAAC
>JAFWEX010000051.1 GCA_017512705.1 Paenibacillus sp.
TAATTGTTGAAACTCATGTGCCACGCGCATACGTTCCTGACTGAATTTGTTATACTGCTCGATGGCTTGAAAATCACCAGGGTGAGTATCCAGATACAGATTCAGCTCCACTAAAACAAAATCCAGCGCCTGCAGCTCTTCCAGCATTTCGTAATATTGTGCATCACAAGCTTTCGGCTGTTCCTTCTCCATCATTCTCCACCGCCCTTTCCTTCATTTTTTTCGAGACATATGGACTGTACAATGCTGGCCACAATGTGCCGAGTCTTAATGCTTCAGCCGGGCTAAATTGGGGCCACCCCATCGGCTGAAAAGGAATAAATAATTGCGGCGGAACGAGATACGTACGGATACCTATAGGTTTACATGGATCAAATGGACCTACAAAAGGGATATAAGCCCGAACCTGAGGGTCTTTCAATCGAAGCGCCTCCTTTATCGTGCAATCGTACTCTTTCTGGCATTCCTTCATGTCATACATGACAATCCCATCATTTCCTGTCCTTATAACCATATGTCGGGTTGAGCAAGATCATCCCTTTTTTAAAGAAACTGAACAAGAAACTTTGACATCTAACTTTGAATATTATTCATTCAAAACAGCAAAAAAAGACCTTTGAAAGGTGACGGAGCACGGCTTCCAAAGATCTTGCTTAATTACTGTATTGGATCATCATCCAGAAGAAACAATAGCTCACTGTCCCTCTTCTGAATCGACATCCTGTTCTTTATCTTTCTTATACACTTTAACCCGGTTAATTCGTAATCGTGTGGATTCCTCCACTTCAAACACATAACCATTCGCTTCACGTGTTTTGCCTTTAGTCGGACTGCCTTCCAATTCCTTAAAAAGCCAACCGCCAATCGTGTCTACTTCTTCGTCCTCGATAACAGCTCCGGTCCATTCGTGAACTTCTTCGATCAATGAGCGTCCATCAATCGAAAAAGTGTCATCGATGCGTTCCATATGCGGACGTTCATCCTCAAACTCATCATAAAGATCTCCAACGATCTCTTCCAAGATCACTTCAACTGTCAACAGACCTGCAGTACCTCCATATTCATCGACTACAAGAGTCATCTGAGCATGTTTTTTCTGCATTAGGCGCAACACATGGCTAATCTCCATCGATTCGGGTACGTTCAGAATGGGGCGCACTAATGAAGCTAGATCCTGCTGATGCTCCGGTTCAGCCAGCAACAGATCGGTAATATGGATAAATCCAATGATTTCATCCTTATCCTCCATAGCTACCGGGTATCTGGAGTGTTTCGTTGCGTTGATGATCTTTAGATTTTCTTCCAGCGACAGATGGGTGTACAAACAATCCATATCCGTTCGAGGCAGCATGACCTCCCGAGCCAACATATCGGAGAAATCAAAGATATTATCCATCAGCTTGATCTCATCTTTGTCGATGACCCCGCTCTTGGCACTCTGTTTCATCAGAATTCGAAGCTCATCCTCAGAATGGGCTTCGCTCTCACTCGCTGGTTCGATACCAGCCAGACGTAACAAAGCATTGGCCGATGCGTTAAGAACCCAGATGAACGGAAAAAAAACTTTATAAAACAACAGTAACGGTGCGGATAGAAGCAGCGCCACACCATCTGTTTTTTGAATCGCCAGTGATTTGGGAGCTAGTTCACCGAGCACGATGTGCAGAAACGTTATAATACAAAAACCAATAATCACAGATACGGTTGAAATCAGACCTGTATCTGCAACGCCCAGCTTGAACATCAGCGGTTCCACAAGTAGTTTGGAGATCGCTGGCTCACCTAACCAACCTAACCCTAGGGATGTCAACGTAATTCCAAACTGCGTTGCCGACAGATAAGCATCCAGTTTACCGTTCACCTTCAACGCATAACCAGCTAGACGGTTTCCTTCACTCTGCAATTGTGTTAGGCGTGTCTGTCTTACTTTGACAAGAGAAAACTCCGCTGCCACAAATACGCCATTCAAAAATACGAGTAAAAAGACACAGACCAGATTAAATACAAGCTGTCCAAGATGAAATTCGGTATGAATGTCCAAGATGCAACTCCCTTTCTCTGTCTATTTCAGAAAGCCTCGGGAATATTAACGTGTAATGGCTTTTCTCGATTTGAAGTCCACACCTTTATAATACATGTCGGCTACAAGCAGGTTCGGTCCGCAACATGATGCTGCATCACAATGGCAATTGACCGTCTGATTGAGCGGATGCTCTGCCGACCACTCGTGGAATACATCGTCTAATTTCCGATCATGAATATTCCCAAATGCAGGGATATCAGCAAAATCGGTCACGTATACGTTCCCGGTAAACATGTTAACATTAACGCGGTTGCGTCCATCCGGATCGTTGCGCACGGTCACATTAGGTTCACTATATAGCCGGTTAATCAGTTCACGATCCTGCTCGGCTGAACTGCAAGCGAAAAATGGTAACGTTCCGAAGAGCATCCACATTTCTTTGTCACGCACATCAAGCAACTGATGAATGGCCGTTCTCATGTGATCCAGTGACAGCACAGGCAGAGAGGATGCAAAGTTAGAATTATACATCGGATGTACCTCGTGCCGAACGCATCCCATTTCCCGGATTAATTGATGAATACCTTCAAGCTTGTCATATGTGCGATAGTTAATCATCGTCTCAGCAGAAATAAACATTCCTGCTTCACTCAGCTTACGAGAGTTTTCAATCATTTTTTCATACATTTTCACGGCAACTTCACGTTTCACCGGTCTACCGCTGTTAGCGAATCCAACCTGATGAAAATCATCCGCGTTCAAATAGTTGAAGGAGATGTGCATCACATCGAGATAGGGAAGCAACTTCTCGTATCGACTGATATCTAACGTAAGATTAGAATTGATCTGCGAGCGTATTCCCCGTTCTTTGGCATATTTGAGTAGAGGAATAATCATCTCGTCCACCGTTTTCTGGCTGAAACTAGGTTCACCGCCTGTCAGACTAATGGTCTGTAAGTGCTCGACTTCATCCAGGCGTTTTAACATCAATGAGAGTGGAATAGCTGGCGCCTCTTGCATGGTAAGCATATCCCCTACGGCACAGTGTTCACACCGCATATTGCAGAGATGTGTCACTGTCATTTCTACACTGGTCAGCACATGCCGGCCATATGTACGCAGAGAGCCAATCGGATCCCACGGATCATTGGTTGGCGATAAAGGCATCGGTTGCACCGATCCTGAGTTTAGCATGGTCATTGTTTTTCACCTTATTCCTTTTATTAACCTAAAAAGTTTTATTTACATCATATCTTAGATACCTTTTTTGGGAGCTATCTTTTATCATAGCACAATTACGAATCATCCGGCACAGCCAAAGCCTGTCCATTGCATGACAAAAAAACGCTCATGCATTCAAGAAAACTCACTTTCAAGTTTCCGATATGCCTACTGAGCGTCTGCTCCTTCCTTCTCCTGTTTAACTTTTCAAGTGTTCTTCTTTCAGGAGTGCTGCTGAATCTTCCACACCCTCCACACCGGTAATCATAATCGAAAGCTCGGTTGCCAGATTGATTTCGTATGGTACGCTGAGCGGTTGTCCTTTTGCATCCTTGAGAACACGGATCTGAGGTCGTTGTGGTACACGTGGTTGAATTCCAGCGACCACCCCAACCTCTCCAGTACTGAGCGTGACGGAAAGGCCTACAGGATAGATGGCAACGCAGTCTCTGAATTTTTCAAGCATCCACTGCTCATATAGTGTCCCAGAACCTGTATATAACACTTCAACGGCTTGATGTGGCAATAAGGCTTGACGATAGACCCGATTCGTTGTCATGGCATCATAAGAATCGGCAAGGGCTATCCACTTCGCATATTCATGGATTTCATTCCCTTTCAAACCGAACGGATAGCCGCTACCATCAATCCGTTCATGGTGCTGAAGTGCGCAATGTGCTGAAAGTAAAGGGATGCCTGGTTCATCTTTGAGAATCCGGTGTCCATATGTAGTGTGCTGCTGGATAATCTTGTATTCCTCATCACTGAGACGGGAAGGTTTATATAGAACTTCAGTGGAAATCTGTGTTTTTCCGATGTCATGCAATAAAGCTCCTAGACCAATCTCCATAAGCTGCTGGCGTGTGTAACCCGATGCTACACCTAATACTAGAGTGTACACGCACACGTTGAGCGAGTGATTATAGAGGTCAAAATCGCTGGAGTTCATGTCCATTAACATGATCATCGCTTCTTTCTGACTGCCGATATCCTCCAGAATGCTGTTCATGACCCCACAAAGCGCTTTACCGAAATGTGTGATCTGGTTTTTGCTTTTGAAGCCAGACATATAATGAAATTGCTTTTTGATCTCCACAAGAGCTCTTCGCTTCGTTTCTTCCTGTAGCATATCGGGCACAACAATATCTTCTGTCGCAGCATCCTGAATGTATACGTATCCAACCCCGAGATCTTTCAAACGTGTAATCAATCGGCTCGTCAGCTCTACATCCTCACTGAGTAAAACCAGACCTTCCTCACTAAAAATTCGTTTCCCCAGCTTCATGCCAGGCTGTAATAAGTTTATATGGACTAAACGCACAGCCTATCCTCTCCCGCTCCTTAGATGTAATAAACACTAGCCACCGCATTAGCAGAAGGCAGTTCTGTTCTAGCTTTGGAACCAGCGGGTATGCAGACTTTCCTCTAACGCCCCTGGTCTTTTTAATTCTTGTTCCAGCAAATCACGTATAAATTCCGGCAGGTAATATTGTATATTGCTACCTTGAGCCAGAGAAGGGTAACCCACATTAAATGTAAACATGTCGAGTGTTCCAACAACATACTGACGCTGCTCATCCATAGGTATACCGTTCACATAAATGGATCGAATCTTGTCATAAGCTGGCGCATCAGGATCATAACGAACTTCCATTCCGTCCATACATAACGTTCCGAGAATTTCCCCTCGAAAACCAAATCCTGTGATTGGTTTATGGATGAATTCTTCGAGCAATGACTGCTCCAGTGCTTCACGAATCTGAAAACCTTTCAAGCATATTGTACAAGCATTTATAGGAGATGGACATAGGGAATGTAACATTCCTTTGCTAATTTCCCCCTGCGGGAGATTTCCGAGTAACTGCCCTGCGTTCACAACGGATAGTTCTGCGCTTGTAAAGTGTCGGACGGCTTGTGCAAGCAAGTTCGCAAAAGGTGATTCCTGCTCATAGTTGATCGTCAACGTGCGGTCCGTCATTACCGCTGTCTGACCTAGCTTTCTTTCACTTTCCTGAACATTCGCAGCAATAGCCAAAGACACTTGTTCATGCAACATCGTGCGTTGTACGGGTACACAACCACTGCTCACCACCCGCACAGACTTCTCCTCATCTGTTCGTTCCAGCACAAACTTTCCAAGCCATTGTCCGAATTTCCCCGCGGCTCCCAGCACAGTTTGGCCTACGATCAAAGCCTCTTCCAGTACATGATGGGTGTGTCCGCCGAGGATAACATCAATACCAGCTACCTGTTCTGCCAGCTTTTGATCTGTTGCCAGACCGAGATGGGATAAAACAATGATCACATCCACTTGTTCCCGCAGCATCATAACCTGTTTCCTCAATGTCTCTATGGGGTCTGTCACTTTCCAGCCCAGCAGCTCATAAAAGGAGTTAAACGGAGCCGTCGCTCCCAGCAAACCAATATGAAAAGAGCCCTTTTTTATGATGTGCCAAGGTTGCATCCAGGCTGGAATGCGATCGGTATCCTGTTCCACCACATTCCCGCATACAATTGGACAACGTAGTCCCGTATAGGACTGAGCGAGCTGATCTGGCGTAAATGTCAGCCCCTCATTATTTCCAATGGTAATCGCGTCATAGCCCGTCAGATTAAGGACATCCACGTTGGCCATACCCAACGTTCCTTCTGTTTCTACAGCCATGCGGTCCATATGGTCGCCTATATCAAGAACAAGGAGATTCCCTCCCCGTTCACGTTCCTCACTGATCATGGCAGCGATCGCGCTCATCGAGCCAAAGTGACTATGGATATCATTGGTATGCAAGATGGTTAATGTTTCTTTCGCGCCGCTATGCATTATACTGCCTCCCCTTGCGATTTATCGAACGTCATTATTCTAGTGGATAAGCATAACATTTTCTACGTCGTTATGATATATTTATAGGGTTTGGAGATCAAAAAGGAGTGGTGCACTTTATGAAATTATCAATTCAATTATTTGCAGGTATCGCTGAACGTTTAAATACATCTCAATTGGAATTTGAGTTTGATGGAGATACACCTACCGCATCTACGCTTAAAGAGCAACTAGCTCTGGCTTATCCCGAGGCTGCTTCGCAGATTCAGTCTTCTTTTCTGGCAGTAAACCAGCAATACGCTCCTGCCGATACAATCCTCACAGCTGAGGATGAACTTGCATTAATTCCTCCCGTATCCGGTGGGGACGGCACTACAAATAGTACTTCAAATCAAGAAGAGAATAAGCCGAATATACAAGAGCATTGCACAGAAGACGGACTTTTTCTAATTACGGATGCTCCCCTGTCTGTGGAGGCAACCACCAATTTGGTGATCACCGCAAATCATGGGGCATCACTCACTTTTGTAGGTACAACACGTGAAATGACCGGTGAACAACGCACGGTATATTTAGAGTATGAAGCGTACATTCCTATGGCCCTGTCTCAAATGGCTGCGATTGGCACTGAAATAGCAGAACGCTGGCCAGGCGTACGATGTGCCATCAGTCATCGAATCGGTAAAGTTGACGTGGCGGAAATCAGTGTGGTTATCGCTGTGTCCTCACCTCATCGAAACGACTGTTATGATGCAAGCCGTTATGCCATTGAACGGCTTAAACAAACCGTGCCAATTTGGAAAAAGGAAATTTGGGAAGACGGGTCGGAATGGAAGGGTCATCAACTAGGACCTTGGAACCCTATGGATTCCAAAAAATGAGTCTATTCACGGATTACAAGAATTTTTGAATAGTAAATAAGTCGTTGTCAACCCATTTTTTTCTTGTTATTATAGTGCTATATGTCGATATTAGTCGAGGAAGAAGGTGGTTTATACGTGAGAGTGCATGTTACAGATCTTAAACCAGGTGACCTATTAAAAAACGATATCTACAATAGCTCAGGGCTTCACATGCTCATGAAAGGTTCCATTGTAAGTGAAGAAGATATATCCAAACTACTGCAGCATGGAATAGATTTCGCAGATGTAGAACCTACATCCAACCTATACTCTGATCATCAAAACTTGCATTCCGACCAGCACAATCTGTTAACCAATTTGTTTAACGACACGATCAAAGGTACCGAGTCTCTGTTCCAACAAGCGATGGAGAAAGGATTTATTGATGAGTTACAGGTTGATGAAATGTTGGTCAACTTAACCGGGCAACTCGAAAAACAAAAGGACGTCGTCTCTTTGTTGCTTATGCTTAGTGGAGACAATGACTACACGTTCAATCACTCCTTGCAGGTTGGCATGCTTGCTTTTTACATTGCCAACTGGATGGGCTACGGCCCTGAAGAATGTCTCACAGTAGCTAAGGCAGGATATCTTCATGACATTGGCAAGTCTAGAATCCCTTCTGAAATCTTACATAAACCAGGTAAATTAACTACAGAAGAGTTTGCTGAAATGAAAAAACATACCTTATACGGTTACGA
>JAFWEX010000052.1 GCA_017512705.1 Paenibacillus sp.
GTGATCCAGTTTTCATTTTCTCCTTTATTTTCTTGATTCCGAAACAGTTCTTTAATCTGTTCTAATGTAAAGCCAATAGACTTCAATAGAAGAATTTTTTGCAGGCGAAGGATAGCATTTTCATCATAATATCGATACCCATTTTCCATAATTAGTGTCGGTTGTAACAGTTCGATCTGTTCATAGTAATGAAGTGTTCTTTTGCTGATATTTGTTTTTTTCGCTAACTCACCGATCAGGATCATGCTTACCTCTCCTTCCTGAAAACATTATAAACAATAACGTATACGTTATTGTAAAGTCCCTGAAATCTCCATGGTGAACTATTGCTCAATAAAACGACAAAAAAGACGATGCTGACATCGTCCTCGCTGTGATACGAATCTGTTCTCCTTGAAAACGGGTTCTATCCATGTATTGACTGTTCCTTGGTGTAATATCTTTCGTATTCTTTAGTCATTGCGTATCGATTAACTCCTTTACTAGCTTGCACGGCTTGCGCAGCAAACTCTTCGGCTTGCTTGTAATGATTCAGCTTACGTTCGCTTTCCGCTAGAAGGGCATATCGCATCCACTCGCTTTTAATGGAACTTAGATGCTCTCTGGCTCGTTCAGTCTCTCCTTCTTCGATAAGGACAAACGTTTCATAGTATGTACGATAATCCGATATACGCATCTCGCGTACAGCTTTTCTCACGGTAAACAGATCCTTGCGGTAAGCACCGTATGCTGCCTGATAGTTGGCTTTCGTGGTCTTACTAGCCGAAGTATTGTTCATCAGCTTTTCCATAGTGAGCTCAACTTCTTCGTCCAACCTGTTGGCTGTTGCATAAATAAAATAAAAATAGGGCGTATTTTGTTTTTTTCGTAAAAAAGCCTCTAACCGATCCATACGCGTTTCCCAGACCATAGGATAAAAAACAAAAATGCCAAAAATAATGAGTCCAGCGATGAGCACTGTACCTAACACTAGTAAAATTGATTGGTCATTCAATAACATCACAAGCGTGTAAACAAATATAGCAACATAAGAAACAATTTCCCACTTACTCACTTCCCGCTTTCATTCCTTTCATGATGAACTGAACTTAATATAGATAATTAAGATATTATTACAGAAATTACTATTATACCAGAATAATCCTGTCTTTTAGTAGCTTTTGCAGCATATAACCAGATAGGCACCTGTCCTGTGAACATTCATACGAATGTAACCCGAAAATAACGGGCTTTCTTCCCCCTCTGTTCAACGCCCTCTTTCAACCAAAAATCACTGTGTGTGCAAGTAGATCATCTAGGTGTTTTTGTTACTACGGCAGACGGAGTAAAATGACTGAACAAAAATAAATACAAAAAAGGCTAACCAGTAATAACTGGCTAACCTGTTTATACCCAAAGCTGCTTAATTCATAAATTTCATTTGTAAATTACGCTCCGAACTCCCCCACCATCTGTAACTCAATCTTTTTCATCTCATAAAAATAACCCTTCTGTTCCATCAGCTCATCAAATGAGCCGGTTTCTACAATCTGGCCTTGATCCATGACCACAATCTGATCCATCTGTTCGAGTCCTGTTAGACGGTGGCAGACCAAGAGCAATGTATCTTCAGCCACCTGTGCCAACAAGTGCTGTAATACGCGTGCTTCTGTCACATAATCCAGTGAAGAGGTGGGCTCATCCAAGAGCCATAACGTTCCTGTGCGCAACATCGCTCGAGCCAGAGCCAGCCGCTGCTTCTCTCCATCGGACAGATTCTCTCCTTTTTCGTATACCATGTCCTCTAGGGTTACATTAAACAGTTGAACTTGATGGAGTACATCCTGTAATTCTTGATCTGAGTGATGTTCTCCGCTGAGTAACAGGTTGTCCCGAATCGTTCCCCGGAAAAAATGACTCTGCTGTAAGACCACATGGGTGTTCTGCCATATGCTCTCTTCATTGAGTTTATCCACCGAGATGTTGTTGAATTTCACCTCTCCGGAAGTAGGGGGCCGTAACTTGAGAAGTAACTCTAAGATCGTTGACTTTCCAGATCCGCTCGGCCCGACAATCGCCGTTTTGGAGCCAGGCGCGAGAACCAGAGAGACGTCATCCAGTGCAGCTCTCCACTCCCCTTCATATTGAAAAGTAACATGGGACATCTCGATGGCTACCGCTCCTCCATCCACATTCAGTGACAATAGACCTTGAGCAGTAGCTTGAAGTGAATCATCGTGTCCTTTGTTCGACGGTTCAGACACCGTCTCTGCCAATCGTTTGGCAGCATGCTCACTGTCGAGCTTATATGAGGGCAATACTGCCATCGCGGCTGATTCTTCGAACACCGTTTGTGATGCCAGAATTAACATGGCTAGAAATACACCAGCAAAGACGCCATCTGCAATGAGAAACGCACTCAGCACCAGCACTCCCCATGTGACTAGATAGGTAACAAAAATATGCATGGATTGCCCACGTAACAGTTGGCCAGCAGCTCTTTGTTGCGTGGTTGCGAGTGCAGCTGAATCCTCTTGAAGTTGCTGCTCACGCTGAGCTAATTGTCCATATACTTTCAAATCACGAAAACCATATAATACCTCGGTAACCTCGGTAGATAACTTGGCTCGTTGCTGACGCACATGTCCATTGATTTTACGCTGACCGATCAGTACCAAGCTTGGGACTACAAATGCGGTAACCAACATACCAACGATAAGTAAGCACGCAATCCAGAAGGAAAAAAACGCCGTAAACAGGACGGTGCTCAGAAATACCATGACAACCATAACGGGCGGATATGCAACACGTAGAAAATAATGCTGCAAACTCTCTACATCACCAACGATCCGTGCAAGAAGATCCCCGCTTCGGTTTTTGTTTAGAATCCCCGGGGTAACCGGAATCAGCTTGGCAAAAAACGAAGTTCGTAAACGGCTGAGGATGGAGAACGTTGCCCGGTGCGAAGCCAGCCGCTCTCCATAGCGGCTCGCTGCACGCACAAATCCAAGCAGTTTGACCATCGATGTTAGTACAATCAAGGTGTACAGGGGTGGTGCAAATACCGTTTGTGAGATCATATATCCACTAGCGGAGAAAAGGGCTACACCCGCTGATCCAGCGATGAATCCGCATAGAATGGAAAGCAAAATGTCTTTTCGTTCCTGCATCATAGCCTTGGATAGAACGGCTAACTCTTTCATGCGATCCCTCCTGTTCTTTGAATTTGTACCATCTCGGCATACGCAGGCACTCGTTCCAGCAGCTCCTGATGTGTTCCCGAATCTGCAAGTATACCATCTGACATGAACCAAATCTGGTCAGCCTGTTGAATCGTATATAATCGATGAGCCACCGTGATCATCGTTGCATCTTGTGACAATGATGCGATAGAACGTTGCAAAATTTGTTCGGTGCGGAGGTCGAGTCCAACCGTTGGTTCATCAAACAAAATAATGGACGGCTGTTTTAGAAAAGCGCGAGCCAGAGCCAATCTTTGTTTTTCTCCTCCGGAAAGTCCCCGGCCCCCTTCCCCAACAGGGGTATCCAAACCTTGATCCAGTTGAGCAATTAGTGAAGCAAGTCCTGCGCGTTCAGCCGCCTTTTCGATATCAGCATGGGATACATCATTGCCTGCACCAATCGCTATATTTTCAGCCAATGTACCTGCAAAAATATACGGATGCTGTGTAATGTAACTAACCTGTTTAAACCAGT
Organism: Paenibacillus sp.; assembly: GCA_017512705.1. Lineage (GTDB taxonomy): Bacteria > Bacillota > Bacilli > Paenibacillales > Paenibacillaceae > Paenibacillus. The sequence goes on from JAFWEX010000052.1 coordinate 3,697, forward strand.
CCGCCTCCGGCGTTAGCATAAGCGGCCTTCCGTTCATGTGTACTTCTCCCGATGTAGGCTGTAACAGCCCGGAGATGAGATTGAGTAAAGTCGTTTTACCTGAACCGCTTTTGCCAACTATTGCGATTTTCTCTCCGGGTTGAATAGACATCTGTCCCGTTTCAAGTTCAAATGAGCCGGGGGCGTAATGAAACTGGATATTTTTCAGTTCAATGAATGGTGGTACAGTCGATAATGATGGATGTAGCGCCCCAATATCCTCTTGTAGTGATGAAATGCCTGCCGGTTGAAGTTTCTGATCTGAACCTTTTTCGCTCGTTTGTTCCGTTTCCTCGAGCATCTGTTCAACCTTGCGAATAGCTCCCATGCTGGTTCGACCGCTGTGAAATGCAGTCCCTGTATTTTTTAACAGGCTATAGAACTCGGGTACCAGCAGCAACAGCAGAAAGGCTGTATGGAATGTCATTGATTTATACACCAGAAGCTGAATGGCAAGTTCAAGGGCAACAATCCCGATACTTAACATGACAATTGCCTCAAGCATAAATGTGTTCGTAAATGCAATCTTCAGAATGCTCATTGTGCTATCCCGATAGCCGAGGCTGCTGCGTTCAATCTCCTGTTGCTGACGACTAGCCCGTCCAAATATTTTCAACGTGACCAGGCCTTGAAGCGAGTCCAGGAACGTACCGGAAAACGCAGCAAGTTGTTCATATTTTTCTTCGGATTTGTTCTTTGTTTGCAGGCCGACGAGAATCATGAACAGCGGTATAAATGGCGCTGTACAGAGCAGAATCCATCCTGTGTTGGCATGTAGTGTGAATGCAACGACCAGAATCAGAATAGGAATAATGGATGCTTCCATCATGCGTGGCATGTACTGACTGAAGTAGCTATCAGCCTCATCCACGGCGTCCAGTGCAACACTGACCTTTCCGCCTGTTTGTCCTTGCAGTGAAGAGAACATAGATGCTTCGGTAAGATTTTGCAACACCTTGCCTCGCATCGCCGTTTTAGCTCGTGCAGCCATATGCAAGCCAACTTTTCCATTGCCGTAAGTTAACCATGTACGAAGAGCCATAACCGCCAGCAAAATGCCGAGAATGAGCATGATTGATGAAAAGGATGCCTTTTCTACAAATATTCGCTGCACGGCTTCAGCCATAAAGACAGCCTGGCTTATTATCGCTGCACCAAGGGCCAGTGAAAAGGCCATAAGGATCAATCTGCTTTTCCGAAGTAAAGACATCTGCTGCTTGATCAGCACCGATTTTCTCCCACCGGACTGTTTTCGTTGCTGTTTGGATTGTTCTCTCCTCTGCCTTTTCACAACGTAACCCTCCTTTTTATTTCTTACCTTTGACATAATCCGCATCAAACAGGAACAGTTTGAATACCAGAATCAATGATGGAATTAGTAGGCATAGCCCCCCGATAAATACAACAACGAGTGCGATCCCCATCGCTGGCGAAGTGGCACTGTTCTGAATCGTAATGTACGGATCAAGAATGTATGGATACTGACCGATACCGTATGCGAAAAAAGCACAGAAAAACTGTAACATAACAAAAATAAATGCAAGACCGTAACGGCGTCCGTTAAATAGCAGCCACATGGCAGCCATAAAAAACGCTACGGATAGGCCGAGCATCCACCACAAATCCATCATATTTTGAAAGTGGCGTTCGTTGTGCTGCCCCAGATATATAAATGCTGTCAGTGCTAAAATAATCGTTGGTGTGCTCCAAAACAGGGAGTAATTTCGCATTAGCTTCAATGCACCCTCATCTTCAGCTCTGGAAGCATAGAATGTTAGAAACGATCCACTGATAAAAAGCACTGAAACAACAGCCAGTCCGACAATACTCCAGGACAACGGATTGGTTAATAAGGCCCAGTAATCAAGCGAAACCGCCTCACCCTGTTTCAGAATAAACCCACCCTCTGATAAGGTCAGCGCCACGGATAGAGATGCTGGAATCAGCAAACCTGTAGCCCCGTATAAAAACAGGTATACGATATTGTTCTTGGAACCATAGTTCTCAAAGGCATAGAACGAACCTCGAATGGCAAGCAGAATGAGGGCTATGCTTCCTGGTACAATAAGTGCAGCACCATAATAGGACGCCGTATCCGGGAAAAATCCGATAATACCAATATAGAAAAAGACGAAAAATACATTCGTAATCTCCCACACGGGTGATAGATATCGAGAGATTAAACGATTAATCAGATGATCCTGTTTCGTTAGACATGCATAAAAAGCGAAGAATCCAGCTCCAAAATCAATCGAAGCAATGATCAGATATCCATATAAGAAGAGCCAGAGCACTGAGATGCCTATCAATTCATAACTCATTTAGTTTGCTCTCCTTTCTCAGTACCTAATGCTGCTTGTTCCTGCGATTTTAACCATTGTTCCATCTCCGTCTCCGCAGGGTTGTTATTAAACAATCGTTTTAAGACGAGCGCACAGATCACACCAAGTACGATATACAAGAACAAGAAGACAAAGAATAAAATACGAACACTTGGTGACGTGGTTGCGGCCTCTTCAACTCGCATGTATCCTCGTATAATCCACGGCTGCCGCCCAATTTCAGCATAGAACCAACCCATCTCTACCGCCAGGAAAGCAAGTGGTGCGCTAAGCGCTACAAGGCGAAGCATCCATTTGTTGAATTGATTACGTTTCTTCCATAGCACAAACAGAAAATAGAGACTAGAGATAGCGAGCAAGGCGAATCCGATACCAGCCATCAGGTCGAATAGATAATGCACCAGTAATGGCGGTTGTTCATCTAGTGGGAATTCGTTCAGCCCAGTGACTTCGGCATTAAAGTCTCCAAACGCCAGGAAACTAAGTAACTTGGGCAGATGTAACGCCCCTATAATTTCATGCTCCGCGTTCAACCATCCGAGCAAAATCAAGTCAGCGCCGCTTTCTGTCTCAAAGTGCCATTCTGCGGCAGCTAGTTTCTCCGGCTGATGTTCAGCCAAGAATTTGGCAGATACATCACCAGCGAGTGTATTTAATAAGCTGAATACCAAAACAACAGCCATCATTAGATTCAGGCCTTTTTTGTGATAAGCAGACATCCCTCTTCTCAACAGCGCCAGAGCCGCGATCCCGGCAAGCAAAGCCGCTCCTGTTAAATAAGCCGAGCTCAATACATGGAACACCTTGGAGAATGTCGCTGTATTCAACATGGCTTGTACAGGATTTACCACAGTGAATTGCCCTGCCTGCATCACGAAGCCTTCAGGCTGGTTCATGAATCCGTTCACGGTAGTGATGAAAACTGCGGACATACCCGCACCGACGACAACCGGAATCGTTAACAACCAGTGAATATACGGGTTTTTGAACCGATCCCAAGTGTATAGGTAGATTCCCAAGAAGATAGCTTCAAAAAAGAACGCGAATACTTCCATAAAAAGCGGCAATGCGATGACATTACCAGCCAGCTTCATAAAGTTTGGCCACACTAGAGCAAGCTGCAGTGATATCGCTGTACCAGTCACCACACCCACCGCTACCGAAATGACGAATCCTCTTGACCATCTCTTCGCCATGAGTATGTAATGGTGGTCCTTCTTCCGGATCCCAATAAACTCAGCGATCGAGATCATCAACGGTATACCTACACCAAGCGTTGCGAAAATAACGTGAAAAGCAAGTGTTAGACCCGTTATGAGTCTGCTCCATAACACCGTATCAACGGCCATTGTAAAACTGCCTCCTCTCAAACTCCATTCATTGATTGGATTACCTCTACACTATGAGAAAAAAATCACAAAACAAAGTGCACGGATAGATTGCCAATTATTTAGCACCTCTATATCACCTATCACCATATTCAAGATGATTTCATAAGCAACAACTCGATATATCTTGAATTGACACGATCTAGTTCATAGGCGAGGTCCCATATTTAAAATTATTATATCCTCAATTTAAAGCAATTCAACGGATGACACGGCTTCGTCTCAAAACGTTCAAGAAAGAATCAAGTCTTTCTGACAACTTTGTGAAAAATAGAACATTCCCCCAAAGGAGCTATTGCTTTGATTAATTTATCCATGATATGTGAGCTTGAATCAACACGGTTACAATGGTCCTAGCCTAGATATTAATGAAAAAACAGACGCCTCTTTCTGACGTCTGCTTTCTGTCTACTTTTATTCCGTATTTTCAGATTATACAATGACAATGAAGATAAAGACTTGAACGCATGAACTCTCGTCAGTCTTACATTGTTATACATATCACCTGACTGATTCACATGTATTCATGTGACTTTTTTCGAATACTGGCCTCGAGAAATTTGTAATAACGCATGGATAAATGTGCTAATTATATCTTCAATTACTCCTCGATGAGTTATACACGCTGAATTGCCATCTCATCTAAGATATGCCTTACACGATAAGTCCCTTCTTGTAGTTGCGATTGTACATACGTTTCCACATTGGCCTGTTCTAAGTCGTACAGCACCTCTATTTCTTTCGAGAAAACAAGGTCTCCTTCTTTCATTTTGTCCGTCAGCTTAGTGAGCTCTTTCGGTTTCGGCGTTTCACCCAAGATCTGTTGCAATGCTTGAACATACGTTTCCAGAGGGCGAGCACCTGTTACTTTAATTCCCTGATCGTCTTTATTGACAAGAATAATAGAAGGAAAGCCTCGAACGCCAAGCCGAGCAGTCATCTCAAAATCCTCTTCCAATAAATCTTGTGCGGATTGTTGTGCAGCTGCGTCCACAATTTCTTTTCCATTCAGACCCAGTTGATCTACAATAGCAACAAGCACCTCATCTTCGCCAATATTTTGATTGAATACGAAGACAGCTTCACGTGCTCGTCTCAAAAACACTTGTTCTTTCCCAGGATGCTCACGTTGAATCACCTTAAATACGCGAGACGGCGGATAGGAAGACTGGATCGGATGATCAACCCACAAAGAACCATCAATCGGCATCCGTGAATACACACCGACTTCTCTCCAATGTTCAGCTACATCTGATGACTTCTGAATACCGTTTGCCCCATCGGAGAATCCCTGCCAGCTTGCTAATAGACCTCCCATTTTAATCTCAACATCAAAATAATGACCGTACTCTTCGATGAAGCGATTAAGTACAGGCTCCAGTGCCCAGCAGTGTGAACAAATAGGGTCTGTTGCATAGTACAAAGTACTTTTTTTCTCTTCTTTCTTCAGATCAATCATTTGCATTCCTTCATCATCACTTATACCGCACACGCCTGTTTCCAGATCACATACCATGGAGTCATTAATCATCGTTATCCCGCCTTTTTAATTTCGTCTGATTGATTGAATATGTGTTAGTATTAGTATAAGAGTTACAATATTTAGAACAAGTACGATTCTTTTTCTGACTAAGTATCAAAAAGTATACTATTGGGAGGATCCGCATGAAATACGACCTTAATTTCGATCAACTTTGTCCGGCCACGTATGCTTTTCAGGTGATTGGTGGCAAGTGGAACTTGCCCATCCTGGCGATTTTGAGTGAAGCTGACATGATTCGTTATAATGAGTTGAAAAGAAGGCTTCCTGGAATTACACCAACGATGTTGTCGAACTGTCTGAAAGACTTGATTCAATACGGTATTGTTCATCGGGAACAGTATAATGAAATTCCGCCAAGAGTCGAATACTCGCTGACAGAATCAGGCAAAGAGCTGGTTCCTTTAATTGAGTCCATGGTGTTATGGGGTCAGAAAAATATGCAAACGGGATTGAGCTAACCTCATGATCATTCCTCTAGATGTGATGGTTCAAACCATCGATTCCACATTGATCTCATCCGCGCCGAAAACCACAAAAAAGGCTATCTCACAGACGTTCCACCTTGTAAGGTGCACGTTATGGAAATAGCCTTACTTCTATTCAAACGGGTAATTCTATATCCGTTAATGAATCCACTACATTATTTCTAAATAATCCAAATAAGCGTCCCAAGTACCGTCGTCTGCTGTGACAATTAGCTCAACCACCTGATTGCCCGTTCCATGACTAATATTGTTCAGTGTGTACACCGCAGGGCTGCTGCCTCCATAATAAAACGTACCTTTCGTTTGTCCGCCAATCCTCAGCTCCACTCTAGCCATATTGGCGTTGTTCGAAGCACCACGCAGGGCAAATGAATGTGTTCCGCTAGTAAAGTTAATTGTCGTCCGAACAGCGTCATTGTTAGCATAGAGAGCAACACCGTTGAACGGAGAGCTGATGTTGGAGGTATACTGACCGCTTTTAGTCATATTCTCCGCTTCGACTTTAACGGATGCTACCGGCGGATTCGTTGTTCCTCCATCTGGTGCTACAGCTCGTCCCGTCGATGGAGAGATCATTCCTGCACA
>JAFWEX010000053.1 GCA_017512705.1 Paenibacillus sp.
GCGGATTTCTTGTTTTTATCCTGCTTTTTTGCCCGTGCAATGGCCGCTTCGATCTGCTTTTGCTCGGCCCGCTTGTGCTTCTTTGGCATGAAGTATGGTGTAGACCTCCTTGTCCAGTTTTTGCTGCCGTTCCAGGACGGCATAGAAATTGTTGGTTTCATAGGGGCGCTGCTTTGGCCGGAGGAAACAGACCTGGATCATGTTTTTCAGAATCTTCTCCAGCGGCTGACCGTTCTTCTCGTACATGGCCAGCAGGAAGGATGGCAGCATGACGACCATCATCAGCATGGACGCAGCGCTGGTGCCCAGAGGTTTCTTGAACAGAAAGAACAGCGGCACGCCGATGGCAGCTCCGATGCCGAAGCATACGAGCTGGCGCTTGGTCAGGTTGAACAGCACCTTGCTTTTCACTTTCGTTAAGTCCTTGGGGACGTTGACGTAGGCCATATAGTCACCTCCGTGAATTGACACAGTGTATGCATTTTATTATAATTCAACGTCAAGGCAATAGTTTATTCACTTTATTGGATAGGAGAAAAATATGTCTGTCGATTCGCATATTCAAATACCTAGATTCATTTTGAAACAGTTTGCTGATCCAAATCTGTCAAATCGTATACACAACCTTCGATTGCAGGATGAGATAATATATTTAACCGGTGCATCAAAACTAGGAACAGGATTTGGGTACTATTCAGATAATACTGAACAACACCTTAATCAAGAATTTGAGTCTCCTTTCTCGAGGCTTGCGGCATCGGTCAGAAAATATGTTCAAAGCAATGAAAGGTGCCTGCATTTACAAGATGAGGAAGAAACCTGCTTTAAACGATTCGTCACAATGCAGATGACCCGAAGCGGATTTGCATTGGAAACGATGATGAAAAACAGCGTCGCTGCTTCATTCTTGACACCCCAGACAAATCACGATGCCTTGGTTAGTATTTCTTCAAAGATAGATGATGGGCAGTTGCCTCTGTTTGATGATTATTCCATGGCAATCATAATTAATAAGAGTTGCGTACAATTTGTGGCTCCAAGGAACTGCTTTTACACAGCGTTATTCCACGGCATTGAGATCGTTGTCGTTCCCATTACTCCAATCTGTGCATTGTCCCTAATTCCATCTGAATTAACGAACGAATCTCGAATCATTTACGTGCTGAATGATTCTGATGCTGAAAGGTACAATATCCGAGCCCTTGTATACGAATATGTTTATAACCGCCACAGCAATGGCTTTATTGCTGCAGCACGTAGAAAGGAACTAGAAAGCCTTCTGGATATCCTCCGTAAACATCGACAAGAACTAGAGTGTAGCTACAGAAGAGTTAGAGAATAGTTACCTAATTCTAAAAACGGTTAATGCGCTGCGAAGATACTCTTCGACAGGCTCCCAGTCTTAAACAGCGTAAAAAACAGTAGAACCGTATAGCCCATACAGGTCCAGATCGCTGCGCTAATGTCGTCCATCGTTGCTATGTTCTGCACCAGCACCGCGTAAATCGCCACGCAGACGATGATAAGGAATCCCTGGAAGCCTAAGGCGAACAGGGAGCGCAGGTAATTCTGCCCCATACCGCCACCGATGTCCCGGTTGAGCATAGTCGCCATGGGGATAGGGGCTACAGACGTGACCAGGTAAATCTCGATCATACTTCCATAGATCACGATGAAGATCGCAATGGACAGCGCCCAGATCGTGATGTTCACAAACAGAGACTGGAACCACAGTCCGAACAAGGGGCCAACCTCCATCTCCGCCAACCTGCTTTCCAGGTCGGGGATCACCGCCGCCAGGTCAATGCTTGCATCCGCTACAATGACCCCGGAGGCGCTGTTGACCACGCTTTGGGCCACATCGAACACGCCCATGACGATGTTCCAGGTGTTGGTGAC
>JAFWEX010000054.1 GCA_017512705.1 Paenibacillus sp.
CTCATGATACGCTTCGAGTCGATGGCGTCGTGGATGTGCACGCCGCCGGCCTTCGCCGTGTCGTTGGGCACATAGAGGAACGTCTCGAATCCATCAAAGACGCTACGGAAAGCGTGAAGCCGTCCTCCCTCCTGGAAGTTAGGCTTTATCTTGTTGATGTAATTTCGTAAACTCATTGTAATTGATTACTTATTAAGCATTCTCTTTACGTAACATATTCAATCCGTTGCGCACAATCTTCTGGAGTTCCAGTTTGGAGGAATCCACAAATTCAGCAAGGGCAAAGTCTTCGGGAGCAACCTCGTAAATACCCAATTGCTCCATCTTGTCTATGTCCTCAGCAATGATGGCCTTGATGAGATACTCGCCATAGATGTCCATCGGAAGTACGCTGTCATACTCGCCGCTCATAATCATGTGACGCTCACCGCCCTTGATTCGGCTGTCGAGTGCATACTGCTTCTTTCCGCAAAGCCAAGAGAAATAACTGCGATTCACGGAGAACTGCTTTGTGCGGGGCATAATCCAACCTAAAATCTCATCTGCCTGATCGCCTTCAGCAATAACTGTTACCTCTGAAGTGTGAGCGCCGAGATAGTCGTTCATCGTGGCCTTCACACCAGTGAGTACATTACCATTAATGATGCGCACGTTGCCTTCTTCCACGTTTCCGCCGAGTATATCAGCCAAAGGTGTTCCTACGAGTACGTCTAGGTAGCAGGGATTCTTAACTTGATCTCCACATACAGCTACCGTCCGCGTAAGATTTACCTTTCCTGTATTGAAAAGGCGGCCGATGAAAATCACGACAGAAGGATCAACGGTCCAAACCACTTCTCCCTTGTTTACGGGATCAAGATGGTTCACCTGAACGCCTACATTACCAGCAGGACACTTTCCTTCGAAAATCGTAACCTCCACATCCTTGGCGTTTGCAAGAGCGTCGGAAGTCTGATTGGCACCAATTCCAAGGTAGGTTTTGGCAATTTTCGAGAGAGCGGAAAGACCAGTCTGGAAATCCCTTCGTTACCCTGAAGTTCCACTTCAAAATCAGCGGCTAAAGGTTTGTCTCTCAATGCACTTACAAAGATAGCTTTTGGCTTTGCTTCAGGTGTTGTGCTTACTGCATAGGGTAACTGGTCAATGTAGCCGAATAAGCCTGCATCAAGCAGCGCCTTGCATACATCCTCGCCACTAAGCTCAACGATATCCTTCTTGCCATAATCAGTAAATTGCTGCTCTGCGTCGGCTTTAATTTTCACGCAAAGCACCTTCCTGCGCTCACCCCGAAGTACTTCGGTGACTTGTCCGCTGACGGGTGAGGCAAACTTCACATCGGGACATTGCTTGTTCACAAACAAGGTGTCCCCGGCTTTGACAATGTCCCCCTCCTTGACGACCACTTTTGGAATCATTCCGACAAACGCATCCGGCGTGAGTGCATACACTTCACTAGCCTTCAGCACCGTCTTTTCTCCCACGGCCTTGCCTTTGAGGTTAATGTCTAAGCCCTTACGTAACTTAATAACATTTGCCATAACATTGTATAAAAAGAGATAATATTCATGAATAGTGGCACAAAGATAGACAAAATTTTCACATTTCGGGCAAAAAACTGCTAAAAACTTCTTTTTTGTTATTGAATTAGCGTAACTTTGCAAAGTGAAGAAAGCAAAACACCTCATCAGCGGAATTGTATGGACCCTCATCGGTCTGTACATTTTACTTATTATGCTGCTTCATATTCCTGCCTTCCAATCGTATATGGGAAAGAAGGCCGGTGATTTGCTATCAGATAAATTTGGGACAGAAGTCAAGGTTGGACGTATCAATATAGGATTGTTTAACCGCGTTATTGTTGATGATGTACGCATGAAAGACCAAAGCGGACAGGAAATGATTCGCGCCTCCAGGCTTTCAACGACAATCGACCTTATTCCACTCTTTAACGGGAAAATATCCATTTCATCAGCCCAATTGTTTGGACTTCAAGGCACCTTTTACAAGAAGGACGCGCTATCAAAGCCTAATTTCCAATTTGCTTTGGATTCGCTGGCCTCAAAGGACACCACACACCATACACCGCTCGACCTTCATATCGGCACCATCGTTGTCCGTCACAGTGGATTCACTTATGATCGGCTGGATATTCCCAGGACAAACGGGAAATTCAATCCCAACCATCTTAACGTAAAGAACATCAGTACCCACCTGTTGCTTCCACAAATTACCGACGATCGGATTGAAGCCACGCTGAAGCGCCTTTCACTCGAAGAAGCCTCCGGACTAAAGCTTAAAGATCTGTCATTTAAACTCAGGGCCGATAAAAAGCAAACAACGCTAACACAATTGAAAGTCATTTTGCCTCAGACTAAACTGACCATAGATTCCATTGGTGCCTCTTACGAGATGCAGGATGGCAAGATAGAAATGGCCACACTCCAATATGCGGGTCGTATCAGCGAATCAAAGATCACGCCTGCTGACCTTGCGTTCCTAGATCGTCAGTTAAGCACATTTGAACATTCTCTACACCTCAAAAGCAGTTTCTCGGGCACAGGCAGCATGCTACAGCTTCATCAACTCAATTTGGAGTCGGATGAAGGAGAGCTGAAACTCGATGCCAATGGTAGCATTTCCGCCAATAAAAGGTGGTTTGCAAACATCAACCAACTGCAACTCAGTGCTCATACAATAGCATTTCTGGAGCAAAACCTGCAAGGTAAGAACATTCAGATACCCAAAGAACTGGTTCGGCTAGGAAATATCGCTTTCCGTGGTGAAGCGGGCGGAGCTGATAAAGACGTATCACTGAAGGGTATTCTCGATACTGACGCCGGTAATGCAAACCTCGGACTTGGACTTCATCAAAACCGTTTCTCAGCACGAATTGAAACGGACGGTATTAACTTGCAACGCATTCTCGATGACAAGAAGTTCGGCCAGCTGGCTTCCCAAATCGATATTGATGGTGATACAAATCTTAAAAGCATCAAGGCGGTAGGTAACGTGTCACGTTTCGATTACAATGACTATAGCTACCGTAATATCGACATAGACGGAGATTTGCAAGGCTCACTTTTCAACGGCCACCTATCCATCGACGATCCTAATGCGCAGATTGACCTCGACGGAGACTTAGACATCTCATCCAACAACCCCAAGGCCAAGTTAGTGGCCAAGGTGAGGAATCTGGTTCCTAGTGCGTTAAAACTGACTAATCGGTTTGGTGATGCGCGCTTTGCCATGAATGTGGATGCCAATGTGACAGGGAAATCTTTGGCCACGGTATTAGGAACAGTCAACATCACTGACTTCGAGATGCACTCACAACAACAAAACTACCACCTCGACCACCTCATTCTCAATTCAGAGCAAACAGTTGAGGGCCACACCATCCATCTGCTAAGTGACTTTGCTAAAGCCGATATTACAGAGAACGACTACTTCAATCAGGCTTCCGTTGATGCCACCCTCAAAAAAAGCGACTGGCTTAATGTTTTCTTCGGTGTACCCGTCGACATCAACAAACCTGTGAAACTATCCGCTAGTACAGACAAAAAAAACAACAAGATGGCCATCAAGGCCAAGCTGCCTAATTTCAGCCTGAACGGGATACAAATGGACTACACGGTTGATGCGCGACAGGAGGACGGAAAGATTAAGACGCTTATCACTTGGGACGATCGCAAAGCAAAGCCATTCAGGGGGACACTCGACTGTACGACAGAACTCTTTAAAACACCCGAAGGCAAACAGGGAATCCACACCATCGTCCACGAATCCGACATCCTTGTCAATGACATCCTCTGGCACATCCGTCCCAGCGATATCGTTTATAGCGACAAGCACTTAACGGTTGACTATTTCTCTATCGACCACAACAACCAACACCTGACCGTCTATGGTATGGCTACACCAAACAGGGGTGACAGCCTTACCGTGGATTTGCAGGACATCGATGTGAAATACATTCTCGATCTTCTCAATTTCCATGTCGTGGATTTCAGCGGAAAAGCATCGGGAAAAGCTTACATTTCTTCCGTATTTGACAAACTGTCGGCTCACACAAACCTGAATGTCGAGGACTTCCGGTTTCAGGACGGACGGATGGGAACGCTTCACGCCAACGCCAACTACAACAGCCTGGACAACCAGATCGACATCTCGGCCTATGCCGACGACGATATCGGCAAGAC
>JAFWEX010000055.1 GCA_017512705.1 Paenibacillus sp.
AATCTGTTCATCCGTGACATACAGTCCGGGGATATACAAGTAGATCCCAACAGGTCATTTCGGGATTATATTTCCGAGTATATGCGCCGCGAGGAGGATTCACGTATTGCCCGTATGGTTCGGCGGCTCGGATGCAATGCGGACAAACTGAGAGAATTTCTCAACCGCAAGGTCACGGAAGCAAACTACAACGATGGGGATCGCTTTAATGAGCTGGTTTCGAGCGTAGATCGCGACCAGGCTCGAAACTTCTTCGTGGCCGTGGAAAAGCAAAACTACAAAGAATTCAGACTTGGAATGCTTATCTACAATTATATGAAGCACTTCATCCTCACGGGTGGCAAAGATATGTATGATGATTTTGTCGACCCAGGGATGGAAAGCGGTACCACGACCGAAGGGAGAGAGTCTCCACACAGATCGAATATTCAGAGCAATGGCTCTGGCAGGCGCGTTGTGATTAACGGCACACAATACAACACGTCTCACTCAGTCAAAAGTAAGAGCCTTACCGCCTGGTATACTGGATATGGAAAGAAAAACGCCGTCGCTTGCATGATGGATACAGGCTGCTTTGCCTATTTAGATGAAAAGCTCTGCCTCAACCAGGATTTGTATGTACAGCGCGGTGCCGACGGTAAGTTACACTTGACTGAGTATGCTCGTTCTCACGAGGATGAATGCTTTTTGCAGTTTGTTACCGATGAAGATGGCACCCTCCACTACATCGTGCTACCGAAAAAACTTGCTGATCAGGCATTTGAATACTCGAAGTTCATCTCCGAAGACATACTCAAAAAGTATGGGCTTGTTTGTGAGATGGCGCGTCTAATGCTTGAAGCGATTGCGTACCTGGAATTCGGTCCTGCACTGAAGAAGCTCATGAGCAAGGGAATCTGCAATTACACCGTCGGCTTACTAAACTCCACTACAGGGCTTGACAACCACACTATCTCCAATCTTCGTAGCGGGAAGAATCTGTCAAACCTCAACGTGGTCTCCGCGCTTCTTGGCATTCAGGTCCCATATCCTGTAAGTGAGGCAATGCTGAAGCTTGCGAATATCTCATTCCCGTTGGATCGTGGTCCAGACAGCAATAAGATTTATGTTATGCTGCTCAGCACCAGGTGGGCGGCTCCGTATTACAAGATTTATGAGGATCTTGAAGCAGAGGGAGTGCAGGATCTAATAAAGCAACCGCCAATCTAATCGAATATCATCACTGATAGACCAGACAAAAGTCTGGTCTATTATTTTACCTAAATTTAATTTTTTTGCGTTATTGAACTTTCTTCAATGGAAAATGTGCCGCTTACGCTTCCTACAGATGCTAAAAGGCAACATTTCCTATTGAAGAAGTTTCAATGCGGTGCAAAAAGAAATCGGCTATCATTTGTACAGAAAAGGGGGTTGTGCATACATATGACCGCAATCAAGGATCAAGACCTAATCGATTGCATCAACGCTTCTCTGGCTTACCTTTGTCGGGAATTGGGTCACGACTCTATGGAGCGTTATCTCAGAACCCGGTATGGGACAAGCAACATCGAGAGGATTCCAATTTCGCGGCTTGATGAGTTGTTCGGCGATCTGTACCAGAAAGAATGCGAACAGCGGGATTAAGTCTCTTCCAACTGATTCAGGTAGTCTTTGAGGATAAGCCTATACGGTTCCTCAGATAATTGTTGCTTTCGATACAGCGGAAGAATCGCCAGGTACTTTTCCAGGAACGAATTAAGAAAACAGTTACGGTTCTGGTTTCCGGACTGGATAATCTCATCCCCCAGTCTTTCCAATTCGAAGTCGTCCTTTGCCGTATCCTTAGGGTACCAGTAATTGGGGAAGTATAAGGCGTTATATGTAACTTCCTGTTTTTCATTCTCGCTATCAGGAAACCCGAGGGAGTTATAAACAACGGTGTAAACATCTTCTTCAATCGTGACTGGGATGCTTTTGAGCAATCCCTTCTCAAGTAGTGCCGCCACAAATGCCGCAATAGCTCTGGGACCAGTAGCCATCTTCTGTGCAGTTTCAAACCCCATAAGCCAGTCGATGGAGACACCGAAATAGTTCGCAATACCGAAAATCTGTTCTACTGTGAAGCATTTCGAGTCCTTCTCGTTGAGCGCCTTGCTGACGTTGGACTGCGACATTCCGAGGACATCTGCCAGTTGCTGCTGAGTGACACCATTATTCTTGAGGAGGTCTCTGATATTCCCTTTGAGT
>JAFWEX010000056.1 GCA_017512705.1 Paenibacillus sp.
TACGGAAGCTTCGATGAGCGCATTGCGATTGGCAAGAGGGTATACAAAGCGGCAAAAAATCGTAAAGTTTCAAGGCGGGTACCATGGACATGCCGATGCACTATTGATCAAGTCAGGCTCGGGCGTCGCTACCCTGGGATTGCCGGATAGTCCGGGAGTACCGGATAGCGTTGCTGCCCATACACTTACAGCGCCCTATAATAGCATCGACAGCGTCCGCTTCCTATTTGAACACTATGGAGAACAAATTGCTGCTGTTATCGTCGAGCCTGTTGCGGGCAACATGGGGGTTATCCCGCCAGCTCCCGGATTTCTCCACGGGTTGCGCAAGATTACGAAGCAGTACGGCAGCTTGCTTATTTTTGATGAAGTGATGACGGGATATCGAGTAGGTTTTCATGGGGCGCAAGGGCTGTATGGAATCGATCCGGATCTCACCTGTCTTGGTAAGATCATCGGAGGCGGGTTGCCCGTCGGCGCTTACGGCGGTAAACGCGAGATTATGGAGCAGGTTGCTCCTGTCGGGTCAATCTATCAGGCGGGCACATTATCAGGCAATCCGCTTGCTATGGCAGCCGGATATCGAACCTTACAATTGCTTGAAAGACCAGGAGTGTATGAGGAGTTGGATCGAAAAGCGGCCAAATTGACAGAAGGTTTTGTACAAATTGCCAAACTGGCAGGCATACCGCTCAAAATAAACAGGGTGGGCTCTATGTTCTCAGCTTTTTTTGCGGAGCAGGAGGTTGTTGACTACGATACCGCCAAACGTTCGAATATGCAGTTATTTAAGGCGTATTATGCAGCTATGCTAGAGCTTGGTATTTTAACTGCTCCTACACCATACGAGGTAAATTTCGTATCAACAGCCCATTCCGACGAGGATATCGAAAAGTCGATCAGCGCTTATTATCAAGCATTGATTAGAATCAGCAATAAGGGGTGATAATTCTGGATACTTCTAACATAAGAAAACTTTTCCCCGTATTGGGCCAAAAAGTTAACGGTCATCCGCTCGCTTACCTGGATAGCGCAGCATCGGCTCAAAAACCGATTCAGGTCATTGAGGCATTAAAACACTATTATGAACGAGATAACGCGAACGTTCATCGAGGGGTTCACACGTTAGGTTCGCGCGCAACAGATGCTTATGAAGGAGCGCGGGCGAAAGCAGCACGTTTCATCCATGCAGAACGGGTTGAGGAAATTATTTTTACGCGCGGAACAACTTCATCCATTAACCTTGTGGCAAGCAGTTATGCACGATCGGTATGCAAAGAAGGCGATGAGATTGTCGTCTCCGCTATGGAGCACCACAGCAATCTTCTTCCTTGGCAGCAAGCAGCAAAGGCGACAGGTGCAGTGCTGAAATATATACCGTTGCAAGCCGACGGGACATTTTCGATCGAAGCGGCGGAAAAAACGATCACAGATCGCACGAAAGTCGTATCTGTTTCACATATTTCTAATGTATTGGGTGTTGCCAATCCAGTGAAGCAAATCGCGGCAATCGCCCATAAGCATGGGGCGGTCGTCATGGTAGACGGAGCGCAGAGCATTCCCCATATCAAGGTGGATGTGCAAGAGCTGGATTGTGACTTTTATGCCTTTTCAGGACATAAAATGTGCGGGCCAACTGGTATTGGCGTGTTGTATGGAAAAAAGACGTATCTCGAGCAAATGGAGCCGATCGAATTCGGCGGAGAAATGATCGATTATGTGGGTCTGTACGGCTCATCCTGGAAGGAGCTGCCGTGGAAATTCGAAGGGGGGACGCCAATTATCGCAGGCGCAGTTGGCTTGGGCGCGGCCATCGATTTTCTTGAGCAAATTGGCTTGGATGTCATCGAAGCGCATGATAAGCAATTGACCAGCTATGCGGTAGAACGAATGAAACAAATCGATCACGTAACGATGTATGGTCCGGAGGAAGGTCGGTTTGGCTTGGTGACGTTTAACTTGGACACGATTCATCCGCATGATCTGGCTACGGTGTTGGACACGTATGGCGTAGCGATTCGTGCCGGGCATCATTGCTGTCAGCCGTTGATGAGACATTTTGGAGCCAGTGCTACGGCTCGTGCCAGCTTTTATTTATATAATACGGAAGAGGATGTAGAGCAATTTCTTTTTGCACTGAACAAAACGAGAAAATACTTTAGGTAAGCTGAGCTGATTGAACACTATCGGAGACTAAGCAAGTTTCAGTAGCTTTTCGTTTACAGAAGGTTTTTTGCTTTTAACCGTTGCAAATAATTGTTCCATAAATACTCGGCTAGCCGCGCATAAATGTTTATTCTTACGATATACCGACGCCAATACGCTTTGCCTGCTTCGGTAAGCATTTTTTTTTACCGACACGATCAAACAGAGACATGCCGACCTCGTGCTCTAATAAACGAATTTGCTGGCTAAGCGAGGGCTGGGTAATCCAATTGGTTCAATTCCACTGGACTACCTCTTTTTGTGTTGCTTTTATAATGATAGAAATTTTCTAGGAAGGCTTGTACCTGCTCCTAAGAGGCAAATGTACAAGCCTTTTTTTCTCTGTAAATGAGGCATAGCACCACCAGGAGATGTGATTGTAACTTCTCTTAGCCATTGATCATATTCGGGGTGTTAACGCTCCTGAAAGCGGCTTTGCCATGCTGAGAAGACAAGCAGACCAGCCAGTATGCCACCCAAACCACACAAGGTCACGCAGAGCATCAACTGGACTGGCTCCAAGCGGAACAAAAAAGAGATGCCACTACCCAAGGTTGTTCCCCCAAGAAAGCCGAGGGCAATTCCCACATGTCTATACGAACGCATTGCTTCACCTGCTTCTTTATAAATGAAGTATCGTGCTTCCAGATTATTTCTTAATTAGTCCTACATGTTGTATAACGCTATATGTACAAATAAATACAAACGCGGTTTGTACCTCTTCAGTTTGCTGTGCTTGCAGGTGAATTATGCATAACTCTTCTCGAATTTCGATTTTATTCATAAGATGAGCAAGTATCGTGTACGATCTAAGCGGTAAAAATGTCCAACATAAAAAGGCTCTCGCTCCAGTAAAGGAGCGCAGAGCCTTTTTGTCTGTTCACTATTTTAAGAGTGACGACGATCTTTAAGAATGACATCTGCGAACAGAATGGTCTTTGGAATGCGGAAAAATTGCTCCGCTTGCTCTTGAAACGCGGCAGAAGGCAGCGTTCCCTGATGCAGCCATTTGCGAAAAGTGCCGGGGTGAACCCCGATCCAGTGGCTGACATCTGTCACCGACAAATCATGGACCATACACAAGCCCGTTAAAATTCGGTTACTTACTGGGGAGCGAGTAACCGTCCGCTTCATAAAGCGGGAAGGCTCAGGTTGACAGATCACAGGACTGTTACGCACGACTTCCTCATTGAAAAGAATATGCCGTGGGTAGCCAAGCAATTGACAAGTCTTGTCCAGATTGGTACTGCCGGGTATTCGCCCTTCGTACACCCACGCACTTACACTGCGTGATGAGATAGATAAGTCTTCGGCGAGCTGAGACAATTTAATATCGTTGGCCATCAGCACGGCAAGAAGAACACGATTGCGGATTTGACAGCGTGTCGGTTTGCGGAACCGTTTAACACGGACACCTTTTCCCAAATATTTTCGGTTGATCAGAGACCACGCCTGGATGGAATGTTGTTCTGGTTGATTAGGCATATTTCCTCCGATTTTTTTTAACCAAATACTACAATAAACAAAGGGGTACTTTCAAGTGCCGTGTTTATCGGTTTGAAAACGGTTAGCACTCCATGTTACATCAAAGAGGGAACTGCGAACTAGATGTTTCGTTATTCACATCCTAGTATATTCCTAGATTACAATGATTCACTAAAAATCATGGAATGATTTGTATAAGATTATATCATATTTAGTTCTATAGACCTAATAATAGTTCTTTAGAACTTTTGTGTGATTTTTGTTGATATTATGCTGTTTCTTTCCCAGAATTCCCAATCTAATATATATTTCTTGCCAGGACAATTCACTCAAAAAGTGCACAAATCCGAAATGACAATCCGCTTGTTCAGTAAGACAACTGTCCTGTCACAATCTCCTTTTTTTACATATATTGTAGGGTGTAATAATAGAAAACAATGGAGAGGTGAGGAACATGAGTCCAGCGGTAAGTACGTTTACTGCCATTTCGGGAGCGATTGTGACGTTTGCTTTTGGTGGGTGGGATCAGCTGCTTAGTCTGCTTGCTATCGCTATGGCGATTGATTATATTACAGGTTTGGCTGCTGCTGTGAGAACAGGAACGGGCTTGAATAGTAATATTGGCTTTTGGGGGCTTGCACGTAAAGGGCTCATGCTGACCGTTGTTCTACTTGCTCACCGCATTGACCTGATCATGGGAACCGATATTATCAAAGGTGGTGCCATTTATTTTTATCTGGTGAATGAGCTGATCTCCATAACGGAGAACTATGCCAGGATTGGGCTACCATTACCCAACAAGCTCAGACAGGCTATCGCGGTTCTAAAGAAACAGGAGGAACAGAACCCTCTGTCCGATAAAGAATGGACGATACCTCAGCAGAATTCTGCTAGTCCGTCTCCCGTGAATGAAAGTATGCAAGCAGAAGAAAACGTTCAAGCTGGGGACGGAGGAGAGACGCAGAAGAAGGAACAGCCCCCCTCTACGCCGTAGAAGGTATCTAAGAGGGGATAGTGAAGTACATTCTTCACTGTTCGGGAAACGCATACAAGCATCCTTTCGTAATAGCCGGTGATATGATATATTTTGGATACACGAAACATTGCAAATTAATCTACTAACTAATTCAAACGAGGTGTTTACCCAGATGATTAAGCATATTGTACTGTTCAAAATGAAAGATCGTTCCGCAGAAAGCATTGAAGCTGCTGCTCAGGTTCTTCGTAATCTGGAAGGTAAAATTGACGTGCTGATTTCACTTGAGATAGGTGTCGATGTACTGCGTTCAGATCGTTCGTTCGACATTTCACTTACGGCGGAGTTCGCTTCACTGGAAGATCTTCAGGCCTATCAGGTTCACCCGCTGCATCAGGAAGTCATCAAGTATATGAATGAAGTCAGAGAACAATCCATTGCTGTTGATTATGTAATCTAAAAAGCACTCATTATATTATGGATGTGAAGGTGAATCTTCATGAGCGATTTAAGAGATGTTATGGAATTTTCATTTATTTTTATTGTGTTCCTGATCGCCTGTCCTGTCATGATCTTTTGGCTTAAACGCAGAGGCAAACGAAATCAATAACTCATTGAACGGGAAGTGAATTGATGTATTACGTTAACAGGGAGCAGATTGCTCGCCGGCTTGACGCAGTAACGGAAGTGTCCGAAGGGCTTCGACAGGCTGTACAGAACTGGGATGGCGGCTTGATGTTAGGGATGGTTCAGGAACGCTGCTTGCATCTCGCTATTGAAATCGTGACGGATGTCGGGAGTTATCTCATCGATGGTTTCATCATGAGAGATGCGAGCAGTTATGATGATATTATTCAGATTAACTATGAAGAGAATGTGTTTGATGAATCTACGTACGAGGTATTACGTCAACTTGTTACGTTACGTAAACCGCTTGTACAAGATTATTACAGTTGGGAACGGACAATGTTACATCCACTAAGTGCGACTTTGCCGGATATACTGGAACATTTCTCTGGCCAGGTAAGTACTTATGTGGAAAAAGAACTTGGTCCTTTTCAGGGAAATGAAGGCCAAGGGACAGAGTAAGGAATGAGGTAATTAGCATGGAGAAACAACCAAAAGAGACGGATCAAGGGAGTCGCGAAAGTGGTGAGTTGACTTCAGGCTTCCATCCTGTGTATATGGTGGAGTTCCTGTTCAATGAACAGCCGGATATGAAACAAAGTGAGTTACAGAAAGCGTTGATCCATCGAACTGGCCAAGGCCGACTGGATGTGAGGGAAGCTGAAAAGGGTCAGGGCGATCAAAATATACTGGTATTCTACCATATGGCCCATAAGGTTGCCTTTCAGGAAGGCAGTATCCCAGCGCAGACTTGTTTCCTGCCGGTACACGAGATCGTGGAACGTACACGATTTGCAGGGGCTATACAGCAAGCTTGGCATTGGCCTGAAGCAGGACAAGTTGTAGCTTCAGCCCGGTATTCCATTCGAATCCATGATATGTTTACTGCGGCTATGCCGCGGAAGCAGCGTCTCGACTTGTTTCAGAAAACAGTATTGGCTGTGCTGGATACACTGGATTGTGATGCACTTTACTGGTATGGCAGCGACAAGTTGGTTGAGCCTGAAGCTTATATTCAATCTCAGGAGCGTGAAGAGCATCTGTACGCTGCAATGAATGTACGGATGTATCAAGCAGGTGGGACGGAGCAGAAACGAGAAATGGTCATGGACACCGTAGGGTTGTCTGCACTGGGCGTACCGGATGTACAATGTCACTTCACTGGACTTGACCCTGATACGGTGGCACAGACGCTGCTCGGTGCTGCGTATTACATATTTGACCAGGGAGATGTGCTGCAAGACGGTCAGACTTTGGGCTCGTCAGGGGGGCAGCGCTGGCGCTGTGAGCATCAGGCTGCCCTAATAGCGCCAGGACGATATGTTATAGATCTGAATCCGGGAGAAGAACATACCGTATCCGCAACGCAGACGGTTCGGTAAAACAGGATTAGGATGGATATCTTAAGCTGGAGTGGTATTTGTTAAGATTTTTTCAATCCGTTGTGTCAGGTCAAGCCCATCATGCTTATAATGCATCAACAGAGTAGGCATTGGCCCAGATCAGTAGAGTCAACCTCTGGTTCATACACCGATGTCTAATTCAATGTGAGGGAGAGATGGATCGTGAAAGATTCGAACAAAAGCTTATTGTTGGGTGCTCTAATCGGCTCGGTCGTAGGCTCGGTTACTGCACTGCTGCTGGCTCCAAAATCAGGACGTGAATTGCGTCAGGACATCTCCGAAGGTGCTCGTCAAGTCACGGACAAAGGTCAAGAACTCGCTGCGAAAGTTGGAGAGCAAAGCTCCCAGATCGTATCCAAAGTGAAGGAAACGGCAGATGTAGTCATTAAGGATATTCAGTCCTGGCGCTGCTCTTCGGATGGCAAAGAAATCCGGATTTCTGCTGCAATTACAGACACGGATAAAGTGGATGAAGTGAAGGATCAAGTTCAGTCTGAGATTCCAGATGAAGTGCAGAATCAGGGGCTGAAATTGGTTTCAACCGAGCAAGGCAAGGAGAACATTGCAAAGCTTACTGCTGATGAGTCCAAAGATGAGAATTAACTAAGCAGTTGTGATGCCAGCAGGCTTTCCGTAATTAGCGGAAAGCCTGCTTTATTGTGTGTCTGTGCGCTGCATGACAACTGGGGGCTTAGATTTATATTTGAACACATGGATGAAATCGGGTAAGATGTAGGTACCTTTTTGCCGGAAATTTCATAGGGTAGGTAGAAAGCTTTTTTGATATAGGTTTATCAGAATGAATTTAATGAAGAAGGAAGCGGTGTGTTCGTGCAGCAAGCTATCGCTATATTAGACTCCGGTGTAGGGGGATTGACCGTTGCGAAGGAAGTGATGCGTCAGCTCCCACGGGAAAAGGTCATTTATTTTGGAGACACTGCCCGGACACCGTACGGACCCCGTTCGTCCGAACAAGTGAAACAATTTACGGAGCAAATCGTTGATTTTTTGATCCAGTTCAATCCGAAGGTCATTGTTATCGCCTGCAATACTGCGACAGCCGCGGCACTGGAATATATCCGAGCCAAGGTGAATGTTCCTGTCATTGGAGTAATCCATCCTGGGGCAAGAGCAGCCATTATGGCGACACGTACCGGTCGAATCGGTGTAATTGGCACTTTGGGTACCATTGGAAGTGGTGCATATACGTCAGCACTCAAGCAGTTGTCTCCATATGTGAACGTGGTGAGTCAAGCTTGTCCTACTCTGGTGCCGTTGGTGGAGCAAGGTGAATTTCGTTCAGAACATACAACCAAAACGGTGGATCAAGCGCTCGGAGAGATCAAAGGACAGCCTATTGACTGCCTGATTCTTGGCTGCACGCATTATCCGTTTCTAATGGACACGATTCAAGATGTCATGGGGCAGGACGTGAAGCTCATCAGTTCAGCCGATGAAACAGCAAGGGAAATCAGTACGATTCTATATGACAAGCGCAAGTTGGCAAGTGGAGATGAAACACCAGTGCATCAGTTTTTCTGTACAGGGGATCCGCGCATGTTCCAGAATATTACGAAGCAGTGGCTAGGAGAACAAATTTCCAAGACACCGGTCGTGTGGCAAGTCACGCAGTTATCATAATTATTTTTGTATGATCCGATTTTTGCAATGATAAAAAGAGTTAAACTGTATTCATCGTTCTGACATGTTTTCGGCAAGCCCGGACCAGTATAGGTCCGGGTTTTTTTATATTTTTCAATAGAGAGTACCGTGTGTTCTGCTCTGGTAGGCTTTGACTGACAAAGAAGTCTGCGAACGATATCACATGAAGGACAACCGGGTTGGCATACGATTATACAGATACCAGATACGATGAGATGAGATAAGCAACAATCGGGAGAATCGGTTCCTGTAGAAGGGAGAACATCATGGAATTGCAATGGATTATCGTGAAAACAGGTGACACGCTACCGCGGATTGCTTCGGCATATCGAATGACCAAGGAGCTCTTATGTGCCTTGAATCCTGAGGCTGCAGCACAGCCTTATCTGCTTACGGGGCAGATGTTACGTGTGATGCCTGGGACTGGACGCCGATATGCGGTGCCACCAGGAGAGAGCGTACACGACACAGCAGTGCGTTTTGGATTAACGGAAGATCAGCTTCGTGCGCATAATCCGGAAATCGCCATGCTAAAAGACTGGGGAGGCTGCTATATACATATTCCTCAGGCGGGTAGAGAGACGATCGTGAACATCGAGGGTGAGTATGGATATCAAGAATTGATGAGAGATATACAGCAACTGGAATCACGTTATTCCTGTATTCAATCCGGTGCGATTGGTACAAGTGTGATGGGCAAAACATTACCCTATGTGCGGATTGGGCAAGGGCCACGTCATATTCATGTCAATGCATCGGTTCATGCCAATGAATGGTTGACCTCACCTGTACTGATGCGATTTATTGAAGAATACGCTGAGGCATTTAGCTCAAATGCACCGTGGCATACTTTTGATCCCCAGCGTTGGATGCAAGAAACAACCTTATGGGCTGTGCCTATGGTGAATCCGGATGGTGTAGAGTTGGTTCAGGAAGGCGTGGTGAACCACCATACGTATGCTTCTGAATTACTAGCGTGGAATGGTGGTCGTCCGCACTTTACACACTGGAAGGCTAACATCCGAGGTGTAGATCTGAACGACCAGTTTCCAGCTCATTGGGATGAGGAGGTTGCACGCCGAGGTGTTCTATCTCCTGGCCCAAGGGATTACGCCGGAACGGCTCCACTGACTGAACCTGAGGCACAGGCACTGGCACAGTGGACGCAGGAACATGCCTTTGCTGCGGTTGTATCTCTGCATAGCCAAGGTCAAGAAATCTATTGGAATTACCGGGACCTGGAGCCGAGAGAAAGTGCACCGCTGTCGCGCAAGCTTGCCAAAGCATCAGGATATAAAGCGGTGAAGCTTGGTGGCAGTGATGCAGGCTATAAGGATTGGTTTATACAAACATTCGGAAGGCCCGGCTTCACTGTAGAGGTCGGTCTGGGAGTGAATCCGCTGCCAGTAGAGCAATTCGATGATATTTGCGTCGAAGTGGGCATGCTACTGGCAGAACTGCTATCTCACGGAGAGCGTGAGGCGGGAACGATGGGGCAGAGATGAAACAAATCGGAAGTTTAGCCGTATAACTGAAACGGGCGCTTGGAGCGGCGCTCGTTTTTTTATCTTTTAGTATCGAAGTTTAGTCATTAGAGGGGGTTCATGTGATGAAATGGAGAAAGCTGCTGTCGTTTCAGCGGTGGGCCCATGTGTTCAAGAGACTTCCGCGTCTTTTAAGGGCTCCACAGATTCCTTTGGGTGAAAAACTGTTATTCGTCATTCCTGCGCTATTATATTGGGTGCTGCCTGATGTCATGCCATTCATGCCTGTGGATGATATTGGTGTAACGCTGATTCTGATGAACTGGTTTGTCAGTCGAGCTGAACGTAAATATCCAGTGATTGAGGAAAAGACAACCTCTTGAGATCTTGTCGAAAATAGAACTTCCACGCGTTTTCACATCAATGTTATTGCGATTAAGGATAACTTTCTTTACAATAGATGCTGAAGTGTAAACGAATGCTGTAATTGTTGAAACCAGCAATGATGATATAGGAGATGAATCGAATGAACTGCAAAATTACTCGTAATGCAGCGAAAGTGCTGAAGCTCGAACTCGACAAGCCAGAGAACGAAGGCAAAAAATTACGCGTTGTGATTACACATGCACATGGGGATCACGCTCACTACGGACTTGATTTGGATACACCAGGAGATAACGACACTGTTGTATCTACGGATAAAGGTATTGACGTGATTTTGGAAAATGGACAGCCTATGCTTGATGGCGTGAAAATTGATTACCTCTACTTGCCACAAGAAGGATTTGTCATCACAAATCCATCCAAAGGCAATCACGGCGACCACTAAGGGAGCGAAGAAGGGGAACTCATGGCTAACGATATCCGTATATGCGAAAAATGTAATCATATCCGATTGAAGTCGATTGTGCCCAAGCTAGAGAAGATGGCTCCAGGCACTGAGGTCAAGATCGGTTGTAAATCTTATTGCGGCCCATGTGGCAAGCGTGCTTTTGTTTTCATTAATGGCCGATATATCAGCGCTCCTACAGAGGAAGAAGTGCTAACTAAAGTGGCTAAGTTCATTAAGTAACCAAACAGCAGGATAGGCATGCTGGAGTTACGCTGTGAACAGTAAAAGAAAATGTGTGAATACCATGAAGGAGAGGCTAAAGGCCTCTCCTTTTTGCGTTGATGTCTTTGTTTCTCAGCCGAGGTCCTGTTGAACATCCTGATCTGAATGAAGTAAAGATAGCTGAAAGGTATTCTCTTGAATTTGGATGGCAATCTGGACATCGCCTTTGTTCAGGAAGTGCACATGGCCCATGCGTTCCTCCTCCAATTCCGTCCAACCAGCCTCATGTAGCTTCTGAAAATAATCAACGGGCGGATATAATCCTTGTTCACCACCGATGTTTTTCAGTTCATAGGTTTCACTTCGGGATAGCGTCGGATGATCGGAATAGGCCTTGGATTCAATGAGTTTAGCATTAGCAGGAACAGGAAGATCTTGATGAAGCGCCGATGAGGTGTATCCTGTGATCTTGTAAGTTGAGCTTACAGGGCGCTGATTCCAAAAATATATGAAAGATAGTACGATTAAAATAGATAGTATTGAAACCGTCAGCAGGTGTAGACCAAAGAACTTTGTTTTCAAGTTGCGTCCCTCCTTTTTCTTGTAAACCGTACCCATCTTATTAACGTATATTTGGAGGGGGAAGTTTGAACAAAAATTCAAAAAAAGAATAAGTCTGCTTGGTACAAACCATGCTAACAGTGTAACAGGAATAAGATTCCGAGGAGGAATAACTCATGCCCAAGCGTTATGATTCCAGTTTGCAAGCAGATACAACCGTATCTCAGGCGCAGAATTCGGTGAACAAGCTTCATTATGCTGTTTCCCAGGCTATGTCCCACCCCAATGTGCAGACCATTGTACAAGCAGAGCAACGTCTCTCACATACCGAACAGGCAATGAAGCAAGCGGAGCAGTCTCTGGGGGGACAGGGCTTTGAGTTGGCACAGGAAATGTTCATTGAGGAGAAGGAGAGACTCCATTCGCTCCAGAATCAGCAGCAAGGGAAGAAATAAACTGTTCCTGTTACACTGGAACCTGTAGGCCTTGATGGCCTGCAGGTTTTTTTGGTGTTTTTCAGCGCTTAAAATTCTGTCAGAAGGTTAATAGACCGAGAGCAGGCAAAAATCAATACGGGAGGTACAGGATGACAAAACATATTACAGATTGTACAATTCTGAACAACGGTGTGACAATGCCATGGCTTGGAATCGGGACTTATAAAGCAAAAGGAAAAGAAGTGCAACAGGCAGTAGAGACAGCTTTGGAAGTAGGATATCGCAGCATCGATACTGCATCGATTTATGGCAATGAGGAGGAAGTAGGACAAGCTATTGCCAGCAGTGGTGTAGCCCGCAACGAACTCTTTGTAACGACGAAGCTTTGGAACGATGATCAAGGTTTTGATTCAACGCTTAGAGCGTTTGAAGCCAGCCAGAAGGCACTTGGTTTAAATGTTATTGATCTGTATCTTATTCACTGGCCTGGCCGTGATCAATATAAAGAGACGTGGAGAGCGTTCGAACGTCTGTATAGCGAAGGAAGTGTGCGTGCGATCGGTGTGAGCAATTTTCAGGTGCACCATCTGCGCGAGATTATCAACGAAGGGGGTACAGTGCCTGCCGTGAATCAGGTAGAACTGCACCCTGGACTGATCCAGCAGGAGCTCCAGGATTTTTGCGGAGCACAGGGCATTCAGCTTGAGGCATGGAGTCCGATTATGAAAGGTAAGCTGAATCAGGATTCAACCCTCAAAGGACTAGCTCAGAAGTATGGCAAAACGCCAGCTCAAATCATTCTGCGCTGGGATATTCAAAATCAGATTGTAACGATTCCCAAATCGGTAACACCTGAGCGGATTCGCGAGAATGCGGATATCTTTGATTTTGAACTGACACCAGATGAACTGAGACAGATTGATGCACTGGACGCTAATAAGCGGACAGGGCCGCATCCGGATCAACTATTTTGGGACTAGTATCGTAGCTCATTTTCCAGTTCAATGATGGACGTTGGAGAAGGCTCAAAACATGAATCGTTCATAATATGCACGTTTGGTGAGAGCTCCGGTGACGAATCGTTCTTTCGATCGCTCCGCTTCTACAGAATCGATTTCGTCCCCTCCGCAGCATTGTTTGGTAGGAGAGTCACTTGGAAAAGGAGCTTCGGTGAAAAATTGAAGCCCATTGAATAACGACATTAAAAAAAGCAGCAAGGTCATGAGGCGTACCCATGATCCTGCTGCTTTTTTAGTGTTAGTTCGACGGTTTGTTTTGTGGGACTTCGCAACCTTCGTCTGTACATACACCACTGCCATCTGCTGTGGCATCATTAGACTCAACGATGGTGAACGGGGAACGATCGTCCCATGCTTTTTGCAGGGCATCCATGAATACATCGTCAGCCTGTGCACCGGAGATAGCGAATTTGCGATCTAGCACGAAAAAGGGAACGCCGCGAATGCCGAGTTGTGCACCCTCGGCCTGATCAGCACGTACATTCTCCGTGAATTGGTCACTGGAGAGAACGGCAGCCGCAGCTTCACGATCCAAGCCCACGTCTTGAGCGAGTTCCGCCAGCACTTGATGATCGCCGGTATGTTTACCTTCCATGAAAATAGCTTGAAATAAACGTTCACTTAGTTCAAGTGCTTTACCCTGAGTGTCTGCCCAGTGTGTCAAACGGTGAGCAGCGAAGGAGTTCGTCGGAATCATTGCATCAATATTATATTCCAGACCTGCTGTACGAGCATTGGCATTCATCTGTGCATTCATGCCGCGAGCTTGTTCTTCGGTGATATTATATTTTGAAGTAAGGTACGCTGTGTTTGTTTTGCCACTGTTCAATTCAGCATTAGGATCAAGTTCAAAACTTTTAAATTGCAGCTTCACTTCATCCCGGTGAGGGAATTTTTCTAATACGTTTTCTAGACGGCGTTTACCGATATAACAAAAAGGACACATATAGTCGGACCATATTTCAATATTCATTGGTTGATAACCTCCATCATAATGTTAAATAAATTGAAACTTTTGTAGTTACAATTATATAGCTGCTTTCTATGATTCGCAAGTTAATCGTATATATTTCGATATGCCTTGGACCAGTGATAGGGCTGAATTTCATTTAATGTTTTGAAAACAAGGTTTCCCGACGGATCGTATACCGCAGCTTTAACATCCTCACCCCAGTAAAAAAGGCGCTCCTGGCAGATTCCGCAAGGTGTGAGTACTTTGAATGCTGAGTTTTCGTCATCACGTGCGATGCAAAGGGAGTGGGTCACACGCTCGTTTAATTTGTGTGCCTCGAGATAAGCCCCCGTCTCCATACATAAGTTCGTGGCATCATTAATGACTTCTGGAGCTACGCTAATGAGCAGTGAGCCGGCATCCGTATACACTGCGCCTGCTCCGCCCCAACCTTGAGGATACCGCTGTTGGACAAACTCAGCAGCAGCATCAAACAGCCTTTGTTCTATATCGAATGAATCGATGTTGGATGACATGAGATGATGTTCCCCTTTTTCGCATAGTGTAATCAGACTTTATTCAAATGATGGGTTTGGTGTTTCTGGTGTTTCGAACTTAGACATGACAGCTTCACGACTGCACTTGGTGGACTTACTTACTCCTCACGGAACTTACGAATCAGATCATAGGTAATCAACATATCGGAAACATGCAAACGTTCGGATGCTCGATCGAAACCTGCTTTACAAGCATTGATGTCGGTTTTTGCGTGAGTGGATAGTTCATAACAGGTTCCGTTTGCGTAAATGTAATCATCAGATGGAATATAGAACACCTGACCATCCGTAAACGATCCGTTACGCAGCACCACCATACGTTCCGAGCCATCGTACACGTTGTTGCCCATATGATAATAGGAGTCATCTGAAATTCCAAGCAAATGCAGTACGGATGGTGTAATATCCAGCTGCCCTGATGGTTTTTCAAATGTGCCTGCTTCAGCTCCGTCTGGTAAATGTACCAGCAGTGGTACTTCGTTCATAATCTGTGCCATGTCGAGGTCGTTCAGCGGACGACCTAAAAACTTCTCATATAAAGCTGTATCGGTAATGGAGTTGTCATGGTCACCGTAGAACATAAAGATCGTTTTTTCCCATAATCCGCGATTCTTCAGGTCCTCCACCATACTTCCAAGCGCAGCATCTACATAATGAACAGACTGCAGGTAGTTTCCAAACATCGTGCCTTGGAATTCGCCCACATCCAATTGCTGTTTATCTTTGGGCAAGGAGTAAGGGTGGTGGCTGGTAAGTGTGATAAGGAATGAATAGAACGGCTCGTCCGCTTCACTACTCATTTTCTCTACGGATTGACGGAAAAAGGACGAATCAGACAAAGACCAACCAAGCGGGTCGTCTTCTACAAAATCATTTTTGCTGTAGAATTTGTCATACTTCATATTCTGATACATGGTGAACCGATTCCAGAAGCTGCTCTCGTAGGCGTGAAATGCGTTGGTGCTGTACCCTTGACTCTTCAAGATAGAAGGCAGTGAATCATACGCATGGTCCGGGTAACGCACAAATGCTGATCCTACAGGAAGAGGGTGCAACGAGATATTGGCGCCGAAGTCGGCATCTGACGTTCTGCCTTGACCGGTCTGATGATAAAAATGGCTGTAATACTGGCTTTCTTTCATCAATTCATTAAAATGTGGTGTAATTTCCTGTCCGCCAATGCTTTTACCGATCATAAAATTCATAAAGGCTTCGCCTTGCACAATAATGACGTTGCTATCTTTATATTTTCCAAATAATGCTTGGTCACGCTCTACTGTATTCGACTGCTGTCGATCTGTAAAGTAAGCTTTCGCCTGCTGAATATCGGCCGGATCCGCCTCCGGGCCGAAGCCGATATGATCTTTGACATAGGTGTACACATCATAGCCGTGAAAAGCGAGCAATCCGGTTACGTTGTACATGGATACATTCCACCAATTATTATCAAACAGTCCTTTAGCCCAGGTTTTGCTATAATAATAAATTGGCCCTGCGCCTAGTCCCAGTCCTAGAACGAGAGCAGTAAAGCCTGCTAACAGGCGGCGACGAAGACGCTTTTTACGAGAGGTGGGGGAAGTGAAGGAGTAACCTCCATAGCTTCCGTTATAGCTGCTAGTATTCAAGCTTGATGTTTGAACTGAGTGATGACGTCTGCCAAACAGCAGGATTACCGCACACGGAATGACGATTAACCAATCGGCAAAAAACCAAAAATCACGGGCATAGATCAAGGTGGCAATGCTGTCACCAAGTGCGTCTACCTGTCGTGCCTGTAACAGGACCGGAACGGTCAGGAAATCTTGAAAATAGCGGTAATAAACCATATCAGCATAAATCAGCGCAGTAAGGAGCAGGTGAAGTAGAGCAAGTGAAGCAATCATGCCTCTACGTGGCAGCCACCAGACCCAGAAAGACAGAAGCATCAAGGAGCCGACCGCAATCACTTTGTCGAGCAGTCCCATCGTAATGTAATACGCGTTAAGATTGTGGTGCAGCAACATTAGTTTGAGTAGAATGAGTATGGCGAAAATAACATATAGCGTTAGTGGATGAAGCAGAAGGCGCGTTTTGGCACTTCGCATAGGCTGAGTGAAAACCATGACGTTTTCCCCCTTATTCAGATAGTGAATGATTGTTTTGTTAATGAGTAGCTAATAGGCCGCTAATGAGTCGTTTAATGATTCTTGGAAAAAGATTAAATCCATTCGCTGGTTTTGTTAACGGAATGTAAAGCAGAGCTTCATATATTATAGCGTGACCGCTTGGCATTTCAACTATGCTCGTCAAACCGGTTAGACTTACAAAAGTGGGAATCTCAACTCCGATAAACGCGAAGAAACCCAAAAAACTTAACGAACCAAAAAATCAAAACATGCAAAACTGACCAACTAACAAACTAAAAAATGAA
>JAFWEX010000057.1 GCA_017512705.1 Paenibacillus sp.
GTTTTATATTTCGTGCAAGGAGTCAGAGTACAAAAAAGCCTCATGCCGCGGGGATCCGCGGCACAAGGCCTGATTGTTTACTATGATATTTTTTTCTCTTTTTTCTCCCTGTTATCTCCGGTCCGGACGCTCAGCGGGAGTGTCATTTTGAGGATCAACGGGAGTGGGAAGGGACAGTTTTGTTATTATTCATATTCTATGATGACCTTTTGGTTTGTAGGATATAAAGTGGTTTGCATTATAAATTACCACAACATATATACGTATTATATGACCTATCCTGTTTTACCAATATCTTTTGGGTCAATAATTGGTCGCCAAATGGTACTTGTTACACGCTCCGGCAAACATTGCATTCAGTTTGTCCTGTATTTCTTTTAGATCCATTCCGTCAACCTCTTTCAGGTCTTATCAACAACTTCCCAAAAACCATTTTTGCTTGCGCCATGGCGAATCAGCACACCCTGTTTCTTAAGGGAAGCCACAAGCCTCTCAACCTGTCGTTCTGTTATTCCCAAGGTGGATGCAAGTACTTTTGCGGTCAATCTCCCATCCTGACGAAGAAGTGTCAGCACTTTCTCCTCATTTGTCCCGACATTTATCCCGACATTTGTCCCGACATTCTGGTGGCTATTCTGCGTTTTGATAATATCCGCCAGCGCATCCCGTATGATCTGAAGCATGAACGTGACAAAGATTGTTGATTCTCCCTCTGTGTTTGATGCATTCAAAGCGGCATAGTATCCATCCTGCTGTTCATGAATCAACGTCTCAACAGGAAGCCATGCGAAAAACGGTTTCCATTTCTGTAATATCAGCGACTGCCACAGTCTGCCGGTTCTGCCATTTCCATCCGCGAAGGGATGAATAAACTCAAACTCATAATGAAAAATACATGATTTCACTAACGGATGCAGCTTGGACTGCTTCAGCCAGGTAAACAGCTGATCTATCAGATCCGGCACATAATTTGCCGGAGTACCGGCATGAATCAGCTGCGTGCCTGCATACACGCCGACATTCGTACCCCTGAATACCCCTGCCTCCTTCACAAGGCCATCCATCATGATCCTGTGCGCCAGTAACAGGTTCTTCACACTGTAAGGATCCAATGCGGAAACTCTCTCATAAGCCTCGTAGGCATTCTTAACTTCTCTGATATCCTGAGGCGGTCCCAGTACGCGTTTACCCTCAATAACGTCGCTTACCTGTTCCAGCGTGAGAGTATTCTGCTCAATCGCCAGCGAGGAGTGGATCGACTTGATTCGACTCTCCCTGCGCAGTGTCGGATTAGGATGCAAGGAGTCATAGGTTGCAACAGCGCCGACCTGCTCTCCGATCTCGATCACCAAATTCGTTATTTCTTCTGTCATTGTAAAAGGAGGCTGATAAAACTCACCCATACCTGTATCCCCCTTTTTATATCTTTGACAACAAGTTGATTGTCTGTTTCTTCTTTCCTTCCGTCGAGACCTCCACTCCTTGGAACAACTGATAGTTCTTCTTCACGCCGTCATCCAGATCCATAAGAATTCTCTGCAGCGCAATATGGGACAGAGCCTGATAATACGGGCGAAGCTCGTTCAGCTGTTTCACGTACTTGTCCTTCTTCTTTGTCTCCCTCGCTCTCTCCGTCGCACTGGTCGTCGTGGAGATGATGTACTCA
>JAFWEX010000058.1 GCA_017512705.1 Paenibacillus sp.
AGCCTCTTGGTTTTTTCTATTTTTCCATCTCTCAAAGCCCATCCTCTTCCTTACACTAGAGCCGGTTCCTTAACTTCTACTGGTGGCAGAGCTTGCAGACCCGCCGAGTTCAGGAAGTTCCATGGTTTGTTGTAATGCGGCTGGAAGAAGAAGTCGATGAAGGCCAACTCATCAACGGTCATGTTGTTCTGGATGCAGACGGAGATCGTATTGATCGACTGCGTCAGATCCACTTTTGACATGATCTGTGCACCAACAATTCGACGAGTCGTCTGTTCATAGACCACTTTTAGCAGCAGCTTCTCGGCAGTTGGCATGAATTCTGGACGGTAGGCATCCTCAAACGTTACGGCTTCAACTTGTAGACCTTCATCAGCAGCAGACGCTTCCGTCATCCCGGTACCCGCAATATTTTGCTCGTAAATCTTGATACCTGATGTACCTTGCGTACCCAAGTAAGGCGTCGTTGGACGAACCAAGTTGCGTGCTACCAGCGTACCCATTCGAACTGCATTGGTCGCCAGCGGAATGTAAGCAGCTTTGCCAGTCGGGTTGTAATGAATTGCACAGCTGTCACCTGCAGCGAAGACATCTTCTTGGCTGGTTTGCATGTATTTATCCACGATAATTGCGCCGTTAGGAAGCATATCCACCTGACCTTTGAGCAGCTCCGTATTCGGACGGAACCCGATACAGAGGATGACCAAGTCCGTCTCGAACTCACCTTTGGATGTGATGACTTTGGTTACTTTGCCGTTTTCGCCAGTAAACTTTTGTACGGTCTGGCCAAGAGCCAACTTAATACCTTTTCCTGTCAGTGTTTCTTCAATCGCATCTGTAAATTCAGGGTCCAAATATTTATTCAAAATCCGATCCACGCTGTCAATCAGCGTCACTTCTTTGCCATTCATCTGGAATGCCTCTACCAGTTCGACGCCGATATAACCTGCACCGACCACCGTTACGCGTTTCGCATCTTTCGCTTTTTCAATAATGGTGTTGGAGTGATTGTAGTTCTTGCTGAGCAAGATGTTATCCATCTCGATGCCTTCCAGTTTGGGTACGACTGGCCATGAACCTGTAGTTACGATCAATTTGTCAAACGTATCTTCAAATTCTTCCCCCGTTTGCAGATTTTTAGCCCGCAAGGTGTGTCCTTTAGCATCAACGGCTGTAACTTCATGAAGCATCTTAGTGACAACACCGAGTTCTGCCAATTGATTCGGCGAAGAGTAGAACAAACCATCAGGGTCTTTCACGACTCCACCAACGTAGAGCGCAATGCCACAAGATAGGAAGGAAATGTTGTCATTGCGTTCATATACCGTAATTGTAGCGTCCGGGTATAATTTAGCGGTGTTAACGATGGCTGCCGTTCCTGCGTGTGTACATCCGATGACTGCGATTTTCATGAATAGTTCCTCCTTGGTGTATATAAAATATTGAATAATTAGACTTATTGAGTTGTGAAATAATTCACTATTAACAGAACAATGTGTATGTGATTAATTTCACTTTATACACTCATTATAATGTGATCTTTTTCACAATGCAATAGGTTAAGCAAAAAAAATCTTAAATCAGAAAAAAATAACGACAGTGCAGTCACGGTCTTTTGTTTTCACACTCTGTATAAATGCCTTCTTTCTTAAGTTCTCACTAACTTCATTTTCCCCGAATTACATTTTGCTTATGCCGACCAAATAGTTCAATTTGATGAGTAATGGGCAACATACCATTAAGGGGACAGCAACCATTTCAACATGTTCAGAGGCCTTTAAAAAGAGAACAAAAAGAAGCCTGCCCTATCTAGGGACAGACTTCGCATCATCAATCTATTTCACATACAGCGAATTAACCGAGCAATTGCTCAATCGCTTGAGTCATTGACTCTGGTGATTCTTTGGGTTCAATCCGGGCAACAACTTCACCTTCACGATTCACAAGAAACTTAGTAAAGTTCCACTGAATATCACTGGTTTCCACCGGTCCAGGTTGCTGTTCTTTTAAATATTGAAACAGAGGGTGTGCCTCTTCACCGTTCACATCGACTTTTGCAAAGACTGGAAAGTTTACGCCATAGTTGATTTGACAGAAAGATTCAGCCTCTTCACTTGTACCTGGCTCCTGTCCGCCGAATTGATTACATGGAAAACCAAGTACAACCAAACCTTGATCACGATAGCGATCATAGAGCTTCTGCAGTTCACCATATTGCGGAGTCAGCCCACATTTACTAGCTGTGTTTGCAATGACGAGCACCTTGCCTTGATACATATCCAGAGGCACTTCCTGATTTGCGGTTGTTACTGCCTTGTAAGAATATACGGACATTGCTGATTCCTCCTATGACATAAATTAGACGAGGGCATGTATAAACCAATA
Organism: Paenibacillus sp.; assembly: GCA_017512705.1. Classification (GTDB taxonomy): domain Bacteria; phylum Bacillota; class Bacilli; order Paenibacillales; family Paenibacillaceae; genus Paenibacillus. The sequence goes on from JAFWEX010000058.1 coordinate 2,386, forward strand.
TACACCAATGCCCACAATAGCTTATGAGCCTGCACCTATAGCTTATAGGCTATGACGTGCAACCTTTAAGTTAATTATAGACTTGTTCCATCGTATACATCAAATTTTACCGTGAAGCCCTGATCTTATCGTATTGGCTTTGCCGCTCAGCTCTGCTTAGCTTAGGGCAGCTGTAGCAATACTCTTGACCGTCATAGACCTTATAATGCAGACAGCATGCTGACTTCATCAACATTTTCTCTCCAGGTTGGTATGGACTGTCGATCTCCACGGGCTTGAAAGCTAACACATTTTTGCGCAATCCCAGAATTTCAGGCGGCATCATAGTCACATACTCATAACCCTGATGAACAGCCTCCCGTTCTTCATCTGTAATGTCCATCTGGACCACCAGCGTCTTGAACCACTTCAGGATCGACGCATGCTGTGCCCACATCTGTCCTGTGTTCGCTCCGACAGCCTGAGCAATTCCCTCAATGAGAGGCCTAAGCTGTTCCTTGTAATACGCGTTGAGCATCGCTTGTCGTGCGGATACAGATGCAGCTTTCGATTCCGATTGATCCTTAACCACTGTCGCAGGATGTGCATACTCGGATTGATCGAGCAATAGAAATTGGAATGCCGGATATCCGTCCTGAACAACTAACTGTAGTTGAATATTATCCAGAGAAATATTTAGTATCGTGTCACACATCGCATTCATGTAATGAATGGCTAACAGCAGTCCACGAATAGAATGCATGAAATATACTGCAGTGGTCCGCAAGCAATCTGCACGTAAATACTCATGATATGCGGTCAGCATCTCTTTCGCCTGCTCTGCATCCCGTAACGATGCCAAAACTGTAGTATATATTGGATCTGAAGCGGGACTGGTCGATATCCGTCCATATTGTTCAAGCCAGGTATAGTCGATTGCGCCCATTAGTGAATCCTCCCGTGAATGCGAATGAGCCGCGTGCTACAGCGCACAGCGGCTTCATTTCTATACTTCAGGATCGCATATGCAATCCAGCTCATTTCAATTAACTGCCTGTTGCCTGAACGCGATGTTCCGTACGGCCCACGGCATGAACCATGGCACTGTTCATCACTTTTGTTTCAGGAGCTACAGGTCTTTGGCGTTCACCAGCGAGTGCATATGGTAAACACAGCGGTACATTGGAACGCGGGTCCATAACAATATCCGCTTCAATATTGAACACTTCACGCAGTACATCTGAAGTCATGACTTCTACCGGTGAGCCTTGTGCAACAGCTTTACCCTTTTTGATTCCAATCATGTGCTGTGCATATCGAGATGCATGATTAAGATCGTGTACGACCATCACAATGGTCCGATTAGCCGTTGCATTCAGATGCTCCAGCAACTGCAATACTTCAAGCTGGTGAGCCATATCGAGGAAGGTTGTCGGCTCGTCTAGGAAAAGAATATCCGTCTCCTGTGCAAGTGCCATAGCAATCCAGGCACGCTGACGTTGCCCACCAGACAACTGATCGATCGGACGATCATGGAATTCGGTCATACCGGTTACTTCAATCGCCCACTCAATCATGCGTTTGTCTTCTGCACGCATGGAACCGAATCCTTTTTGATAAGGAAAGCGACCATAAGAAACCAATTCTGTAACGGTCAGCCCTTCCGGAGCTGTAGGATTTTGAGGCAGAATCGCAAGTTGCTTGGCAACTTCACGCGTAGACTGCTTATGAATAGACTTCCCGTCGAGTAACACGTTGCCTGCCTTCGGAGACATAATACGTGCCATCGTCTTCAGGATCGTTGATTTTCCCGAACCATTGGCTCCCACAAGTGCAGTAATTTTTCCTTGGGGAATCTGAATGTTCAGATCCTCAACTATCAGTCTTTCCTCATAAGCGATATCCAACTTGGACGTCTCCAGACGAAACATGCGATCATCCCTCTCTCATTAATCCCGGTTATGTATGCCGGCTATCCTAACGACCACGAAATTGAATTTATATTCTGATTCATTACTTCTGAATTAAATCTGCTACAATAAAGATACTGATAATCATTATCACTTGTCAACCAAAAATACCATATCTTTTGATGGATTCAGGCTTTTTTTGTCTATCTCCCGCTCTAAACCACTTACTTCCTCACTTATTATATGAGAGTATTTCTCAATGATTCCGTGCCATTTCTCACTGTTCACTCATAACCTTAATCTGAATCAATCCATTTATGTCTATTTTGTGAACTAGAAATGTCCACTGCACATCTCCTCTTGTTAAACGGGTTATCTCAAAAAAAAAAGATGATCCTGAAACCTCGGCTCAGGACCATCCTTCTAACTCAACTTAATCTTATCTTAGTATGTTTCTGTGTTTGTTATGATTCGTTGTATGGTTACATCATGGAATCTCAGATGGGTTCCTGTATCAGCTCAACAGCTAATTCCGAACCCTCTGCTGTACCTTGTTGGATGCCTACCACATGTTTCGGATCAATACTGTCCGGCAACGTCATCTGCATACCGTAAGGGTACAAGCGATCCACTTCTGCCACAGTTAAAGGTTTTGAACTTGAACTGTCCGTATTAGCGACTCCTTCCGTCGAGGCCACACCCGATGGATTCTTATCCGTTTCCCCTTCGTCTTGTGTCAATGATTCATCCGTTACGCCTGTTGATGCACTTCCAGCTTCGGGATCTGCCGACTCTTGATCTGCATCTGCATCTGGTTCAGATGCATTTTCTGTCCCTGCACCAACCTCTGAATCTGACGCGGAATCTTCTTTGGTTCCGGTAGACATGTCACGACCATCATTCAATGGTTTCCATTTGTTCTCAACGACGAGATCCTTCGTGCTACCGTCATCCATAAGGAACTGGAGACGCCCACGTTCAAAAGGATCACCGCCCTTCTCGTTCTTATAGCGGATGACTAACAGGGACGATGATTCTGCTTCGTTCTGCTTATTCGCAGCGACAATATAAGCAATATAGTCTGCTGGTTTCTCCTCAGGCTCAGCAGGGGCTACAGGCTTCTGATCGGTCGGTGGCTGCGCCTGAGGTTCTGACGCACTGTTTATCCAGGCATACGTACCACCCGCAATACCGAGAACCAGGAGTAGAAGCAACATCCCCAGCCATCGCCTCTTCTTACTTCCAGTTAGTATACGCATTAACGGAGAAGCTAGCTCAGCTTTGGCACGATCATAGACCGGTTTCATCGCTTTTCCTGCTTTTGCATAATACGGCTTAAAAGCGGACTTGGATCGGAATGCTTCCCGGTCATGAGATTTAAAATACGTAATGATGGCATCTGCATAACCTTTATGCGCATTAGAGCCACGAACAAACATCCGCTGCTTGCCAGACCATTCAAAAAACGCATACAAGACTTCGGGTTGACCTGTATGACGACGTACAAATTCGATCAGACCCGAATAATCAAGACGATTACTGCTGCTTCCCCCACGGTAGAACGCTAGCGGCAAAGCCTCATACGCTTCTGTTCCCCGATGATTCTGCAGCTCTGTCGCTAGCCAGCGACGTGTCCAGCGCTGAAGCTCATCACGCTCAGCAAGAGAGAGGGACTCCACCCCTTCTTCTGCCTGAACCTCACCTTTCAGCCATGCTCTGGCTGCCAGCATCACATTTGTTCTTGCAGAGACATCCGATCCTTGGCGTGCAGCCCAATCCCGAACTTCATCTTCATGCTGCAAAATATCGATACGCAGAAGCTGGTCGCGATTCACCCGTTCCAGATCCAGATCCTGAATCATGAACAAGTTAATCACATAGGCAAGCTTATCTGCCAGCTTCGTCAAGTCTTCCTGATACCCAGCCAGGTTGTTACTATACTGACCCGTTCGGTGCTCTAAACTAGCAGCGACGTCAGATTGTCCGATATGTCCTGTAATCTCAGGTTCAAGCTCGCGGTTCCCGGTGATCCGATCCAGCACACTAACCCGCTGCAGCGCATCGTTCGCAGATTGAACGGGGTCAGGCGCAGAGCACAACCTTTCCCGAAGCTCTTCACAAGAACGTTCGAGTAAAAATGTAGATTGGATGGCAGACGGATTGGCGGTAACCCACCGCTGAATAAGATCAATGACACTCGCTGCTGTTTCCGTACGTTTCAACTGATTGTCCAGATATGGCTCAAACAGCAGCTTGGTTAACGATGCATTGCCCAGCACCTTATCAAAGAATGCCTGATGCAGCCGAGCATCGCGTTCCAGAATGGTATACAGCTCCTGGACAGCTCGCATCCGTTTCTGGGCGCGGGCATTGTTCACAGCATAGATAAAATAATCGACAATCCTTGCCTTCACGACGGGTGCTGCAATGCTGAAATAGTCCCCAATACAAGAGGCAACTGCCTCTTCAGGTACATTTTCTCGTCGTGTACTGTCTAACTCTCGGCTGAGCAAAGTCAGAAACAGTTCATTCAGACGTGAGCGTTGCTGTAACGCTCCTTCTGGTTTCAGGTAGGTCAGTAACCCACTCAAAACCTCGCTTTTGTTATTCAAATAGACGTCTTCTATACCTTGTTCGAGGCTAAAGAATACTGACAATTCTCCGTATGCCTCAATAGAAAGCTCACGTCCGGGCTCCATGCCTGCCAGCATCTCATCAGCAAACGCGTAGAACGCAGTCGCCCTTGCCGGGTCTTGTATCAAAAACCATGCAAATTCAATATAGGGTAGCTTGGCCACCGAAGCCTCTGCATGCATAACCCGTCCTGACATGAGATCAAAGGTGAAATCTTTTTCCGTATTCCGATCCTTGGGACGCAATGTACCGCGCTCCACAAACTGCACATGAATTCCCTTTTTGGCCTGCGGTTCCTTGGCAAACGTCATAAAGCCCAGTTGCCGCCTGAACGCAAACGGCAGTGCCTTGTACAGCAGGCGCAGTAGAGCTTTCGCACCTGCGGTCACTTCCTCCGCTGGCACATCAAGCGCTATGTATACTTTGCGGCGTGTTGCCACAGCCTGCATTACTGCATAGAGCAAACGCTTGAACAGTGTCTCATCCATTTTCAGCGCACTCAGAATCTGGCTCGTTGAAGCACTAGAATTAAAATGGCTGTCGCTCTGTCCAGCGCGAGTTACCGCGCCATCTCCCGTTGCTACAGGCAACGCCGTCAGCACAGGCAGCTCCGTGCCTTGCTCGATGTCATACGAAGTAGCGAACATGGTATCCAGCCAGTCCATACCTTTCATATATTGCTCCGAGCTGGCTGGAGACAACACGTAGTTATGAGCGAAAAAAGCACTGCGCAGCCCGGTAAAGTCCGCAGCCTGGTACACATTTTGCCCCAGAATCGTCCCACCGTTCTCCAGATGAAGCAGGTGCATGGAAGCTGGGAATTTGCTCTCATCCTTCTCACTTCGGCCTGTCAGCTCCGCAGGAGCATCATAGACACAGTAGGGATGAAGTACTTTTTTGATAAAGGAAGGGTCGAGTCCCGGCGATGCAGCCACCGTATCGAATCCTTCTGTTGTCCGGAATACCCCGCGCCGCTCTCTTGTGTACATCTGCTGTTGAATGGGCGGAGTTATGGAAGAACGCATTATCCCACTCTCCCCTCAATGTATTTGAGCTTGTACAGCAGCCATAGGAAAGGTTCATCCACACGAATGGGGCTAACTACGCCCTGGATTTTCATATCCACCGGATTACTGCCCAGCGCAGATACAGCGAAATAAGCGGTGTTCTTGAAGTACACATCCATCGTGCCTTTGAACGGACGATCCACTTTCTCGATAAAACGGCGAATCTCCCCATCGATATTCTCGAACTCGGTCAGATCAAACCAATCGCGGTGCACCATGTTGCGGAATACATTGCTGTTGGATTTGATGTAATCCCCCTCCTCATCCTTGAGGGAATGCAGCATGTCACTTTTGGTGAGCACAACAGCAGTTGGGATATCGGTCTTGGCCTTGTCCTGATAAGCGATAAAGTCACCGAACAGGGTCAGCACCACATCACGCGGTTCATCGTACTTTGGTGTCCATTCCCCCGGTTCGCTGCCCAAATTGATACGGATTTTGTCCCGAATGGAACGAATCTGGAGCGGGTCCACCATAAATAAAATGCCTGCCGAGTTTTTGATATGCTGTCCATGCAAACCCAGATAATCCTGTTCCACCATACCTTCACCAGCCACATCAAAAAAAACAAGTGTCAACGGTGCTTTATCCTCATCCTTGAACACAAATTGGAAGATAAACGGCTCCTGCAACTTCTCCTTTTGTGTTGAATCCAGCAGGTCGCCACGCTCGAACAGCGGCTCTTCATAATCCGCACGGAAACGGCGGCTAATTTCTGCATTCAGCGGCATACAGGCGGCGTCAAAATGATCTGCCGTATAATGCTGCAACGTGTGAATCAACGATGTCATATAGACGGATTTCCCCACCTGGGATGCTCCGATGATGGAAATGATGTTGCTAGGTGCCTTGCCTGCCGTTACAGGCAGTTCGTTATGACAGTGCGGGCACAATCGGCGGCGCGTTACTACCCCATAACGATCGTTCAGTCCCATGATGATGTTATCCGAATAGATTCGATGTTCTTCCGGTACGTCATAAGGTGTCAGCACAGCCTCCATATCAAATACCGTATCCAGTCCAAAGCGCTCCCGATATCGGTTGAGCTTGGCGTCTTCTCCGAGCGCATAGTCCTCATCATCGTCACGATGGTGTGCCGCACGAAACACCACGTCTTCCGGTGAGAATTTGCTGAAGCAGTAAGGACATACGATGTCGTAAAACAGCGGTCGTTCCTCTGGCTGCTGTCTCTTTAAAAACCGGCTAAAAAAACTCATAGCCACTCCCCTCCCCGTTTACGTGTAAATATAAATTCAACTTCGATCGTCGTGTCTGTTCAGTCTGAAATGAGCCGATAAGCGGCTCCATATTTCGGGCCATCCGTGAAGAATAACCTCACATAGTCGTCTTTGGCGACTTCGACAGGCGGCATTTCATTTTTTCCAGGTACAAAATCACTCAGAAACGGATACACCGTACCATCGTCCTTGTTCAGCGGTACACCGCCCTGCTTGCGAACATAACAGAGCGCTTCTTTAGGCACAGGCACTTCGGCCGTCACGGTGATCAGAACCGTCTTGCGTTTCTGAAAAAAACCGCTCTTATAGCGAATGGCAAAGCGGATATCCGCCTTGCCTGCACTTGCAATCCCTCGATTATCTTCATCCTGCTGACGAATCAGCACAGGCCCATCCTCATGCATCTGACATGCATACACGGTGTACTGGATCGCACCAAAGCCGGTGATTCGGTCTGTATACCCGTTGTTAGCCTTGTACTCCTCGCGTGTATACAGCTTCAGCTTGCCTTGTGTCCATGCTTCTGCACGGCAGCTTCCACTGTGATCCGCATCGCCCCAATGTTCATCAGCCACGCGATCCCCGTTCATCTGATTAAGTTCCAGACGTTCTACATATACTGCCTCAAGCTGCTCCGGCCAGAGCCAGCGAAGCGTGCAGCGATCTTCGTCCACCGCGAGCGTTAGCTTTCGAATCCGGGGAGCTGAAGGATCTGCATCTGCATTCATAACCCGCATATTCCATTGACCTCCCTGATGTTAAAATCCTTTGCTGCTTGTGTCTCGTGGTCGCTGCCCGAATCCTTCCGCAGAAGAAGTCCCACGACCAGCATCCCGGCGTCCTTTACTCTTACGCGGCGTGTTCTCTTTAATAGGAACAATCCATGAGAAGAGGGTAAGCACACCCGACAGGATCAGCATTGCTCCCAACCGAACGAAAGCATCACCTACATTCGAACCGTTCAATCCCCACTCTAGCAATAAACCAGCTAGTAAGCCGGAGACTGCACCGCCCACACCAAAGCTGAGCGCAAGATGTCGGTTATCAAACACAAGACCAAGGGATACACCTAGGGCTACACCGATTAACAGTAAGGCAGCGACGCGGAAAATGGCGAGATATACGCTATGTTCCATGGCACCAGTACGCTCTGTCACGAGTGTACGTTCATCAATCGTATCGTAAATCTGCTGGAATGCCAGGTCCAGACCACCTGCATCCGGCACATCATAGTACATTCCGCCGGTTTGCTGAGCTATGCTCTTGAGCAGATCTGTTCCCGAAGGGTCAACCAGGCTCAAGCCAACCGTATGAATCGCAACCTGTTCTTGTACATACTGCGGCAGAATACCTGAGATATCAGCATCACTGAATCCGTCAGATAACAGGATAACGACGGTTCCCCGCTTCGCATCTGGCTTGCTCTGGATCAGTTCCATCCCTTCCCGGAGTACCGCATCAAAATTAGTCCCACCCGGCGTTGTCACAATGCTGTCGATTTGGTTATTCACTTCATTTTTCGAAGCTTCGCTATCTACCGCAATGAAGGGTTGCAACAATTGTGGCTGATCGTCAAACGTAATCACCGCCACCTGCTTGTCGCTCTCCATCTGGTTGATCAGCGTTTTGGCTGCTTCAAACCGCCCATTATTCGGATCGGTGTCGTTCATGCTGCCGGAGTTGTCGATCATCAGGACGATATCTTTGACCTGCTTCGCCCCGCCCGGATTGATCTGGTATAGCAACTGCAAACCTAGTCCAGCCACCAACAGCAGAGCCAGTGTTGCCGGAACGAGCAGCTTCCAGGATAAGCCGAGATATCTGAGCTTCCACGAAGCACCATTCAGACGTGGTGAGATCATCTCCGCTAGTAAGCAGAACAACCCTACACTCAGTGCCAGCACACCAAAGTATAACCCCATCAGCAGCAGTCGCGGCATCTCCCCAAGCCACTGATGCAGCATGATTTCCCCTGCCGCAAAACCGACTGCTCCGCCAATGAGGCTGAACAGCACCAGGAGAAGATTAATTTTTCGCTGCATGTCTACATGCATCCTTTCTCAAAACCCGCCATATGCAGGCTGACTTAGTACCCTGTCACCTGAATAAATTGAAAACTACACAAGTGAATTGGAAGGCCACTCCCACTCCTGCTCAACTAAACAAGTTGAACTAAAGATGGTTACCTCGTCACTCCCCTGACAGAATGACCTTCCAGATGTATTGGGCGTTGTATTGTCTTCTCATCGCTTATCGAAGCGGAGATAGCTTCTCTGCCAGATCCGTAGGGTGAAGCTCATAACCATTCTCCGTATACGAGTTATAGTACACTTTGCCGTTGCGATAAACCATAAGATCCTCCAGATGGAAACCACCCATAAGATTGAGCTTCTCCACCCCACTGCTGCGTTCTTCATACACCACACCCAGCTTGTAGATGCGTGAGGTCTCCTCTGCATGTGCTGCATAATCCAGAAAAGCACTATGGTGGTCGCCAAAAAAGTACTTCTCCTCATACCGATGCTCCTGCGTATAGTCGAACACTCTTATGCGAACAACGGCCTGTTCTTCCAGTGTGCGGTACAGTCTGCGGAATAGATCATCCCGGGTTAACACATCTCGATCCCCATACGTAATCGTCACATTGGCCCGCTGGAGTAATTCCTCTTCAAACGGCAATCGCAGCGGTTCCGCGGAGAACAGCAAGCTGCGGCATACTTCCATAAGACGTTGAAGCAAGCGGTCACTGCCCTCCGTGGCGAGCTGGTTCATATCACCCATGTATCGATCTTCGAACCATACATCCGGTCCACGTCTCGCCTCCAGATCGGCGATTAGCCCTTCTGTTACCCTGCCGTAATATTCCATAACATTCTGTCCGATGTATTCATCGGCAGCGGCGATACTCTCTTCAGCCACTCCGCGCAACGTACGTTCCAACGCTTGAAGTGAGTTGGTAACCTGAATACTGTAACGATGCAGTTCTTCCATTTCTGTATCGTAGATGCGAAGCAGATGTAGTTCATTTTCCAAACGAAGCAGGTCTACCTTGGGTTCGTATACACGTTCCAGCAGGCAGTCGATCAGATTGCGCACACTCTGCTTGTCGCGGAAGAGCGCCCGCTTGATCGATTGGTCCTCTACTCGCTCCTGCTGACGCTGTTCCAGCAGGGCACGTGCGGATTCAAGCTGCATCGACTTGTCGCGGATCAGTGCCAGTAGCGCTTCACGCACACTGCCCGGCTCACCGTCGCTCCAGGCAGCCCATTGAAAGTAACCCACTTCGGGGTACTCCATATGGGACTGTTCAGCCTGACGGCGAAGCGACCCGGCAGAACTGCGCTCACGGACACGCTCCTGTATAGGACGGACCACATTCTCGCGGAAATAGGCTTCCGCCCCATCTCCATACAGTGCTCGTTCAGCTTCCCGCAAGGAGAGCGGCTTGAGCTCAGCAAAGCTGCGATTATGCGTCATGATGCCACTCATGCCACTAATCAAGTCTTCACGCGGTAGCAGTCCCTCTACTTTGCGCTCCACCGATGAAGCATCCAGTCCGAAAAAAGCAAGCTTCTCCTTGATGCTCCAATCCGGCTCTTGCTGCAATCGACGAAGGAGATAACGGTAAAGGTGATACAACACCGTCAACGCAATCGGTTTGTTCGGCCGCCTGATCTCGGCAAAACCTGCACTGGCATATCCGTGCTGATCTGAGGTGGTGCGGATATTATTTTTAAACGATGTATTATTGTAGGTATTCGCGCCTGTGCTGGCGATAGCAGTCCGGTCTTCGTGAGTCTCCTCCTGCTTCCGGTTCTTCAGCAGACAGATGCGGCAGATGATCTCGGCATTTTCAATCCAGCCGCCAGGAACACCCGTACCACGTTCGTTTTTGTCCGATAGAACATAGACAAGGTCGAACAACGGAGCAGCAGGATGATTGATAGGGATGGAGATTCCGTCCTCCGTCACCAGCAGATTGCCGCTAAACCTGTAGTCCAATGATTGCATGAAATCAAGCTCTCGCAGAAACGCAAGTCCTGCAGCACTAGCGTATCCGAAGGAATCGACCTGCTCCATCTCGCTAACGAGCACATGCAGATCCGTCTGCACCGATTTGAAGGACTGTGCCAAGATCGTCTCGGCAAGCTTCGTAATTTCCGGCAACAGTACATTCAGCGGATCATCTGCTCGGGTAATGACGGTTACGTAAATTCGATCAAAGGACGAATACAGACGTCCATAGTCAGCAATACGGTTACTTACCCGTCGCATCATACGGTTCAATCCAAACAGCGCGTCCGCCGACTCGTGAAAGCTGCGATGTACGTCCTTGCGGAGCGTCTTGGATGCCTGCCGTTGTGACTGCAAAGTGGAGAGCGGCAAACGGTGGTACGTTACCTGTGCATTTTCATGTGATGAAGCAGCTCCATGACTTGATCTAGCATTTTTCAGATGAGATGCATCCAGATTCATCATCGAGCCCTGCACGGACTCCCTAGGAGCATCACTGTGAGACGAATTTGCTGTATGAGCGGTATTGGCTCCATTTAACGAATCGTCTGCTCCAATGTGCACGTAGACCACGCCGTCTTCGTTATCCCATTTTAACTGGTTAATGCCATGCACAGCGGACACTGCAGGTTTCACCAGATCACCGACAAACAGGAACAGGGCCGGGTAATGGATGCTACTGCGTCCATCCCCTTGACTGCCCTGACGTTCCTGCTCTGCGGCGTAACGGGCAGCGTACTGCTCCAGTTCTCGCTTTAATGCTTGCTGCATTCCTTGTTCTGCTTCTATTCGCTGCCTATTTATTGGTACATTCATACCATCAGCCACCTTACTTCAGCCTTCTACGAATGTCGTTCAACTTCGACGACATCGTTCTGTAGAACTGATAGATGTCTTCCCCGTTCGCCAGTTCTACCCGCTCATACTCCAGGCGATCACGCGACTCCATGAACAGTGCAGCCAGATCGTCCAGTTTGCTCAGCAATGGAGTAATATCCTCGGAAGCGGTCAGTTCATTATCACGGCGTGAGGATTTGCGCAATAGCGTACTGCGATCCTTCTCGGACAGAGCGCGGAAGTTGCCAAACACTTCGTACTCAGCGAAATTACGGCTCTTCATCAAGTTGGCGAATGGCTCCCACGCGTCCTCTTCTGGATCACGATCGTAGACGTACAGTGCACCTTTTTTAACAATGGTATCTGTGTACAGGGCTTCAATGAAGCGATCATACCACTGTTCTTCATCTTGGTACTGAGCAAGAATGCCTTCCAGTTCAGCCACTTTGGTCGTGATGGCATTCATCTTCGCCAGTTCCTCACGTACCCGCGCGATCAGCTGCGGAGAGCGTACCAGGTTTTCTTTAGCCATATCTTCATTAATACTTCCGAAAATATCCTTCACATCTACGCGTGGCAACCCTTCGGATTGCAGACGTTTCAGTTCAAGGACTGCCCGTTTCACTTCACCAAGGTTCGGTGTGGTGGACGTCAGACGCATGTCGTACGCAGCCAGCTTCGCAGACAGGTCAAATGGTTCTGTCGTGACAACCGCATACCGATTGCTCGTATTTTCATCTACCGATTTGGCAGTAACAATCTTATATCCAAGCGCTTGCTCGAATTCACTGCGAACTCTGGCATTATACTGCTTCACACGCGCATTCTCGTACACATCTCCCCATGATTTTTCCGGAATCGGAGACGGCAGGTACGTCCAGTTGTTTTTCTCCGTCTGCACCAAGTGGCGTCCAATACCCTCTTTATCCAAAATGGTGCGTTCGTAGCTCTCTTCATACACTTTGAGAGGTGTATATACGAAGAGTGGTACCCCGTTGCGGGTATTCAGCCAGAAAATCCGGTTCCGCACTTCACTTTCTTTCACGGTAAAGTGGGATTTGCCCACGGCATTGTTCTGGTAGTTGCGAATCCCTTTCAAAATACCCGGAGCCTGTGCTGGCACGGATACAAATCCCCAGGAAGGAAAGTGCAGACTGCCTGTGCTGTTGCTCAGATTAAACACCGGAACCGCTTCGTCATCCAGCTTGCCAGCAATGAAACGTTCCACGAATTTTTCGACAGACTCATCTTTCCCGTATTTAATTACCAGGAAGTCCTCCATGGAGCGAGTAATCAGGTCACCAAACTTCTCACTCAAGAAGTCAGAGATGGAGCTGACGATATCAATCTCGTTTTCCTTCACCCACTGGCTCGAATTTTCAAGCAGTTCACGGGAGAAGTCACGGATCAAATCATCCGTATCCCGCTTATCCAGCAGCCCATCCACCACGCTCACGATATCCGGTACACTTACCACGTTCCAATAGTATGTCTTGTTGCCTTTATGATCGATTTGCTCTTCGCCGCGTGTCAGCAGATCGCCGTTCTTGGCAAAGATTGAGCTGAGCGCATTCAGCGTCTCCGTAAATACGTTATAAATGCGGCTGTTCTCCTGATTCAGCAGCTCGTACAGGTCTTCATAGAACTCGATCATCTGATCGTTACGTTCCACATCGGCATGCAGCCAGTACTCATGAATTTTGGCTTCAATATAAGCATTCTTTTTCTTCTCTTTGGAGACAAAAGCACTCTTCGCATCACCGAGCTTCTCTTCGGACTGCTCCTGTGCCGCTTCAATATCACGTGGAATGCGGAAGGCATTCTCGCGCAACGTTTCGATGTACGACTGAATCATCTTTAGTACACAGAACCCTTTTTCCGTATAAATTAAACGAGAGACATAGAACGGACCCTGTTCAGGATGTAAAAACATACGTCGGATCTGCTCTGTAAACTGACCTGCAATCTCACCCGGGAGCTGTTTCTTCGCTTTGATGTATTCCTCACGAGCACGTGCCAGGAAGTTCTGTTCCAGTTCCGTATCCATGTTGACGACCTGGGATTTCACCACGTTGCCATAGGATAGACGCTCGCTGTTCTGGTAACCCGGCAGCGGTTCAGGTACACGGGATTCAAAGGACTTAACTACACTTTCAAGATCAATGCCCAGCTTGCGAGCGAACTTCTCGGTATCCTCCTGATTCGGTGCTTTGGAGAACATGGTGCTCATTTTGTCAAACATCCGGTAGGCCAGATACGTCGTCATCTCTTCAATCGGCAGTACGGCCGACGAGGCACCGATAATATTGTAATCATAGTTGGCCGGGTACACTTTGTTCATCTGTGCGATATTCGTGCGAATGTTGCTGATATAGTCATGGATCGCGAACTCCTCGCCCGATTGCTTCTCTTCACTGGATATAAAGTTGGTGATATTCTCCGCGGTCACGTTCATGCAATAGTCGTAGGCATTCTCCAGCAGTTTGCCCTCTGTATTCGTTGCCGAGATCAGATGACACAGGTTAAATGGCGGCAGTGGCGAGTTTACGGTCAAAATGTTGCCGTACTTCTGCGTAAACCGCTCGCCGCGGCTGTCCACGTTCATCCAGTAATCCAGCTCTTTGAGCGCTGCATATCCATTCTTGCGAATATATTCGCGTGTGTGCTCGCTCAGGCTTTTGTTGGACAGGTTCACGTCTGGTGTAAACAGGTAACCGAGCGTGTTGACGCGGTCAATACCGGCAGAGCCGTGATCCCGCTCAATGATACCGCGCACGATATAAGAAATATCGAGGAAGCAGCCGCTGCCTGTACCACCGGACAGACCGGTGAGCAGGAACACCATCAGTTTTTTGTTCGTGCCAACGGATAGGGTTTTGATCTTTTTATCGATGGCCTGCACGACTTGATTGATCTTCGTAAAAAGAAGCAAACGCCCGGCCTGACGTACCCCTGCCGCTCCGTTCATGCCATCTGTGATGCTCAGTTCAGGAGAAAGCCAGTCCGTGATATATGGCTCCAGTACGCTTCGATTCTGCAACAGTCCGCCAATCTCGGCATTCGATAGTAATACGAATTCGTTGATCGGATCAAGTCCGATGCCTCTGTATTTCTTCGCGCGATCCTGTTCATTGGTCTCGAATGCGAGAAACTCAACGTTATCCGGCTTCTCCATCTTTTTCTTGGAAACGGGGTCTTGTGGCAGCTTGAAACGGCGGTTAATCTGATATTTCAGACGCAGCAGCGCATCAATACCCGTTCCGCCCAATCCGATAATCAGAATCGGGTTATCGATCGTATCGACCCTGATCTTCTCACTGACAATACCTCCGCCCAGTGATACATCCAGTTGCTGAATATGTTCTCTAACAATCGGTTTCATTCGATATCCTCCCTTAGTTAAACCAGTCGGGCTACAACTCATTACACTTGCCACTCCGATGACAGAGTAACCTTCCGATCGCTGTTATCCCCAGATTTTCTTGATTCCCTTTTCCAAAGGGAAAAATCTGATGAATAGCATATGCTTCCGTAGTAGCTTTCTTTCAGAAAGCTTTCAGGCGAACGCTCCGCTTCTTCAGGTTTTCTCTGTCCTCTCCGTTCACATGTAAACAAATTAGCCCAACTTATATTGGTATTCCTTTTAAATCAAATCATCCATTTAAACCAAATAATCAAATTACACCAAATACTCGATCAAAATGGTTTTATCCGCCTGTTGCAGCGGGATGCTCAGTCGATCACCGTTCTTCAGTTCAACGCCTGAGCTTGCATCGACTGCACGGCCGGATTTCTCCAGCGTACCTCCTGCGGTATTGCGAATGATTAATCGGTCTCCATTACCAGGTGTAAAGATATATTTCTCAGTCTCCTTCAGTTCAGGGTCGAGCTGCAGCAATTGATGCAGATGGAACTTGCCCCGGAAGGATGCCAGCTTTTTATATTGCGGATAAGACTTGTCACCAGTATTCTCATCCCGAATCTCAACAATAATCTGACCGACAAAGCCGCGGTTTTTGCGTTTCAGCCAACCCAGCAAGAACCAGCCTCCAACCACGACGACGATCAGAGCAATCACACCGAGAATGACCGGCATCCAAGGAAACGGCTTGTCATCTGCGCCCGCTGGGGTAGTTGGTTGTGCCTGACCTCCACTTGCCCCCCCAGCGTTGATGATGATCGGTTCACTCTCACGGTAAAAGCTATCTTCCTCCGCACGAATGACCAGTTCATAGTTGTGATGATCCGGCACTTCAAATGTTCCGGCAAAACCGGAGCCGGTGTTCTTCATTGGCTGCTCTTCGCTCTTGCCTGTGTCCTTGTCATTGATAACGAGCGTGGCCTTCATGTCTGTATACAGATCATTATCCTGTAGCGGCTGACCACCATTTTCGAGCCTCGCTGCCAGATCAATCTTGTCTCCTTTTTTATAGGACTTGGTCTTAATTGGGTCCGCAACGAGTTGAAGATCGTAGTTAAACAGCAGATTGATATCAATGCTGTCTTTGGGAGCTCCTTTTACCCGAAGTTTCCAGTCACCCTCCTGAGGTTTCAACAACTTCACGAGTGAATAACTCTTGGATGTGGACAGCTTCGCTTCATTGGAGTTCAGATTGACGTCCTTGCCAGAAGGGTCCGTTAACTGTACCTGTACGGGCTTCGAAGACATGATAGAAATATTAGCTTCCAGCACGCTGTCATTCGGCACGTTCACGGTAACTTCCTGATAACTGCCGTTCCCGGTTACAGAAGGTAGCTTCACGACATTGAGCTTGGCATGATCAGCGAAGATTTCACTTAGAATCTGCGGCAGATCGTCCGGTGTATTCGTAATAAAGGATTTGCCCCCCGTTTGTTTGGCGAGGTCTGCAAGTGCATTTTTGTTCAACTTCCCATCGGCATTCAGTCCAATCGTATAGACTGGGATACCTTTCGCTTGCGCATCTTTGACCGCATTCGCCAGATCTGCATCCGACTCGGCCTGAGTGCGTCCTTTGTTTTTATTAAAATCGTTATTGCCATCGGCCAGAAGCACAATCATCGGGGAATGCGCTGGGTCGGCGCCATGGTTCAAGATGTTCATCGCTTCCGCAATACCAACGGATATATCCGTATATGGGCCTCTGCCGAGCTGATCGATGAAGTCTTTCAGATTGCTTTTATCTGCATCAGATTGAATCTCGAGCATGGCTTTTTCTCGCTCTACCTGATCGGTGTAGGCAACGATACCTACTTTATCCCCAGTGGTGGGCAGCATATCTATAAACATTTTCATCGCTTCGTTACTGATCTTGTCCCGATCACTTGTATTCATCGAGTTGCTGACATCGGCTACAAGCACCGCGTCAATCCCGCTCGTCTGTGCCTGAGCTGCTTCCGCTTGGGATAGCATTGCCGTAGGCAACAACAGGGTTAGTAGGAACAACAGAACTAGGGTTCCGCTGAACCAGCGTATTTTGCGTGTCCGCAGCATAAGATGTACTCCTTCACGTTTGAGATTAAAATGGGAATAGTTTATTATAGGCGTCAAGCCTTAAGGAAATCTTAACAGTCTTCTAATAAAATCTGAAAAGCACCCCTATTCCGAGTTACAGTTTTGTCATGTCTAACAAAATTTAACGATTTCGGGCTTTGTTTTCGGATGATTATTCCATCTATGGAAATATGATATAGTTATGGGCAGCAAACTGCAATATTACAGCGCTTGATCCTCAAGCCATAGAAAGGATCGGAATTATGGTTACATACGTATGCCTCGCCATATTGTTTCTTTTTGTCATGATCAAGGTCGTTGCATTCCTCATTCATCGCCGGAAACCTGTCTCCCGCGAAGATGCCGATCGCACCCTGTACAATATTTTGAATGGCGGGCGGTGATCGGGTATGAGTACAAAAAAAGTGGTATCCATACGACCTTTCTACCGAACGACATATGCCTATCAAAAGTTGCATATTTGCAAGCGTTGCGGGCAATATACGTGCCTCTGGGAAGACCAGTGCACGTCTTGCGGACGTAGCGCCCTTGTCTCTGTCGAAGAGAAAGCAGGTTCACGAGTGAAGCGCCGAATGGTGCGTCATGTTTTATTCGTTATGCTGATTGGTGCAGCCGCCACTTATTTCGGTGAAACGCTGGATCAATCCATGATCGCGGCGACGGCGTCCCTAGTGCTGCTCGGCATCCTGATTTTCATGCAGCAGCGTTCATTCCAGGTTGAACAGCGGCGTGAGGTAAAACGCATGCTGCAACTGGACGAAGAGACCATTCGCCAGGGCATTAACCGGAATTGGGCTCTCGTTGCTGAAGCGCGAAAAGAGGATGAGGCACTCGCCTATGAAATGCTGCGCGAGATCGGCTCCTTGATCTACAACGACCGGATTCGGCTACAGCAGGTCGCGTTATTACAATCGTTCGTGCTGCGCAGCGATATGGACTTGCAGGTTAAACCGCTCCTGCTCCAAAACTTCGAGCGGCTCCTTGCCGAGTATATTGGCGAAGTTGCCCGGCTGAAGCCGGAATTGATCCACGAAGATGCGATACGATATATCGCGACGTATGAGGTTCATATTTTGCAGCTGCATAACGGTATCCAGATTCTGACCGCCGTAGCCGCCGCTGCCGTGCGCAAAAGCAAATATATTGAACTGTTTCCCAGCCTGATGACCCGCTACGCACGCTTCATGTCCAAAGACCGGTTCATGAGGCTGTACCAGACGATTGAACGTTATCCATCCAAAGCACGCGGCGGACTCGCCGAGTCTGTGGGCAGGGTATATAACGAAAAGTACCGTGATCAGTACGCCGATGTTCATGGGTGATGTTGCAGCAGTCCTAGTGGGAAGTCTAATAGAATGCAAATCAACTCCCCCATATATAGACGAACCGTATATAGCACTTCCCTGCATCTTGCCACGAAGTTACACGTTCTCGTACCATCCTTAATCATATAAGTTTTAAGCAAAAAACACCCCGTCCTTAGGTCTAGGATGAGGTGTTTTATCGTTACCGTTCGCTCAGTACGTTGTGCGTTGTGTTCAGCAACGACTACTTGAGCTTGGTTGTAAAAAAGGGGCGCGACGTGGTTCCGTCGCGACCCTTGGTTCGAGCGTTCGGCACGATTCCGTACCCGAACGCTCTCGGTGATATGCCATGCTGCACCTGCTGCTGCGGTGGCATGGCGATGATGCAATGCGCAAGATGCGGCTGCATCGCCGCTTGCGCCATTGCTTTTACCGCCCGCGACGAGAATCGCGGCGGTCGCCCTTGCCCGGACCGCGTCCTGCGGAGTCCGGGCGGCCCGAACCAGCGCCGCCGCGCCCAGCGGTGCGCTTGTCTGCGCTGCGGCCAGCCCAGCCACTGCTGCTGCGCTCTTCGCTGCGGCCTGCACCACCGCGGCCGCCTTGGCTTGTGCCGCGGCTACTGCTGCTGCGGCCATAGCTTGCTGCACCGCGACTGCTATCGCTACTGCGCGCCGATCCACGGCCTGCGCCGCGCTCGTCACCGCTACGGCTGCTACTGCGCCCACCGCTGCGTCCACTTTCGCCTCCGCGTGAGCCCCGACCGCCACGTCCGCCTTCTCTGCGGTCGTTACGGCCTGCACCGCGACGGGCACTGCCTGTTCCGGCGGAACGTCCACCACGCTCATCATCGCCTTCACGATGAATCGTACGGCGAGTCTCTCCCGTGGAAGCAACTGGGCCATCACTTGTCCATTGAATACGGTTCAGCTTCTGGTTCGTACCTTCCTCAATACGAGCAAGCTCCGGTCTGTCGTGCTGGGTTGCGAACGTTACGGCAAGACCTGTTCCACCTGCGCGGCCTGTACGACCAATGCGGTGGATATAACTCTCGGCATCATGCGGAATGTCGTAGTTGAACACGTGAGTAACCCCTTCAACATCCAGCCCGCGTGCCGCTACATCTGTAGCCACAAGCACTTGCAGCTTCGCATCCCGGAACGCTTTCATGACATTCTCACGCTTCGCTTGAGACAAATCACCATGAAGCTCATCGCTGTCATACCCAGCTTCACGCAAATCCTCGTTCAGCTTCGATGCCCGGCGTTTCGTCCGGCAGAAAATAATCGCCAAATACGGGCGATACGTATCAATCATGCCGCAAAGCGCAGCAAATTTGCTGCGATCCGTGCACTCCAGCACCTGCTGGCGGATCTGGTGAATAGGAATGACCGATCGGGAAGACACTTTTACATCCTCCGGGTCTTTCATGTAGTTCTTGGCCAGCACACGAACGCCTTTAGGCATCGTCGCGGAGAATAGCATCGTCTGACGTTTATGCGGCAGTTCGCGCAAAATGGTCTCCACATCGTCCAGGAAGCCCATGTGTAACATCTGATCGGCTTCATCCAGCACCAGTTTTCTCACATTATCGAGTTTCAGTGTACCGCGGCGCAGGTGATCCAGAAGACGGCCTGGTGTTCCTACTACGATTTGAGTTCCGTTTTGCAGCTTGCGCAGCTGTTTCTCTACATCTTGTCCACCATATACAGCAAGTACATGAATCTTGTCATCGTTCGCCGTAAGTTTCTTCGCTTCTTCCGTAATCTGCAGAGCCAGCTCACGTGTAGGCGCAATAATCAGTGCCTGTGGAGAGCGGTCGGATACGTTAATTTTCTGAATAATCGGCAGCAAAAAAGCGAGTGTTTTCCCTGTGCCCGTCTGCGCCTCGGCAATGATATCACGTCCACCCAGCAGTACGGGAATAGAACGCTCCTGTACTGGAGTCGGTACGGCAATGCCCTGATGTTTCAGCACCTCGCACCATTCCGGGCGTATGCCCAGTTGTTCAAAGTTAGCCAATCGTTACACCTCTGTATATTCATTTAGATAAGTCCATTTCACATCGTACCCGGTACTAGTTTTCCTGAATTCTACACTGAATATGAAATGAATTTTTTAAAAAGCAATCATCCCGTTGCTCTTCTTCTCCATACCCTGTAGTTTACACGTTCATCCAGCAAAACAAAAGCGAAACTGAGCTACCGCACCAACTTGTAGCATAAACGGTTTACCTCAATGAATCATGCATCTAATAATCACTGGCAATCTCACACAGCCAAAAAAGCGGCTCCCTTCCGGCTTATCCGTAAAAGAGAACCGCTATATTTATGTTATGGATACGTCAACCTTTGGCATTTGAAACGATGAATCCGCTGCGCTCCAGCAGACGGGAGCTTTCCTCGTTCAATCCGCGCAGATGCACGGTTTTACCGAGCTTCGCGTATTTGAATTTCACTTTGCCAATTGCGACAACCGCTGTGTTATCCCAGATATGTGAGCCGCCAAAGTCAATCGTAATCTCCTGCGGATCAGCTTCTGCATTGAATTCATCGACGAAATGGGACGAAGAGCCGAAGAAGAAAGGCCCGTACACGCGGTACACCTTCTGTCCTTGCTCCTGACTAGACTGCACGCGAATTTTAGTTTGTTTCCAGCCGAAGTGCAGCACACTGAGCACGACACCCACCATAACACCGATTGATAGGTCGTTAGTGTAGAGAACAATGGCTACCGTCACCACCATAACGATCGCCTCAGCGCGTGGTACGCGAGCTATGTTTTTAACAGAACCCCAGTCAAATGTCCCAATGCACACCATAAACATCACGCCAACCAGTGCGCCCATCGGAATCTGCTTCACAACACCGCTGAACAACAGGAGCAAAATCGCAAGGAAGGCTCCCGCTGTAAATGTCGATAACCTGCCGCGTCCACCCGACTTCACATTAATGACCGACTGTCCGATCATCGCACAACCAGCCATGCCGCCGAATAACCCATTCACGAAGTTTGCAATCCCCTGACCACGTACCTCACGGTTTTTGCTGCTTTTGGTTTCGGTCATTTCATCAACAATGGTCGCTGTCAGCAACGACTCCAGCAAACCGACAAGTGCCATCGTAAATGAATACGGCAGCAGCAGCATCAGTGTATCCCATGTCCACGCAATATTCGGCAGGTGAAACATCGGCAAGGTACTTGTCAGATTACCCATCTGACCTACGGTTTTGACATCCAGATGAAAGACCACCGTAATAATGGTCATGATAATAATAGCCACGAGCGGAGCCGGAACCCCTTTGAAAAAGCGTGGCAAAATATAGATGATCGCCAGCGTTCCTGCCACCATCACATACATGATCCAGTTGGCTCCTGTGAAGTGGGTAAGCTGTGCCATGAAGATCAGAATTGCGAGTGCATTCACGAATCCAGTTAATACCGAATGAGGCACAAACGTAATGAATCGCCCCACTTTGAATAGACCTAATATAAACTGAATCACGCCCGTCAGAATGGTAGCTGCAAAAAGATACTCCACCCCATAGTCCTTAACGAGCCCTACCATCAATATCGCCATAGCTCCTGTTGCTGCCGAGATCATGCCTGGTCTGCCGCCCGCAATCGAGATGACAATCGCGATGGTAATCGACGCATATAGTCCCACCATTGGATTAACACCTGCTATGATTGAGAAAGCGATCGCTTCCGGAATGAGCGCTAGCGCTACCGTGATGCCTGCGAGTAGGTCGCCGCGAATGTTACCAAACCACTGTTGTTTTAATGTATTCATATATTGTTGCCTTGCCTCCCAGATGTACTCCTCATATTATTGATCTTTTACCAATCCACTGAAGAATAACGGAAGCCGTACACGTCCGATCTGAAGCCTTGGTATCCATAGACAGCAACAATAGCAACGCCACAAAGGCCACAAACAACACAAAATAACGGATCATTCTCCGCCAAAAAAACATATTGTTCCCGCCATTTCGCCTGCTACGGAATATATCCGAAGACACTTTACCCTTAGTCCATGTCTAGTCTAATGGTTCCCAAGTTACGATGGTTCTACTTCTACGATATAGCTCAATGCCGTGTCGTACTCACCATCTTCATTACCGTTCCAGCGTGCACTGGCCTGTTCCGTCACCCATTCAGTACTCTTTCTTACTCATAACATCTCATCTCAATTACACCATCACGTCCATCGAATCAACGTGGGAATGCGATGCCTGTTGGTTTTCCCCTCTCAGAAAAACCGGGTCCGTTAATCTACTGACCTATTATTATAGATTCA
Source organism: Paenibacillus sp. (assembly GCA_017512705.1). Classification (GTDB taxonomy): domain Bacteria; phylum Bacillota; class Bacilli; order Paenibacillales; family Paenibacillaceae; genus Paenibacillus. The sequence goes on from JAFWEX010000058.1 coordinate 25,160, forward strand.
GGATTACATATGTACGAACTCGGTATTCCCCTGAAAATAGAGTCCTATCTCTTATTATCTTCATCTAACACTATTTAACTCCTTTTATCTCTATCTCATAAACAAAACGACCCATATTGTGGTCATTATTTTGTTTCAGTAAAAAAGAAAAGAGCCTTAATGAAGGCTCCTTACAGTGATTTCACTTAACATGTGGTATATCTATGTTTCTACAGGGCTTATGCAATCCTTTGCAATCTTGTGAATTCCGGTTTAGAACCTGCCCGATTTAAATATCGAATAGAGCAGAAAGGCAACCATCAGAATCGCCACTAGAAAACCAATCTCAATCACCGGAATATCCCATAACATTGTGGACTGATGACTAATCGAAGATCCAATAATAAGTCCAACCATAATGATACAAAAGGCAAGCAGTACAATGCTAAAGGACAAACGATTACTGATCTGATCCAATCTGCGCAAAAGAGACTCCAGTTCAGGTACGCTAATTTCAAGCCGCAGCTTACCTTTGCTGATGATGGACGATAGCTGCCGAAGCTGTCCTGGCAGACCGATGACACTCTCTGCCATATCTGCGGCACTCCGGAACAATCTATTTTTGATGCGACCTGCACTAAAACGTTCCTTTAATAGCTTACGTCCAAACGGCTCCGCCATATCGACGATACTCAAATTAGGATCGAGATGTTCAATGACGCCCTCCATCGTCAGCAATGACTTGCCCATCAGCAATATATCCGCTGGCATCACAACCTGATGCCTCTGCGCAACGCCGAACAGGTCATTTAGGGCCAGACCCACACTGATCTTGGAAAAGGGAATATCATAATATTTCGTCCGAAGTTTGTCCAAATCAACATGAAATCCTCGCACATCCATATCATCCGGCATCATGCCCAGCTTCTCAATGGAGCGAATCATGCTATCGGTATCCTTCCGAATCAAGCCTATAATAAGCGAAGAGAGTTGCTGCCTCATCTCATCGCTCAGACTTCCCACCATACCGAAGTCAATAAAGGCAAGACGTCCATCCTTAAGCACCATCAGATTGCCGGGATGCGGATCGGCATGGAAGAAACCTTGCATAAATATTTGATTCAGCAACGCATCCACCAGACGCTCCGCAATATCGTTCAGATCATGACCACGTTCCACCAATTCGTCCCGGTTGTTCAGCTTGATCCCTTCGATATACTCCATCGTCAGTACACGTGATGAGGTCTGATCCCAATAGATTACGGGAATCTTCACTTTGTTGTCTTGCTGGTATTGCTGTGCAATCTTCTCCGTATTGCGACCTTCTACTGTATAATCCAACTCCGCCATGAGGGCCTGCGCATATTCTTCTACCATCTGTGGAATCTGATATTGCTTCACCCAGTCCCACCGTTTCTCCGCCATGGCGGTCAGTTCACGTAGAATGTCCAGATCACGCTGAACAATCCGCGATATACCAGGACGCTGGATTTTGATCGCTACTGCTTCTCCGCTCTGAAGTTTGCCCAGATGCACCTGACCAATGCTGGCCGCAGCCACCGGGGTATCCTCGAACCGGGAAAAGATCTCCTCCAGCGGTGTATCCAATTCCTGTTCCAAAATACCCCTTGCCGTCTCGGATGAGAACGCTGGAACCTGATCCTGCAATTTAACCAGTTCGTGAATAACCGATTCAGGTAACAAATCTGCTCTTGTGCTTGCAAGTTGCCCCAGCTTGACAAAAGCCGGCCCCAGCTCTTGAAGCACTAGCCTGATCCGTTCACTCAGCGTTTTGGTTGGTTGTGCTTCACGCGACATCCACCGCCGAGGCAGAGCCAGCATCTGAAACAGCCCCAGCTCCTCGACCATATAACCGAAGCCATGACGCATCAGCGCCATGGCAATTTCACGGTATCTGCCGATATGTTTAATCCGCACAACCATCTATTCGATCTCGTTTCCTTTAAGAGGAGGGGAATCTTCAGATGGAGCCGGGGATTCATCAGGATGAAGCTGTGGTGTCTGACGCAGTTCAGCCAGCTTTTGTTCCAGCACTGTAATACGTTGCTCCAGACTGGACACATCATTCTGGGATGCCACGCCAGCTTCCTGAAGCACACGCTTGACCTGCTCCTGAATGACACGTTTCAGCTGGCCTTGTTCTTCTTCACCACGCTCCAACAACCGATCAACAAACGCTTTGGATTCTCCGGGTGCAAGCTTGCCGCGTTCCACCAGATCTTCCACGGTTTTCTCAATCTTTTCTTTGCTGACTACCGTAAGACCAAGACCTAACGAGAACGCCTTCTTGAACAAATCGCTCATCTTATTCATCCTCCTCTTTGGTTGTCTTTATATTACACCTCTTAAACCTCGACATGCAAAAAGGAGAGCTTCATTATACGTACCGCGCTGCCCATTTGCCTGCCTGCAACACCAATCTTCGATACGTTTCATTAGCAAAGGATGGAACCGAATGTCCTGGCATCAAATATACGATTCGTCCTAATCCATATTTGTGCGCCCAAGCAGCAGGTTTTGGCCCTTCACTGGACTGGTATTCCAACAGAATTTTGGTCTCGGCAAATGAACCGAATTCGAATTCATAAGGCTCTTCTTCCATGGTAAAACTGGAGATCCCCTCCGTCACTGGGTGACTCTGTTCTGTAACCGTGAATTCGAGTGGTGCATAGGGAGGGTGTTGTAGAAATTTGGCTCCAATCATCTGTTTGATCTCATTCCGATTTTGAAGAGAGATTCCATTATGCAAGATGACCAGTCCGCCCCCATTGCTCACATAAGACAGTAGGCCCGCTGTCTGCTGTGGAGAGATTTTCCCCCTCCAATCGTCCACGTATGAGATACAGACATCAAATCCAGAAATATTTTCATGCAGGAACATATTGCGGTTTTCACTGCACTGAACTGTGATCGTATCTTGAAAGATCCGGCTAATCTCTGCATCTACACCCTGAAGCGGATGCCAGTCCGGATGTGTATAATCTCCAATCAATAGTGCTTTTTTACGATGATCCATCATCTACATCTCCTTTCATAGGATACTGTGTTGATTGTTCTTCGTTGCGAGGCCTGTGGTTGGGTTCTGGATGCTCCGTCTCTAAACACATTCAACATCCTTCACTAAAAACCTTTAATTGGACAGTCCTCTGTCTAACTTCACGACCAAAGTCACAGGAATGATAACCTTACTCTAGTCTCTTACGAGAAAAGTAAAAATACTCTCGCCGAAGCAGTAGCAGCCAAACTCAGTTGTACGATTGTTTAGCAGACGAATTCAAGTACCGTTAAGCCTAGCCGTTGCTCCAAACATCGTGATGCGTCAGACTCATTACACTGCATAGCCATGGAGTTAGACCTGATCTTGACGATACATCCGGCAATGCTCCACCCATCTCTTGGCAGCTTCGGGATAAGAACCGAAATGTACATGTGTATACCCCGCCACGATGCTACCCGAAGCATATCCCTCATGCTTCAAGCCGCGCAATCCCTTTGTTTCATACGCATAATGAATGATTTCCTCTTCGCGATAGGTTATCGTGGAGTAGTGGAATTCATGCCCCCGAAGTATCTCACCCTGTTTTAGCAAAAAGGAATCTTGAACCGCACTCGCCTCCCGGTACCCCAGCGCAGCTAGCTTCTTCTGCATCTGTACCTGCGCAGGGATAATGCCTGCCATAGTATGTGTCTTTCCTTCACGATCTGTCAGCGTTTCGGCAAGTACCATATAGCCGCCGCACTCTGCAAACAGCGGCATCCGGGATTGAGCTGCTTGGCGTAGCCCCCGCAGAAAAGGCTCATTTGCAGCAATCACCTCCGCAAACTCTTCAGGAAAACCGCCGCCCAAATATATACTGTCAGCCTCCTCGGGAATTCCTTCACCTGCGAGTGGACTGAAGAACTGCAATCTAGCCCCCGCTGCTTCCAACAATTCCAGGTTATCAGGATAATAGAAGTTAAACGCCGCATCACGAGCGACGGCGATAACAGGCTGGTACGTATCCGTTAAGTTATGCTTGTGTGGAGCAGTAACTTGAGGGAGCTGCTCGATATCATCAGAGCCTCCTGCGTGGACGATGTTGTTAGAGGTATACTGGAGCGGGGGAGCACTTGATGCCAGTTCCAGTAGAAGATCCAGATCCGTGCCCTCTAGCAACACGTCAGCTGCCCGCTGGAATAAAGGCTCCAGTTCTCCACGTTCAATGGCGGGCACGAGTCCAAGATGTCTCTCCGGGATGGACATGTCTTCATCTCGCTTTAGCCAACCAACCACTGGAATGCTGCACATTTGTTCAATGGCTTTTTTCACAATCGTATAATGACCCGCACTTCCGCACCGATTAACAATCACACCAGCAATGTTTAATTCAGGCTCCAGCTGTTGAAAGCCCAGGACTATCGCTGCGGCACTTCGTGCCATACTGGATACATCCACAACCAGAATGACCGGTGTCTCTGTAACCATCGCGATCTCTGCAGTAGAACCGATGTTGCTAAGCGGATCTTTGCCATCGTAGAGACCCATCACCCCTTCAATAATCGAGATATCATGTTCTGCGGATGTCCGCTGAAATGTCTCTCGTACATAGGCAGGTGAAGTCATCCATGCATCCAGATTACGTGAAGGTCTTCCTGTCACCGCTGTATGATAGGTTGGATCAATATAATCCGGGCCGCATTTGAACCCTTGCACGCTCAATCCACGCTGCGCCAATGCTTTCATCAGACCAAGGGTTACTGTCGTTTTGCCAGCACCACTGCTCGTACCTGCGATGACCAGCCGGGGTGCCGCTTGAGTACTCGTTGTCATCGTTCGATCGCTGGATATGGTGGTTTTGATATTCATCGTTTATCCCGCCTCTTTGTCGTAAATAGAACAAATAGACCGTCCCTGATCGGTTACAACAGTCTGGGACGGTCATTTTCATGAGATTGAAGCAGCTATTCATATGCAACCCAGCGGATAATCCTCTCCGAACCTGAAGTGCAGGCATACTCCGAAGAGTTCTGCACCGTGCTCGTTGATTACTCTTTCTGGACACCGATCGGATGTGCTGCAAAGTAACGTCCCAGTTCAACAATAAGTGCCCCCATCTTCTCTTCCTCTGGGACAACTAACGCTTCGATCCCTTCCTCACGCATGGCATTGGCTGTAACTTTACCGACGGAGGCTGGAACGACACCCTCCTTGAAAGCAGTCCGCAACTGGTCTAGCTTGCCTTGAGAAGATGCATATTCCGTCAAAAACCGAACCTGTGGCCCGCTTGTAAAAGCCACTGCGTCAACCTTATGCTGGAGTACATCATCCAAAAGTTGCTCCAGCTCTGCCTCTTCCGGCGGGACGTGGCGATACGGCAGCACTTGTCGTACAGTGGCCCCCTGCTCTTCTAACCAACGAACCAGCTTGGGAGCAGTTTCCCCGTGCAGTTGCAACATCACCTTTTTACCGGTCAGATCATGCGAACCAAACTCACGAATCAATCCGTCTGTACTGCCATCATCATCTCGTACCAAGGGTGTCAACTTCAGCTTTCTTAGCGCATTCACCGTTTTGTATCCTCTTGCTGCAATACACGATTCAGCCAACACATTCCGAAGCTGTCCTGCTACATCCATATCCTCAGCCATATCGAACAAGGCGTCGATCCCCATGCCCGTCGTAAAAATCGCCCAGTCCGAGGGATCAGATATCCAAGAGACCAGCCCGTCTCTAATATTTCGATCATCTAAAAATACCGTTCCCTGTGCGGGACGCACAAGAGGAATTCCACCCATTTTCTCTACCAATAAAGACATCTCTCTGGACTTCCGCGGTCCAGTTAAAGCTACGCGTACCCCTGCTAAGTGTTGAGCCATTCAAGTCCCCTCCGTTTGTCAGCCGAGTGTTCATCAGTCTGACTACAGTATACAGGCTACTTGCACAGAGGGAAACCAAAGCAGCATGATTTCTGGGCTATCTGGCTATAACGATTATTTATGGTTTTCATCAGGAAGGCTGCAGATTGCCGCTACCAAGAGAATCCTGTTGCTTTTTCTCTTCAGACTGCTCCTCAGCTTGGTCAGGTTTTGAGGACTGCTTCCCATCTCTCTGTTGTTTGCCACCCGATATCTGTCCTTCGGAAGCGGAATTCGGGGCATGTTGTGCATTTTTTTTACGCGGACGAAGGAATAGAAACAACACGATCGGGAATAGAATCTCGAACACGATTGCGACCCACATCCACTCTCGAGTAAATCGATTCAATTGAACTGCATTGCGGAAAAACCAAAATGCACATACGAAGCCCAGCAGTGCAATCGGCCCCGTCAAGACTTTACCAGACACTTGTGGAATCATACGTTTCAATCCCCAGCATACAAAATACAGGTCAAACGCGATCTTCGTAATAATACATGGGAGTGTCAGCGCCGCAAGAGGCAGATCAAACCGATCCAGGAAGTCACTGATCTGCAATTGTCTTGCGAGCTCATACGATGGATATACAAGCCTTGAAGCAATGGGTACTCCAATGGCGGCGATGGTTTCCACAACAATTAGCATCATCAGCAGTCCCGTAAGAATTGTACCCGAAAATATCGACTTTACTCGAAAATCACTGCCCCTCACTACAAATGGCAAGGCAATCATCTCGCCGAAGAACGAGAAGATATACCAGCTGCCCGTCCCGATTCCGGCAATGTCCATATCGAAAAAGGGCTTCAGATGATCCAAATTAATCTGCTGAATCAACATAAACGGGATGATGATGGAGTTTAAAATAAAAAGAGCCATATATAGCTCAACCATCCCAATCAGAGAACCCAGCCCTCCCCGGACGATAAAAACAGCCATAATAATCAGGGTAAGTACGATGATTGATATGGGCGTTGTCTCCAGCAAAGTGATGCTCACATAGTCACCCGTCAGCCGGATATCTCTAGCAAGGACAAAGAAGAAAAATAGTATGTAGAGACTGCCCATCAATCTTCCGAGAAACGGAAAACGCTCCACCAGCGATTCAAATAAATCCTTGTCTGGGAAACGCCGCTGGACTCGGCTTAACATCCACATCGATGCTAACATAACCAGAACAACCGGCACGTAACAGAGATATGCGTGCTGTTTAGCATAGAAAATGGCCTGAGCATGTGGTTGAAGCAGCGTGCCCGAAAGACTAAGCAGCATAATAATCAATACCATTTGTCGGTGAGTTACCTTCTGATTCATTATTCCACCTCCGTTCCTGCGCGTACCTGTTCATATTAGGCCCTCCTACTGCACTTTCATCAGGGCAACGGCAGCAGGCGTTGGATCATATGACTGATCCACACCGTTACATAAAACGTTTTGTTCAACGTCGTTACATACACCCAGATCGCAATCCCGACGCCAATCAAACCATACGACAACCAGCGATTAATAGGTGCCGCCTGTTTCAGATGTCGAAAGTCCATGACAAGCACCACGATAACCATCGCCAGATATGTATATACAAGCGGTTTAATCATGTACGATATCCTCCTCTACGACTCCGATTGGTTTATTGAACACACCAACATTCTCAATCAAGACATGAGGCACGATCTCAACCTTAACGTCCGGGTAGAGGACATCCCAGCGATCCTTTATTTTTTTCCATTCCTTTGGCAGTTGTTGATGAATGGATCGGCCCATACCCAGAATGTCTGCTTTGAATTTTTTCTGGATCAGATGAACGCCTTCTTCGATATCCGCCTTAATCTTCTGACGAATATCATCATTGATTCTGACGATCTCTTCTTCCCGCAGATCGCCGTAATTCGACTCGTTATCCACGACTACACCTTTAGCATATAGTTCAATGTCTATCCTAACCTTGCCATTCTCTATATGAGGGTGAAGAGAAGCATTATTCTCGTTCAATTTGATAAATATATCCCCCTTCCCGCGAGGAGCCTTGATCATGACTTCAGGCGCATTGGCTTCACCCATCGCAAGAATTAGAGCATCTGCCGGGTCCTTATCCATCATGCCAACAAGTTTATCTTTTTTGAAAATAGCCAGACCATCTAACTTGATATTCGTCTTCGAGTCCTTCCAATCTTTTGGTACGCTATCTGAGACCGAAGCAATAGGCAGAAATGGATCAATACCCTCACTCAAGATAGAGTCAACAAATGTTTTGAGTGAACGTGGTTTTCTCATATGCAGGAAACATAATTCGCGGACCATCTCAGAAGGAAACTTCTCAATGGGGGCATCGGTATCAATCACTTTATAAGCTTCACCCCGAGTGACGACAGGCAATGCCGATAACCGATTAAGTGGATATCGTGTAAGCAAATCAAGCATGGAGGCCACCCCTTCACGAGCAAGCTCCTCTCCAATGAGAATTGTCCGGCGATGCGCATAATAAATTTTGCGAGACAGGGATTTTTGACCTACAAGTGTTGTTTCACGCAACGTTGGTGCCGTGTTGGAGAGTAGGAACCATGATTTGTTACCACTTGTTCCCCCACCTCCTCCCTCACTGCCCGCTGAACCTGACTGCCCTGGAAGCGCAATTTGCTGGCTTGCTCTGTAGTTATCACCTTCTTTATCTACAGCAATGCCAATAACAAAAGCAATATCATTGATCTCTTCACGATCCCAGCAGCCGGATAGCAGGGATGTACACAGAATGAGTGCAATGACAGCCCTGTATTTGATTAGAATCTTCATGGAATCACCATCCTTCCTCGGCTTCCGGCGAACCATTAATATCTCTGACCATACGTTTGCGGTCCCGGTGTACGGTCGAAGGACGATTGATCATCTTCCACCAAGGTGCCCGTATGAGAATATCTTTGGTATCTTTCTTGTTGTACGGGCTGACCCCGGACAGATAAGGTACACCAAATGAGGTCATCTGTGTCAGATGCACAGAGATTAGCACGAGACCAATAACGATGCCGTATAACCCCATCATTCCTGCCAGAAGCATGATCGGAAACCGCAACAATCGAACGGTAATGGCGAAGTTGAATCTAGGTATGGTGAAGGATGCAATCCCCGTCATGGATACGATAATAACCATCGGTGCAGATACAATGCCTGCCTGTACAGCAGCTTGACCAATCACCAAAGCACCGAGGATACTGACAGCTTGTCCCACCGTTTTGGGCAATCTCACCCCGGCTTCTCGCAGAGCTTCAAAGGATAACTCCATAATGAGCGCTTCAATGAGAGCAGGGAAGGGGATCGCTTCCCGAGCACTGGCAATACTGAGGATTAGCGTTGTTGGCAACATATCCTGATGAAAGGTTGTTATGGCAATATACAGTGCTGGCAGGAATAGCGCGATGGCAACAAACAAGAAGCGAATCCAGCGAATCAGATTACTGATGAAAAACCGTTCATAATAATCCTCGCTGGCCTGTAACATCTGCCACATCGTCACGGGTGCGATTAGAGCAAATGGTGTGCCATCCACCATAATGGAGAAGCGCCCCTCCAGCAGGTTTCCAGCGACTGTATCCGGTCGTTCGGAATAATGCATCTGTGGAAAAGGAGAGTACGGATGATCTTCAATGAGTTCTTCGATATAACCGCTCTCCAGAATACCGTCTATCTCAATCTTCTCCAGACGTTTCTTGGCATCTTGAATAACTTTGGGATCTGCAACGCCCTCCAGATAGACCAAAACGACATCGGTTTTGCTATCAGAGCCCAGTGTCATACTCACCATCTTGAGTGCAGGTGTCTTCAGCTTGAAACGCAGCAATGCCGTGTTCATACGCAAGGTCTCTGTAAATCCCTCACGAGGTCCACGTATGACAGACTCAGTCTGCGGCTCCTCAACGCCCCTTCTGATCCCACCTTTGACGTTGAACAGCCAAGCTTCACGTTCTCCGTCCATGACCAGTAATGCGGACGAGGCAAGCACGCCCTCTGTCGCAGCAGCCCAGGTTTGAACTCGCTTCACTTGCGTCAGCTCAATCCGTGTATCATCAATAGGCACATCTGGCTCATCGGTCCGTTGCTGTATCAACCCTCGAATGAGCGGACGCAGCATATGCTCCTGGATATCTGCCGAATTCACGATCCCCTCGACGTATACGAGCAGTCCCTCTACCTCCGGAGTAATCATGACGTTTCGGAACACTACATCGGAGCAGTCTGAGAAGATTTCTTTTAACGCCTGAACCTGGTTCGTATGAATTTCGCTAATCGGTTGCTTCAAAATAGGCGGGGACGGCAGTCCCAATGGTACATAGTTGTTATCGTCATAGGATTTTTTTGAAGCTTTAGACTTGTCGTTGCCTGATGAGTTACCTGCCATATGCCGCCCCTCCATTCTTGTTTTTATACAAGGTAGCTTGTGCCAGAAGGCAGGGAATTATGTGGTCTTTTTTCACAAATTGGATTGTGCCTCTAAAATAAATAGACACCAAAAAGGCCTCTGTGTTAAACAGAGGCCCTTCAGGTGCCATGCCTATGATCTATAGTCTTTACTTCATTATTGAACGCTGGCGTCGACTTCCTTGATCATCTCCTGAATGGATTCAAGTCCACCGCCCGACAGGTACCAGTAATTTGGATCCAGATAGACGATATGTCCTTCTTTATAAGCCGTTGTATTTTTGACCAGATCGTTCTCAATCACCTGTTTGGCTGGTACAGCCTCACCACTTCCTGCTACAACTGCACTGCGATCCACAACGAAGAGATAATCTGGGTTCTGCTCCATCACATATTCGAATGAGACGCTTTGCCCGTGCGTAGATACTTCAATGTTGGCATCCGACGGAGTGAATCCGAATACGTCATGAATGACGCCAAAACGGGAACCCGCACCATATGCGCTAAGCTTGCCTTCATTGGTCAGAACGACCAGTGCATTTTTGCCTGAAGCCGTTACTTTGTCATGCAGAGCCTTAATGGAAGATTCAATCGATGCCATAGCCTCTTTTGCTTCCTCTTCTTTTCCGAAAATCTCACCCAATGTCTTCACGTTACTGCTCAGAGAATTCATGTAATCTGCATTATCTACAGCCATATAAACGGTGGGTGCAATCTTACTGAGTTCCTCATAGGAATCCTGCAGTCGTCCAGAGATGATGATGAGTTCTGGATTCATGGCATTCACCTTTTCAAAATCAGCTTCCTTCAGACTTCCTACGTTGGTATACTTCGCATCTTCATATTTAGCCAGATAAGAAGGAACCGCCTCCTGCGGAACACCTGCTACTTCAACGCCAAGCTGATCCAGTGTATCCAGCACGCCATAGTCAAAAACAACAACCTTTTCTGGATTTTTCTTCACCGTTGTCTCACCAAGCTTGTGTTTTATCACTACACTGTCACTGGCCTGCTCTGTTCCTGCAGCAGCTTCTGATCCTTTGCCACTACTAGCCCCAGTCTGTTCCTCAGCTTTATTTCCACCACACGCTGCCAGTACAACAGACAGCACAACTAACAATGTAAATAACCAACCCTTTTTTGTATTCATTAAAATAAACCCCTCTCGCTGTTTAAAGTTGATTTGTATGTTCCGCCTAAGTAAAGTACACGCCGATCTTCCGGCCATCAATGACATGCACCGGAATATGCATATCATAGACTTCCTGTAATACATCCGTGTTAATGATGTCCTCTGTTTTGCCTTCTTTCACGATACGTCCGTCTTTGAGGGCCACAATATAATCCGAGTAACAGGAGGCAAAATTGATGTCATGAATGACGATAACGATTGTTTTACCAAGCTCGTCCACCATATTACGCAGCACTTTCATAATCTGGACGGAATGTTTCATGTCCAGGTTGTTGAGTGGCTCGTCCAGCAGAATGTACTCTGTGTTCTGTGCAATCACCATGGCAATATAGGCCCGTTGGCGCTGCCCACCACTCAGCTCATCCAGATATTTTTTTCGGAAAGGAGACAGTTCCATGTAATCAATCGCTTCCTGAATCGACTGTCGATCCTCGGCTGTCAGCCTTCCTTGCGAATAAGGAAATCGACCAAACGCCACTAAATCCTCCACAGTCAATCGGATATTGATGTGATTGGACTGTTTGAGCACAGATAGTTTGCGTGACAGGTCTTTGTTCTTCCAGCTTTCAATTTCCTTGCCTTCGATCAGCACTTGTCCCGCATCCTTGCCGATTAATCTGGTGATCATGGATAACAATGTGCTCTTGCCTGCACCGTTGGGACCGATAAACGACGTGATCTTTCCTTTGGGGATGTTTAGTGACACGTCATCCACTACCCGGACGCCCCCGTATTGTTTGGTGACATTTCGAACTTCTACCACGACTTATTCTCCTTTAGCAGCAAATAGATAAAGTACACACCGCCTATGAAATTGATAATAACGCTGACCGTGGTGGCAAAAGTAAACACCCGCTCGACAATGAGCTGCCCACCAACCAGAGCAACCACAGCAATCAGAACGGAGCCCCAGATCAACACGACGTGACGATGTGTCCGGAATACCTGATGTGCCAGATTGACAACGAGCAAGCCCAGAAACATAATCGGGCCAACCAGCGCTGTAGAGATTGAAACCATGATCATAACCACCAGCAGCAATCTTTTCACAATGTACTGATAATCCAGACCCAGATTGACCGCATGATCTCTTCCAAGGGACAACACATCCAGATACTTTGTGAATTTCCGCGCATACAATAAAATTGCTAATATAGCAAGGATGGATATGAGTAGAAGATCCGTATTCACATTGTTAAAGCTTGCGAACATTTTACCTTGCAGCACCAAAAACTCGTTCGGGTCGATCAGCACCTCCATGAAGGACGACATGCTCTGGAACAGCGTTCCCAAGATCAAGCCTACCAGTAGAAGCAGATAAATATTACGTCCCTGTTCCCTGCGAAACATAAACCGATGCAGCAGGAGTGCAAACAAAGCCATAAGGATCACCGATATGGTGAAATTCAGGTTTTTGTTCACAAAGCTGATGTGCGTACTGCCGAACACAAAGACGGCAAAGGTCTGAAACAGCATGTATAGAGAATCGAGCCCCATAATGCCAGGTGTCAGAATCCGGTTGTTTGTAATCGTTTGGAAAATGGCCGTAGCGTAGGCAATACAGCCTCCTGTTAGCACGATGGCCAGTATTTTTTTGCCTCTGCGGGGTAAGATGTAATCCCAATTGCCGCCAGCCTGAATGATCAGAAACAGACCGATAAGCAGCATTGCCGCAACAATCAGCAATCCGAATTTCCAAGTATTCGCCGTATATTTCATTTTCATGATCCATGTGCCTTTCTTCGAAGCAATAAATACAGGAACAGTACACTGCCCACTACACCTACTGTCAGACTAATAGAAAGCTGGTAAGGATAGATGATTAGCTGTCCGAGAATATCGCAGACCAAGACAAATATCGCACCAAGAACAGCCGTATGCGGCAGCGTATCACGCAGATTATCTCCCTTATAGAGCGTTACTATGTTCGGCACAACCAGTCCCAGAAACGGGATCGTACCTACGGTGATAATAACGACAGCCGAAACCATGGCGACAAGAATCAGACCAAGATTCACGACTCGTCGGTAAGCCAGTCCGAGGTTGGTGGCAAAATCCTCACCCATGCCCGCAAGTGTAAAACGATTGGCAAACAGATAAACGATAATGAGTAAAGGGATGCTGATGTAGATCAGTTCGTAGCGTCCCTTCATGATGGTAGAGAAGTCTCCCTGCAACCAGGAAGAGATGTTCTGGATCAGATCATTTTTGTAGGCAAAAAATGTCGTTACAGAGCTAACAATGTTACCAAACATCAATCCTAGCAGCGCGATATAGATCGTGTCCTTGAATTTGACCTTCTCCAGAATGCGCATGAAAATTAGCGTTCCGGCAAGAGCAAAGGCAAAGGCTACCAGCATCTTCTGCAGAGGGGATGCTCCAGGAAACCACATTAGCGTAACTAGTATACCCAGACGGGCCGAGTCCATCGTGCCTGCAGTTGTTGGGGATACGAATCGATTACGTGTAAGCTGCTGCATGATTAAACCGATGACACTCATGCTGATTCCCGCAACCAGAATACTGATTAAGCGAGGGAAGCGGCTGACTTGCAGCACTTGTAGCTGAACAGGAGTCAGATGAAAGATATCCAAAGGTGAAATATTTGAATTGCCAATAAATATGTACACAACTGATAGAACCACAAGCACAATCAACATATACCTTAACTTCATTTCTGTATTTATCCCCTTAGCATCGCTGTAAAACATGCACATCTGCTCTACCTTGATCTATTTGCTGATATTGATATTCATTATCAATTGTAATCAGTATACCGACATCTATTTTAAGGTGTCAACCTTTTGATGCTTAATTTCAATATCCATTTTATTGAATCTTGTTGAATTTCCTTAAACAATCAAGATGCATCATCTAATCTTTCTACCCTATATCCATTAGGAAAAAACCTCCCGACTGGAAGGTTCAAACTGTGATTTCTATGTCTTCAAGTAGAGCATCAATCTGCAAAATAGTCATCAGGTACATATTGAATCTCTGACTTGGCATAGATGATAAGAGTATGCCGCTCTTTATCATATTTTACACGTTCTCCATCAACATAATACCAATGCTTCGTCAGAGGCCGGTCTTTACGCTGTACGAAGCGGAATACATTCAATTCCTGTCTGAGCTCCAGAATCTTGGCCACGGTCTGCTCGTCTAGCCCTGTCACGGTGAAGAGATATCCTGTTCCTTCCTGCTGAAATCGATAGGACAGCTCTGCATCTATCTTGCTATTCGCTAGTCCGCGCCCGGTCACACCGTGTTTTACCATGAACCATTCCTGCTGTGCCATTCGGATCATTCCTCCTTTGATCTTGGAGTGAGAGTTTATGTTTCTTAACTAAGACAGATCAATCAACATATAGAAGGTGTCCTCATGCCCTTCCAGCTTCAGGGAAGCCGTCTTTTCGATCCGTGCCGTATCTCCTGTGTGTAACACATGTTCCTGTTGAAGTCCGAGCTTGCCTTCGATGGAGAAAATGTAGACGCGGCGACCTTCATTTTGTTCGAAATCAAGCGTCTTACCTTTCGATAACCGCCCAAGGTAAATGGTCATGTCTTGATGAAGCGTGGCTGTCCGTGGCCCACCTTCAGATGATGCTACAGGCACAAGAGCCCCTTCCAGAGCTGATACATCAAAGGAAGTCGTTTCGTAGGATGGCTGCAGCCCTTTCGTATGTGGCATAAACCAAAGCTGTAGAAGTCTTACTTCCTCGGTATCTGAGGCGTTATGCTCTGTATGAATGACTCCGCTTCCTGCCGACATGCGCTGAATACTGCCAAATCCTGTTACTGCAACGTTACCCAGACTATCTTCATGTCTCAGCTTGCCATTCAGCACGATGGATACAATCTCCATATCACTGTGTGGGTGTGCACCGAAACCTCGACCTGGTGCAATAATATCATCGTTAGCGACCCGCATCGGTCCAAATGCGGTGTTGTCCGGGTCCTGATATTCCCCAAAAGAAAAGCTGTGACTACCGCGCAACCAGCCCCGATCAAAGCTGGAACGTGCTTCGGATGGAATGATCTTAATCATATGGCGCAACCTCCTTAAACCTGTTATTGTGCGTGCCAAATTCTTCTTATTTTTCCTTAGTAGCATACTTATTCTCATTATACCAAAAGTAACTGTCTTTCGTCCAAATTAAAAAAGCTCTTTACTCGTCCATCCGATCCGGCAATCATCATTACCTTATCGAACTGGCAAGCAAAGAGCTTAGTCTCAGGAAACAACCTGAGATTTAACGACTTACATTTATACGGTTAGACTACACTATATTGTTGATATTCTTGCGTTGTATATATTCGTGTTACCCTCTGATGCAGATCAGGCATTCATATTCTGACTATTCTGACGTGCGCTTCCTTGACGGTTGAACAGGTAATCCAGCGCCAGAAAACGACTTCCGGTCAAGAGAAGAGTCAATGAGCCTGCCATCAGCATATAATCAAGCTCTGTTCCGCTCAAGAACGGCTGACCCGCTTTGGCTGTAAACAACGCACCGACCATCACTGCGGCGAACAACAAGGCGAATACACGTGTACCCAGACCCAGAATCATGGCTGCACCACCTGCCAGCTCAATGATAGCAACAACCGATGCCATGAAGCCCGGTATGCCTATACTTTCAAAAAAGCCTACAGTACCACTGATTCCACCCTCGAATTTGGCCCAGCCATGCAACATAAAGATAAGACCAATCATAATCCTTGAGAAAAACAGTCCGATTTCAATGCTTTTATTATTCATCATTCATCTCCCTTTTCATTCTTATTCTTGTTCTTGTTCATTATGGATCCTCATTCATCGCCGCGATCTATCCAATCGACCACACAAAAAGAATGGACAGCAGCAGAAACACGGTTGCTGAGATCAGAATGGCGTAACGCGGTAACCGAAGTGTAACGTCCAGTTCAGGATTGAGGAGACGCGAAATCCGCACATTTACTGATGTATCGGCAAAAGAGGATTGTATGAGCATTTCCCGTCTCTCTCCAGATGGTGAACATGCCCTCAGAAGTTTCAAGAGTGCACTGCCAATACCAGCAGCGTTACCGGTACGTTCAATGGCTTCGTTATCCGCCAAAATCTCTCTCACGATGCGATATTGCTGCGACGTATGTTTTAATACGGGAATATACGGCATCATGACAGCAAATACCGAAAGTAGTGTTGTTTTCAGCGGGTCCCGATGCCACAGATGATGAACTTCATGATATACCACTGCCTTTTCTTCTTCCGGGTCCAGCATGCTGAGCAGACCAGTAGATAGCACAATGCAAGGCCGCCACAAACCAATGGTAAACGCTACTGGAGAAGATTTGTCCACAATAAGGAACCGTGGTTTCTTGAGGTGTTGGTATCTTGCATTGAGCTCCGTTGACCAAGCTCGAATCTCCATCGAACGAAGCTTAGTGATCGCAGCTCGAGTTTGAATAATCCGCCGAGACAATAGCCAGCCTGTACCCGCAAAGGTCAGCACGACCAGCATCAACAGAAAATGGCCTATAGACATCCAACCCATTCGGCTCATCCAGTGATTACACAGCCATAATACATTCAGCCGGATGTCCCATCCAAATATTTTATACATCGCGTACATGAACATCTGTATAAGCACAAGTACCGGAATACCAAACCCGACGGTGAACAAAATCTTGGAACGGGTCCTCCACATCCTAATCGTTATCCTTTTTCCACTGCTTAATTTTCATTTCCAATCGTTCGATCAAGCCCTCATCGGCTTCATCCAGTGCGTCGAGCATATGATTCAAAGCCAGAGTTCCGAATTCATCCACTAATTCTTGGGACAATTCCTTGGATTGATCGTTCATAAATGCCTCCCTGCTCTGGACCGGCTGGTATAATGATGTGCGGCCCTTCTGTGTTTTACTGAGTAATCCCTTATCCACCAAACGATTCATCACAGTCATAACCGTATTGAAATTTACGTCTTTTTCTTGCTCCAATGCCGTCTGTACTTCACGGATGCTACTGCCAGGATTAGCCCACAAAATATCCATAATCTTGGCCTCCAGCGGGCCAAAAAAACGGTTGAGCCCGCGCTCACCTACTTTGAAATTAAGTATTCTCATCGTCAGACACCCCTCACACTACTCATTGTAGTGTACAAGAACGAGAAGTCAACCTCTATGTCAGCTATTTTATGTAAAAGATTTGTAAATTTGTTTTTCATTTGAGGATAAAAAATATAAAAAGACCGGGCTATTCTGCAACATTGCAGTCCTGCCCGGTTCGTATCATACCTTCTATTGTCGGCAAAAAATTAGTGTGCCGAATGACTCAAGATGTAGTAAACTTCTACCTTCACGCATACTTTCGCTTGCTTTACTTGGGCATATGCGCAGAGATATCTACACCCAGCCCCTGAGCCAGTCGCCCACCTAGCTGTGCATCAGCGCGGAAAAAGTGGCACAATGCTCTCATCTGAATGTCGGTCGGCACGGCTCGGAGATCATTCGTCAGGTTATCCAGCAGATGCTGCTGCTCTACAGGTGTGAATGAGCGGAACAGTTGGCCTGCCTGCGTGTAATCATCTGTTTTCTCAATCTTTTCTCGTACTACATCGCCGTGTAATGGAACTTGGCTATCACGATATGCTGGGTCCTCCTGTGGACTGTTCCCCGAACTGTTAGGCTCATAGTTTACCGGGGATGGATCTTGATTCACGTTCATGAGCCCATCACGCTGATGATTGCGCACAGGTGCATACGGGCAATTGACCGGAATCTGCAGATAGTTAGGGCCAAGGCGATGACGCTGTGTATCCGGATAAGAGAACAGACGACCCTGCAGTAACTTATCCTCTGATGGCTCAATTCCTGGTACAAGTGCACTCGGTGAGAATGCCGCTTGCTCCACTTCCGCAAAGAAGTTCTGCGGATTACGGTTCAGTGTCATCGTTCCTACCGTTTGGAATGGAAAGACATCCTCAGGCCATGTTTTGGTCGGGTCCAACGGATCAAAGGAGAAATCATCCATTTGCTCCGGTTTCATTAACTGAACTTGCAGCTTCCACTGCGGATAATCGCCGTTTTTGATATGTTCGTGCAAGTCACGAGTCGCATGATTGAAATCCTGTCCTTGGACTTCAGCAGCCTCCTGACGGGAGAAAGCACGAACGCCTTGCACCGATTCCCATTTGTATTTTACATAGTGCACTTTACCCTCGGCATTGACCCATTTAAAAGCGTGCACCCCGAATCCATCCATTTCACGGTAACTGGCCGGAGTCCCCAAGTCTGAGAATAGCCAGGTCATCATATGTGTAGATTCCGGCGAGAGGGTCATGAAGTCCCAATAACGTGCCGGGTCCTGAATATTGGTGTCTGGAGCAGGTTTAAGGGAGTGCACCATATCCGGAAACTTAATCGCATCACGAATAAAGAAAACCGGCAGATGGTTACCCACAAGATCATAGTTGCCTTCACGCGTATAAAATTTAACGGCAAACCCGCGGGGGTCCCGTGCGGTCTCGGGAGAACCCGTACCATGAATAACCGTCGAAAACCGTACAAGCACATCCGTCTCTGTACCAGGCTCCTGCAAGAAATCAGCCGCCGTATATGCCTTCATGCTCTGCTCCAGCTTGAACACACCATGTGCCCCTGCACCTCTCGCATGTACAACCCGTTCAGGAATACGCTCACGGTCGAAGTGAGCAATCTTCTCAATCAGATGGTAGTCCTCCAGCAGGGTAGGCCCTCTTCTTCCTGCTGTCCTTGAATTCTGGTTGTCTCCTACTGGAGCTCCCTGGTTGGTTGTCAAACGATCTGTCATCCCGTCGTCCTCCTCTAGTATGGTTATCATGTATGCTGCTGTATCGTCCTACTAATTCCAATCATATTCGTCATTCACTCAAATATACATTTAGACTTGATCTAACTGTTAAAATGATTCTAACATGTACCATTACTTCGCTGCATGAGGTTCATATGAGATTAGGATGAGGTTACTGCGGTAAAGATGAATGAAATATGAAGGATTCATAACTCCTTTCATCCCACTGAAAAAACAAAAAAGCGGAGACCGTCTAATAACGGTCTCCGCTTTTTGCTTCATCTTTAAATGAGCATGAACAAGTCAGATTCACAGTGATGACTGCTGCTCCTCAAGTGCCTTTTTCTATGCGAAGTCAGGTTCCTGGATCATGAGCCCTGTAAGATCCTTATAACCCATTCGCATTAACAGCTCATTGCCATTCAGCTCCTGCACCTTCTTCACGCTCTTATCTAATTCCATTTCAAGTAAAAAACATAAAACTTCTGCCACATATTTAGGCTGGTTCAAATTAACGGCGTACGTTAAATCCTCTTTTGCCATTCGTAATCCTTCATTCAAAGGACTGCCGGAAATTGGAGTATCCCTGGTTACAAATAAAATGATATATTTCATATCCTTATTATCCGTAATGATGGTCAGCCTGGACCTGCAGTAAACATCTCTGACCGTACTATAGCTCCACCAATAGGTGGCCCCATTGATCACTATTTTTCTCATCCATCTAATCCGCGAGACGGTAGCCAACGCCTCTTACCGTTACGATATATTGCGGGGATGACGCGTTATCCCCCAATTTTTTGCGCAAGCTTTTAATATGAACATCGACCACATTACTGCCACCTGTAAAATCAGTCTCCCAGATGTCGCTTAGCATCTCTTCACGTGAGATGACTGCACCTTTGGCATCAATCAACTTGAGCAACAGATCATATTCTGTCTTGGTCAGATGAATTCGTTCCTCGTCACGCTGCACACTCATGCGTTCCCGATCGAGCGTCAGATCCTTGAATCCGATTCGCTGTCCCTCTTGGGGTAAGAAGGCACGTTTGGGCATCACAGGACTACTGCCGATCATCCGCTGTACCCGATAAAGAGCCTCCTGCGGGCGTGCTGGCCATACAAGCAATTCCTCCTGAAGCATTGGTCCGCTTGCACTGCCAATCATCTTTTCTCCTACCAAGTAAAGACATGGTGCCATATGTTCAGCTTCGCGATTCAAGCGGCTGCTAATTCCTGCGAATGCATCGATTGTTCCGGCAACCGAGAGATCATAGATCAGCAGATCAAACACAAGACGCTCGTGAAGATCTGGCTCCCAGCGATGGAACACAAGTACATCAAAGCAACTATCGGTCAGAGCTTTTACCAATTCATGTACCTGACCCGGCATCGGGCTGATCAGAATGACACGTCTTGTGACCGGACAATTATCCACAAAAGGCTCAGCCCCTGAATCTGCCAGAACAGGTTTGACCCGAAGCGGTAACCGCCGCCCCGACCATTTCAGTTTTACTTGATCCGTTTGCTTTTGCATTCCCCACATACACCTCCAAACACCACATGTGCATGATCAATTGCATAACCCGTTTCCGCTGCTACCTGCTTCATCCATTGTGGAGGGACTTCTGTCATCACCTCGTCCACTTTACCACATACCTCACACATAATATGTTGGTGGTCATCCATTCGGGCATCATATCGGCTCGCTGTTTCGCCAAGTTTAAGCTCTCTGATCAGCTCTTTGTCTGTTAAATATCGAAGAGAATTGTACACCGTTCCATAAGCCAGATTATACCCTTGCTCTACTAGACGATTCATCACGTCGGCGGCAGTAGGGTGGTCTTCTGATTTACGTACGACATCATATACAGCTTGCCGTTGTATGGTCAGATTTAACGTTTTCACTACAAGGTCTCCTTTATTGTTTTTTCAGCGTATATCCGTTTCGAACGCTTTCGTTCGCTAGGCTTTTCTATAGGATAAGCACAACTTTTGATCTCAATTTTGATTTAGATTAAGTATAAATCTTAATGTATAACAAAGTCAACCTTGTCTCCATATGTGTCTGATCTAGTATTTTATAGAAAATTAGACCCGATACTCACAATCATTTGGGATTATATGGTTCGCTGTCATGTCGATTTTCAGATAAAATAGAGGGATGCCTTAAAAGGAGGTATGTTAGTTGTTAAGCATGTTTTTTGTTAATATCTGTGTAATGATCACCTTTTTGTACCTATCAGGGATTATTGCCAAATTCTATAGTATTCGTTTACCTTTTCCCTCGCTGCGTGTTCAGGCCATTGGTGGCTTATTATTTGGTTTATACGGTACAGTGCTTATGAATTATTCTTTTCAAATAAATGACACCACGATTGTAGATCTGAGACATCTGGCCGTTGTCACGGCAGCCGTATATCTTGGTGGAATAGCTTCGGTAATCTCGGGAGTCATTATTTCTATCCTTCGCATCCTTATGTTTGGTGTAACTTCCTCCGCGATTGATGCGGCGATCGCCATGATATTACTCGGGCTAGCAGGTGTATATTTTGCCTATGCTTCATGGTCTAGACTAACGAAAATTATTACGATGAACCTCATGGGAATGACCATAGTCTTTATCGTCCTGCTGATGAATACCAACAGCATGGCTACACTGATGGAAGTATATCCGATACAGATGACTATTTCCTTCGCTGGCGGGATTTTCATCTATCTCATCGCGGAATTTATTAATAGATCGAATGAAATGTTATTCCTGCTTGAACGCCGTGCCTCCACTGACCATCTGACGGATCTGAGTAATCGGCGCCAGTTCGAACAGTCTCTGCAATCTGAGCTTCTGCATGCCAAGCAGAGTCAACAGAAGCTATCCCTGTTGGCTATTGATATTGACCGATTCAAAAAAGTAAATGACACGTACGGCCACTCTGCCGGGGACGCAGTACTGAAACAGCTCGGGCAATTGCTGGTCCAACATGGGCGTTCCACTGATCTTGTCTCCCGAAACGGTGGGGAAGAATTCGCAATCTTGTTGCTTGATTGCGGATATCATCAATCCATGGCAATTGCTGAATCTGTGCGGAAAGCGGTCGCCAGATTCCTGTTCACATTACCCGATGGACAGACGCTAAAACTGACTATCTCCATTGGTGTCGCTGTGTACCCTGATCATAGTGATGATCACGATGACAACGACCTGTTGGAACAGGCAGACCGTGCGCTTTACGAAGCGAAAAATACGGGGCGCAACAAGGTATGCTCCCTGCCGCCCCGCAATATTGCGGTTCTGGACAAAGATTCATTATAACCGTTCTGAATACAACAGTTCTCAACATACCAAAAGGGATGCCCGTCTGCCTCAATACAAGGCTAGAATCTGGACATCCCTTTCTTTTATACCTTTGCTAAATTCTGTTCTCACAGAACCATATAGACTTAATATCACGCAAGAATTTGTTCGATCTCTTCAATTACAGCTGCCTCTAACTTGATTCCGGAAGCTGCGGCATTTTCTTTAACTTGTTCCGGCCGACTAGCCCCAACGAGTGCACTGGACACATTCTTCTGTCGAAGAATCCAGGCTAACGCGAGCTGCCCTACCTTCAGATCGAGCTGATCAGCAACTTCCATTAGTTGCTTCACTTTACCTATGCGATCAGGGTTTATCTTTCCTTCATCCCAGCCAAGCTTCGCAGCACGGCTATTCTCTGGAATATCCGAGACAGATGTGTATTTTCCCGTAAGAAGACCTTGAGCTAGTGGAGAATAGACTACTTGTCCAATACCTTTACGTTCACCCAATGGGATGATTTCACTCTCAATGTAACGGTCAAACATATTATATACCGGCTGATTCACGACAATGCGATCCAGTAGCAGGCGATCAGCCGTTCCCAGCGCTGCTTCCATCTGAGCCGCTGTCCACTGGCTTACACCCACGTAGAGCACTTTGCCATGACGCACCAGATCATCCAGAGCACGAAGCGTCTCCTCGATCGGTGTTTCACTGTGATACCGATGACAATAATAAATATCAACATAATCCGTACCCAAACGTTTCAAGCTTGCTTCGCACTGCTCCATAATATGCTTGCGAGACAACCCGTGATCGTTAGGACCATCACCCATTTTGTTAAACACTTTAGTGGCAAGAACGTAGGATGAGCGAGAATACGCTTTCAACGTTTGCCCTAATAGTACCTCGGCAGCTCCTCGTTCATAGGCGTTGGCCGTATCGAAAAAGTTGATGCCCTCATCGAATGCTGTTTCAATCGATTTCACCGCATTTTCACGTTCCACATAACCTCCGTACGTTAACCAGCTTCCCAAGCTGATCTCGCTTACTTTCAGTCCGCTTCCACCCAGTCTGCGATAATCCATTGATTGCATGTCCTCCTCTTCGATCCATATGATTGAACTTCCACATCCTATTGTAACCTAATCTGCGCAAATGCAGTACCTCTAAGTGTACGAACGCGAAAGGCCATCAAAAAGAAGCACACCCTCATAGGATGTGCTTCCAATTCGTTTATCTTCATGAGCGCGGAACAACGCAGCCTGACAGCTAATTCATAGAGACCGTTTTAAGGCAAAATAACGCTTAGTGCATTGAGCAGCTCGGTCTGCCGGACAGGCTTCGTTAACACAGCATCAAAAAAGGCATCTGACTGGTGCATATCGATATGCATCCCATAGGGGACGAGGACAATGACGGGCAAATTCTCAATCTGTCGTTTTAGTTCAATAACAAAATCGACCGTCACCCCTTCACGCAATCCCATATCTACAACAGCAACGTCAGGTCTAAATCCTTCCTTAATCCATTCATATGCTGTAGCAGAGCCCGAGGTCATGTGTACATCCATACCCCAGTTGCGCATTAAGGTAGATACGCCTTGTAAAATATCTGGATCTTTGGCTAGCAGCACTTTTTTGGTTTTCAGACGTTGTTGTACACTTGTAATCTGTGGAAGATCCCAGTATTTGCGTAATGGCAACGATATTAGAAACTCTGTCTCATTGTTTTGCGTGCTATTCACCTGAATTCGACCATGCATCAGAATCGCCAGGTTTTGGCTGATTGCCAGACCTAGATTATTTCCAATCAACTTCTCCGTTTTGATCGCCTTAGGTTTGACCAGTGAGGTTGGCAATCGGTTATCAGATAACATCTGTCCCGTATATCTTACTCGAAGCACGAGAAGGTTGGTTTCCTCCAACTCCTCTCCCCTCATCTCGGCTGTAACCAGTACACTACCTTCGCGAGTGGAATCAATTGCATATTTCATCACATGATCCAAGAGCTGACCAATCTTAATCTCATCACCAATGAAAACTTGTGACACATTCAGATTAAGATTTAATCCAAGTTCTAACCTTTTGCTGGAGGCTATACCTGCATAGAGGTAGACGGTGTCCTCGATGGTGCTGACCAGATCAAAAGGGTCATCATGAATAATCGTTTTTCCCGCATCGTTAATATTAAAGTTCATCATGTTGTTGAGTAGTGAAAGTAATATATTTCCGCTAGTTTCAATCATATTTGCATACTCAACTTGTTCCTCCGACATATCCGGTGTTCGCATCAAGTCTGTTAATCCCAAAATACCATTCAGTGGATTACGAATCTCATGGCTCATCAGCTTGAGCATCTGGCTCTTGGCCATGGCCTCCGACTCGGCACGTTCCTTCTCGGCCTGTAGCTTTTCTTGCTGCTGTTCTGAGTCATTGAGCTTCTGCCCCTGAACGTGAAGCGCATTCTCGAGGTCAATGACATATCCTAGAAATACAGCCATAGCTTGCAATGTCTTCATGTCTGCCTTGCTAATTACATAGTCTGGGTCATCCATTAAGCAGATTGTCCCAAAGGCTTCCCCTGTTCTTCTCAGAATTGGCACTCCTAAGAAAAAGCGGTTTCCCAACCCACTTGTAACATCCATTGATCTGGTTATGGAATGTTCACGAGTATCCGAAATGTTGATTATACTACCATTGTCTTTTAATACCAGGCTGCAATAGGATTCTATGAATGGCATCGCAGTACCTTTGACGACTAATTCTTCCTTGCGGTTGAAGGCTTCCAGAATGACATTGGTCACCCCATCATTCGTAGCTACGAAGATGGTATTGACTCTCAATATGCCACTTAATACATCCACAATATGGGCCGCTGCTTCTTCAATATCTTCAAAGAAACCTCTGTTGATGCCTTCTACCGTACCCATAGTTCACCTCTCTTGTCTTAGATGCTGATATACAATTCACTTGTTAGTAAGTCAAATTAGAATGTCAAATTACGTACTCTGCTAGGTAATCCGAAAGATGTCTTCAACTATATTTATATGGTAACACTACAGGAGCATAAGAGAATCATTTGTACATACAAGATAACTAGAGATTATACGCTGTTGCCTGAGCTTTTGGAACCTTTAACCCGCGACCCATCACAGAAATGAATTATTCCCTCTCTATGGGTGTGATCATAATCACACCCAAAAATCCACATATAGTTTATAAATGGATAATATGAATCTACATGTAGTGTATAGCTAATATATTTTTAAAAATAATGATCTATAATAATCATCTAGGAGGTACCTTAATATGACTATACTTGAGTATGCCGCTCCACCGGCATCGGATCTCTTATCTGACCTGGGAAGACGTATTATTGGCGCAGAGGACGCTGATACACTGAGAGAGAATGCGAATCTGAACGGAGATTCCTTCAGTGGCAAGATGAGCAGACTTGGGTCGGAGACAGCCAAGTGGCATGCCATGCGTCATGTGTTGCCAGAGGCGCTTGCCGATGCTGTTGATCATGGCGATCTGTATGTGCACGATTTGGACCAGTACGCCCTGGGAACGACCAACTGTATCTTCATTCCGTTTGATCGGCTGCTGGCTTCTGGCTTCAATACAGGTAACGGATCGGTTCGCACACCCCAGACGATCATGTCTGCGATGGCACTGGTCGCGATCATTTTTCAATCTCAGCAAAATAGTCAGTACGGTGGCGTATCAGCCAACAAAATAGACTGGGATCTGGCACCTTATGTGCAGCGTTCATTCGCAAAGCATTTCCGTAAAGGGCAACGCCTCTTCGACGAACATGCACCGCTGGCAGACGAGCAGCTTCACCTGGACAGTGCCGAAGCGAAGCAGCAGTGTCCGCGCTCATTTGCCTTTGCCTATGAAGAGACGGTTCTGGAGACCGGACAAGCCGCTGAATCGCTTATACATAACCTGAATACGATGAGCAGCCGGGCTGGGGGACAGATTCCTTTTACATCACTGAACTATGGCATGTGCACTTCAGCAGAGGGTCGTCTTGTATCCCGCTCCCTGCTGGAAGCAACGATCAGGGGCCTTGGACACGGAGAAACTCCCGTATTTCCACAGCATATTTTCCAGTGCAAACAAGGGGTTAATCAGGCTCAGGGTGATCCGAATTATGACTTATTTCGCCTCGCAGTAACCTGTTCTTCACGGCGTATGTACCCTAACTTTGTCAATGTGGATGCATCGTTTAATCTGCCCTTCTATCAACCGGAAGACCCGGATACGATCATTGCGACTATGGGCTGCCGCACACGCACCCTTGCGGATCGGTTTGGACGGAACCGACAGAGTGGGAAAGGGAACCTGTCCTTCAATACGGTCAATCTGGTCAAATTAGGGATTCGTTTTGGCATCTGCCGAGGAAATCGGCCTGTCCCTGATAGAGAAGGTTTCTATACAGCACTGGACAAAATGATGAACCTTGCCCTTGACGGCTTGCTTCATCGTTATGCCATTCAGAAGAAGCAGCCTGCCAAATCATCGGACTTCATGATGCGGGAAGGCGTATGGGAAGGCGGAGAGAACCTGGAACCGGATGAACCCGTTGCCGATCTAATAAAACACGGCACGTTGTCTATCGGATTTATCGGACTCGCTGAATGTATGATGGCGATGTATGGACGCCACCATGGACAAGATATGCATGTACATCATGAAGCGCTGAATGTAATCCGCACAATGAGAAAATTCTGTGATCGAATGAGTGAGCGACACAACCTGAACGTTACGTTGTTTGCTACACCTGCTGAAGGTTTATCTGGCAAATTCACCAAGCTAGATCGGGCACGTTACGGCTCCATATCTGGTGTGAATGAACGTGAATATTATACGAATTCGTTCCACATTCCAGTCTATTATACTCTCCCGGCCTACCGTAAAATCGAGCTGGAGGCTCCATTCCATGCCCTCTGTAATGCCGGAGCGATCTCTTATGTTGAGCTTGATGGCAATGTGCGAGCGAACACGTCAGCCTTTATGCGAATCGTGCAGTACGCACTGGCACAGGATATCGGTTACTTTTCAATTAATCATCCGATTGATCGCTGCCCTGCATGCGGGTACGAAGGGGTCATCGGAGATATCTGTCCGGAATGCGAGGTTCACGAAAATGAAGTACACTTCCAGCGCCTTCGACGCGTTACAGGGTACCTGACAGGGGATTACAAGGTACGCTTCAATGCTGCGAAGCAGGCCGAAGTGCGGGATCGGGTGAAGCATCGGTGAATCTGTTTGGTTACATTCCCGAATCGGTCAATGAAGGAACAGGGCTGCGTGCCGTACTGTTCATCAGCGGTTGTCGTCATGCATGTCCGGGCTGCTTCAGCCCCGACTCATGGAGCTTCCGGGCGGGTGAACCCTTCACAGAAGAGCGGCAGCAGCAGATTCTACAGGAAGTCATCAGCCATCCCCTCCTCGACGGTGTAACGTTATGCGGGGGTGACCCCTTTTTCTCAGCAGCAGGATGTACCCAGTGGGTTCGTCAGTTACGGGACGCACGGCCAGATCTGACGGTATGGGCCTACACCGGATTCGAATACGAGCAACTCGTTAAAGACGAAGAGAGAGCAGAGCTTGCACGGTTATGCGATGTAATAATCGACGGGAGATACATTGCAACTGAGCGTGATGTGTCTCTGCCTTTTCGCGGAAGTCGCAACCAGCGTTTGATTGATGTCAGTGCAACACAAGCAACTGGAAGCATCGTTACCTTACAGCTCGATGGAGTGTAACGATGTTTTTGTTTTTTCTATTATTACAAAACAACACAACACAAAAGCAGGCTCTGCCACGTTTCATGTCAACAGAACCTGCTTTTGTTTTTTTTAGATCTAACGCATCTCAAAATGACAAATTCGAATTCCAGATGTCAACAGGAGATAAACGTCTTGTATTCCCTCTGCTCCTGATAGTTCAGCTCTAACCGTGGACCACTGCTGGGCACCGCCTTGTGCGAGCTCTACACGGCCGGCAATGGTGCCATCCGGCGCATCCAATCTCACTTCCAGCACAGCACCTTGCTGTTCTGAGGATACACGTGCCTCCAATGCAGTTGCTCCGTTACCGAAGTCAGCTTCCTTAAAAGCAATCCATCCTTGCTCTCCAATCACACGGACTGCTGTTCCGCCCTCTTTACACTCATCCAGTTCCACACCTTGATAAGCATCATAGTTCTCAGCACGTGTAGTTATCCCCAGATGACGTGGTGGGATTGTCTCTCCATCGACCTGCAGATCGGCAACTAGCTGCACATCGGATGAGGACTTAGCTACCATGATAGAGTAAATCCCCTCCTCTACCACGTAGCGGTCACGGGTAACATCCCAGATGGCCAGTTCCTGAACAGGCAGATCGAAATGAACGGTTGCTGTGGCTCCAGCTTCAATATGTAGACGACGAAAGCCTTTGAGCGTTTTGAGTGGGCGCTTTACCCGAGACTTACCTGCACGCACATACAGTTGCACGACCTCATCACTGGCGATCGAACCGGTATTAGTTACATCCACACGAACCGTCACGTGATCCTCTGTGCCCGCTTGCGCAGGACTAACTTCCAGATTGCTATATTTAAACGGGACATAGGTCAATCCATGTCCGAACGGATATAACACATTACCTTCAAAATATTGATAGGTGCGGCCACCTTGAATAATATCGTAATCCCGGATATCTGGGAGCTGATCTGCTGACTGTACCCAGGTCATGTTCAGGCGTCCAGCAGGGGCGTAGTCTCCATACAGCACGTCTGCAACTGCATTACCCAGCTCCTGTCCGGCATGTGACGTATACAGGACCGCGGGAATATTCTCCTGAACCCAGTTGCAGGTAAATGGATAACTGCCCACAATTACCACCACCGTATTCGGGTTAGCTTCATAGACAGCCTGCACCAATCGTTGCTGTGATTCAGCGAGCTCCAGACTTGGACGGTCCACTTCTTCTTTACCATTGACGAGCGGGTTATTACCAACAAATACGATCGCGGTCTCGGCTTCTTTCGCAGCAGCAACGGCCTCATCGATTCCATGGGTGACGACATCTTGCTGGAATGTTTCTGCAGCATCGATATCTTTCCATTCTTCAGCCACTTTGAGCACATCATGTCCATCATTCGCCGCGGTCACGATTCTACCATTCCATGTTGTAAGACCCACGTGTCCATCTGATTGTGGCAGCAAATGAAATACTTCTTTGACAAACCAGCCGTACACTTCATTAGCTGAGGCTGTAACGGACTGCTCATCTGTCGTCAGATATTTGCCATTGCTCTCCGCCTGCAGCGTGTAACTGCCAAATCCCCAATCCGTCACTCGGAACGTCTCTGCTTCCCCCGAAGCTTTAACTACCATTTCAGGTGAACCTGCTGCTCTGACAAGTCCCAGCTTTTTGCCGCTTGCTGCGGAGGTCAGCGTAATGCGGTCATCACCGTCTTTGAAAGTTACGTTATCGTTGCCTACCTTGCCACGAATCGCCTCCAGAGGTGTTACACGGTAAGGCAGTGTACCTGCATACCAGTCTCGGTAGACCGTTCCACCGAGCTGTCCGATGACAGCCACTTTGCCTGCTTTGGTTTTGTCGAGTGGAAGGATGCCTTTCTCGTTCTTGAGCAGTACCACTTGTTCTCTTGCTGCTCGAAGAGAT
The DNA here is from genome assembly GCA_017512705.1 of Paenibacillus sp. Taxonomy (GTDB): domain Bacteria; phylum Bacillota; class Bacilli; order Paenibacillales; family Paenibacillaceae; genus Paenibacillus. Next base: position 55,451 of record JAFWEX010000058.1, read on the forward strand.
AAGGCTTTGGCCTTCTCTGTCATCATGGATTCTTCGCCGATTGCTGCATACGGGTTGCCTTCTTCCGGATCGAATTCACCCAGACGGAAACGAACACGGAACGTGTTGAACAAGGCTTTATCGATATCCTCCATCGTGAGCAATCCTTGCTCCAGCCCTTCACGAAGAGCCTGTTTGGATAGTTCAGCATCATCGGTGATGCTGTCAATGCCTGCTTGGATCGACTCCACCGTACCTGGGGTATGAGAATCATAATATTTATGATCATTCTTGATGCCCATCACGTCGCCCGCATCACTAACGATAAAACCGTCCATCCCCCATTCACCTTTAACAATTTCGTTCACATAAGGGTGCAACAGGGCTGGTGTACCATTAATAGAGTTGTACGCTGTCATCATGGACTGTGCACCGCCTTGCTTGAACGGCTTCTCGAAGGCTTTCAAATAATATTCACGCATATTACGTGGATCAATACTGGATGAACCACTACCCCGATCCACTTCGTTATTGTTGCCGAGGAAATGCTTGAGCGTCGCTACCGCCTTGTAATACTTGGGATGATCACCTTGAATCCCTTTCACCAGCGCCGTTGTCAGCTCTGCAGTCAGCTCCGGGTCCTCCCCATAGGCTTCTTCGTTTCGGCCCCAGCGTGGATCACGCTCCATATCTACTGTGGGTGCCCACAGTGTAAGACCATTGACAGCAGGGTTGCGTTTGTAAAATACACGAGCCTCGTCTCCGATAACGGAGCCGATCTGCTTCATCAGATCCGTGTCCCACGTACATGCCAGCCCGACAGGCTGGGGAAAAGACGTGGCTTCACCAAGCCAAGCAAGGCCGTGCGCAGCTTCCGTTCCATGTTTATACGCAGCAATCCCCAAACGTTCCACGGCCGGCTGGTATTGCAGCATAGATTCGATTTTTTCATCGTCCGTCAGTCGAGATACGAGGTCCTTCACCCGATCGTTAAGCTCAAGTGTAGTATCTTGAAACGGATATTTGGTTTGATGAGTCGTCATATCAAGTCTCCTTCAACAATTGAAATATAGATCATTATGATAGCGAATACATTTTAATTCCTGAAAACACATTATAATTGCTAAATTACATCACATAAATAGTTGGTAACTCCTTATAATTGAACATGTTTTTCTATTTTCGCACTCTACTACAACAAAAACTAAAACGGTTTCGATATTCCTACTATAAAGCAAATGGAGACAAAAAAACAGAGGCTTCCTTCCAGAAATCTTTCTCCGTTCTATATAAAAAATACATATACTCGTTTTTTTCTGGTACTCTCTGGCAATCCTGAATAGAAGCAGGAATATGTCAAACCTAACGTCTTAAATAAGGGTCTCATCCAGATCTAGGAGGAAGAACAATACATGAGTGAAAACGAACAAACGAAAACCAACCTGCCGCCGGTACCGGAATCGGTATGGCGTGCCACGAATACGTTCGATACCTATCCGAAACTAGCAGAGGATACCACTGCCGATGTAGCCATTATCGGCGCTGGGATCGCTGGCATTACAACAGCCTACTTGCTTGCACAGTCCGGTCTGAATGTTGTTTTACTTGAGGCTGGGAAAGTGTTGGATGGAACAACAGGCCATACGACGGCCAAAGTATCTGCACAGCATGGTGTCATCTATGATGAAATTATGCACCACTTTGGACACGAGCAGGCACGCATGTACTATGAGGGTAATGCAGATGCTGCGAAGTGGATACGCCAGCTGGTGAACGATAAACAAATCCAGTGCCAGTGGTCCGATGAGGACGCCTATGTCTATATTCAATCTGAAGAGAATATCAAAAAACTGGAGATTGAACTTACAGCTTACGGAAAACTGAATATTCCCGGTGAATGGGTAGACCCGCTTCCGATTCCGGTCCCAGCCAGAGCAGGAATTCGCATGCCAGGTCAGGCACGTTTTGATCCACTAGCTTATCTGCACTATTTACTGGATGCAGCAGTGAAGCAAGGCGTACGTGTCTATGAGCATACTACTGTGACCGATGTCGAAGAAGAAGCATCTCTGCGCATAAGAACGTATGGTGGTTCATTCGTTACGGCGGAGCATATCGTTGTCGCTTCTCACTTCCCGGTATATGATCCCGGATTTTACTTTACTCGCCTTCATGCAGAACGGTCTTATGCGGTTATGGTTGAACCGGAGAAACCTTTTGCGGGCGGCATGTACATTTCCGATGATAATCCTGCCCGCTCGCTCCGTACCGTTGTTCATAACGGAAAAGAACATATTATTTTTGGTGGTGAGAATCACAAAACCGGACAAGGCATCTGCACTTTTGGCCATTACGAGCGCCTAGAACAATATGCAGCAGAGACCTTCGGCATTCGTAACATTCCGTTTCGATGGTCCGCGCAGGATCTGATTTCGATTGACAAGGTGCCGTACATCGGGCCTATTACGAGCAGACATGAGCGGATTTACGTCGCAACTGGCTTCGCCAAATGGGGGATGACTACCGGCACCATGGCTGGACATCTGCTGGCAGACCGGATAACCGGAAGGGATAATCCTCATGCGGAAGTATTTGATCCTGCCAGATTCAAAGCCGATCCGGGTATGAAGAACTTTATTGTGGAAAATGTCAATGTTGCCAAGGAGTTAATCTCGGGTAAAGTCGGCATTGTGCATAAACATATAAGTGAGATCGGCAACGATGAAGGAGCCGTTGTAACTCATAATGGTAAACGGGCCGGTGCATACAAAGATACCAGTGGTAAGCTGTTTCTGGTCGACACAACGTGCACGCACTTGGGGTGTGAGGTCGAATGGAACAACGGCGAACGATCATGGGATTGCCCATGTCACGGTTCCCGTTTCAATTATGAGGGTCATGTCATCGAAGGTCCTGCTGTAGAAGATCTGCCCATCCTTGATGTGCAATCCTGATTCAAGGAGGTACAGCTGCAACAGGTAACTTACTTTGAAATGCTAGCAACAACCTGAATCCAGTACAAAACGCAGTGATCAGGGCACATATTTCATCTCTTAGACCGGATCGGTATCCGTCTCCAGACGGAAGTAACCGCTCCGGTTTTTGCGTATGCTGGTAAAGAACTCAGAACTTAGTTATAAGCACTACCTTGCATTATACACTAGTGAGTGCTATGATATATCCACCACTACTGAACAATACATACTAGTGATTATCAAACAGAAGCAGGAGGAACCGATGTGAATGTGAACATCCAGTTCAAAAAAGGGGTGCTTGAGCTATGCGTCCTGGTCTTGATTCATCGACAGGATCGATATGGTTATGAACTGGCTCAGGCGGTCTCCAAACATATCGAAGTTGCCGAAGGTGCACTGTATCCTTTGCTTCGCCGGCTTGTAAATGAGGGCTATTGCACAACTTATCTGCAGGAATCCAGTGAGGGGCCACCGCGCAAATATTACCGATTATCGGATACAGGTCGTGAATATATGGCTGCATTAAGTACAGAATGGAACGCGTTTGTGCGCAACGTCACTAATCTAATGGAGGAAGGAACCGGAGATGAATAGACAAAAATTTATGCAGGACATGGAGATGTACTTGCGTCCGATGGACCGAATAGAACGGGCCGAACTGCTCGCCGATTATGATCAGCATTTTGTCCTTGGTTTGCGTGAAGGCAGATCCGAAGAGGATATCGCACGTGAGCTTGGTCGCCCGGAAGAAATTGCACGCGAAGCACTGGGTGATCGGTACAACGCTCATGAGACCTCCGACACATCTGGTGTCGACCCCTTCTATGCACCAACGTTCAGAGAGATGCAGCCCCCCAGCAGTCGAAACCGGGCTACAAGGAACTTTTTTGCAGCCGTTGGCTTGATATTTCTCAATCTGATGCTCATGATTCCGATCGGTCTTAGCCTCTGGTCCGTGTGGCTAACCCTTGCAGGACTGTCCTTGCTAGTGCTGGCCCCTGTAGCCGCTGCTGTAGACTATCTGTTTCTGGGTCATTTCGAAAAAGCAGAAATTTTCATTTCCATTGGGCTGTTCGGGATCGGCATTTTGTTTGCTATAGCCTCCAAATCTGTTTTTAGAGCATTTAAGGTGATTACGCTTCAGTATATTCGTTGGAATGCAAGAGTGATGAGAGGAGATGTTTCTGAATGAGTACAAAAAAATGGATTGCTTTAGCTATCATCTGTATCGGTATTGGCTTACTTGGAACTTCCATCTATGGTGTTCAGTTTGGAGACGATCGAGAGGCTTATGCCAAACGTTGGGATTTCAATGCCGGAGAGCTACAGAACATTCAAATGGATGGAGAATTTGATGCGGATATTGAATTCGTGGTTAGCCCGGATGATATCGCATATATCGAGGTGGATGGCAAATGGAGTGCCAATGAAATCAAAAGTTTCGAGCAGGCAACATTTGCAGATGGTACGTTCAAGCTATCCCGGAATCAGCGTGACCGATTTCAATTTTTTACACTGAATTGGAATGAACGAGATTCCCAAATAACAGTAGCTTTGCCGCAAGGATATCGCCTGAATGATGTCACCCTGAACGCGTCATCAAGTGATTGGGATCTGACCGGGCTTCATGCTCAGTCATTGGAATTGCAGAATACGTCGGGATCGGTTCGTTTACAAGACATTAAAGTTCCCCAGATGAAACTATCTCTAACTTCTGGAGACATTGCTGCTTCCTCAATTAATGGTGATATGACCGTAGAACAAACATCAGGAAGCTTCACAGCCGAACAGATTGTCGGAAAAGTAACGAGTACCATCCAATCCGGAGATATCCAGATTACGAAATTGAACGGTGATGCGGATGTCGAGTTCACTTCAGGCAGTATTCATATCGAACAGTCCCATGCTGCCTCCATTAACGTTTCGGGAACTTCGGGGGATATCTTCATTCAGGCTGCACCTGATTTTAAAGGCATATATGAGGCACGAGCTACTTCCGGCGATGTTGATGTGCCAGAATCACCCGCTTTAACCCAGGATCGGATTCAAGCACGTACGACCTCCGGCAGCATTGAGATTGTGAAATAGCCACGAAGCATATTTCCGGTCTTTGGGTAAAATATAGTATAATCAAATGCTAACCCATAAGCTGAGGAGGATTATTCATGGAACTAAAAAATAAAACAGCTATTATCACAGGTGCCGGTAAAGGCATTGGACGTGCGATTGCTGAAGCACTAGCCAAAGAAGGTGTACACTTGGGCCTGATTGCCCGTACCGCTTCGGATCTTCAAGCACTTCAAGAGTCTCTTAGCCAGGAATACGGCGTAAAAGTAACGAGTGCAGCGGCTGATATCTCGGATCGCTCCCAAGCGGAAGCAGCGGTAGCAGCTATTGAAATGGAACTTGGCGCAGTGGATATCCTGATCAATAATGCGGGTATTGCAAGCTTCGGAACACTCTTGGATATGGACCCTGAAGAGTGGGAACGTATCCTGCATGTCAATGTCATGGGTACATACTACGTCACACGTGCCGTTCTCCCGAGCATGATCAAGGATAGCAGCGGCAGCATCATTAATATCGCTTCCACGGCAGGCGAGCGTGGATTCGCTACAGGTTCCGCGTACTGTGCCTCCAAATTCGCATTGCTGGGCATGACAGAATCCCTGATGCAGGAAGTCCGCAAATCCAACATTCGTGTCACTGCACTGACGCCAAGTACTGTGAATACAGAACTGGCTGTGAATGCTGGACTCAAAATCGGAGACGAGGATCGCATGATGCAAGCCGAAGATGTAGCTGAGCTTGCGCTGGCAACACTCAAGCTGTCCGACCGTGTATTCGTCAAAGCCGCAGGGATCTGGACAACGAATCCACAATAATTACAACCAATCGTCTAGGAACTTGGCCGATGAACCAGAGAAAAGGTGGGGGACTATGTGTCCCCCACCTTTTTTGTTGGAGTAAAAACAAGCGCAGGATGACAATATACCATTAGATGATAGAAAATACTATCCTCCTAGTTTGTCGCCCACCGACTACTATCCTTCTATGGACTTAACAGATGATCCAGCTCTAATTCCTTGGATACCGCAATCAGAACGACTGCTGGTTCCTCACCAATATTAGTCACTTCATGCGGTACAATGGCGTTCCATGTAAACGAGTCTCCGGCCTCCAGCGTTTCCACATCTTCCCCCTGCTTCGCTTGGATGACACCTTGCAGCACGAGATGACTCTCCTCTCCCGCATGTTTGCTCACCCCAGTTGAAGCCCCTGGAGGCAATTCTACAATGGACATGCGCATCGCACCTTTAGCGGTTAGCTGCTGTACTTTGATCTGCCCGCTGCCAGCCGTTGTCTCCTTGCGCTCATGCTTGCGCACCACATTCATACGCTGCTCCGGCGTTAATAACAGGTACGGTAGCGGGACCTCCAGATAATCAGCGATGCTCTCCAGTGTAGCGATGGAAGGAGATGTTTTATTATTTTCCACGTTGCTAATAAAGCCTTTGGATAGTCCTGTCCCCTCACACATCTGCATGATTGTAATTTGTTTCTGTTTGCGTATCGTTCGAATTGCCAAGCCAATATCCATATAATCCTCTTCCCTCTCTATGATTGCAAGTATTCCTGAATTTATGATTCAACAGATGTCTCTACGAAAATAAGCCGACTGCCAAACGGATCGGTAATGGTCATTTCCCGTGAATGCCAAGGCGTTTCTTCGATACCCGGTCTCGCATATTTGTAGTTTTGCAAAGAAAGCCGCCCATGGAGTTCTTCCAGATGCTCTGTCTCAATACGCAGGGCTGCACCTGGCGTACAGTCGCCGTGATGTTCTGATAGATGAATAACTACGGTGTCATATGAAACCTGCATATACAAAGGCATACCCACTTCATATCGATGTTCCCAATCCAGCTTGAAACCCAAATAATTCATATAAAATTCCTTCGCTTTCGTTTCATCAAATATCCTCAAAATAGGTATGATTCCCTTCATCATCTACATCACGTCCTCCTTTACAAAATTAAAGCTTTATCTCTTCATTCCAGGTTATCTTATATCAAACATATTTTCATGATACAAAAAAAGTATTGACCGTACAATGAAATCATGATAAATTTTGTTCATCAATAAGAATATTATTTTCATATAAGTGAACTTATTGTGGATGTAGTTTATCCTTTACTTAAGTTTGATAATGCATTTGGTTTTATATCAACCTTAGCCACCTGGAGGTGTATCCCGTTTGAATTCTTCATATATTCATGAGGTGAAGTTGCCTCCCCATTATGATAAAGATCAGAAATACCCTGTTATTTTTGCCCTACATGGTATGGGTTCAGACGAACAAGACATGCTTCGCTTAATGGAGCCTTTGTCTTCCGATTTCATTATCGTGGCCGTTCGCGGACCCATTGCACAAGGCGGAGGGTATGCTTATTTTCAGATTAAAAGCATAGGAAATCCTGTTCGCGAGTTATATGATGCCTCCGTTCAAGGTCTGGAGCAGCTCATTAACGAGCTGTCACACCAATATGCGATTGATCCTGCTCGGCGCTATATCGCTGGATTCAGTCAGGGTGGCATCATGGCAATGACCCTGGCTCTGGTTATGGGCGATGCGATCAAGGGCATCGTTGCGATGAGCGGATACATTCCGCAATTTGTAAAAGAAGAATATACGCTGCAACCTTCTTCGAGCCTGTCTGCATTTATCTCACACGGAGATCAAGATCATCTGTTTCCGCTGCAACTCGGTGAAGATAATGCTTCATTTTTCCGCAGCTATACGAATCAAGTCACCTATGTTCCCTACAACGGTGGTCACCATGTGACATCCGAGCTATATGCACAACTACAACATTTCCTTCGGACGGATGCCCAGGTAACTGCCGAAGATACGAAAGGATGAATGAATGATGATGCCTTCCCTATTTATCGCTCATGGTGCCCCTTCACTGGCGCTAGAGGAGAATGTTTACACTGAATTTGTACAGAAGCTTGGACAGGATCTACCTAAACCCAAAGCTGTCGTCTTGTTCTCCGCTCACTGGGAATCAACTACCCAGCTTGTATCATCCGTTACTGGCTCTTATGAAACGATCTATGACTTCGGTGGTTTTCAACCTGAACTGTATCAGATCAAATATCCCGCTCACGGGCATGCCGAGACATCTGCCGAGATCACCAGATTGTTCGCTGAAGCTGGTATTCCGGTGCAGACCGATGAGGCACGAGGGCTGGATCACGGAGCATGGGTTGTGCTGCGTCTACTCTACCCTGAAGCAGATGTGCCCGTTATCGCTCTGTCCGTCAATCGTTATCTCACGGGTGAGCAACAGTATCGCATAGGTCAGGCGCTCGCCTCTCTGCGCGAACAAGATGTTCTTGTGATCGGCAGCGGCGGAACTGTTCACAACCTGCGCCGTCTGAACTGGGAAAGTACAGGTGCGGATGCATGGGCCATGGAATTTGATAACTGGCTACAAGATAAGCTGGAACGTTGGGATACAGACGCTCTCTTTGCTTACGATAAACTTGCTCCATCTGTAGATGCAGCAGTCCCTACACCAGAGCACTTTGTGCCTCTTCTACTGGCTATGGGTGCAGGAGATGCTACCAAGCAGGCCTCTCTTTTATTCCGGGCATATCAGTACGGCAATCTGAGCTTGTCCTGCTGGAGATTTGATTAAGTTGCACAGTTACAGAATGATACGACATGTACAACCTTTGATGTTAAAGAGCGTGAGTTGCAGGGTTCTCCTGCGTCTCACGCTTTTTTTTATATATCTCTCTCAACGACAATCTGAATTGAATAGAGTACATATTGATGCCCGAATGGTAATATGATCATTTTTTCATAATGCTGGGATATGTGAAGGAGAGTATAATAACATTTAGTGGAAATGCGTAAACTAATGAAATAGAGACCATTTTTCTACATCAACTACATATCTGGGAGGAACTATCGAAGTGGCTGAACAAGCGAAGTCAGAGAGCTTTATGTCTCTCGTCAAAAAAGGAAACACATCCTCTGCCGTTGCCATGACTGGAAACGCCATACTTTCACTGTGCAAAGGAGGAGCCTTTTTATTCAGTGGTAGCGGCGCTATGTTCGCATCAGCGATGCATTCACTGGCCGATGCCATCAACCAAGGGTTTGTATTTGTCGGAAGTGTATTATCCGAGAAGCAGCCTACACGCCGCTTTCCAACCGGATTCGGACGGGTCATCAACATTTTCTGTATGATCGCCGTTATTGTTGTGACAATTATGGCCTATGAAACGATTCACGAAGGCATCAACCTGCTTCGGCATCCTGCTGGCAGCTCAGGTGGACTGTGGATCAACATTGGTGTACTTGTACTTAATATCGTGATTGACGGGGCGATCCTTATCAAAGCGATGAAGGAAATTCTCAAGGAAGCTCGTGCGCCAAAAGCAACGGGACTCGCCCTGGTACCTGCTGCGATTAAAAATGTAAGACGTGCCGCACCTCCAACCCGACTCGTGTTCTACGAGGATGTTGTGGCCGTGCTTGGAGCATTCCTTGCGCTTCTGTCTGTTATTATCATTGCACTGACTAACTTCGCTTTGCTCGATGGCGTTGTAACCACCATCATCGGATGCCTGATGATTGCTGTCGCTTTCCGTGTCGGATACGACAACATGATCGGCTTGATCGGTGTGGCAGCACCGCAGGATATCGAGGACAAAGTGTCTGAGACCATTCTGGCAGACAGCCATGTGGCTGACATTCAAATGATGCGTATCATCCAGGAAGGCCGGTATTACCATGTGGAGGGTCTGATTGAGCTGACCAAGGGACTCAGTCTTGCCGATGCGGACGATATCAAGTTCAGAATTCAGGAGAAACTGATGACAAACCCGGATATCGCTGACGCCTCGATCTCCATCATTGAAGATGACGGAGTGAATAGTTGGAGCAAGAAAGACTCGGATGTAGTGAAGTAGTATTCGAATAACTTGATTATCGTCAAAAAGATGTACAGCCAAGAGACGAAGCAGAAATCACCCTGCCTCGTCTCTTTTGTGTTCATTGCTCTTCAGCTCAAGAAGGTAATTAGATGTTACCGCACCTGCTTCATTCCCATTTTCATTACCTTATCCAGCCATTTCTGACGGAACGCCTCGGTAGACTTGCGAATTGGACTGATATCAGTGACATGTACCGGGGACACACCGCTGAACTTAAGAATGTTCGATCTCATGATTCTGTGACCCGCGTTTCTGTACACAAGAGCATTGTACAAACGGGGCGTGTCGGAAGTCACGATAAGCTGTGCAGATTTGCCCTTAAGCAATTTGTCCCAAAGCACTGAGTTGTCACGATATCTCATCGCAAACCCCGGTAAGAATATCCGATCAATAAAACCCTTCAGCACAGCCGGCATCGTTCCCCACCACGTCGGGTATACAATCACCAGATGATCAGCCCAGCGAATCAATTCCTGTGCTTTTAGCAAATCCGGCTCCAACTCTGTCCGCTTACGATAACCATAGCGAAGATTCGGATTGAACTCGATCTCACTCAGATTGATCATCTCCACAGCCCCTCCAGACTGCCTTACTCCGTCCGCATAGGATTCGGATAGCGCTTTGCAATAACTCAACGGATCAGGATGACCGTTAATGATCAAAATTTTAGTTGCATTCATACGTTTGCTCCTCCTGTATAATAAGTCTCATCAAGACTAATGAAACGGACATATCACAAGCATAGAGTGAAGGACAGGATAAACAAATGATCAACCACGCCGAATCATTGCGGATTCGTGCAAACGGGAGGAATTATGAACCATCTTAATCAAAGTGTTCCGATTTCCATGGTGTATCCTATTTTAAAAACCTTAGTACACAAAGGTATTCCGCCTGAATCTTTTTTCGAAAATATGGATATTGATACTGATCCAGCACGGATGGAGAATCCGGATGCACGCATACCCGTCACTGAATTGGAACGGATGATGCGGCTTGCTGCGGATTACACGAATGATCTGTACTTTGGATTAAATCAGGGTGGGCGGCTGGATATGGCCGATCTGAGCTTGGTTGGATACGTCATGATGCACTCCAGAACGATTGGTGATGCATTGATCGCTTACCAGCGATATAACGATATTTTGTACAGTGGATTTCAACTGGAGTGGGAAGTGAACGAATCCGATCTAATTATTCGGTTGTCTGTACAACATGAGAACATCCCCCTGTCTCGCCATTGCGTCGAGGATATGGCAGTATCGGTGATACATCTGATCAACAAACTGGCGAATCACCTCGTCGTCATTCGGGAAGTACAATTCCGGCATGAAGCTCCCGATGCTGCGAATGATCTGTCTCCTTACATAAATGCATTCGGGGTCACTCCACAATTCGGTGCTGTCCACACCTTGCTACGAGTACCCAAAGAGACCTTGATGCTGCCCGTCTTATATTCAGATGCCAAAATGCTGAAGGTGTTCGAGACGATGGCTGAAGAGGCCAGAGCAGACCTGTATGCCTCTCAGCCCTTCTCCAGCAAGGTAAGTCGCTTGATCACAGAGAGTCTGCCCTCCTTCTTCCCCACATTACAACATACGGCAGCGCATCTCGGCATGAGCATTCGCACACTGCAGAGCAGATTACGCGAAGAAGGTACAACGTTCCATGACATCTCTGTTCAGGTGCGTAAGGAACTGGCACAGCGTTACTTACAAAGGGGCAGCTATTCCGTTGGCGATATCGCGTATGCCCTGCATTTTTCGGAACAAAGTGCATTTCAGAGCGCGTTCAAAAAGTGGACTGGACTGACTCCCGGCCAATACCGGGATACCCTAGCCAAAACATAATGAAGATAAGGTTCTGATATTTCTGATATTCATAGCAACTCCATTCAATACCTAGACTTAAGTCTAGGTTAACTTTAACGCCAAAGACGGAGGTTCCCGTTTTCCAGTTCGTGGTATGCTGTGATTAACGAAAGCGACGAAAATATACGCATGGAACAATGATTCCTATTCAAAAGGAGAGAAATTATGGCTAAACGTACCATTCTGGCACCTGTCCTGATTTTGCTGGGTGTATACCTCATTCTGAATCAAGGCGGCTCCATGGGTCCAGGCACGATTTTTGCTACCTTCTGGCCTACTTTGTTTGTTATACCGCTCGGTCTGTTCTTCCACTGGATGTACTTCTCCATGATTGGCAGAGGGGTGGGGTTGCTTGTTCCAGGGGGAGTACTGCTAACCGTTGGTCTCGTCTCTCAGATCGCTATGCTGTTCAGCAACTGGGGTACGATGTGGCCTGGTTTCATTCTGGCGCCAGCTGTCGGTTTGTTCGAGCTCTACTGGTTTGGCGGCCGGAATAAATGGCTACTCATTCCGATTAACATTCTGACCGTTCTTTCCTTGCTGTTCTTCTCCGTAATGTCCATCGGATCGGCACTAAGTAATATGAGCTACATCCAACCTGTTGTGGCTATTGTGTTGATTATAGGCGGTGCGTATCTTATTATGGGGCGCAAAAAGCATATGTAGTGGCAATGATATAAGATGAAAAGTCTTCATTACACTAGGCCACTCCGCGCGCAGAGTAAGCTTCCGATCGCACTTCTATGCTTATTGCTCTGAAGCAGGTTAAAAATAAACCTCCCCTGAATCATTAGTGATCAGGGGAGGTTTTGTGTAGGAGTTGTTTCTTTACGCAACAAAACTAGCGATTGCATTGTCGCTAAAATCTTTATTAAGCGACTATTTTCATGCTATTTGCTGTGCATTTTAAACTCCAGGAACAAGTCATTATAATGCGATAGCATTTTTCTGCCCAGATTGTTGTAGACCTCCAGCTTGCTTGTCAGAGTCTCGTCTGGATAGAAGCGTTCATCCTGGGAGATGTCTTCGGGCAGCAGCTTGAGTGCCTCCGCATTCGGTGTAGAATATCCAACATACTCGGCGTTGCGTGCAGCATGATCCGGGTCGAGCATGAAGTTGATAAACTGATGGGCTCCCTCCACATTTTGGGCTGTTTTCGGGATGACCATGCTGTCGAACCACAGGTTGGAGCCTTCCTCCGGCACCATGTAATCCAATTTATCGTTCTGATCCATGATCTCCGATGCATCCCCAGACCATACGAGTCCAACTGCCGCTTCTTCATTCGCAAGCAGCATTTTGATCTCGTCCCCTACAATGGCTCTAACATTAGGCGTTAGGGTCGACAGTTTTTTCAATGCCGCCTGAAGATGGTCTTCGTTCGTATCGTTAAGCGAGTAGCCCAGACTGTTCAGCCCCATACCGATGACCTCACGGGCACCATCGAGCAGCAGAATCTGGTTTTTCAGACGTGGGTCCCATAGGTCATTCCAGCTGTTAAACGTCAATCCCCCAACCAGTTCCGGATTGTACACAACACCGACTGTTCCCCAGAAGTACGGGATGGAGAATTGGTTGTTCGGATCGTAGGAAAGGTTCAAAAACCTTTCGTCGATATTTTTCAGGTTAGGCAACTTGCTATGATCGATGGGTACAAGCAAGTTCTCTTCTTTCATTTTGCTAATCGCATATTCCGAAGGAATCGCCACATCAAACGTTGTACCGCCCTGTTCAATCTTGGTCAACATCGCTTCGTTGGAATCAAACGTCTGATAGATGACCTTCATACCGGACTCTTCCTCGAATTCTTGTATTAGATCAGGGTCGATATAATCGCCCCAGTTGTAGATCGTCAGTGTGTTACCGCCGGAATATCCCTGACTTTTGTTCAGATACGAAGCCAGAATCATCAAGGCAAAAGCGGCCACAAACACAAGTGCGAATGTCCGTACCAGCTGTTTCATGGACGCAGCCCCTTTCCTCCAGGTGGTATGCGTGTTGCACGGCGGTTAATGAAGTAATATCCAACCACCAGCAGCACCGTGAGCAGGAACAGCAGCGTAGACAGGGCGTTAATGGACAGCGACACCCCTTGCCTTGCTCTGGAGTAGATCTCCACCGAGAGCGTGGAGTACCCGTTCCCCGTCACAAAGAAGGTTACGGCAAAATCGTCGAGTGAGTACGTCAAAGCCATGAAGAATCCAGCAAAAATACCCGGTTTCACATAAGGCAGCACAACACGCGTCAAAATCTGCCATGATCCTGCGCCCAGATCACGAGCTGCATCCATCAAGGTAGGGCTCATTTCCTGAAGTTTTGGCAGAACCATGATTACGACAATCGGCACACTGAATGCGATATGCGACAGCAATACCGAAGTGAAACCCAGTTTGATACCAATCATCGTAAACAAAATCAGGAATGATGCACCGATAATGACATCCGGGCTAACAATCAGCACGTTGTTTAGAGATAACAGCGTGTTTTTAGTCCGTTTACGACGTACATGATAAATCGCCAGTGCACCTGCCACACCCAAAATCGTGGAAATGGCGGAGGACAACAGAGCGATAATAAACGTATTTAATACGATAATGAGCAACCGGGTATCGGCAAACACTTCTCTATACCATTCCAGCGTGAAGCCCTCGAACCCCCGCATATGGCCACCACTGTTGAACGAGTAGAAGATCAGATAAGCAATCGGTGCATACAAAATGGCAAATACGACTGCTAGATACACATTAGACAGTTTTCCGTTTCTTCCCATTTCGCACCTCCTTCTTGCCTGATCCGGTCAGAAACATAATGACAGCCATCGCGATAATCAAAAAGACGGCAATGGTCGATCCCATGCCCCAGTCCTGGGTGACGAGAAAATGCTGCTCAATGGCAGTACCCAGCGTAATAACACGGTTCCCCGCAATAAGGCGAGTAATCATAAACAGCGAGAGCGCCGGGATAAACACGGCCTGACAGCCGGATTTCACTCCGCTGAGCGTCAGCGGAAAGATCACGCGCCGGAACGTTAACCACGATGAAGCGCCAAGATCTCGTGCAGCATAGATCAAAGAGGGATTCATCTCTTCTAGCGCATTGAAGATCGGCAGAATCATAAATGGAATGAAAATGTACACCGAAACAAAAATAAAACTGAAATCGGTGAACAAAATCTGCTGTGTACCAATGCCTACCACCTCCAGCAGGGAGTTGGTTAGACCGTACGTTCCGAACAGGCCGATGAAGGCATACGCTTTTAATAACAGATTAATCCAGCTTGGCAAAATGATTAACAGGAGCCATAACTGTTTATGCTTGGTTCGGGTCAACATGTACGCCGTTGGATATGAGATCAGCAGCGAGAACGCTGTAATCAGGAACGCGTACCAGAATGAACTGAGCGTCATCTGCATATAAACCGGCGTAAAGAACCGCGCGTAGTTACCCAGTGTGAAGTTACCCTCCACATCGAAGAACGAGTAATAGATGACCAGCAGAACCGGCGCTACAACGAACAACACCATCCATAACACATATGGAATCAGATACGCATTGCGCGTGCTGGCTTTAGTCTGCATGAGCGACCTCTTGATAAGCTTCGAGTCGTCTGTCGAACTCTTCTTCGGTCTCATTGAAACGCATGACGTGAATGGCTTCCGGGTCAAAATAAAGCCCGATGCGCGATCCGACGACCGCTTTCTTCGTGGAATGAATTAACCATTCGTTGCCTGCGTCATCATAGGTCGAGATTTCGTAGTGTACACCGCGGAACAACTGCGAGTCCACTTTCACCTTAAGCTTACCCTGTTCCTCCGTAGTGATCTCAAGGTCCTCTGGACGAATAACGATCTCGACTGGCTCATCCGGCTGCAGTCCCTGATCGACACATTCATACTGTGCGCCAGCGAACTCAACCACAAAGTCCTGCTTCATCTTGCCTGCCACGATATTGGACTCCCCAATAAAATCCGCCACAAAACGATTAATTGGCTCATCATAAATATCATTGGGTGTACCACTCTGTTGAATGACACCGCCGTTCAGTACAAAAATTTCATCCGACATGGCCAAAGCTTCTTCCTGGTCATGCGTGACAAAAATAAATGTAATGCCTAAGCGTTGCTGCAATTCCCGTAGCTCGTACTGCATCTCGGTACGCAGCTTCAAGTCGAGCGCTGACAAAGGCTCGTCCAGCAGCAGAATCTCAGGCTCGTTCACGATCGCGCGGGCGATGGCTACACGCTGACGCTGTCCGCCAGACATCTCGCTAATCTCCCGATTCTCGTAACCGGACAGATTGACAAACTTGAGAGCTTCCAGCACTTTGCTGCGAATCTCGGATGTTTTCATTTTTTTGATCCGCAAGCCAAAGGCCACATTCTCAAATACATTCAAATGTGGGAATAACGCATAGTCCTGAAATACCGTATTCACCTGACGCTGGTGCGCAGGCACTTGATTAATCAGTGCTCCGTTAAAATAAATACTGCCTTCCGTCGGCTCCGCAAAGCCGGCAATCAGCCGTAATATTGTAGTTTTACCACAGCCGGATGGCCCGAGAAGTGTGTAAAATTTACCACGTTCAATCTCGAAACTGACAGCTTTTAATACGGCCTCATCCTGGTCGTACTGCTGTGTCACCCGGTCAAACCGTATAATCGGTTGTTCTTCTGACATGCTCACTTCGCCCCCTTTTCCTTGAGGTACACTTAAGTCTGTACACTAATAAAATACATCTGTGAATAACAATGCCCATTAATTATATATGATTCAGGTATAACCGCAATGGTTTTGATGTAAACGCCCTATGTAATTTCATCTTCATTGAAGTAGAGATGAATCTTCCCTATTCGTTATTTACTTATTTTGCACTGTATGTAACTCAATATATGCAATAAGATACTTTTACCCCCATAACTGTTCAATTTGATATCATCTGGTTCGAGTGAATCAATCCACAAAAAACCCGCTCACACGACTAATGTGCAAACGGGCATTTCAATGGTTTATGATCAGCCTGTGACGAGATGGTCTGTAACGGAGCTCCCTCATTGGACAGATGCTCTGAATGCCGCTCACACTGCTCGCTGCTGCTCGGGCCTGCGGCAACGACGACCCCATCCTGAATTTGAAAGGCTCGATCTTGGTAAAAAAAGTTCGGCTTCACGATCTCATTACGATAAGAACTGTGAAAAATATGGGTCGTTGCTGGCGATACCGGTGGAATCAACCATACCCAATCCCCAGTCAACTCACGTCCGGCCTTCGCTTCGCGTTGTTCAAACAAGTCAAACTGTGATGCTGCCGTATGATGATCTACGATACTCACGCCAGCCTTCTTGAATGAATGCAGCACAGCGACATTCAGCTCCACCAGTGCCCGATCCTTCCACAGTGTCGTTTCACTCGACATATTCAATCCCAGTGCCGCAGCTACAGCTGGCAGCTTGTTATATCGGAACGCATCTGCGAAGTTACGTGCACCAATCTCCGTCTCCATATACCAGCCATTAAACGGTGCTGCCGGGTAGTTAATTCCGCCGATCTCCACACGCATATCGGCAATCATCGGCACACCATACCAGCGCATCCCCAGTTCTGCAATCTCCGTTCGTTCGGGGTGTTCAATCTGCACTTCAATGATCTCCTGTTCTGGTATAACATACAACGCTGGAGCTTGCCCCTGAGCTTGAATGATGAGCGGCAGTACGTCATAATCACCACCAGCTCCGTCCCAACCGAGTGAAATGGCTGCTTGGGTCATCTCAACCGATGCGGGATCACCTATAATTCCTTGTTCTGTTTCGTATCCTGCATAACGAATCAACTGATGATTCCAGATACGAATCGGCACCCCGTTCGGACCTTCTGGTGGCAGAACGGTAATTGTCGGAATAATCTTGCCTCCGTTTGAAGCGAAGCGGATATGATCGAGCACCGCTTGCGCAGCGGCTTCAGTGGTATCCGCATGGCGAGCATCTACGATACGCAGCTTGTCCCAGAATAACCGCCCGATACAGCGATTGCTGTTCCGCCACGCCATTTTACAACCCTGCTCCAGCTCTTCCGTGGTATGGGTGTAGGTCCCTGTCTCGTCCACCTCGCGTTTAACGGCAAGAAGCCGGGCCTCCGCGTCTTCACGCGTATAGCCCAGCTCTTTGTAACATGTATATATAAACCGTTCGGCTTCTTCCTGCAATCGTTCCAGGTCTGCCCGCATATTCATTCCACCATTCTGTACATCTTGGATGCCATTATTATACGTGAAGCATACCGGATTTGTAAGCGAACGGGACATTTGTTCACGGACTCTACATATCGTTGTCAGGAGACAGGTTAACTACAATTATTTACCCAGAAATGCGTTTAACATCCAGATCTCTTTATCCAGCGCCGCTGTGAACCCGATCAGTATATCTTCGGTCGCATTGTCTTCTGCTTCTCCTGCTTCATATATACCTTGATGAATGACAGACAGCATTGCATTCAGATCGGCAATCACCTGTTCTACCATCTGCTCAGCAGACAATTGGCCTTGTACTTCTGCAATGGGAGATAGATGCAGTTGTTCTGCAATTGTTGCGACAGGGCGACCTCCAATCATCAGTAAGCGCTCAGCCACTTCGTCCATGTTGGCAGTAGTCAGGTTGTACAGCACTTCGAATTTGGCATGTAGTGTGAAGAAGTGCGGTCCTTTGACATACCAGTGGAAGTTATGCAGTTTCGTGTAAAGGACTGACCACCCAGCAATCTGACGATTCAAGCTCTCTTGTAGTGCAGATGTGTTCGTTGTTGTGTTTTGCTTGGTTTGAATAGTACTCATGGAATAGTTCCCCTTTCAATTGGATCATTGTGATTTGTCTTATTATTTGTTGAAGAGCTAATAAATAATCATATTTTAATTTAGACTTAATCTAAATCTTGTTTTAATTATATCATTGCCTTTACACTTTGGAAAGGTCTCGAGGCTCATATTGAAATGAAGATTCGATGAAGCTGGCTTCATGATGATCTTCCATCTATTTTTAAATATTTATTCTGATACATAGACAAAGTTCGTCATCGAACGTTAAAATGAGACACAATGTATACCTTATTCATTATTTCAAGGAATTGGAGGCTTATAACATGCAATGCCCAGTATGTAATCATGAAAATGGAGATGCCCGCTTTTGCGAGAGGTGCGGCTCGAACTTGACAGGCAACCACGCTTCTTCCGATCTTACGGATACTGTGACACACACAGATTCAGGATCTGCCGACTCGGAATACACTCGTTGGTCCAGTACCCAGCAGCCTGCTTCTTATGAAGCGGCACCTACACGTTCCTCATCCGTATCCCCAGTCCCATCATCTGTTCAGGACAACGAAAATGCTAGTAACCTTGGTTCCGCAGATGGTTCTGCACAAAACCAAGGAGCTAATCAATGGAGCAACATCGTACAAAATGAGAAAGTGCAACAAGCCAAAGAAGTTAGCAAACAATATTTGTCTTATTTCCTCAGCGTTTTAGCTCGTCCCTATCAATCGATGAAAACCGTTGGCGAACAGCACGCCCTTCATGGCTTGGTAACGATGATATTGTTTGCCCTATTGTCCTCTACATACGTTTTGATTACATTTGTCCGCCTCGAAGGGGAAGGACTGTTTATTAGTGGATTCTTACGTCCATTGTTATATGCAGTAATTATTCTAATCGTAGCTATGGCGTTAATCTATGGAGTGTTGAAGCTGGAACGGATTACCTTCCGTCCGAAAATGCTGGTTGCCCAGTTGGGGACCCTGCTCATTCCTGCAATCATTACGCTAGCGCTCGCTAACGTGATGATTCCTATCTCATACTCATTTGCCTTATCACTGCTGGTGCTGTCGTATATCATTTTGTTTGTGTCGATGAATACGTTATTGTTCCACCATCCTCTGGATCGCACCAAAGCAATGATTGACAGCATATACAGTGTGTTGATTGTGAATGCTGTGTTGTTTTATGTAATCTACCGTTTGTTATCTTCCGTTATAGCTGGCTTCTTCGGTGGGCTATTCTCTCCTTTTGGACGCTGGTAAAAAAAATATTTCGTAGTAGAGAGACTATACGCTCCCCCATGTGGGGGGAGCCTCATTCATAATCGATCTACAGATACAGCAAAAAAGCCGCATGGCAGCGATCCGATCATCGGGATTCACCCGATGGTGGGAACACAGCCTGCGGCTTATTTTTGTTCTTCCTTAAAGAAGGCTAGCCTTACGGCTGCAATTCTTAGTAGCGCTGCGGAGCAGCTTTTTTACCCAAATCGGTCATGTATGTGAAGAATGCATCTGGATCTGTATCATAGACCAGCTGTACTGGGCGTCCGTCTGCCTGCTCTACTGTGCGACCTTGGCTAGGGCCATCCGGAATGACGATGCAATTCACCGTTTTTTTCTTCACAATATCTTCGCGACCTACGGAAGCCGTAGTCAAAACATCCCACAGATAGTATGTAGAGTTGGTTTCACTGTATACCAGCGGCGGACAACCTGCATAACAATTCCCCAGGAAATCCACACCTTCATAGCGGCGCTCTGCTGCCCAGCGGTTACGGACGGCTGGAGTAAGAGGCACTTTGTTCGTGCTTTCGAGTGCAACCAGATCAATCTGAATGCCGGTCTGCCATACGCGATATGCTGCTTCCGGATCCCAGAATACGTTCCATTCTGCTGTACCATCATGCTCCGGCTCTTCTACGTTTCCACGCTCAAACGTACCACCCATCCACACCAGTTTATCAATTTTCTCTTCAATATCTGGTGCTTCGTCAAGCGCACGCGCAAGGTCTGTCAATGGGCCTGTGAACAACAGAAGTGTTTTACCTTCGGTATTGCGTACTTTCTCAATCAGATGCTGATGTGCAGGAATAGCCGAGAGTGGCGCTTCCATTTTACCGGATTCATTCAGAATAGGCAGTGCATCTACATAGAATGAGTGCAGTCTCCATGCTGGCGGGAACGGGTTTTTTCCTCTGGAGTTAGATTTGGATACTTCGATAGAATAGGTTCCAAAACGATCAATAATTTTACGGCTCGCATCTGTTGCCGGCTCCAAATACCCATCTGCCGGAATAACCGATACACCGGTTACATGTACATTATCCATTTGCAGAAGCATAAACAGCGATACGAGATCATCTACACCGCCGTCATGATTGAAATACACATTCAGTTTGTTCGTCATGCTTGCTTTCATCCTTCCTCTGGTTACCCCATTGATGTGAACTTGCCCGTCCGCCCAAGGCCGACGCTTCCTCTATTATGTCCCATAACCACCAGCGAAGTAAACCATTGACACCCAAAGAATACCGTAACCACGCCTTTTTTTACGCATTTTTGTCAGTTCATCCATTCCATCTCATCCTTACAACCTTCAAATATTCTTCTGTAAAAAAAAAGATGGACCACGGGCATGAAGCCCTGCGGTCCATCTATCCCTCCTCCTGTATTACAGGGATTGGGATGCTTTCTTTTCTTCTTTCTCGGCAATCGGTACGTACTTGCCTGGCCAGAATGCCCATTTGCCCAGTAGTGCTGTAATTGCTGGCACCATGAATGGACGAACCAGGAACGTATCGAGCAGGACACCGATCGCTGTAATGATTCCGAATTGCACCAGCACCTGAATCGGCAATGTCGCCAGGACGGCGAACGTACCTGCCAGAATCAGACCGGCTGAGGTAATAACTGAACCCGTCTCGCCTACACCTTCTTTGATCGCCTGACGGAGCGGCATCGTTTTGCGTTTCTGCCAGATGCTAGAGATCATGAAGATGTTATAGTCCTCTCCCAGTGCTACGAGGAAGACAAAGGAGTATAGCGGAATTGCTCCTTGAATAGCATCTGCCCCGAGTCCGTAGTGGATGATGATCCAGCCCAGACCGAGTGCGGAGAAGTAGGACAGAACTACGGTGATAATGAGATATACCGTTGCAACAATGGAACGGAGGTAGATCAGCAATAGCAACGTAATCATACCGATAACGACCGGAATAATAACCTTGGCATCCCGTTCTCCAGCCACTTCAATGTCATACTGTTCAGCCGTCTGCCCATCAATCCAGACTTGTTGATCCACGTTGGCAACTCCGGCATCCTTCAATGCGGCTTCTGCTGTAGCTCGCAGGTCCGGGATATGCTGCATGGCCTCGATAGAGTATGGATTAAGATTAAACTCCACGTCATATGCCGTAATGTTAGCATTCTCCGCACCTTGCTGCGGTTCGCCTACCTTGTTGATATAATCCAGTGATTCAAGACGCTGCTTCAGATCCGTTTCTTTGCCGCCAGCATCCACAATTACTTTAACTGGAGCAAGCTCTCCTTGAGAAAACTGCTCACCAATGACCTTAAAGCCTTCACGAGAAGGTACATTTTCCGGGAAGGAAGACAATAGGTCGTACGTGAACTTTACTTGCGTTGAGAACGTAGCCAGTCCGCCGAGCAACACAACTGTAACTGCCAGAACCGCCCATGGTCTGGTCGTTACGATCCGTCCAATCCAGCTTTCACGTACTTTCCGGGGTGCTGGAGCTGGTTTTCCTTTTTTCTTCGCACGCTCTACTTCCATCTCGTGAGTACGTGGAACAAACGGATAGAATGAACCCCGACCAAAGATCGCGAGCAATGCTGGAACAAGTGTCAAACTTGCAATAAACATAATAAAGATCGACAGACTAAATGGAACCGCAAAGCGTTGGTATGCTCCGTATTCAGCCAGCAGCAGCACCAGCATTGCAGCAACAACGGTGAATCCACTCATCGCTATCGCACCGGAGGAACCAGTAATTGCCTGGAAGATGGCTTTCTTTTTGTCCGGCTCATGATACAGAATTTGACGGTATCTGGAGATCATGAACAGACAATAATCCGTTCCGGCTCCGAAGAGCAACACGGTCATGATGGAGATTGACTGTGCATCGACTGTGATCCAGCCCTGATCTGCCATGAATCCTAGGATTGGACTAGTAACCATATATGCGAAGCCAACCGCAATAATCGGAATGATGGCCAGTACTGGAGAGCGATAGATTAACAACAGTAGTACAAGAACAATCACTACGGTTGCAATCAACAGAGACACGTCAGCGGAGGAAAAGAGCCCGATGGCATCAATGGATATCCCGACTGGCCCGGTTACGCGGGCAATGAGCTTACTCTCATTGTCTATATCCGTATCGAATGGGTTCATGCCAAAGATGGCTTTTGCTTTTTCCTCTAGTGCCTCAACGCCTTCCTTCAACTGTTCCGAATCGGCATCCTTATTAAAGAACAATGGCATAACGATGGTACTGCCGTCTTCCGAGAGTTGGCCCTTCAGCGCCTGTGGCGGCAACTTATGCAGTGGCACAACAGACTGCTGCTGTTCCACTGGATCCTGTTCGAGTCGCTCGGTTAACGCCTGAATCTGCTGAATCTGATCATCCGTCAGTCCAGCAGAATTGCGCCACACGATCAGGGCAGGCAGTCCTTCACCGCCAGGGAATTCCTTTTTCGCTAGTGCAGCAGCTTGAACGGATGGTTTGGAATCGCTCAAATCCTGTGCATTATTAGTCTCACGCTCATTCACGGCTGGCCACACCAAGCCAAGTCCCACCGCAATAATAATCCATACGATCAGCGTGACCCATTTACTTCGTTTGCCCGCTATAAAACGGCCATAACCTGAACCTTCCTGCATTGTTTATTCATCTCCCTAGTATTGTTTATTCAAAAAAATAGTGCTTAATTATTGTCATGGTGTAGAAATGAACCATGGGTCATAATATAATTGAGTTAATTATATATACCGGAAGGTTAATTATGCAATCCCTAATTTTATAAAGTGTACAATATTTAATTTAAACTACAGATGAGGTTGATCATTTTGAACAAAAAAACAACAAAAGAAGCCCGCTCCACACGTCCTCCAGGCAGACCCAAAGCAGGTGCAGACCAGGCTTCCGCTTACAACAACATATTACTGACGGCCTCGCGGCTGTTTATGGAACATGGCTACGAAGCTGTTTCGCTTCAGCAGATCGCTTCCTTGTGCCAGGTGACCAAAGCGTCCATTTATTATCATTTTTCTAGCAAACCCGAACTGTTCACCATCGCCATTACTCGCATGATGGCAATGGGTATGCAGCAGACAACGCTTCGTCTCGACGAACCGGGGACATTGCAAGAGCGGCTGGTTAACGTCGCGGCTGCCAAGATGCGGCACGCTCATGTTGATACAGAAACGATGATGCGTGAAGCCGAAACGTATCTGAATGCTGAGCAACTTGCCCAGATTCGAGATGCAGAGAAGCAGATCTTTGATGTGCTCGCGACACACTTTCAACGGGAGATGGATCTTGGATATTTCCGAAAAGCCAATTCCATGCTGCTTGCTCAGGCCTTTACGTCCCTCCTGATGCTCGCTAACCGTGAAGATGTGCGTCATATGCATAGTACAATTACCGAGCTGGCAGAAGAGCTTGTAGAACTCTTTCTGAATGGAGCGGTTAAGAATACCCAAGCTTGAGTGCAGACATGATGTGATCTCACGCTAGGCTCGCCAGATATCAGCCAGCCCAGCGATACCTGGCTCTATATTCTCCGGCTCAATACCAGCAAATCCGATAATAAACTCTCGTTTACCGTCTGCCGGAGCGCTTGCGTTGGCCCACAAATATTCGACCGAAGCCAACTGGATACCCGCCTCTAGTGCCGCAGCTACCATCTCCTTGGCTGGATTCTGACTTTCCAGTCGCAATACCAGATGAAAGCCAGCATGTTCGCCCCGGATTTCCATTCCAGGGTAATCGAAGAAGTGCTGCTGAATAGCCTGAACTGTCAGGTCATGTTTGCGTTTATAGAGATTGCGCATTTTACGAATATGTTTTCCCAACTCTCCATCACGCATGAATAATTCTAATGTCCGTTGGTGAAGACGTGAAGCCGATTGTTCGAACAAAACTGCTCTGTACACCTCGGTAAAATGGGGCAGGAGTTCTTTCGGTAATACCATGTAATGTAAGCAGAAGGCAGGTGCAAGTACCTGCGAGAATCCCCCCATATAAATTACGGGTGCATTCTCCCGCAAACCTTGCATAGAAGGAATTGGACGACCTGAATATCTGAACTCTCCATCATAATCATCCTCTATCAAGTACGCTTCCGAACGTTCCGCCCAATCCAGTAAAGCGAGTCTGCGACTGATCGGCATCGTCATGCCCATCGGAAACTGATGCGACGGTGATACACCAGCCAGTGCAACGTGTGCCAGATCCAGCTCATCCAAGTTCATGCCTTCATGGTCCAGTGAAATCGGGATAACCTCATAACCATAATTTCGAAATGTTCCAGGTAACAGTCGATATCCCGGATTCTCCACGGCGATGGAGCGAACACTACCTTTGCGAAGCATGGTCTGTGTAAGCAAAGACATGAGCAGATGCTGTTCTGCACCTATCACAATCTGCTCTGGCGTACATCGCACACCTCTGAATTGCCCCAGATAATCTGCAATTTCTGCTCGCAGCCCCCACTCTCCCTGTGGATCTCCGTAGAATAACAAATCCTTGGACTCTTCACGCCACACACGGTTTATATACTGCTGCCATTTCACATATGGAAACAAGCTAAAATCATTGTGCGACATATGAAAATTATAGGTAACACTCGTTATCGGACGTAATCTCTGCAAGTTTGGTAATGCATTTTGAGAATCCATTGTAGCCTGCTTATTGGTTTTGCTGGCGTAATAGTCGCCTTTGTCCTGTTCTGTCATGCGCGTATCCGATTTACTCAACTGAATGCCGTGATAACCTTCAACTACAGCACGTACGCGATAACCTATGCGCGGCTGGCTGTAGACATACCCTTCCGCAATCAGCTGCTGGTAAGCTACTTCCACAGGGGTTGTGCTTATGCCGAGCAGTTCTGCCAGCTTACGCACGGACGGAAGACGGCTGTGCTCCACAAGAGCTCCCTGGAAAATTTCCCGTTTGATATGATCGGAGAGCTGAACGTAGATAGGCAAACTGCCTTGCTCATCAAGTTTAGGTAATCGCATCATGGCTGTTTCACTCCATCTGTCCTTTTCATTTTATAAAATCTGTATATTTGGAAGTATACAGTATTGGGATATACTCATGTCAGCAGCAAGATCTTAAAAACAGTATGCAGGAGAATAACTTCATGATGAGATGATGCGTCACGAGTCATGTTTTCATCATGTGGCTTGCATCATGCGTCATGCACTCCATAAGTTTGCCTGTATAGCACAAGAGGAAAAGAGGAAAACACATGTCACACACAACACCTACACAACGTACCGCCAAACTCATGCAGACCGAAAACATTTATCTACGGCCATTCGAAATAACCGATGTGGATACCTACTACCCAAGCCTGTTTGAGTCCGAAATGCGCAGACTAACAGGAACTCAAGCGAGTTTCACCCGTTCACAGGTTGAAAGATATGTAGAGAATACAGCACAGGATGACTCACGCCTGAACCTGCTTATCGCATTACAACGTACGGATGAAATCATTGGGGATATTGCCCTCAAGGACATCGATGCTAAAAATCGCAGTGCACACATTCGTATTGCTATCGATCAACCGCACCACCAAGGAAAAGGGTATGGCAGTGAAGCATTACTACTCATGCTGAACTACGGATTCGGGATTGCCAATCTGCACCGGATCGAGCTAGAGGTCTACTCATATAACGAACGCGCTATTCGCACATATGAGAAGCTGGGCTTCCAGCGTGAAGGAGTGAAACGGGATGTATTGTATTACAATCACCAGTATCATGATGCCATTCTGATGAGCATCCTTGAAGATGAATTTCGGAAGAAGCATCTGAAAACAGGCAAATAGTCGGGCTGCACATGAATGACTCCTGAGTTGAAAAGCTATAGCATTCCTACCCTAGAATAATGGCTATCTATTTGTGTACAAAAAAACAAAACCGGGGAAGGTTACTCCTCCACTCCGGTCAGAAAATGCAGATGACCCGCCAGTACTGATAGCTCGGCGGGTGTCTTCATGTACAACTCGCCATCAGTATCGGCTGGCATCGGCACATCGGTTTTAATGTTCAGCGTAGACGCCTTGAAATAGGAAATACTCTCATTCCGGGGTTGCCACTCCCCCTCTGGCTTATGTGAAAGTACTTCTCGCAACAGCGGAATGCCTGTCTCATGGATAATGAGCACATCCAGCTGGCCATCCTGCAACGCATCTGGAGCAAACGGTAATGCATTCGTACCCAGAAAACGTCCATTGGCCGCATAGATCATCACCGCCTCGCCTTTCTTCCACTCTCCATCAATCTCAAGCTCGTATCGGAACGGCTCCGAACGACTAATTGTCTGAAGCGTGCTGATGAGGTAACTGACTTTGCCGAGCGCACCTTTCAAGTTCTCATTAATATTCTGGGATGTATCACTGATCAGACCAATGCCGAAAAAGTTCGTGAACACCCGATCACCTGCTCGTCCCACGTCCACCGGTATAACCCGTCTTTCCAGCAGCTCCTGTGCCGCGGTTTCCACATCAGGTGAAATGCCGAGTGAACGCGCAAAATCATTACATGTACCGCCTGGAAGTACGCCAATCTGTGGAGGGTTGTGCAGGGAGGCCAGCCCGTTCACACACTCATGCACTGTACCGTCACCGCCCAAAATAAATACCACATCAAATTCTTCCCCACGTTCTCGGCACAGCCTTTCTCCTTCACCCGGTTCATCCGTCCGAATCACGACCAATTCATGAATGGCTGGAGCCAACACGCCTGTGACCAGACCTACTGTGTTTTCCCGATTCGCTTTCCCTGCATGAAGATGATGAATTAACAAGGCTTTATTCCATTCCATGCTGATCTTCCTCCATTCCAATGCTTGCTTCCCTTTACCCAAAAAGGGCAAAATCATAAACAAATGCAACAGCTCAAAACCATGTACATGATTCTTGCGTCATATCAGATACCTATATGCTGTATAAGCGTTACTTAGGCAATCCCTTACCTGCCTTAATCTGTGCATGCATGAGAAAAAAGGTTCCTCCGCAACCTATAGCATATTAGGCGAAAATTTTGCGGGAGCAACCCATTCAACTCGCCACAAAACGGTTATATGTAGACTATACAGGAATGGAGGAATTCCCTATGATTCCAGCTACATTGGAGCAATTAGAACAAGTGCGCAAGGAATGCCGTGCTATGGTTAATAAACGAGCCACCGCTTCAGCTGGCACCACACTCGTGCCCGTTCCCGGTACGGATGTCGTAGCGGATGTGGGCATGCTGATGCAGCTGTTACCCGCCATTAACAATAAATTCGGATTATCGCAACAACAGCTCGATGGCATGGACCCTGAAACGAAGTCCATGATATATGGATTTATCATGTCTATTGGCAGTAAAATCATTGGCCGCATGATCACCAAGGAACTGGTCGTGCAAGTGCTCAGACGGGTAGGTATACGTGTAGCGACCAAATCCGTTGCCAAGTTTGTACCCTTTGCCGGCCAAGGTCTTGCGGCAGTGCTAAGCTTCACCGCCATGCGCTATGTGGGCAACAAACACATCGACGACTGTTATGAAGTAGCTAAACGGATGATTGAACAGCGTGAAGCCCTGCCCGGCGAACCGGCAACGCCTTCATTGGTGGATGATACTCTTCATACTCTTGAGGAAAAGCATCAGGATCGGGAAGGGCATGATGCGAAATCTCATCAAGGTCGAGATCAGGAAGAGGACAGCATAGAGGATCATCATGACGGTGGTAAAAGCAAAAATCCACCTGTGGATACCAAGGGATAAGCCGTACTATGACCCATAGAAAGTGCCGGGGCATAGCGGGAATACAACAAAACGGGACGAAGCAGTGCAATGACTGTTTCGTCCCGTTTGTTTTGATCTTCTTACAATAGCGTTGCGTCGCTTTAACAACCAATCCAATCCGGTCCGTTAGATCGCCTGCGGCTGCTGTTCCGTGAACTGGCTGTTGTACAGATCAGCATAGAAGCCCTGCTTCGCCATCAGCTCCTCATGGTTGCCCTGTTCAATCACGTTACCGTGATCCATCACCAGGATCAGATCGGCCCCACGAATGGTGGACAGACGGTGGGCAATGACAAAACTCGTACGGTTCTGCATCAGCTCATTCATCGCTTTCTGGATGAAGACCTCGGTACGTGTGTCCACGCTGCTGGTTGCTTCATCTAGAATCAGGATGGACGGATTGGCCAGAATCGCTCTCGCGATAGTCAGCAGCTGTTTCTGACCTTGTGAGATGTTGGATGCCTCTTCATTCAGCACCGTATCGTAACCGTCCGGCAGGGTGCGAATGAAATGGTCGGCATGGGCAGCCACAGCGGCTTTGACCACTTCTTCTTCCGTTGCACCTTCCCGTCCGTAGGCAATGTTATCCCGAATTGTACCGTTAAACAGCCACGTATCCTGAAGCACCATACCGAACAGACTGCGCAGATTGCTGCGAGACATATTTTTGATGTCAATGCCATCGATGGTAATTCGGCCACTCTGCAGCTCGTAGAAACGCATGAGCAGATTGATCAGCGTTGTTTTACCGGCTCCTGTCGGTCCCACGATTGCTACCGTCTGCCCCGGTGCAACATCAATATTCATATTATGAATGAGCAGTTCATTTTCTTTATAACCAAAGTCCACTGCTTCAAAAGCTACAGCACCTGTCGGGTAACGTAAGGTTGCAGGTTGTTTGGACTCCGGAACCTCCTCTTCCTCATCAAGCAATTCGAATACACGCTCTGCCGATGCAATCGTGGATTGAATAATATTCGAAATGTTCGCAATCTGGTTAATCGGTTGGGTGAACTGACGCGAATATTGCGTGAAGGCCAGAATGTCCCCGATGGAGATGGAACCCCGTGTAACAAAAATCCCGCCAACCACACAGATCAGCACATATCCCAGGTTACCGACAAAGTTCATCAGCGGCATAATAATCCCGGAAATAAACTGAGCTTTCCAGCCTGAAGCGTACAGCTCCTCATTCACTTTCTCAAATTCCTGTACCGATTGCTCTTCACGACCAAAGGCTTTAACGACCTTATGACCGGTGTACATCTCTTCGACGTGACCATTCAACTCACCGAGCGATTTCTGCTGCCCTGCGAAGTGTTTCTGTGAGCGAGAAGCCACCAGCATCACCACGATGACACTCAGCGGCAAAGTTAAAATCGTAATCAGCGTCATCCATGGACTGATCGTCAGCATCATAATGATGACACCAACAATGGTCACAACCGATGTAATGAATTGAGCCAAACTTTGCTGTAACGTGTTACTGATGTTATCTACGTCGTTGGTTGCCCGGCTCAATGTCTCCCCATGCGTACGGGAATCAAAATATTTCAGAGGCAAGCGTCCAACCTTGGCACTGATCTGTTCGCGCATATCATATACGACCCGTTGGGCTACACCGGCCATCAGATATTGCTGTACATACGCAAAAGCAGCACTGAACAGATACAGTCCAAATAACAGGTACAATACTTTCATCAAGGCTGGAAAATCAATTCCGGCACCTTGTATCCCCTGCATAATAGCAATACCACCTGCAGCAAGAATATCTGTACCTTCAGCCATAATCTTTGGACTAATAATGCCGAACACCGTGCTCAAAATAGCAGCAATCAGCACACCGATCAGACGAGAGCTGTGCGGTCGGAGATACTGAATCAGGCGACGGAGCGTGCCTTTGAAATCCTTTGCTTTCTCGGCAGGAGGCCGCATGCCCATTCCGCCGCCAGGATGACCTGGTCCGCGCGGAGCACTCGATACTTTGCGTTCTGCTGTACGTTCACTCATGCGATCTCCTCCTCAGTCAGCTGGGAAGATACAATCTCACGATACACTTCATTGTTCTCCAGCAGCTCTTTATGTGTTCCCGAACCGACAATTTTGCCCTCATCCATGACGAGGATGCGATCTGCATCCATAACCGTGCTGACCCGCTGAGCTACGATCAGCACAGCCGCTTCCGTTGTTTCGGATCTGAGCGCAGCACGAAGTTTCGCATCCGTTTTAAAATCAAGGGCCGAGAAGCTGTCATCGAAAATATAGATTTCTGGACGGCGAATCAGTGCGCGTGCAATAGACAAACGTTGTTTTTGTCCACCAGACACGTTATTACCGCCTTGTGCAATCAGGCTGTCATACCCTTCCTTCATCTCGGAGATGAAGTTCTCGGCTTGTGCCGTGCGCGCCGCATGAATGACTTCATCCATACTCGCATCCTCTTTACCTTGCCGAATATTTTCTGCAACTGTGCCCGTGAACAGAACTGCCTTTTGCGGAACAAATCCAATTTTGGATCGCAGCTCTTCCTGCCTTAACTCTCGCACATCCGTTCCATTCACTCGCACAGTCCCTTCGGTCACATCATAGAAACGTGGAATGAGGCTGAGCAACGTTGTTTTACCAGACCCAGTACCGCCGATAATCGCTGTCGTTTCACCGGAGCGAGCCGTGAACGAAATATCGGACAGGGCAGCATTCTCTGCACCTGGATATCGGAAAGTGACATGATCGAACTCAATCGTTCCTTGCATGGATTTCATCGTGCGAGGCTGTGCAGGATCAGACAGATCCGGCTGCATATCCAGCACTTCATTAATCCGTTCTGCCGATGCCGAAGCTCTTGGAACCATGACAAAAATCATGGACACCATAATTAGCGAGAACATGATCTGCATTGCATATTGTACAAAGGCAATCAGGGAACCAATGTTCATATCACCGCTGTCGATACGCAGACCACCGAAGTACAGAATCGCAATCATTGAAAAGTTCATGACCAGCATCATGACAGGCATCACTGTAGCCATCAGGACGTTGACCTTAATCGACGCATCTCTTAATTCTGTATTCGCCCCATTGAAACGAACACGTTCATGCTCGCCTCGGTTAAAGGAACGAACAACCCGAATTCCTGTCAGCTGTTCACGTAGAACCAGGTTAAGACGGTCCAACTTTTTCTGGATTTGCTTGAACAACGGAAACCCTTTGGAACCGATCAATGCAATGGCTCCCGCAAGAACAGGCAGCACGACCAAGAAGATGGTGGACAGCTTCGCATCCTGAGATACGGCCATGAAGATCCCCCCGATACACATCATCGGCGCCATAATCATCATGCGCAGCATCATCGTTAAGACGTTCTGCACCTGTGTAATATCATTCGTTGTACGTGTGATCAATGATGCAGTACCCAGCTTATCGAATTCTTGCAGCGAGAAGTTCTCAACATGCCGAAACACCCGGCTGCGAAGCTGCTTGGCGAATCCGCCTGCTGTGCGCGAGGATAGATAACTTGCAATAATGGAACATGTGGTTCCACCGACCGCAATCAATAACATGATTCCGCCGATCTTCCAAATATAAGGCACATCCCCTTTGACGATACCGAAGTTCACGATATCAGCCATTAACGTAGGCAAGTACAGCTCCGCCATCGTTTGCAGGAATATAAGCGCCAAAATAAAAATAATCGGGATACGATATGGCTTAAGCATGCGAAATAATTTCATCATAGCGTATCATCTCCTCGTTCAGGTGCTTTATTGTTTTGCGCAACGGCTTTATTATCTTTTCCTATGACTTCATTTGCGTGTTCATGTCCTTCATCCTGCCCAGATATCTGTGCATCAAAAAAGGTGTACACCTTGCTAAGCAATTCTGCCAGCTGAATACTGTCCTCTTCACCCAGATGTTCAACTAATCGGTTAAAAGTCGCCATCCGTTCTTCATGAGCCGCACGGATAATAGCACGGCCTGCATCCGTAATCGTAATTCGCACAGCTCGCCGATCCTCCGGATCCATTTTACGCTCCACGAGGCCTTCGTCCTCCAAACCGCGAATGACAGGCGTAATCGTCGGTGATTTCACACGCATTAATGCGCTAATCTCGGACACTTTCAATCCCGGATGTTCTTGGTTGAAATGACTTTCGAAATCAGGTGGGTTATCCTGCCAATCCATGCGCTCTCCCGGATGGGAGCCGTGAAGCAGACAGGCCAGCACCATAATTTCATTGTGATTGCGCCCATGTGGTTTATGTTGTCTCCATTTCCCTTTGTTAAACTGCATGATCGAATATAAGAGCTTCTGAGCCACCGGATCTATGCTCGTCATCCTATCGTCCTCCTTCATCGGAACATTATTCCCGTAAAAATAATCATAGTCTATCTATTAAATAGGGTTGTTATTTAATAGACTTACAACTTAATAGATGACCAATTTAATAGGCAATCAATTAATTAGGTTATCTAAGTATATTCTCGCCATATGGATATGTCAATCCTTTCATGAATGACAAATACATTTACAATATGAGTACTTTTCACGTCAATGAATCACGAAAAAAAAAGCCCCACTCCCTTTGCTTGGACGGAGACCAAACAAAGGGGGTGAGAGCATTTTTAAAGCAAGCAAGATGAGTGTAAGTTATTTGGAAGCAGATACGCTCTGCGGTACAGCAGTAAATGGGAAATAGTCCTTGGCATTGTTATACGCAATACCTTGTACGATCTGACCAAGCAGCTCCATATCATTCGGTGCTTCGCCTTGTTCTGCCCATTCACCAATCAGGTTGCAGAGCAAGCGGCGGAAGTATTCATGTCTCGTATACGAGAGGAAGCTTCTTGAATCGGTCAGCATGCCGACAAAACGACTAAGCAGCCCTACGTTCGCCAGTGCTTTCATCTGAGCGAGCATGCCATCCTTCGTATCATTGAACCACCATGCGGCACCAAGCTGGATTTTACCCGGAATCCCGCCGCCCTGGAAGCTGCCGATGATGGCTGCCAGCACTTCATTATCTCTTGGATTAAGGGAGTAGAGAATCGTTTTGGGTAAAGCATCCTGTTGCTCCAATGTATCCAGCAACCCAATGACAGCCGCAGATAATGGTGTATCATTCACGGCATCATAACCGGTATCCGGGCCGAGCTGGTTGAACATCTTCGTGTTATTGTTACGCGCTGCATTGATATGGAACTGCATCACCCAGCCGCGCTCCGCATACAGCTTGCCAAGGAATGTCAGTGTAACTGTCTTGTAACCATCCTCTTCCGTGCGTGACACTTTTTCCCCAGCAAGTGCTCTGGCAAATGCATCAGCAGCCTGTTCACGAGTCGCTGCGGCGTAAGGCACGTAGTCCAGTGCGTGGTCAGAGACACGACCGCCTACGGAATGGAAGAACTCTACACGGGACTCCAGCGCAGCCAAGAATGAGTCATAATCTGTAATCTCTGTCCCGGAAGCTTGTGAGAGCTTACCTACCCATTCGATAAAGGTATCCCGGTTCAATTCCAATCCTTTATCCGGACGGAAAGACGGCAGTACCGCAGTGTCAAAACCTTCAATCTCCTGAATCTTCAGATGATATTCCAGAGAATCCGTTGGGTCGTCGGTGGTGCAGACAACGGTGACATTGGATTTGGTAATCAGATCACGCGCCCCGAAGCCTTCGCCGGTTAGTTTGGCATTTACTTTTTCCCAGATCGCCGGAGCACTATTCTCATTTAACACCTCATGTACATCGAAATAACGCTGTAATTCCAGATGAGACCAAGCATATAGCGGATTACCAATCATCATTGGCACCGTTTTGGCGTACGCCAGAAAGCGATCGTAATCCGTCACCCCTTCGCCGCCCGTCACATACTTCTCTTCAATTCCGTTCGCCCGCATCAGACGCCATTTGTAATGGTCACCATATAACCAGGCCTCTGTCAGATTACCAAATGTTTTGTTCTCGTAAATTTCCTGAGGACTGAGGTGGCAGTGATAATCCATAATCGGCATGTCTTTCGCATATTGCTCGTAGAGCTTGACCGCCGTTTCATTGTGAAGTAAGAACTGTTCATCCAGAAAAGATTTCATTCGCCTTGCACGCTCCCTTTAGGTGAGTTTACGTTCATTTAGGTTTACTTTCCATCTTTACGCTACACCGTTTGATGCCAAAGTTCAATATAAAATGATAGCGTTCTCAAAAAAGGTTAATTTAGGCATACTCTCGCAAACACGGTATACTGGATTTAACGCTAGTGATACCGATTTGAAGGAGATGAACTGCGATGAAAATCACTTTTCTGGGTACAGGGGATATGTTTAGTGTAGAACAGCATCACAACAGCATGCTCGCTGAATTCGGCGATACGCATCTGGTGATTGATTTTCCAGAGTCCAATGCCAAGGCACTTAAGGAATACGGATTTGCGATGACCGGCATTCATAATGTGTTTATCACCCATCTGCATGAAGATCATATTAACGGAGTTCAGATGCTTGGCTATTATGCGCAGATTGTCGGGGATCGTAAGCCACGTCTGTTCATTCACGAGGAGTTGGTTGATCCTCTGTGGAACATCCTTTCTCCTGGAATGCGTTACACAACGGACGGTGAGCGTACAATGAGTGACTATTACGATGTCGTTCCGCTGCCGGATGGGGCAAGCTTTGAACTGGGTGGGGTCACGTTCGAGACGTTTCGGACACAGCATGTTCCCGGGATGGTCAGCAACGGGCTGATGGCGAAGCCTTATTTTTATTATAGTGCGGACAGCACGCTTGATCGTGAGCGAGTGGAGCAGATCGCACCTGATGTGCAATTGATCTTCCATGAATGCCACATGCATGACTTGGTGATCAAATCCCATACGTCACTGAAGGACTTGCAAGAACTACCCGCCGAAGTAAGACGGAAAACGGTGTTGATGCATTATCATGATGAGTATGCCGATGCGGACAAACGTACAGAGTTTAATCGCAAGCACGCGGATGATTTGCGCATGGTTGGTACGCTGGAGTCTTTTGAGCTGGATCAGTAATGGAAGAAAGGTTCGAAGGTCAGAGTGCCTGGAGCTCTAAAAAAACAATAAAACCACCTGAATTAGCACATGAGAGCACGTGTCTGATTGAACTGTCCCATTGGTTGAGTACGATCAAACAAGTATGTGCAGCTCAGCTTCAGGTGGTTCCATCCTTACTATTCATTCTCAGACAGGGTCTTGTAGCGTAACCATGATGTGAAGTGTTTGCCCTGTAATACAATGAAACATCTCCTGTAATTGATTACTTATTGCTCTGTATCCACTGTGTCACAATCCTCGCTCGGGTCCGGCAGTGCCCAGACAGACACACCTCCGCCGCATACGTGGAACGTAGCCCAACCATCCTCTTCGATGGTAATTGAATCTTCACAACTACCCGTCAGGTCTTCCCACACTTCTCCTGCACGATGCTCCCCGATCCACATTCTCTTCTCACCGTCATCGCCGTTGGAGATGACCACTGCGCAACCAGAGCCTTCGATCTCTTCCACGCCGCGGCGCACCCAGCCAATCGTGCTCGGGTGATCGAAATAGTCTTCCTGCTCTCCATAAGCTTTGTTGCATCGAGCTGACAACAGAATGTCCAAAATCTCTTTTTTCCCCTCTACCGGTTCAGGTCCACCAATCCCATAATAATCTCCGTAAAAGACCACAGGATATCCGTCACGACGCAGCAGTGTCAGTGCATATGCACTCGGTTTGAACCAATCGCCAACCCAGGACTCCAATGCCTCATGAGGCTGTGAATCATGGTTGTCTACAAAAGTTACCGCATGAGTTGGATGAGTCTGAACGAGAGTATCTTCAAAAATTTTGGAAAGATCAAAATCACGCCCTGCCAGAGAGGCCTCGTGGAACTTATAGTGAAGGGATACATCAAACAGGTCAATCTGATAATCCACCGTATCTAGAAACGTACGACAAGCATCCAGGTTTGGATTCCAGAACTCACCTACGATGTAGAAGTCTTGCCCGCGCTTGCGGATCATCTCCGCAGCAAATTCCTTGATGAACTCATGATTAATATGTTTGATTGCATCCAGTCGGAAACCACCGCATTGCAGCGTGTCGATCAACCATTTGCCCCACTCGATCATCTCACGCCGCACATCCGGATGGTTATAATCTATATTGGCGAACATCAGATAGTCATAGTTCCCGAACTCATCGTCGACATTTTCATTCCAAGCTTTGTTCTCCCCTGCAATGCGGAACACACCCGTACGTTCTTCTTTGGCGTCAAAATCGGTGCCGTTGAAGTGTTCGGATGTCCATTTGAAAGAAGAGTATTGATCGCCTCGTCCAGGAAATGTGAATTTGGTCCATCCTTCAATCTCAAATGGTTCGGAAATTTCCTTCGTCCGGTCATTGGGGTCCACCTCAATCACCTTAAATATTTCCTTTTCGTCTGCTCCGGCCTTGTGATTCATGACAAGATCCACGTATACGGTAATGCCACTCTTCTGACACTCCGCAATGGCATCCACAAGCTCCTGCTTGGTGCCATACTTGGTACGTATCGTGCCCTTTTGGTCAAATTCGCCCAGATCGTAAAGATCGTACACGCCATAACCTGTATCTTCTGCAGAGACCGCTTTAGTTACAGGAGGCACCCATACCGAGTCTATGCCTTTTGCTTTCAGTTCCGGGGCCATTTCAGCTAGTCGTTTCCAATGATTGCCGTCTGCAGCCAAATGCCATTCGAAAAACTGCATCATGGTATGATTTCTCTTCATTACAAACCGACCTCCTTGATTTGCATTCGAAGCGGACCGCGGAACGGATGGGGTATCGCCGTTGTTCGTTCGTGCTAACCAAGTTATAACCCGATTGACCTATGTTTCAATCATGAAAATGAAAGAATATTTAGAAAATCAAGAAAATATTTCTGTAAAATTGATAACCTTGTCTCATTTCCGCTTAAATTCGCTTATAGTCCAGCCATTCTTCAGGTAACAGAGAACGATACGGTTCTTGTGTGAAACGATCATCTACAAGTACCAGTACCCCCCGATCCTCTTCCGTTCGGATAAGTCGGCCCCCAGCCTGAAGCACCTTATTCATACCTGGAAAAACATAAGCATAGTTAAAACCGTTACGTCCCGATTTGTCAAAGTAATCCTTCAGCACGTTGTTCTCGAGGCCAATCTGTGGCAGCCCTGCACCTACAACGACAACGCCGTTCAGCCGATCTCCCGGCAGATCGACCCCTTCCGAGAACACTCCGCCCATGACGGCAAACACAAGACGTGTTCGCTCGGGATGCGGCTGGAATGCGGCCAGAAACTGCTCCCGCTCCTGCTCGTTCATACCTTGCTCCTGCATCACCGTATCTGCATCGCTCGGAAGCTGCGCGTACGCCTCATATACCTCACGCATGTACGGATAGGAGGGGAAAAAGACAAGCAGATTGCTACGCGGCCACTCGGATACCAGCTGTTGTAACATCTCGGCAATTGGCCGTTTGGAACGCTCTCGATCTTTATAACGCACAGACAGAGGTAACAGCCGCACATCCAACTGCTCCTTATTGAACGGAGATGGGATCTGTAACGTGTAATCCTCTTCCTCTGCCCCCAGCATATCCCGATAATAACGAAGGGGTGACAGGGTCGCCGAGAAATGAATGGTAGAACGGAAACCTTTTGCCGTCTGACGTAGCAGCAGAGACGGGTCTAGACAGAATAACTTCACCCGAACCTCACTCCGCACACACTCTGCATAGGTAATGAAACGTTCATCATACAGCTTGGCAATTCGCACGAAATTCTGCGCTGTGAAATAGGCTTCCAGCAACAGCTGATCCGTCTCAGCGTTGCCTGATCCTCCCTCGACCAGACATTGCTCTGCCACCATAATAAATGGCTCCAACTTTTCGATCAGTTCTTCCGGTGCTTCCTGCTGAATGATCTTGCCCTCTTCGCCACCATTCTTACGAAGGGTGATCAGATACTTGTCGATGGCTCCGGTATAATCCACAATGGCTTTCGCAGCTGGCACATCGCTACCCAGCGTCTGAAACTCTCTTTTCACGTCGAGAAATACGGCCTTTTCTAGCTCTGCCGAGAACATCATGCGCCCGCGGTCTACCAGATTGTGTGCCTCATCCACCAACAGTACCGTCTTGCGTTTCTGTTCTTCCAGCATACGCTTGAGCGATATACGCGGATCAAATATATAGTTGTAATCGCAGATCACCGCGTCAGCTGCATACGCTGCATCCAGGGAAAACTCAAACGGACAGACCCGATGTTTGCGGGCATACTGCTCTATGACAGGCCGTGTCATTAATGTTTCATGTTCCAGCATGTCCAGTACAGCACCGTTGATTCGGTCATAATACCCTTCGCACATACTGCATTGTCCCGTATCACAGGCTTCTTCGTCCTTAAAACAAATTTTGTCCTTCGCTGTCAGGCTGATAACATGCATCTTCAAGCCTTCGGCCTGCATCCGGGCAAAAGCCTCCTCCGCTGCCACTCGCGTTGTTGTTCTCGCGGTCAGATAGAACAAACGGCTGGCTTCTCCTTCACCGATCGCTTTCACTGTAGGGAAGAGCACAGACATCGTTTTGCCAATACCTGTGGGTGCTTTCGCCATAAGTCCCTGTCCTTCACGAATCGTTTTGTAAACTGCACCTGCCAGCTTGCACTGTCCCTCCCGGTATTTGCGAAAAGGAAACGGCAGCTCGCGCACACTAACATCCCGCTCCGCCTCATATGCCACGATCATCTCCGCATAGGGTGCATATCCAGCAATGACTTCGGCTGCGAACTGCTCCAGCTCCTGCCGATCTTCCATACGGCGAAAGCGCCGTTCCTCGCCCGTCACCGAATGCACATACGTCAGCTGCACCTGCATCTGCGGCTCATCATGCTGTGCAGCATACATATAGGCATACATCTTCGCCTGCGCCCAGTGTACGTCGAGTCCACCATCCAGCTCGTCCAGATTACCCGCTGTGGATTTGATCTCATCCACCGTTAGTTGCCCCTCCAGACGAATCAAGCCGTCACATCGCCCTTCGATAACGTATGTCAGGTCCCCATGTTGAAGCTCCGCTTCCAGCACTATTTCTTTTAGATCCTCTTCGGTATATGCCTTCTGTACCCGCTGATGAATGCGCGTTCCTTCTTGCATCGAAGCGTTCGTGCGAAATCCCGGACGTATGCTACCACTCCGATAGACATACTCAACCAGGGGTCTGACAGATATCCGAACTGTTGTTGTCATACGATCACCCGTTCTAATTGTAGTCTTTATACTTTATCACGAAATCCCCTGCGAGACACAACAGCATCTCCACATGATGTTAAATCGTATGAAGATGCATGGACTTTTCTTAACTACATATGTACTGTTCAAGCCGATTTGGAATCACAGATGATCGTATGCTATGTTAGATGTTAGAATTGCTCTTTAAATGATCATTCACAGTGGTTCGGTGGTCGTTATTACGCTTGAGAACCTACTCTGAGAAGGAGGACGAATTTTCATGTATATTTATTTGATTCCATCCCCATTGCCAGATTCCCTTACAGCTTATCCACATCTGACGCTGCGCGGACAAGATCAAGTGTGTTACGCGTTTGAAACAACGGATCGATTGCTGGACATAGAGTCTGATGAACATGTAGCTGCTTACGAGGCTTTTGACGATGCCGGATCATGGACAGGCGGCGGCTTCGCCGTGTTGAATAACATTCCGGTCACTGAGGATGGGCGGAATGATTTTGAGGAACGTTTCAAGAATCGTGCCCGTAAAGTGGAAGACGAACCCGGATTCGTGGGCATTCGCGTGCTCCGTCCGCTCAAAGATGATACCTATGTGGTACTTACACTCTGGCAATCGGAAGAACATTTCAAGGGCTGGCAGCAGTCACAAGCATACAACCACGCTCATCGCAATCGCAGCACAAGTGAGGGTCTGACTGCACAGAAACCAACCATGTTTCCTCGGCCTTCATTTTTGACAACATATACTATCGAGTAATCCCACTTTCTTTGGTGTTAATGGAGCTGGAGTTAATCTGGTGATCTATCACTGTATTGAAGAAACTCGCCTCTTCCGCTAAGGGAGAGGTTCTTTGTCTATTCATTTGCGCAAAAAAGGTCTCTTCCTATTAGGAAAAGACCTTTGGCTTATTGCAGTTCCCTCTCGTAAAAGGGCTACC
Source organism: Paenibacillus sp. (assembly GCA_017512705.1). Lineage (GTDB taxonomy): Bacteria > Bacillota > Bacilli > Paenibacillales > Paenibacillaceae > Paenibacillus. Next base: position 96,348 of record JAFWEX010000058.1, read on the forward strand.
CGCGTTGTTGAAACTCACTTATTCAATATCCGAACGTTTAACAGGATCTCCGTCAGCAAAAATAATTTGATCCATCTCAAACTCAACTTTGATTTTTTCCAAAGGTGTGTCCCTAAGTTCAATATCTTCGTCCATGAATTGATTTATTTCAAAACTACCCTCATAAGAAGTTGATTTTCCAGTCTTAATCGGTTGATCATATTTCACATTTAATGATTTGATATCGTTATCAAACATATCCTTGAACGTAATGACTCCCTGGAATCCTTTCACGTCCTTTTCTCCAACGTTTTTCAGATCAAGGGTCATATGGACCACATCACTGAAGATCCATTTGTTCGTGTCTTTTAATGTTACACTTTTTTTGATCAGGCCCACCTGGATGGACTCGTCCAACAGTTTCAATACGCTTTGTTTCTTAGCTTCAGCTTCTTCCTGTTTTCTTTTGATCTCTTCTTGTCTCTTCTTCTCTTCTTCCTCAATCTTCAGCTGTCTTAGCTTCTCATCTGCTATAATTTGACCCACCGTTTTAGAGGAAAGATCCGTATTGCTACCGATTGAATATAAGACGGCTTTTCCAAAGAGATCTTTATCTTCTTGTGTAATTTCAGTGCTATCTTTAATTTCCTGGACTACCGATTCTGAATATAGTTTTTCGGTTAACGGTTTACCGCAGGCTACCAACATAATCGTCATTAGGCCAATCAATAGAGACAATGTGAACCCTTTGTTTCTCGTACTTTTCTTCAATTTGACACAACCCTTTCACATTCGTAATATTTGAATTTGATCTACATGCTTCACAGGTAAACAATATATGTAAGCAACAATGTGTATATCGGTTAAAATGGAAATTTAATTTAGAAGAAACGAAGTATACAATTTCGTGAAATAAACGAAAAAGCCCATTCATCAGATCCCCTTCGATTGACGAATGGGCCTGTGCCTGAGCTTTAGATTTAACATTATTCTCTATATTCTCTATTTCCCAGCATCGACTGGGTGAATCCAATCCATTCTCTCGTAGCAAAAGAAAGATACCGATCCTTCCGCCAGATCATGCCAAGCTGCCATGGAATGACTGGTTCCACGACCGGAATGATCCGCACGCGCATATGATCCACCTCATGACAGATCGTCTCCGGCAGCAGGGCAACGCCCAGATTAGCTGCAACCATCGCACTTAGTAGATCCCACTGAGAACTCTCATAGACCACTCGCGGTTGGAACCCGGCTTGCTGACAAGCCGCAATAATACGGTCATGAAGCGCAAAATCCTCCCGGAATAAAACAAAGGCATCTTGCTCCAGCTCATGAATCGCAACCGATGTTTTCTCAGCAAGTGCATGGGAAGGATGGACGAGCAGATTCAGCTTTTCCTGAACAAACACAAAATGATCGAGCAGTTCATCTACCGTTGGCAGCACAGCCACACCGATATCCAGCGCACCACTGATCACATCCGCCTCTACTTTTTTGGCCCCATCCTCAAACAGCTGAATACTCACTTGAGGATAAGCCTTGTGGAACTCCCCGTTAATCATAGGAAAGAAACTCGACCCAACCATCGGTGGCAGACCGATGCGTAAATGCCCTTTTTTCAGATTCATCAGATCATCCAGTTCAGACGAGAGACTGCGAAAGGATTTTTCAATCTCCTGCGCCTGCCGAAAAAAAACATGTCCCGCATCCGTTAACTGCACCTGCTTCCCATACCGATCCAGTAACGTTACCCCCAGTTCATCTTCCAGGCTTTTCACGGTTTTACTGATCGTGGGCTGGGTGATGTACAATACCTCGGCGGCTTTAGTGAAGCTCTGCTGCCGGGCAACTTCGAGAAAATACTGCAGATGGCGAATATCCATCGTCTCTTCCACTCCTGTCTTTCTTGCTAATCCTCCACCTATTATAGATAAATGGAATAGTAAACATTCTTAATATGCATTTTACTCATGAAAGAAAGGGTTGTAAAATTTATGATACGAAGCAATATTTACATTCATTTTCACATATTCAGTTCAAACTGATCCATTACATGTTGATATACAAGGAGGGATTCAAGTGAAGAAATGGGGCATCGGGATATTACAAGTCGCGCTGTTAATGGTTTTTTCACTGCTCATGGACCTGCTGGCCCGTACTCTCCACCTGCCTGTACCTGGCTCGATAATCGGGATGGTCATTCTGTTCATTCTGTTGCAGACCGGAGTTGTGAAGCTGCGCTGGATTGAGATCGGGGCAGCATGGCTGCTCGGCGAGCTATTGTTATTTTTTATCCCGTCAGCGGTTGGTATTATGAACTACATGCCTATGTTAGAGCATGACGGATTGCAGATTTTATTTATCGTGCTGCTAAGCACGTTTCTGGTTATGGCCTGCACCGGCCTGGTTGCTAAACGTATTGCTGCACGAAAGGAGCGTCAGACCGAATGATAGGTTTTTTATGTTTGCTGTTGACTGTCGGGATCTACTTCGTAGCCAAGCGGATGTATCGCAGTCTGCCAAAAGTATATCTGTCTCCATTGCTCATTACACCACTTCTGGTTGTAGGAGTACTGCTGGCGACTGGCACAGATTATGCCGCATATAACAGCGGAGGCCGATGGCTCAGCCTGTTGCTACAGCCAGCTACAGTTTCTTTTGCAGTGCCACTTTATACGTTTTTCCATGTGCTCAAAAAACATATCTCCGAGATTGTGGTCAGCGTCATGACCGGCTCGGTTGTTGCCGTACTCTCTTCCGCCATGCTCGCCAAATGGTTGCGCCTGGACTCTGGTTTGATTCATAGTCTGATTCCGCGCTCCATCACAACGCCAATTGCCATGAATGTCTCGGCTTCGATCGGGGGAATCCCGGCGGTTACCGCTGTTTTCGTTATTATGACAGGGCTTCTTGGTGCGATCATGGGACCATCTATCGTCAAAATGCTGCGCATCGATAGTGAGATTGCAAGAGGTACACTGCTTGGAACCGGTGCCCATGGAACGGGTACTTCCAAAGCATTTGAACTAAGTTCGTTGACGGGGACGATCTCCAGCATCTCCATGGTCCTGGCTGCTCTGTTCACTTTGGCCGTAGCTCCCACGCTTTCCAAACTTATTTTCCCATAATAGATGGAATAATCCCTTTTTTTTGAAATATTATTGTTGTATTAAAGCCCTTTCTTCCTTACAATAAGGACAGGTTTTTAAAGTTAATATTGCGGGGGAGATGCGATGAAAATGACCGGAATGAAGAGATCTCTGGATCGCCTCGGACGAATTGTCCTTCCCAAGGAAATGCGGGATACAATGGAAATCCATATCGGCGATCCGCTTGAGTTTTTCATTGAAGGGAAAGAGTTGATTTTAAGAAAGTACAAATCAACATTGTGTATTTTTTGTGGTGACGTGGATACGGAAATGTATTTCAAAGAGCAATTCATCTGCCGGACTTGTGCGATTCAATTGAAACACCCAGATGACACTCCCGACTGGTTCATACCTGAGAAAAAACAGACTTCTGCATCTACAGAGCGCCCTTCTGCCAAACCCGCTGCTTTTTCAGCCTCATGGAATGAAGGAGAGATCTCGGCGAGCCAGGACTACCCCGACTTGCGGCCGAAGACAGCACGCATGCTACAGCAAATGAAGGAAATTATTGAACAGCATCCCGGGCTCGCTCAACAACAAATCGCAGAGAAACTTGGCATCAGCCAAGGACGCGTCTCGCAATTAAAAAAATAGTTATAATCTAATTTCTATTGATCATGAATATTCAGCATACTTTCTTCCAACTCAGGAAATATGCTACGAAAGAACCCGCACGTTTTTGGGTTCTTATTTTTTTTTGAAACACCGAAAAGATCCCTCAACATATCCCTTCTCTCTCACCTTCTACATTTTAAATTACATTTTTAAAGTTAATATAAAATAATTAGATAATTTCATCAAGTAATTTTTCGTAAAAAGAGGTATAATACGTACAAAAGGTATGTTACATTGTATTTTGTAGTAACCCTGCTTCACATAAAGGTGCTTTTATAGTTTAGAGCAGCAGAAATTGTTGTCTTTTTATATAGTGTTGTACCGCATATCTGCCATGAATCGAGGTGAAACACGTTGAAATTGAGAAAAGTAAAAACTTCAAGTCCCTGTCTGATTACACAGGCCATGGACATCATCGGGAAAAAGTGGGTGCTGCTGATCATGTATCAGCTGTTGTCCGGACCCAAACGTTTCACAGAACTGGAGGCTGAGATGGCCATCAGTGGTCGGTTGTTATCGGAGCGTCTGAAAGAAATGGAGACGGAAGGCATCGTAACGCGTCATATGTACCCTGAGATTCCTCCTCGTGTGGAGTATGAGCTTACACCTAAAGGCAGAGCGATTGAACCTGTCATTAATCAAATCTACAGCTGGTCCTCAGACTGGTTAAAAGAACAGCGACAAGTAAAATAGTTCATTGCCACCAAGCGAAGCTCCCCTTATTAAACGACAGAATCACTGAAGTTATACAATAAATACGCCTGCACTAGAACCACACACCGGTTCGAATGCAGGCGTATTCGATTTGACGTGCTCTAACGCGCGAGTCGGCGGGAGAACTTAAGCTGTACAGGTAGACCTGACTCGACTGACGCTTGCGCTGCGGTTGTGATCTCCTGTGTACGGCACGCATCTGCGTAGTCCGACAGAATGAGAGATCTGTCTCCCGTGCGAAGCGCATGAATAAACGCTTCATTCTCGCGTACATACGGGTCATGTCCTGCTGGAACCTCAAGCCCAGCCATGGAATGCGAAGCCGCACTAGGCAGTAGAAGACGCTCCGGCGTCCAATCCCATACACCAGTGTCTGTGTAAAACTGCAGTCCAGCTCCTCCCTCTCCATCAGGCAAAAGACACGTATTCGCAATACTCGCAATTGCACCGCTCTCTAGTTTCAGTGTCACGTTAGCTACATCAGCAACAGTCACATGCTCATGCTTCTCGTGCATGCTGCGCTGGGCCGCCATCGCATATACCTCGGTCACTTCTCCTGCGCAGAAGCGAAGCAAATCCACGATATGCGTCGTCTGCTCCACGAACTGACCTCCGGAACCCTCTTGACGGCGCCACCAGCTCACACCAGGCATACCGCCCATCCAGCGTCCCAGTGCCATACCCACGTTCTGCTCCTGCATCGCTTGTTTCATGACCTGCGCCGCATCCTGATAACGGAAGTGATATCCTACAGAGGTTAACAAAGATGACTGTTGTACCTGCTCCATGATGCGGAGCGGGATGTCCATCTCATTACTCAGCGGTTTTTCTACGAAGAAAGGTATGCGTCGTTTAATTAGCTCTTCCTCAATGGGGCCGTGAGACATTGGAGGTACACAGATATATATCGCATCCAGCCTTACACCGTCCAGCATATGTTCGAGCTTGTCGTAACCCGTTGCATCATATACGGAAGCCATTGCTTCTGCCTTTTCCAGTGTTGTGCCACATACACTTGCGACACGAACACCTTCCATGCGTGTTAGAATATCTGCGTGGACCTTACTGAACCAGCCCGTTCCTATGATTCCGATCTGTAATGTCATGGATGTAATCCCCTCTCAGTTATACGCTTACATGTTCCATTCGACCCGAACCCGTAAAATCCTCCCGCTCTAGCATTTTCCGGATGCTTCCAGTAGCAGTTGATCCAGTTCCTTCTCATAGGTTGCTGCCTGCTGTTCTGACCAGCCAAGCTGCTCTGCCATGTAGGTGCTGACTGCTGATTTATAACGGCGAACCTCGTCGATGCGGAAAAACAAATCTCCCGTTCGGCGTACCCAGAAATCAGCTGGTGTAGCTGCCATCTCTTCTTCTATAGCGTAACGAAGCATTAGCAAAAGCTCCTGCGGCATCCCATGAAGTTCAGCCTTGGTTCGTGGATCAGGCATGCGCTCATACAACGCATCTACATTGGAACCATACGTACGCGCCAGCCGCTCTGCCGCTTGCCGATCCAGCCCCAGCGCAACGCCATCCTTGATCTTACGTTCGGTATACGATACATATCCAGTTGAGCCGCCAACATCTCCTCCGGAGATCGGCATCTTTTTGGTTACGCATGGCCCCGGGGTTAACCCAAACTCCTGCTGCAACTGACGAGTGACCAAATCCATGACCATCTCCGCCATCTTGCGATACCCCGTCAATTTGCCTCCGGCAATGGTAATCAAGCCTGATTTCGACTCCCAGATTTCATCCTTACGTGAAATCTCTGAGGGTCCCTTCCCCTCTTCATGAATCAGTGGACGCACGCCTGCCCATCCGGACTCCACATCCTCGGGGCCAATACGGACATTCGGGAACATGCCGTTCACTGCATCAATGACATAATTGCGGTCTGCCTCCGAGATGAGGGGATGGGCGGGGTCCTCACGATATACTGTGTCCGTAGTGCCCACATACGTTTTGCCGTCCCGTGGCACAGCAAACACCATACGGCCATCCGGTGTATCAAAATAAACCGCCTGACGGAGGGGAAAGCGTGCACCGTCGAATACCAGATGAATGCCTTTGGTCATCTGCAGCGTTTTCCCTTGACGGGAGCCATCTACTTCACGCAATGCATCCACCCATGGGCCCGAAGCATTGATGACTTTTTTGGCTCGAAGCGAATAGCGGTTTCCATTCAATTGATCGATGGCCTGGATGCCCGTAATGATCCCGTTCTCCTTCTCGAAGGAGACGGCTTTCATATAGTTAACGGCCAGTGCCCCGCGCCGAACGGCTTCCTTCATCACTTCGATCGTAAGCCTGGCATCGTCCGTCCGGTATTCCACATAACGTCCGCCTCCCAACAGTCCCTGGCTTCGCAGCAGAGGCTCGCTTGATGACGTCTCATGGGCATTCAACATCTGCCGTCGTTCACTACGTTTCACTCCAGCAAGCCGGTCGTAGACCATTAGACCAATAGAAGTACTGAACCGGCCGAATGTACCGTTTTGATAGATCGGCAATAACATGGGTTCAGGGGTCGTTACATGGGGCCCATTCTCATAGACAACCGCTCGCTCCCGTCCAACTTCGGCTACCATCTTCACTTCAAACTGCTTCAGATAACGCAAACCACCATGAACCAGTTTGGTTGAACGGCTTGAAGTGCCTGCCGCGAAATCTTGCATCTCCACTAGTGCGGTCTTCAATCCACGAGACACCGCGTCCAATGCAATCCCGGCCCCCGTTATACCGCCACCAATAATCAATACGTCAAATTGTGCATCTGACATCTGATTCATATATTCCATTCGTTGTGTCGCCGAGAACGTTGCCTTCATGTCATAGACCTCCATTATTTACCTTGTTTTATCTCTAAAAAACAACAAAAAAAGGACCACGTCATTCGTTCAGCAATTGCTGAACGCACGTGGTCCCTCCCGATCTCCAGACATCATTTTTTAACTTGTGACTTAATCCTATCACAGAATTTCGATGGCGTGAAGGCCTGATTTGACACATTATTCAAAAAATTTTAAAAACTTTTTCGGGGATAAGGTTGGAATTCCAAAGCAATCCACTAAACTTGTATTTTTCCTTATTGTGGGCAACTGGTTTGAACAATCCAGGAATATAATCCCTGTAAGTTTTACATCATTTTCAACTAATAAATATCATATATAGCATAAACTTAACAAAAAAGTACAAATGCCCATACACGAGATATGACACACCTGATCTCATTTATTGAAAAGCCATGGCCGCTTGGACTGCTCGCTGCCAGCCAGAATACAATTGCTCTCGCTCCTCCTCTGCCATTACGGCTTCGAAAGTCCGTTCCGAATCATCATGCTGGTTCAATTCCTCGATCCCCGACCAGAATCCGACAGCCAGCCCTGCCAGATAGGCTGCTCCAAGAGCCGTTGTCTCGTTAACAGATGGTCGCTCCACCGGAATACCAAGAATATCACTCTGGAACTGCATGAGGAAGTCATTGGCCGCCGCGCCGCCGTCCACGCGCAGGGCATGAACCGGATATCCCGAATCGGTGACCATCGCGCCTACTACATCCTTTGTCTGATAGGCCAGTGCCTCCAGTGTAGCACGGATAAAATGTTCCTTTGTTGTACCACGGGTCAAGCCAAATACAGCCCCCTTCACATCGCTGTCCCAGTAAGGGCTTCCGAGTCCTACAAAGGCAGGCACCATATATACCCCATCCGTCGAAGGTACCCGTTTCGCGTAATCCTCACTGTCTTTGGATGATCGAAGCATACGCAGACCGTCCCGCAACCACTGCACAGCCGACCCCGCCACGAAAATACTGCCTTCCAGCGCATAGTGAACCTTCCCGTTCATGCCCCAAGCAATGGTTGTAATTAGCCCATGGTCCGATTCCACCGGCTCTTCACCTGTGTTCATAAGCATGAAACATCCAGTGCCGTATGTATTTTTCATACTCCCCTTGGCATAACATCTCTGACCAAACAATGCAGCCTGCTGGTCCCCAGCTGCTCCCGCAATGGGTATCCGATGCCCGAAGAAGTGATCATCTGTCGTATGCGCGTATACTTCGGAAGAACCCCGCACTTCTGGCAGCAGCGCTTTCGGAATATCCAAGATAGCCAGCAATTCATCATCCCACTGAAGTTCGTAGATGTTATACATTAGAGTACGCGAGGCGTTGGATACGTCCGTGACATGTGTACCGCCGCTTAGTTTCCAGATCAGCCAGCTGTCGATGGTGCCAAACAAAAGCTCTCCTCTCTCAGCCCGTTCACGGGCACCAGGGACATGATCCAGAATCCACTTCACTTTGGTCCCTGAAAAGTATGGATCAATCAGCAAACCTGTTTTCTGATGAAACAGGTCGTCCAGCCCTTGCGTTTTCAACTCCTCACAGATTGAAGCCGTCTGTCTGGACTGCCATACCACTGCGTTATAGATCGGTCTGCCCGTTTGTTTATCCCATACCACTACAGTTTCCCGTTGATTCGTGATACCGATCCCTGCGATTTGCACAGGTTTGACCCCACTCTCTACGAGACATGAAGCCATGACCGCCAGAATGGAACTCCAGATTTCATTCGCATTTTGCTCCACCCAGCCCGGTTTGGGAAAATACTGCGGAAACTCCTGCTGTGCAATATGTACAATATCACCGCTGTGATTAAACAGAATTGCTCGAGAGCTTGTTGTACCCTGATCCAGAGCCAAAATATATTTTTCCATGGGTCGCCTCCTATGCTTGATTATAATGTAAGCGATTTCCTAAAATATTTGATTAGATCATCATTCGATGTGGTTACTGCTGCGGCTCCTACCCCAAGCGCTAACTCCACCTCTTCAGGTGTACGAATCAGCCCGCCTGCAATGATCGGTATCCCTGTACGCTCGGACACCTCCGCAATAATATGCGGAATGACACCCGGCAATACCTCAATGTAGTCCGGTTGTGTTTTGGCGAGTAGCTGATAACTTTTCTCCAGAGCATGTGTATCGAGCAGAAAGACCCTTTGAATCGCTGTGATCCCTTTTTGTTTCGCTTTCTGTATGATACTTGCTCTTGTGGAGATCAGCCCTGCCGGACGTATATGCTGACACAGATACTCTGCGCCGTATTCGTCATTCTTCAATCCCTGCACCAGATCAGCATGCAGCAAAATCTTCTTCTCATATCGCCGAGCCTGATCCATCATGCTCTGTAACTGGGCAATATGCGTTTCCAACATAACCCCGTAAGTGAAGGGCCCTTCGATGATTGCTTCAAACTGCTTCATACTCTTCGCAGCTGGCAAAATACGCTGTCCCTCAAATACCACGATTGTTCCTCCTGCAATGATCTGATGTCCCTATTGTATAATCCGTCACACATCCACAGCAAGACTTTTAAGGCATTCATTGACAAGTAAACCGAGTTCGAGAATAACGTTATTGACGATCCAGACCGCAGACACGATTCCTTACCACCCATCATACATCTTGCTCCACAAAAAAAAGACTGCCACGCTACTTTTCAATGTGAAAAGCAACGTAACAGCCCGCAAATTCATATTTACAGCTTAAATGCGTTCGTCAAGCCTGTGCATGTGGAATGCGTGCATCTGTCTCAGCATCCACCCAGCCTTCGATGTCCGCAAGATGACCCGAACGTTTAACTTTAGTTTGCAGATACTTTTCGTTATACGCTGACCGATCTCCCCACAGCGGGACACGTCCACCCACATTGAGCCCTGCTTCCTGCAAAGCTGCCAGCTTGCGTGGATTATTCGTAATCAGAGTAACCGGAGCCGAGCGAAGCGCACGCAATACAGCAATCGCATCATCATAATTCCGTGCGTCATCCGTGAACCCAAGCTGCAGGTTCGCATCTACGGTATCCAGACCTTCTTCCTGCAAAATATAAGCCATCGCTTTGCTGAACAGACCAATGCCCCGTCCTTCATGATTCGCCAGATAGAACAGTGCACCTGAACCGTGAGCTGCAATCATCTTCATCGATTGCTCCAGCTGATATCCACAGTCACAGCGTTTACTGCCGAAGATATCGCCCGTGTGACAGATGCTATGCATCCGAATCAATGCTTCCTGAGATGCAGCGAAATCACCATACACAAGCACGCTGGATTGCTGGTGCTCTGCCAGTTCAGCATCCGCAAGAGAAGCAATCAGTTCTCCGCTGTCCATCGCTTTGTCCGATTTTAACCAGCTGTACCATTGAAATGTCCGGGTTTCCCCATCCAGATTAACGGGAAGTTTGATCGGACCCACCAGATATATAAATTCTTTTCCACTCGGAAAACTTTGAATTTTAGGTGCAAGCAACTGAATAATATGTGAATTGATCATCGTTTCTTCCTCCTGTTAAGCCATCTTTATCTCGTCTTGTCACAATATAATACATTCGCGAATGCTTAATTTTGGGATCACTTGTTATTCAAACAACCACTGAATACGATCATATGCACGGCTAATTATTTCGTATCTATATTATTCTCACTATAATTAGTTACTTAATGTAAGTAAGTTTAAAATAAAAATTATCATGTGTCAAGTAACTTTTATTTTTAAAGTAACTACTAATTAATATGTTATGCAGTAGAAACAAAGCTAGTGTTTTGAATAATGGGCATGAGTTTAAAAATTGTTCATACACTATTGGTGTAGTCCATGAAGCCCAGCTGTAGTGTTTGACACTTCTTGCCTCAAACTTAATGATGAGGGGGTTATTCACATGATCGGCCGTAAAAGAACCTGCTGGACAGCCATCATCATGGTCTGTGTCCTGTTAATCAGCGGATGCTCCATCTGGTCAGGACAAGATGATTCGGCATCCAACAAAAAGATAACGCTTACATTATGGTATTGGAACCGATCCATTGATGACGAACTTCTTGCCCAGGCTAAAGAAAAGTTTCCGAATATTGAACTGATCGCCCAGAAGATCGGCGGAGATTTCAAGGCCAAACTTAAAACCACCCTAGCTGCACGTTCAGGTGAGCCTGACATCGTAGCACTTAACGACTGGATCATGGAGCTATTTCCAAGCGAGGACCGTTTCTATAACTTGTACGATCTTGGCGCAAGTGAGGTAGAAGACCAGTATTTACCTTGGAAATGGAAGCAGGGCGTAACGCCAAACGGACAGATGATCGGATTCCCTATGGATACGGGGCCGACAGCACTTTTCTATCGCGCAGACCTGTTCAAGGAAGCAGGGCTACCATCAGAACCGGAGCAGGTTGCAAGCCAGATCAACAACTGGGAAACCTATGCAGCTGCCGGAGAGCAGATTAAGGAGAAGTTCGGGGGAAAGGTTTTTCTAACCGACAATATTGGAAGCGTTTACAGTCAAGTGCTGTCCCAATCTCCCGAACGTTATTTTCGCCCGGATGGTTCGTTTATCGGCATGGATTCTCCTCCTGTACGCACAAGCTGGAATACTGCTGTTACTTTTAAAGAAAAAGGACTACTTGCCAACGCAGATGGCTGGACACCCGGCTGGAATGCAGCGATGAATAATGGAGAAATTGCCTCCTTCGTCGGTGCAGTCTGGATGAAGCAGGTGCTTCAAGAGGCTGCGCCAGACACCTCGGGCGCATGGCGTGTCACGCGTGCTCCTGGAGGAGATGGCAATAATGGCGGCTCCTTTCTCTCCATTTTAAAATCCAGCAAACATCCTGAAGAAGCCTTTGAACTCATCCGCTGGCTCCAAAGTCCAGAGAACCAATTGGAGCAATATAAGACGATTAACTTGTTCCCGTCGGCTCCAGGCGTGTTTGATTCACCAGCCATGCAAGAAAGTGAACCCTTCTTCGGCGGGCAGGCGACAGGTCCGGTATTTGCGGAATCTGCACAGCATGTGCCGGAAGCTTTTTTTGGCGAACGATATCCATCCGTCAACAGCATTATTACTAGGCGGCTGAACGATATCGCCAAACAGAATGCTGATCCGCAGCAGGTCTGGCCGGATACGGTGTACCGTGTTGAGCGAGAGTTACAACGTTAAAGCGGCCTTTTGATCCTTTTTCACCCCAGCATGGATTATTCGGTTGTATTCAGCTTCAGTGGTCTCACGTTGATGTAGTTCAACTATCCACAAAGGAGGAATTCATATGGCTGTCACCGAACCTCGCATGTCCCCTGACCCCAGTTCATTTCAACCTGATCTGGACCCGCAAAAGTCTCTCTGGACTCGCATATGGGAGAATCGCGCGCTTTATGTTGCCATCTCGCCTTTTTACATTTTGTTCGCCGTATTCGGACTGTTCCCAATTGCCTTCTCGCTGTATCTGGCGTTCCATAAATGGGATGGTATTGGTGTCATGACGTATAACGGCCTGAACAATTTCAAATATATGCTTACCGATGCTGAATTCTGGCAAGCGGTGGGCAACACATTCATGATCTGGATCTACGCGACTGTTCCGATGCTCTTCTTCGCCCTTTTGATTGCCTTTTTACTGCATGCACCTTTCGTCAAGTTCCGTACCCTGTTTCGAGTTGGTTACTTTCTTCCCAACGTGACATCTATTGTGGCAGTCGCAATCATCTTCGGAGCTTTATTTGCGAACAACTACGGCTTTCTGAATTATCTATTACAGTCGGTGGGCCTCCCAGTAGTCGAATGGCTGAATGCACCATGGGGCATCCAAGTAGCCATCTCCTCCATGGTTGTCTGGCGCTGGACGGGATATAACGCCATTATCTATCTGGCCGGACTTCAGAGCATCCCCCAAACATTGTATGAAGCAGCTAAAATTGACGGGGCATCTGCTGTACAATCCTTCTTCCGCATTACCATTCCGATGTTGCGACCGGTCATTCTGTTCACCGTAATCACATCGACCATCGGCGGCATGCAGCTATTCACTGAACCACAGGTCCTGGTGGGGAATGACGGTGGGGCTGGAGCCGCTGGTATGACGATCGTGCTGTATCTGTATCGTGAATCCTTTATTAACAATTACTTCGGATACGGCGCTGCCGTTGGCTGGGGCATGTTCCTGCTCATCGCCCTGTTCTCCATCGTGAACTGGAAGCTTGTTCAAGGCAAATCATCCTGATATGACAAGGGAGGAGCGCTCATGGTGTCCAAACATCTCAAGTCGCTGGTGCTGTATGTTGGCCTGATCGGTGGCATGCTCATATCCATGTTCCCGTTCTACTGGCTGATCGTTATGTCCACTCGGACGACGTCCGACATCTACAAGTTTCCACCTCAGCTCTGGTTCGGCAGTGAATTATGGAACAACATTACGCGCGTGCTGCAACAGATTGACTTCTGGGGAGCTTTCTTAAATACATTGTTTGTGTCGGGTGTCGTGACCTTGTTGGTGTTGTTTTTTGATTCACTGGCGGGGTTTGCTTTTGCGAAGTTTGAGTTTCCGGGCAAAAAATGGCTCTTCGTTCTGCTGCTCGCCACCATGATGGTGCCTTCCCAGCTCTCGCTGGTCCCATCTTTCGTGCTGATGGCCACGTTCGGCTGGGTGGGTTCCTTCAAAGCCCTCATTATACCGGGCATGGTCAATGCCTTCGGCATCTTCTGGATACGGCAGTACGCGACAGAATCAATTCCGAATGATCTGCTGGATGCAGGACGGATCGACGGGTGTAACTTCTTTCGCTTATATTGGAACGTTGCATTGCCCATTCTGCGTCCTGCGTTTGCTTTTCTCGGTGCCTTTACTTTTATCGGGGTGTGGAACGACTACCTCTGGCCACTGATTGTACTGACAGATGCACGTAAATACACGCTCCAGATCGCTTTGTCTCAATTAAACGGACTCTATAACACAGACTACGCGATGGTCATTGCAGGCACCCTGCTCGCGGTTCTCCCGCTTATCCTGATGTTCCTGTTCATCAGCCGCCAGTTCATCTCGGATATCGCTGCGGGAGCTGTGAAAGATTAAGTAGACTAAAAGCATAAGGGCCTAGAGGCCGTGCATGGCATGATTTTGATCCATCCCTTAAGTCTGATATTCTATTCTATACAAGAGGCTCATTTTCCAAGAAAGAGGGATGATCACCATGGCGGCTTCACCTTACATGATCGGCGTAGATATCGGCACAACCTCCACCAAGGCTGTGCTATTTGAACAGAACGGTAGTATCGTGGCCCAGGGCAGTGCAGGCTATCCGTTACACACTCCAACTCCTGCAATAGCAGAACAGGATGCGGAGGATATTTTCCAGGCTGTCCTTACCTCCGTGCAGCAAGCCACCTCTAGAGCAGGGGTGAAGCCGGATGACATTCTGTTTGTCTCGTTTAGTTCTGCGATGCACAGCATCCTGCCTGTAGATCCTCAAGGCAAACCGCTGATGAGAGCGATGACATGGGCAGATAATCGCAGTGCCGAATGGACAGAAACACTCAAATCGGAGATGAACGGCCATGAAATCTACTCGCGGACCGGCACACCGATCCATCCAATGTCTCCACTGACCAAGATCATGTGGCTCACTCGGGAAGAACCAGACATGTTTCGGCAAACCCATAAATTAATCTCCATGAAAGAATATGTGTTCTATAGACTCTTTTCCAAATATATCATTGACCATTCTATGGCTTCAGCTACCGGACTCATGAACCTAGAGAAGCTCGATTGGGATGCAGAAGCTCTTCATGTAGCTGGCATTACTCCAGAACATCTCTCCACCCTTGTCCCGACAACTCATGTATTAAAAGAAGGACTTCATCCCGAGTATGCCAAAGCAATGGGGATTGCAGAGACAACTCCGTTTGTCATCGGAGCAAGTGATGGCGTACTCTCGAATCTGGGCGTGAACGCCATTGACCCCGGGGTTGTTGCGGTGACCATCGGCACCAGCGGTGCTATTCGTACGGTTGTAGATCAACCGGTGACTGATCCCAAGGGGCGTTTCTTCTGTTATGCACTTACTGAGGATCAATGGGTAATCGGGGGACCGGTGAACAACGGTGGAGTCATTTTTCGCTGGATTCGGGATGAGTTCGCGGCTTCTGAAGTTGAGACGGCAAAACGGCTCGGCATTGATCCATATGAAGTGCTGACACGTGTCGCAGAAAATGTACCACCCGGTTCCGAAGGGCTGCTCTTTCACCCTTACATGACGGGGGAGCGCGCGCCGCTCTGGAATCCGAATGCACGAGGCTCATTCTTCGGCCTGACCTTGCATCATAAGAAGGAGCATATGATTCGCGCTGCTCTAGAGGGTGTGCTCTTTAACTTGTATACGGTCATGCTGGCAATGGAGGAGAAGATCGGTCGACCGAAAAAAATCCAGGCTACCGGCGGCTTCGCCCGCTCCGAGCTATGGCGGCAGATGATGGCCGATATCTTCGATCAGGATGTCATCATCCCTGCAAGCATCGAGAGCTCGTGCCTTGGCGCGGCCGTACTTGGGCTGTATGCTACCGGCCGTATCGAGTCCCTTAGCGCCGTCTCCGGCATGATCGGTTCGACACATCGCCATCAACCGCACCCGGACAACGTGCGTGTGTATCGTGAATTACTGCCCATTTTTATTCGCATCTCCCGCAAATTCGAAGAAGAATACGCCGACATCGCGGCTTTTCAGAATCGAATGATGCAGGATGGAGAAGTTTCGAGAAATTGAGTGGAGCATGTATGCGAGGATAAGATGTGCATGAGTAGAGAGAAATGAGCTGTCTTCAATAAAGGCCCTACCCGTACTTTCATGGGAAGGGCCTGTTTTATTCAATCTTTTTTCACACAGCATATCTCTGTATCTGTATTTCAATTACCCCATCTATTCTAAACTTTTTAATGATTCAATCATATTAATTTGCGATACCTTTCTCCGGAGCATCAAGTTAGAGAGCGCGGTAAGCAAAAATGCAATTATGATGGATACCAACATCACAGTGTTGTGTGGTCTCAATTCTACTAGAAAAGGTCTTCCTTTTTTTCTATTTACACATCATATTTTTATGCTCTCATAGACATTCCGACTATAAGACTATTGCAGATGATATAACTCTTACGAATGATATTTACTGAATGCATTCTCGTCCGATTGCACGTTCTCCAAATATACGATCTGCCCCTGATCATTCACACGCGCAATATCTATGCCCGCCTTTGCATACACTTTGCCATCTGCTGCTTGCCCACATACTGCCCAGTTGGTTCGATAACTGCCGTCAGGCTGTGGCACCCATGCCTCCCACATATGTTTGATGTCCTGATTGTACTCATAAAAGGCCTTCATAAAACCTTCAAATCCTCTGCGGCTGTTGCCATTTAGCACAATCTCGGCATCCGGCGTAAACAAAGATAACAGGTCCTCCATGGCCCGAGCGTCAGTGCGTGAAGCATCAAACAAACGGAAATAGTTATTTAACATCGTGATGCTGGCTGCTGTACTAGCATTTTGGTTATTTACATCTGTACTGGTGTTATCGCTGTGAGCTTTTGCTTCTGTATTGGTCACTGTATTGCCTCCTGTAGTCCCATGCTGTTATACGTTACATTTACAAACCGATCAAAAATAGATACTTCTCTTCAGTTCGAATAATTTCGAACCCAACATTCGAAAAGAACTGTATCACACATTTATCTCCAACTGCAATACATAGTTCGAAATTTTTCAAACATTGAAAGACACTGTTGAATATGCTAACGTCTACATTATGAGAACTTTAACGATACCTACAGCTTCAGAGATGAATCTGACCACGGTTTGCAGTGCACTCGGCGACCCTATTCGTATGAAAATCGCCTACTGTCTGGCCAGTTCAGGTGAGAAAAACTGCTCGGCTTTTGAAGTCGACCACATCTCCAAATCAACGTTATCCCACCATATCAAACTACTGCGTGAGGCAGGCATTATTCAGCCACGGATTGAAGGCAAACATCATTATTATTCGCTCAGAAAGGATGATCTAACTACCCGTTTTCCGGGGCTGGTTGATATGATCTTGCAAACAGGGGGACTTACCTAATGGATAAAAAAGCAGTCAAAATTCTAATGAACACTTTTTGGGGAGGGGGCGGCTGGAAATCAGAGTATGGCCCCTTTTCGGGTGATGATTTTGAATACGCCAAAAGCAAGGGAGTCATGTTTGACCCGCTTACCATTACTCATGACGAGATCGTACAGAGGCTGCATACGATACATCAGGATCCTTCACTCAAAGAGCGAGTCATTACAGCCTTTCTCCACAGTCTCTCGACCAAAAAGGTTTATCTACGCAGCGCATTAGCCAGCTGGGCTTTGACACGAAATATGCCTCTGCATACCTACGCTGAGCGTCGGGCATTGCATGCTAATACAAGTGCCTGCGGGGATTGTAACTTCCTTTGCTTACAATCAGATAAACAATATGTTAATGAAGATTTGAACGTACTGAATTTTGAACGGATGAAATGGGGTGGCGTGCGGCATGGGTGGCTGCTCTACTGCCTAATGGATTTGGAACTGCTGCTTCTGGACGACACCATCCCGTACGAAGTAACTGTGGAAGACCAAACGATTCTTGCCAAGCTGCTGGAAACCGCGCAGACGGGAGACCCTAAAGACAGCGCACGTTCTCTGGAGAAAAAGTGGAAAGAATGTCTGCCCTCCAGCAAACAGGAACGAGATGTCTTGCTAGAAATCTGGGCAGCTGCAGGCATCCTGGTTCCCGGTGATACACCTAGGAAACGGAAAGGTGGGTTAAGCGATTTTGAATTTGTAGCAGAATGGCAGGGTGATGATGGCTATCATACCGAGATCGTACTCGATTACTTTGGCTCATACCTGCCTCAAGCGGGCATCTGAACCTAGTCGTATACCTTACATCTCATGCATTACCATCAATACCTCAGGTTACAATACTGACATCGACAGAATTCGGGTTGAACTCGTATAATAAGAGAAAATGGGATGATGGGAGTGAACCAAGCGAGTCTATGATGTACATACTAGCTTTCATATTGTCTTTTGCTGTCGTGGTTCTGCTGATTCCGCCACTGGGCCGGCTGGCACACAGGCTGGATTTTGTGGACAAGCCCCGGGAAGATGTGGAGCGCAAGCTGCACAGGCAGCCCATCCCGCTGACGGCGAGCTACGCGATATTTACTGGATTTTTCCTGACATACATTGCTTTTACGAAAGAATTGACTTGGGAAACTGCTGCACTGGTTGCAGGTGGTATGCTTCTCCTGACGATTGGTACGATTGACGACTGGTACAAAACCAAGGGTAAAGATTTCCCCGCCCTGCCTAAGATGATCATTCAGGTCTCGGCCGCAGTGCTCGTATTTGCCTCTGGTATTGCGTTTACCGGTTTCGTGAATCCATTCAATGCAGAATATGTGCTTTTACCGATCTGGCTGCAATTTATTCTGACGATCTTGTGGATCTTCGGAGTAACCACGGTCATTAACTTCTCCGATGGCATGGATGGATTGGCTGGCGGTTTATCAGCCATCTCGGCAATTACGCTGTTTATTGTAGCTATTACGAAGGGTCAGAGCGATTCTGCACTTATGTCCATCACACTCGTGGGGGTAACACTCGGTTATCTCAAATACAACAAGGCTCCTGCCAAAGTATTTATGGGGGATGCAGGCGCTACATTCCTTGGCTTTATTCTGGCCGTTATCGCACTTGACGGTGCATTCAAACAAGCCACGATGCTGTCCATTTTCATTCCAATCCTGGCACTGGGTGTACCTATTTTTGATAATGTGTTTGTCGTGATTAAACGTTTCTTGCAAGGCAAGGCCATCTATCAAGCGGATGCAAGTCAAGCTCACTACCGCTTGCTGCGCGCCGGTCTTAACCACAAACAAGTCGTTGCCGTGCTCTATCTGGTCAGCACTTGTCTGTGTCTTTCCTCTATTATTTTGTTGTTAGTGGATATGTAAAAACAGAATTTATTCAAATGACAAGACAAGTATAAGTAAATGAACTAATCCCCTAGACAAATACGAAGCCACCCTCAACTCGATGAGGGTGGCTTCGTTTCTTTATCCTATGTTGTTGAATGATAGGAATCATCACCAGCAGTGATGTGGCGTTAGCAGTACTGGGAGTTAGCAACCCTTATGATTTAACTGCCCCCGCCATCGCACCGCCAACGATGAAACGTTGCAATGCAACATACAGTACAACCAGTGGAAGTGTAACGATCAGAATACCACACGCCAGCAGCGGCCAGTTATTCATATATTGCCCGTAGAAGGTGAACAACCCTTTGGTAACCGGCTGATAACTTGGATCAGACAAATAGATCGTCGGTCCAATGATATCATTCCATACACCGATTGCTGTGAGAATAATGCCCGTTGCCAGAATCGGCTTCATCAAGGGAACCAGGATGGTGAACAAATACCGGGTATAGCCGCAACCATCCATGGCCGCCGCCTCATCCAGCTCACGTGATACCGATTTGATATAACCAACAAACATCAGAAACGCAATGCCGGTGCCGGTCGTTTTTAGCAAAATGTACCCCGTTTGCGTATTATACAGACCCAATTGATTGATCAAAGAGAACTGTGGAATCAGCGGATTCGGCAAGTACATCGAGATGAGAAAAAAGATATAAATCAGCGTGCTGAACTTCACGTATCTGCGCGCAAGCGGAAATGCTGCAAATATGGACAAAATTAATGTCAGCAGTGTAGACATACCCGTATATAGCACACTGTTCCACATGTACTGCGAAAAGCTGCCCTTCGTCCACGCCTCAGCAAAGTTCTCCAGCCGAATGCCTTCCGTGAGTGCCACGGGATTCAGCAAATACTCTGTCTGTGTTTTCATCGACACATTAAACAGATAGAACAGAGGGAAGACGTATAACGCAAGCATAAGCAGCACAATAATGTAGCCGATCGTTCTTGACGTTCTGCTCTGCTTCATTACACTTCCACCTCTCTTTTCCGAAGATAGAACAAGGCAACCATGGAGATCGTAAACACAAACAGGAACTGAATCATCGCTACCGCAGAAGCCAGGCCGTAATCGGATGTGCCGCTACCGAACGCGGTTGCATACA
This sequence comes from Paenibacillus sp., assembly GCA_017512705.1. GTDB lineage: Bacteria > Bacillota > Bacilli > Paenibacillales > Paenibacillaceae > Paenibacillus. The sequence goes on from JAFWEX010000058.1 coordinate 116,793, forward strand.
CGTCAAATGCCAGTGTCGTTGTATTGAACTTACCGCCTGTGAGGACGTAGATAATATCAAAGGTTTGTAGTGCACCGATGATGGATAACAGCATGTTAACTGTAAAAGAAGGAGCAATCATCGGGAATGTAATGTTGGTGAAGGCCTTCCATCCTGACGCACCATCCATATATGCTGCTTCATACAGATCACTCGGAATGGTCTGCAAACCTGCGAGGAAGATGGTCATGGAGTACCCCATGTACATCCAGATCTGCACGAAAATAATCAGCTCGAAGGCGATGTTATAATCTCCGAAAAAGTTGGAGCTGGTGCCAAAGAAATTCAGAATCGACTGCGCCGGCCCGCCAAGCGGATTTGCTACGAGCTGCCAGATCAGTCCAGACACTGTCACACCTAGCACGACTGGTAAAAAGAATACGGCACGATACAGCTTGTCGCCCCGAAGCTTTTTGTTAATCAGAATTGCCATGAACAGGCCTACGGCGTTCTGAATGATAACTACAGCAAACGCAAAATATAAAGATCGTCCAATCGCATCCAGCCGATCCCCGGCATTGGATGCACCAAAGAATGTCTTATAATTTTCAAAACCAATAAAGCTCCATTCCTGTCCCCGCACACCTGTCGCATCCGTAAACGAAAACAGTACAGTCACAAGGGATGGACCAAAGCCAAACAGAACATAGAGCAGCAGCGGAATACTCAAATACAGATAAGGAATCAGCCGCGCCTTCCCTTTTCCAAACGGATACATTGTCCTCACACCTTTCATCGGGTAAAACTAAACTAATCAGCAAAAAGCAATGCAGCATACCATAAGAAAAAACCGGAATAACCGCTAGCTTGGTTTGGCCTGAAGGCTCTAACCTCAAGCGCTATTCCGGTTTATGTTACACCCTAGTCCATCATTCAGATGAACCTCAGCATGATGCGTTCATTATTTCGGAGCTGCGGCATCCCAGTCGGCTTGTGATTTGCTTGCAAGCTCCTCAGGTGTTGCAATCGGCCCAGCTGGTTTGAGCATCTCTGCGTGAACACTGGACTCTGCAATGTACTGTCCTACGTTCTGACGATTAATGAACAGTTGATCCCAGGAGAGCTTGAAGTTCTCGAGGTATGGCTGAATTTCTTTGATGAATTCGCTCTTGATCTCCACATCCGGCTGTGTCGGAAGGAATCCGGCTGCATTTACAAAATCGGTGTAATTCTCTTTCTCGGACAGCATTTCAAGCCATTTCAACGCATAGTCCTTGTTCGGTGATTTGTCTACAACCATCCAGGTCATATCGTATTTACCTGCCAAATCTTTGTTTTTGGCTGTATCATTGCTGCCTGGAATCGGGAAATAACCAAATTTCAATTCCGGGTTAGCTGCTTGAATCGTTGTTGCATCCCACGTACCGTCAGCAATCATGGCTACCTTGCCTGTAGCAAACAGACTTGGCAATGTTCCATAGTCAATTCCCATAAATCCAGGCATTGCACTGTTCATCAACGTTTGAGCTTTCTGTAATACTTCAATCTGCGCCGGATCAGTCAGCTTGGTTTCACCTGTCCACAGACCTTGGATATAACTGAGCTGGTCGTCATGAATAGACACTTGAAGCCCTTGCACTGCAAGGCCAATCGGCCAAACATCTTTACCTGCAAAGCCAAGTGCTTCTACGCCGTTATCTTTGAACACTTTGATGACGTTTTGCAGTTCGTCCCACGTTGTAGGCACTTGCAGATCATATTTGGCAAAGAGGTCTTTATTGTAGAACAGGCCTGTAAATGCTACTTTACCCATATTCACACCGTACACCTTGTCGTTGTACGTCATCGCATTCTGCACATCAACCTCATTATAATTTTTGATAAAAGACTGATCCGATAGATCACTAACTAGTCCAGCATCGATCCACTGCTTCCACATCGGATCAGCAGCACCTTTGGACCAATCTTGCGGAGCACCTACAAAGCTGGACTTCAGCGGGATGATATCCACATCACCTGTATTGCCAGCATTCATCCGTGTTTGCATCAACTGGTCGTAAGTTGCATCTGCTGGAACTGTGGTGTACTCGACCTTCACATCCGGATATTTTTCTTCAAACTTGGTATTGAACTCTTTGATATAGTTGTTGATATTTTCTTGCTGCCAGTGGATGATCTTTAACGTCACTTTTTTGCTTCCATCAGCCGGTGTCTGTCCATCTGATTCAGTCGAGCCATTACCACAGGCTGCAAGCACAAACATTAAAGCGGTTACAATTGTAATAGATAAAAACTTTCTCTTCATATCACTTTCCCCCAGCCATTCTAGTTTGATTTACAAGTTTAATAGTTTACGAAATCAGTTTCGTTATTTACAACCTCATTATGCCTTTACCTGAAACATTTGTAAATAGGTTCTTTGAATTTTTTTCAAACATTTGGATAAAGCCGCTTCACACATGGTAATTACAAGCTTTTATAGTCACTACCTTGGAGTATATCTCACGAAATTAGCATCTCGAAAAGTGGATCTTTTCACAAATGTATCTACTCTCACCTCCATTTTACGGGCTTAAAAATCATTCATTACTGGTATGTTTTTACTAAAACCACGTCTAATTTTCGTTAAAACCCCAAAGGTTAAGCCTAAACCATATGAATACAGATTATAACCACTTCGATTATTCCCCTTTCTCTTATTGACTCTCTGGTGGTTGTGACATAGAATGTTGGCAGGAAAGTATAATAAAGACATTGCCACAATCTACGAAACTAGTTTAGAATTTGAGGGATGTAAATGAATATCAAAACGATCGCTCGTTTAGCCGGCGTGTCTGTTGCAACGGTGTCCAAAATTATTAACAACTACCCTGACATTGGCGAGGAGACACGCCAGCGCGTGCTTAAGATTATGGAGGAGACAGGATACCGCCCTTCATCTTCAGCCAAAACATTGGCTACTAAAAAATCAAATCTGGTGGGTGTTGTCTTTGCAGGGAAACTGAATGTTGATTTCAGTCACCCTTTCTTTGTAGAGGTCATTAATGCCTTCAAGAAGCAGATTGGCTTGTTAGGGTATGATCTGTTGTTCTTTTCTAATGAAAAATTCCTTGATCAGGGTGAGGATTACCTCGCACGTTCCAAATATTTTCAAGTTGATGGGTGTATTATTATTGCGGGAGATGAAGTGGAGAGCAGCGTATTCGACCTGGATGCCAGCCCCATTCCATGTATCGGGATTGATATTGAGCTGACTGGACAGAACTCCTGTTACATCATGTCGGATAACGAGAAAATCTCCACCAAAGTGGTGGAGCAGTTTTATATGAACGGATATCGTGAGCTGGGATTCATCGGTCTCGAGCGCGCCTCCCTCGTCATGCAACAGCGGGAGAAAGCCTTTAAACAGTCCCTAAAGCAGTTTAGTCTCGAAGAGAAACCCGAATGGGTAGTATACAGCCGAGACTATGCCGCAACAGATGGTTATGAGGCAGCCAAACAAATGTTAGAGGCGGATGTTCTGCCGCGCGCCGTTTTCGCTGCCACAGACTTACTCGCCTTTGGAGCAGTACGAGCCTTCAAAGAGGCTGGATTACGCATTCCAGAGGACATCGCTGTTGCGGGATGTGATGACATTGAGGCCTGCCGCTACAGTGATCCACCGCTAACGACCGTGAAGCAGGATACCGAAAAAATCGGCCGTCTTGCCGCAATGATTCTATTCGACCTGATGAATAAACAGATGGACAACCAGTGCATCAAAGTAGAGCCAGAGCTCGTTCTGCGGCGCTCATGCGGTACACTGCTGGCGTATCCATAAATCAGGCAGTATACAGAGCAGAAGCTTGGGCTCAAGCGCTTTTAGGTCACACTTCCACATTCGTGAGGAGAGCCTACTTATGCGCCTGCTGCCACTCGGTAGTGCTTAAATAGTAAAATGATAAGTGAAGATCAAAAAGACGAAGCAGAACTGGATCTGCTTCGTCTTTTTGCCTATTGCTATCCGTATCAACAGGAAGGTACTGATTTCTTCGCTTCTCATCAGAACTTCTCGATGTTGTCCGTTATTTGGAAACTGCAGGAGGCAGCGTTGCATGCTGCTGCCGACCCAGCCATCCAGGCCGATCCAGTTCAAGGAGTCGGCGATATCGCTCTTCCCTCGCCAGCAGTTGTTCGTGAGAACCCTGCATGACGATCTTTCCATTTTCCACAAACACAATCTCGTCCATCTTCTCCGCACCAATCAGGTGGTGGGTGACCCAGATCAGCGTTTTGCCCTGCAGACTATCCAGCATGGTGCGAATCAGTTCGCGCTCAGTCACGGGGTCTAACCCTACGGTCGGCTCATCAAAAATAACAACGGGCGTCTTCCGCAGCAAGACCCTAGCTAGCGCAATTCGCTGCCGCTCTCCACCGGAGAAGCGCAGTCCTGTTTCTAACATCGGGGTCTGGTAGCCCAGCGGCAAAGACTCGATCAGATCAGCTAAACCAACCTGCGCAGCCACCTTCCGAATCTCCTCATCTGTTGCATCCGGACGACCGATTCGCAAATTGCCCGCAACGGTTGTATCGAAGAGGTGCGGACTCTGATTGAGCACAGCCACTACTTCAGTTACACTCTCGCCAAGCATCTCCACAGGCAGGTCATTAATCAAAACTTTGCCGGATGACGGAGATAATGCTCCTTGGATGAGCTTTAACAGCGTGGATTTGCCGCCGCCGCTACGTCCGAGAATAGCCAGTCGCTTGCCTTGAGGCAGTTGCAGAGAAATATCCTGAACGGCGTACTCTCCCTCTGCTTCATATCGATAGCTTAACTGCTCCATGCTTATATCGGCACGTAACTTCGGTGGAATTCGCAGCCGTATACGTCCATCCGGCGCTTCATCTCCGTCCGTAGGCTGCGATTTAACCAGAGTGGATGATCGATGTTCATTATGGAATCCGCTCGCTTGAATATGTTTCTCTTGATCTTCTTCATTGCTCTGACGCTCATTCTCTTCTGGCGCTTCCAGTTTGTTTAGTCGATCCAATGATTCCCGGTAATCGGGCACATGCCCAAGCGCATCGTTCACCGGCAACAATGATTCTGTGAGCGGAAACAGGACGAGTACAAATGCTGCAATCATGACCGCAGGCAACTGCGCAGCGGATACCGCCTGTCCAGCCCATAGCGCCACCGATACAACCATCAGCCCAATGACACATTGCGCAATCAAATCGCGCCAACGGCTCCAGCGCCGCAATTTGCGACGAATCTGGTCAGCGTGATCCTCATCCTCTTCCTGCCATTGAACAAATGCTGCGGCTCTGCCACTGGCAATCCAGTCACCAAGCCCAAGCACCCCATCGGTCAGGCGCGTATACAGCTTGCTGTTTTCTCTTTTGAGCTGCACGCGCCATCTCCAGGTGATTTTCAGAGAAATTGCGGGAAGTGCTGCAACAATAAACAGCATATAAAGAGCCATCCATAGTGCAAACATCGGATCTACACTGCCAAAAGCCAGCACAGACGCACCGTAGATCACGAGTGCTGTAATGGCCGGAAACACGGTACGCAGATAAATATCTTGCAGGCGTTCCACATCATCAGCAAGCGCACCAAGCACATCACCGGTCTGCATCCGCGAACGCAGGAACAAGGCCTGCGGCTCCAATATGCGATACAGCTTCACCCGCTGATCTGCCAGCACACGCAAGACAGCATCATGGCCTGCCAGTCGTTCAACATAGCGAAACACCGCTCGAAAAATACCAAAGGCACGTATACCTACAATCGGGACATACACCATTAAAATATTTTCAGGACGTAGCGCAGACTTCGAGATCAGATATCCGGAGGTAAAAAGGAGCATCACCGCACAGAGTGCAGCACATGTGCCCAGCGCAATGGCACCGATCAATCGCCAGCGGTACTGTGCTGCATATGGAGCGATCCAGCTATTTTTTCGATACTCACTGCTGCGTTCAGTCTCTGCCCTCGAATATCCGGATTTCATCTTATATCGCCTCCATCTGTGCCTGAATCATATGATAATACACACCTTTTCGTGCAAGCAGTTCCTGGTGTGTTCCCATCTCCGCTACTGTCCCGTGTTCCATGACGATAATCCGATCCATATGCGGCATCCAGTGCAGACGATGAGTCGCCAGGAAAACCAGTTTACCTTCGAACAGCGGCAACATGGTCTGCTTCAATTCATATTCGGTCTCTACATCCAGATGAGCCGTAGGTTCATCAAGGAGTAGAACTTTGCGTTCGCTCAGCAGAGCTCTTGCTAATGCCACACGTTGTTCCTGTCCACCACTGAGCTGTCTGCCTCCTGCACCAATTGGTTCATGAAGCCCTTTGGGCAGGGATGACAATAGCTTCGTCAACCCCGCTACTTTTGCCACCTGAGCCACTTCTGCATCAGATACCTCCGGCGTGTAAAAACGGATATTATCTGCAATGGAACCGCTGAAAATATACGGATGCTGCGGTATGGCCGCCGTTTGGTTACGCCAGGCTTGAAGCATCTCTGGGGTCAGATGCTGACCGTCAACCAACACTTGTCCGGCTGTTGGTACCTGGAAACCGGCGAGAACATCGATCAGCGTAGATTTCCCCGCTCCACTGGCACCAATAATTCCGATTTTGCCCAGCCCTGTCAGCTGGAACGTCACATTCTGAAGGGAATACGCTCCCCCGGCTTCATGTTGAACCTGAATATCCGTCAGTGCTAATCGACTATGTTCTCCCCAGGAGAACAAGGATGGCGAGGAATCTCCCGAGCCTAAGGAGGCAGAGGAGCCAGGGCGCATCATAGCAACTGAAGCTGATGGAGAAGATGATGGTGCGGCTGCCTCCAGTTGCATTCTATGTCTATCCCGGTTAAAGACCACCCGAAGCTGTGAAGTGAACACAGATTGATGCGGCTGGGAAGACGACCTTCGATCAAGAGAACTCAAGTTAGCCGGACAAAGCTGCATTGATTCCGCTTCGCCCACTTCATTTCCGTGTCCACTTCCCCTCCCAATCCCATTTCCGTCTCCTTCTCCATTCCCAGATACGTTCTCATCCAGCATTTCAGCATAATCTGCTATAGCGGCATAGGCCTCATTCTGGCGCTGTTCTGCAGCATTACCTCGTTCAATCACTTGATTAATGGCTTCCCCGGCTTCCTTGCCATCCAATGTCGCATGGTAATCCGCACCCAACATGCGTACAGGCAGAAAGTACTCAGGCGCTAGAATCAATACGGTCAGAGCAGGGAAAAGCGCCATATGTCATTCCGTCAGCCGGAGACCAAGACCTACTGCAACCGACGCAACCGACAGCATCGTAAAAAAGTCGAGCGCAAATGAGGATAAAAAGGCCATGCGCAGCGTGGACATCGTTGCTTTTCGATATCGCTGGCTCACTCGCATAATGGAACCTTCGTGGGCCTTGCTTTGACCCAGCGTTTTCAACGTCTCTAAACCACGAAGCGTATCGACAAAATGATTGGCCAACGCTTTGTAGGACTTGAATTGTCCATCTATCTTACGTTGAGTCGCCAAACCAATCAGGATCATAAACACGATCAGTATAGGCAATGTCAGCATTAGTATAATGCCGGACATCGTATCCAGTTTGAATACATAGAGCAGAATGACAACAGGTGTGAATCCCATGCCCAGCATACGCGGGATAAATAATTCTAAATACGTTTTGTACTGGGATATCCCTTCACGTGCCAACGTCACCAAATGTCCCGTACCTTCCGTCTTGGCATAACGCGGCCCGAGGCGAAACCACTGTTCCGTCATCTCTCTGCGCAGATTGGTTCCTGTTTTCTCCGCATAGCTCGTAGTGACAAGTTGCAACCAGAATGACAAGGCGTAGCGGGCAGAAAAAGCAGCCAGAAAGAGTAGCAGTACCGGATACTGTGACGAAACAGTAGCCCCGTCAAACAATGCTGTAATGGTCTGTGCCAGCCATTTGGCCTGCATAATGATCGTCAATGCCTGCATCAACACTAGCACAGAGGCCAGTGCAAGTACCGGCCGGATCCCCGGCAGCTTCATGAGCCCGCGTCCCATGTCAGTACTCCAAGTGGTGCTGGTCGTTCAGACGTTTGCGGAAAATATAATAACTCCAGATCTGATATCCAAGCACAAACGGCAACAAGGTACACGCTACAATCGTCATCACTTTTAGTGAATAAGCACCCGATGCTGCGTTATATACGGTCAGGTCAAATGCCGAATCGATTGAACTCACCATGACTCTTGGGAACAGTCCGATAAATACGGATGCAAAAGCAATGGCAATCACTGCACCCGTCATCCCAAAAGCCCAGCCTTCGCGCTGCTGACGAATGAAGTAAGCAGCAAGAGACAGTGTCACAGCACCAAGCACCACCAAAATCCATAGCACCCAGCCGCGAACAGCAAACATATCGGTCATCAGATAGGTTAATATCGCATATATAGCAAGGACTGCCGCCAGCGGTATCATTAACTTTTTCGCCAGATGAAGTGCTCGTTCTCTCAATTCACCTACCGTGCGCAGGGAAGCAAACAACAGCCCGTGAACGAGACACAATAAAGTTACACTTAGACCGCCCACAACGGTGTATGGATTCACGATATCCAGCAAACCAGCATGCATCTGCATCTGCTCATCAATAGGCAGACCTTTCATCAACGTTGCAAAAACGACCCCGAACAGGAACGGAAGCAGTGCACTCGCCACCAGAATGATGATATCCCATGTTTTACGCCAGCGCTGCTGTTTCATTTTACTGCGGAACTCAAAGGCTACACCGCGTCCAATCAACAATAGCAACACAACAACCAGCGGTAGATAGAATCCGCTAAACAGCGTTGCGTACCAGTGAGGGAATGCCGCAAACATAGCACCGCCTGCGGTCAGCAGCCAGACTTCATTGCCATCCCAGAACGGACCAATAGAGTTGATCAGTGTACGGCGTTCACGATCCGTTCTAGCAATTAGGCCTGTTGACATCCCTACTCCGAAGTCAAACCCTTCAAGAAAGAAAAACCCGATAAACAATACGGCGATCAGTACAAACCACAGCTCACTTAGTAACAACGGAATACCCCCCATCCACGTCAAACGGATCCGTAGACTCGTCTTGCTCTTCGGACTTATCGACGGCATATGGTCCTGCTTTAATTTTACGGACAAACAGGTATACCATCACGATGCCAAGAACGGTGTATGCCGCAGTAAAGGCGATCGTGGAGAACAAAATCATACCTGCGGATACATTAGGCGACACACCCGCTTCGGTCGTCATGTACCCAAATACCGTCCATGGCTGTCTGCCCACTTCGGTCATAATCCATCCTGCTGTATTCGCGATAAACGGTAGTGAGATCGCAAACATCATCAGACGCATAAACCATGGTTTGGCCACTTCGAGCTTCTTGCGCCAAGCCAGATAGGTTCCATACATCGCCAGCAGAATCATTAGTCCGCCTGCAGCGATCATGATACGGAAGCTCCAGAACGTCGTTCGTACAGGCGGGATATAATCTCCAGGTCCGTACTTCTGCTGGTACTCGGCATTCAACTCCTTCATGCCTTTGAGACTACCAGAGAATTTACCATAAGACAGATAACTGAGTAATCCAGGAATCTTGATCTCGCCTGAATTCTCCTGTTTCTCTGGGTCAATGGAAGCAATAACTGTCCACGGTGCCGGATCTTCCGTTGTTGTCCATGTGCCTTCACTTGCAGCCATCTTCATCGGCTGTGTCTCCACCAGATATTGAGCCTGAAAGTGCCCCGAGAAAGCTACACCCAGCGAGGATACAAGACCGATAATAACGGCAATATTGAAGGATCTGCGGAACACTTCTACGTCCTTCTTTTTCATGAGCTTATAAGCACTGATACCCGTTACTACAAAAGCTCCCGTCATTAACGCACCAAAAATTGTATGCGGGAATTCAACGAGAAGTTGTCCATTCGTAATGAGCGCAAAAAAGTCGGTCATCTCTGCCCGGCCATTATTGATGGTGAATCCAACCGGGTGCTGCATAAATGAGTTAGCTGCCAGAATCCACAGTGCCGAGAGGAATGTACCCACAAACACAAGCCAGATGCAGGCCAGATGTACCTTCTTAGACAAACGATCCCAGCCGAATATCCATAAACCGATAAATGTAGATTCCATAAAAAAAGCCAGCAACGCCTCAATCGCCAGTGGCGCACCGAAGACGTCCCCAACAAACCGTGAATACTCCGACCAGTTCATGCCGAACTGGAACTCTTGTAAAATACCGGTCACTACTCCGACGGCAAAGTTGATCAGGAACAGTTTGCCCCAGAACTTGGCCATCGTTTTGTATATCTCTTTTCCCTTCATGACATACAACGTCTCCATAATCGCAACCAGCAGCACAAGGCCGATGGACAACGGTACGAAGAAAAAGTGGAAAATCGTTGTAAGTGCATACTGGATACGCGATAGCATAATCGGATCCATACGTTAACCCCTTCTTTCTGTTCGTGTTAGCAAGATATGTACAGGGCTCTGAAGCGGTATCTTCGCTCTCTGTCTCCCAAATACGTTAATGATCGTATTGTGCCAGATTACCTATTTTTCACATGTGATAATTATCACAATCAGGCCCTTTCTAGGAAAAAAAAGTGACCTCAGTCACACAATAGATAAAATTAAGCCTATTCAACAACCTTCCTCAATGCTTCTGTAACCTAATCACTGCATGTATTCATGGAAGATGTTCATGTTTAGAGGTAAACGCCCATATGTTAGTGTCAGACGGATTATATGAAGCGCTACAGCAACTTTACATAGGAGAAACATCTTAAGAAAGTGAGGTGAATTACAGTTGGAGCAACTGGATTCGATAACCAATACAGATTCCAACACTGATTCCAAGACAGAACCCGATGACTGCACCGATGAAAGAGAGGAAAAATGGGAAAAGGTAACACCCGAACTATCTATGCTCGCATACCCTCCGGTTCAATTTGTGCTTTTCCCTCGAAAAGGGGGCTGGTCTTCTTTCCCCTACCCTGAGATTGCTGCTCTGTTTGCGACTCAGCAAGGAACGATCTATTATGTCAGCAGCCGTACTGCTGAGGAGGAAGGACTGCCAGCAGCCATTCAAGTGATTACTCTGCAAGAAGCGGAGACACGATTACAAGAGCCAAACACTGTTGCAGTCGTAGCTCATCCTTACTGGCTGATCGCTGTGGCTTCCCTTCATCCGCAAGTATGTATTGCACTGCTGCCTGAACCCGTCGGAGATGAAGCTATTTCCCCGCTCTGGGAGAACAGTATCTCCAGACTTGTTGGCATTGCCGACCTGGTTGGGACCTCTTCGGAAACCCGGTACATGAAGCTACTCTTTCAAGGTAGTCGTGCTGTCTGGCTAGGGGGAGAACACTCCTCTCCAGCCGGTTACATCCATCATCATGGAGCACACGTTCCACTGCGCGATTATGAACTGTTTTTCATGCATGCATTTCAGGAGGTACTAGCCGGGAAGCCAGACCACATTACTATGCTTCAAAGTCGTATGCGTGCCGATTATTACAGACAGCTTCGGACCAAAACAGGTCCTCATGAAACGATATCGTTTCTCCTGTCCGCTTATGAATATTTGCTGGAGGATTCCCGGGCCACGGCTTCGCTGAAGGAAGCCTTCACCCAAGCCGTCATCAACGGACGGCAAGATTGTGTAGTATCCCATTATCGTTTTCTCTCTGCCATCTATGCGAGATCAGGTCAGATCGAAGAAGCCTTGCAGGTCTTTGGCATCAGCGCAAGCAATGAGCAGGAACACCATCATTACGAGCAATTATGCCGCTGGCTTGAAGCCGGAGAGACTTCGTTAGTTCAAGCGGAGCTGCTTCGCATCAATGACGATTATGGAACAGCTCTGCGCGTTCTGGATGAGCTTGGTGGGGAAACGGCAAGGCACTGGAAGTTTCGTATCTATCAGGAGACGGAGTGCGTAGAGTCTGCGCTAGCGTTGATCCATGCGATCGACATTCAGGACGAAACCAGCCTTCTTCAGTATCGACAATTATCGGGAACAGCTCTCGCTCTTCGGGGAGAGCGCCACGGAGCGGTGAGGCTGTTTCTGGAGACAGCGCTGGAGAATGAAGATGCTCTGTCACGCATTATTGAACTGGAGCTGCTGGATCATGCCGTTCAGCAGCTACTTGGGGAGGTGCCCTAAATATGGACCCGAAAAAGCGCAGAACCCCTGGGAGCAGACCGATCATGTACGATTCTCTACAAACGCAAAATACAGACAAACGAACCGCCCTGGATGAGCATACAGTCGTTACGACCGAGCAAAGTCAGATTCATCGCGTGATGAACTCCCGGATCGAAGAGGAACCGGACGCTTCCGCTAACCGGGATATGGGAGTAAATGCATTCAAACAATTCTCCCCTGTACAACGGGTACGTAAAAGTAAAAACAACAAGCTGACAGCGATGCTTCAGGTACGTAACGAACAAGGGAGATATCTTGAGGAAGTGCTGCATGATCTGAGTGAATTCGTGGATGAGATTGTCATCGTGGATGACGCTAGTACTGATGACACCCCGGATATATGCCGGGCTTTCCCAAAGGTTGTACGCCTGGAGGTGCTAGAGCAGCCTTTATTTGCCGAGGAATGGCGCCTCCGGAACACCCTGTGGCAAGCAGCTATAAGTACCTGCCCAGACTGGCTTCTCTCGGTCGATGCGGATGAGCTATACAGCACAGAAGCCAAAAAGGCGATGCGCAAGCTTATTAATCAGGACTATGCAGACTGGTTTGCCTTCCGTTTCTACGATATGTGGGGCGGCCGAACTCATTATCGGGAGGATGGGCTCTGGTCGATGCACCAGAGGCATACTGCCACTCTTGTCCGGTATATGCCCGGTTATTCTTACTTTTACCCGCAGCAGAATCACCATGTCCCTCGTCTCCCCCCATCTTGTACCGTATTGCCAGGCGTATGCACAGAGTTGAAAGTACAGCATCTCGGCTGGGCCGGCAGTCTGGAGGATCGGGTTCGAAAATACTTACGTTACAAACGCATTGACCCGCATGGGGAATGGGGAAGTCTGGCGCAATATGAGTCTATTCTGGACCCTGAACCGCGGTTACTTCCGTGGAAGGAGGAATTGTAATATGGGCGTGGTCAGCATACTGACCCATAGTTTTACGGATGGATATAACCGCGAGTTTGGCCGTGTATTTGGCGGCGGATTGGAGCGATATATTCTTGATCTATGCAGTGTGATTCGTGGGCTAGGTCATATTCCCGAGGTACATCAACTGTCCTATTTCGAAGCATTCCAGACCCGGACCGAGCAGATTGACGTCTATGGCTACGATTACGATATGGAGAATGTACCGGAAGCCTTTGACCGAATGGCTGCAGCAGCACGCGGGCCTATCATCTATGCAAGTTGCATCTGGCAGCCCATTAACTACAAACCTGGCAGCCTCGGAATCTGTCACGGGATCAACTGGGATCGTCCGGGTCTGCCGATGGATACCAAACGTCAGGTTGCCGAACATATTCAACTGGCGCTAGATGGACTAGTACGCATCGTTTCGGTGGATTCCCATTTTCAGACCTTCTGTCGTGCAGCCTGTACGTATAACGATCCAGAACAGATTGTACTGATCCCTAATGCGGTGGACACTTCCTATTTCATTCCAGCTCCCCCAAGAAGGACGCTCGCGCAGCATCATGAGGAAGAATGGCTTGCGGCGTGGAAAGATGATATCACTCGACAAACCGAAGAACAAGACCTGTTGATTCAGGAATCAGAAGAAAGCCTCTCTCACGGTTACCCAGAGACGAAGAGTCACAGCGAAGGACAGGTCCGACTAAAAAGCCTGGATCAAAATCACATGGAAATTCCCGATGGTGGGTATGCCGAAAACACCATTGCCTGGGCAACTCATCTTCCGATACAGGATCGCACAAATGATGAACCTGCTGGGTCTTCCTCTACCATACGCATTCTATATCCGCGCCGGATCAGCAGTGAGCGTGGCATCATTCCTATGATGCTGGCTGCAGATAAACTGCTAGGCGCTTTTACCAATGTGGAGATTGAATTCGCCGGAGAACTAGTGGAGGGCAGCACGGTGGGCAGAGTTTTTCGCTATTGGCAGCGTACACATCCACATGCAGCCCGGATTCACCAGCATACGTACGATTTCAGAGAGATTCGTCGCGCCTACCATCAGGCAGATATCGTCGTTATTCCAACGTTATTCTCGGAGGGAACCTCTTACGCTTGTTTGGAAGCGATGAGTTGTGGCCTTCCGGTTATCGCTTCCAATGTGGGCGGACTCAATGATCTGATTCAGGACGGATTCAACGGACTGCTCGTTCCTCCCGGTGAACAGGCACTGTCTGCCGCTCTCGCTCGGCTCGTTCAAAATCGCGCTGAGCGTGAGCGGCTCGGCATCTATGCGCGTGAAACTGCGCTGTCCTATGATCTATCCATATGGCGCAGCCGTTGGAGCAGGGTTCTGGAATCTTTTTTGGCTGAGACAGGATTGAAGGAGGGGATTCAGACATGATGGACACACCCGACATCACAGCAATGAGGGAATCGAGATACATTCGGCAGAGTGACCCGAGAACAGATACGCTGGTTTTCCCGCTTCCTCTGACATGGTGGAGCCGCCCTTACGAATATGAGTGGGCTCGGCAGTTTGCACGCCCGGACGATGTGGTGCTGGATGCAGCCTGCGGCATATCTCACCCGTTTAAACTCTGGCTTGCGGAGCACTGTCGTGAAGTTCATGCGTGCGACTGGGATGAACGCATTTTGTCAGAAGAGGCCATCCGGTTGGATATTGCTTCTGACTTCGGTCCGCAGGCAGCTCATCATCTGCCGGAACATTATCTAACCAGGCTTAACCTTGCTCGGACCAACTTGGCTCAGCTTCCGTATGCAGCCGAACAGTTCGACCGTGTGTTCTGCATCTCTGTTCTGGAACATCTCGACACCGGCACGATGCTGCGGTCATTCCGCGAATTCGCTCGTGTGCTGAAGCCGGATGGTCAGTTAATTGCCACCTTTGATGTACCCGAGATGCGGCCCGATCTGCTGGAGACGATCATGGCGATGACAGGTCTGACGATTGAAGATAAATTAAACGTGGAGGAACCGGAGGACGCGATCTCCTCGGAAATGTATGGTGCGCCTATCCGGTGTTTCCGGGCTGTGATATGTAAGATGGGGAAGATATAACGAAGGTGAATGTGTATCAAAGGTTTCGATGCTGACACGCCAAGTAGACCCTACAAGATTACGCAACGCAGAGGAACAAGAAGGTTTCGTACGTACTAGGCTGGCGTTTCGCTCGTGCTTCGTTAGTTCTGCGAGGTGACTTCCATGTGAAGCATTTTAATATGGGTATAGCGTCTGCCGGGATGTCCCCGGCTTTTTTGCTATACTGCAAAGGAGGGACATCCCGGCGTTATCCGGCGGTATAAGGACGCCGGATCACAGGTATACCAGCAGCATGTTGCACTGCTGCTGGTAAGTAGGGGCAGTGGCTGCGCCGGAAGCTGTCAGGCGCAGCAGGGTGCGCAGGCCCGGTGGCAGAGACTGCACCGGGCGGGCTTGGGCGGCAGCATGCCTTGCCGTGATTTGGGCCGCTTGATCGGCCCAATCACGTGCCAGGCTCTGCCACCCGGCGAGCAGGGCGAGCACGCCCGCCAGGAGCGCTTGCGTAGCCAGCGCCGGGGCGGGCACTTCGTCCGCGAGGGGCTGCTGCGCGCTGTAAGGCGTGCCGCATAGCGCAAGCAGCCCTTCGCGGACGTGTGCGGGCGCGCGCAG
>JAFWEX010000059.1 GCA_017512705.1 Paenibacillus sp.
AGAGGGCTTACGCCCTCTTCGCCGCACCTTATGGTGCATATGATACCTTAGGTTATGAACATTCACTTTCCCTTTTCGGATGAGCGATTTACAACTCATCATCCAGCAGGTCTGGATCGAGATCATCATAGTCTCCATCAACGCTGCCATAGTCATAATCCTTGTCTTCGTAATCACCACAGCCATCCGTGCACACTTTTACACAGACTTTGGTCTCAGCCACGAGTTCTACAGCGAATTCCCGCTCCACACGGATAATTACGCTGCCACCACCTGTGGACACTGTGGCTTCCACACAGCTTGGTTCCTGCGTTGCATCCGCAGATACCTCCACTGTGGAAGTCCGGTGTTTCGGGTCCAGATAGGACAAAGGCACATGTTCTACATACGATACGGTTTCTTTAGCGACATCCGTTTGCGAATTTTTGTCATGGGAAAACCAAATGTTGATATCGTAAGTACCAATAACTTCAATTCCGTCCCCCGCTGATACGGCTTCATACTGGTGGTTGATAATCCAAGCCCCCAAAATACTGGTCGGACCATTTGGCGGAGTCACGGTATGTGTTACGGTAGAGAACTTACGACCTTTGCCGCAGATCGCCTTCGTGATAATCTCTCTACATTGATGTTTATGACTCAATGACATCTTTAAACCTCCTCCATACAATCATTCACTACAAGTGTATGCAGGACATCCGTCTAGGGTGACAACTATTTTCTATTATTTTCTATGATTCGTTTACAGATTGGGAGCGATCCGAGATTGGAGACGGAGCTTTGTCCTTCTTGGCGATTTTTAGATACATGGAAAGCTCGTGGCACAACTGGAGAATAGCCGAACGCATCTCGAATTCTTCCCTTGTGTCTGGCAGCTCCATTTGTCTGAATTTTTCCTGTACTTCTGCCAGCAGTTTTTCCGTTCGACCCGTGTAAGACTCCCTCAACACGTCTTGACTGAGCTGATCAAACAACTCGGACACCATCTCAGCATGCGGCATCTTTTCATAGACCTGTGACACAAGATGCATCATGTGTTGTATGGAATCAAGCTGTGTTTTTCGCATATAAAAATATACACTCCATCCTTCATTCGGATGAATGACCTGGTTCTCTAGGGAACGTTTGGCTGCTTCAATCCCACCGAGCACTGCTTGATCCGCTTCAATTAATTCTTTGCCTGCCCATATTTCATTGGGATTACGCAAGGTTCCTGCGAACTCCTGAAAAATCTTTGAGAACAGTTCATCAATTCGTTTACGGATCTGCAGCATCTGCGGATCCGCTGCCGGCATATATGCCAGATTCACAACCATCGCTGAACCTAAACCAATTAAGAGCAAAGCAATCTGTACTAGTACAACTTGCAAATTCATTTCCCCACCGCTAAATACCCGAAACACTACGACTGAACCTGTAACAATGCCTTCCTTAAAGCCAGCCCGTACAATTACGGGAAAAGCCGTTAGTATGTATACTGCCAGCACCCAATAATGGAAGCCAAGCAAGTGAAAAAGTACACTTGCGAACAGGAGACCGACTACGGATGCAAAAAATCGTGCCGATATCGTTCGAATACTCCTTTTTCTCGTTACATCTACACCGAGAATCGCAAGCAATCCGGCTGAAGTCGGTCCTGGCAATCGACACCAGTCCGCAATCAGTACAGCCATTAATGCTGCGATTGCCGTTTTAATGACTCTAAACCCCATTTAATATTCCATCTCCTCTAAGCTGTACAAAAGTTCGCGGCCCATATATCACCAGTTTCCATATGTATTCCCCTGCCGAAAGTCGTTATAAATACTTCATTATTAGTATGACTCAACTTATTACAAACTAGACGACATCAACCGACATGCGCACCAAACATGCCGGTTGCAGAAATATAGCCCGAAGTACTTCCTCCACCAAATATCCTACTTGATTTTACATTTGGGGGCAACGTTATAACTCATGTAGAAGAGTTTACATATGATACAAAACGGATGCAAAACAATTTATTTACGATCTTCGGTCAGATAACAGTTTCCGTTCCGCATATACAACCAGTTGGTACATCGCTGTAGCTACAGCTGCAATAATAAGCAAACTTGATAGTACCAGCGTAAAATTGAATACCTGAAAACCGTAAATGATCAAATATCCCAGCCCTTGCTTCGCCACTAGAAACTC
>JAFWEX010000060.1 GCA_017512705.1 Paenibacillus sp.
GCTGTATTTAAATGCAGGCTCGTCTTCAAAACGTTTCATAGGCAACATCTCCCTTCTTCTATCAATCCCACAATGTTCCATATTAACCTTCTTTAAAATTATATGAAACTCTTTACCCAAGCACAACAAATGCAGGCGGACTGTCTCAAAATAACGCCGATAGTCCTACTCAAATGTGTTCTTCATCACACCTAGCACCGCATGGATATCGTAATCTGAACTTAGGTTATTCTTGAACACATCATTTCTCACATCTATTGTTGTGAAATTCATCACTTGTATGCAAAGGTTGTGACTCTATGCTCTCGTTTCCTAACATTTATAAATACACTTTGATCCTGACCATCTTCACTGCTGCACTCTCTCATTGCAATTCCACAAGTCCCGTTCAGCCCATCCAAAATGAAAAACCCTTCTCCAGCACTTCGCCCAGTCAGCCTCCTGTTGATCCGGTTATCCGCAGAGAAGGTCAAACGGTGTATATCGAAATGACTTCCCAAGTGACCGATATAGAAATTTCGAAAGGCGTGATCTATAATGCCTGGACATTTAATGGAACTTCTCCGGGTCCGGTCCTTCGTGTCAAAGAGGGGGATACCATCGTTTTCACGTTAAAAAATATAGATAGCCGCATGAATCACTCGATGGACATGCATGCCGTTCATGCCTCCCCGAGTAATAAGTTTATCGATGTAAAGCCAGGTGAAGAAGGTACTTTCACCTACCCAGCTACATCACCCGGCGTATTTATGTATCACTGCGGAAGTAAACCGACTCTTGCCCACATTGCCAATGGTATGTACGGCATGATTATTGTTGAACCCGAAGCAGGATACCCTTCGGATCATCTCGTTGACCGTTCATATACCCTGGTACAGAGCGAATGGTACAAAGAGCATGATTATGATTCCTTTTTGAACGGTGAACCAGAGTATGTCGTTTTTAATGGAAATACTTATGGTCTGAAAGAACATCCGCTGCTGGCAAAAGTAGGAGATACCGTACGTATCTATGTCAGCAACGCCGGTCCGAATGAAGTCTCTTCCTTTCATGTTGTAGGTACGATTATGGATCGCGTGTATACGGATGGTAACCCGAGAAACATGGAGTATGGTATCCAGACTGTAATGCTTCCCGCCAGCGGAGGCGCAGTCGTGGAGTTCACCGTTACAGAGGAAGGAGACTACCCGATCGTAACCCATCAATTCAAACACGTAGATAAAGGTGCTTCTGCCGTGCTTCGTGTCACGAAAGATGGCAAGGATCATGGTGGTAAAACCATGTCACATTAATGAGGGAAGATCATGACTTAGTGTGATACATTACACAGCCTGCAACTTTGCAAACGACCAACATTCATATTGACATTTAAAGAGGTGACTCAGAGATGATCTGTGACCACGAAAGAAACACTGCCTGCTTCTCCAAAGTTTCGCTTTTTCAACATCTGGAGACTACAGAAGCTGAATTACTGACTTCTCTTCTCCATACTCGCAAGTATAACAAAGGCGAATATGTCGTTCAGGAAGGTGAGCATTCGGATACCCTGTTTGTGATTCATCAAGGCAGTGTGAAACTGACCAAATATAACGAAAATGGCAAGGAGCATATCATCCGATTTCTGTTCTCTGGTGATTTTTTCGGACAGGATTCGTTGTTACATCAGGCACCACATCCCTGCAACGCAGAGGTTCTTGAGGAGTCGATTATATGCTCCATACGTAAGCAGGACTTTGATCAGTTACTTGAGCGTGACCCCAAACTTGCTTATCACTTCCTGCTCGTCATAACCCGTCTGCTTAGTGAAGCCGACGAATGGAACAGTTCCCTCAGTTCCATGACGACGGAGCAAAAAATCGCGAAGTTGCTTCTCGATTTCCATAGCCGAAATCATGCAACGCATGAGATACGTTTGCCTGTTTTCAAAAAGGATATGGCTCTGCTTTTGGGGATTACACCCGAGACATTCAGCAGAAAACTCAATATCCTCCAGCACCAGAGACTGCTTCAAGTCAACGGGAATGAGATTCGAATTCTGCAGCTGCAACAATTAAAAGATATGATCTCATAATGTTTTGAGCATTCACTAACATATGTAAACCATTTCACCTAGGTTGTGAGGATGGTCACAGTGAACGTCCCGTTAACCATATAAAGTGAATAATAAGAAAAGAACTTTCAGGAGGCTGACAAGATGACCACGATAGTGAAAATGGATAAACAAATCATTATGCATAAAATGCAGGAGCTATGCTCCTTACTTTTACAGGATGAAGGCTACAAAGATATGCGTGAGATGATCGACCAGTTTGCCGCAGACGAGGAAGCGACAGCACAATATGAACGTTTTATGGAGAAACACCAGGCACTTGAAGAGAAAGAACGTCAGAATATTGAATTGCTTGAATCGGAGATCCAAGTCTATGAAGAGGAAGAACGTGCGCTTTATGATCATCCGCTGATTCGCAGATTTATCTATGCACAGCGTGAATTTAGCCAATTACATCAGCAGATTAGCAACTACTTTACGAAATCCGTTGAATTAAATCGTCTGCCTGAGCCCCAGGAATGGGGTAAAGATTCATGCGGTTGCGGTGGAAGCTGCTCCAAACACTAACTCTTGTATAATTTTATATGGCATTACAAAAAGAGTATCCGGTCCCCTAATGGAGCCTAACAGGATACTCTTTTCTCTATTATTCTCTTAAACATGGTAAACGGTTAAATCTCTCTGGATGATACCCGTTCCCTACTCTCTTTTAAATATCCAGTAGCAAGGACACCAGTAAACCCATCGATGTGTTCACAGCAGCATGAACCAGAGTAGGAACTGTACTGCTCCAATAATCTCAATAATGCCCACCTTCATTGGACGCAACGTTTGACCTGCATATCGAAATGCGCGTGCCGCGGAGTATACATATGCCAGCCCCATCCATGGATATCCAACGGCCGCTGGAATGAGCAGTAGAGCCATATGGACAAGACGTGTTAATGGGACCCAGCGTGGATTAATCCGTTCCCGAAAGACGGATTTCACAAAGAACGTACTTCCTGTAAAATGTAAAAAGGAGAATAACACAACGATGGCCATCCCATAGTCCCATTTACCGTTGCCCATCAGATAAGCGGCCGCTCCGCCAAGGGAGAAGACCAGCATTGCACACAGATCATTGGTCAGTGACCTTTCGGCTTTATGTTTTACATGCCAGATGTTCACCAGAAGCAGTCCAATCAACATAGGGCCAAACCATAACAGCGATAATCGACCAATGACGGCCGGGATCAGACAGATTAGAGCAATCGATCCGTAGATGGTGGCCCACTTATATAAGTGCTGACGATTGGCGTTTCGTTTGAGTGATTGCAACAAAGGATATGCCGTCAGATAGAGGCCAAGCCAGGCCATAAACAGAGGTACGTGTAACCACTGTGGACTGCTTGCCACCACACCAACGAGGAAGGGTACGCTTACCATAGCCCACCCACCATGTTCATGAGGGATAACAATTGGTTTTGCGAGGGTACTCCCATTGTTTTTCAAATACAACAACCTCCGATCAGGTTTAACAGTACAAAAGGTTCAATGAACAATATGAAGAGGAAATAACAATATACAGAATAAGCGATACAGAGAGGATGAACCCGTATGACCCGAGTGAATAAAGATAACGCTGCTGACTTCCTACAACAATTCCCTATATTTCAGGATCTAAGTCCCGAAGAATTGAAGCAGATTGAAGAAATCGCCATATCGCGAAGCATGAACAAGAAAACAGTCATTTTTAGTGAAGGTAGCGAAAAAGAAGCGGTTTTCTTCATACGTACTGGTATCGTGAAGGCATACAAAACGGATGAGAATGGACATGAACAGATCGTCTCTTTTCTCAAAACAGGGGATATGTTTCCCCATACTGGATTTTTCAACGCACACCCCTACCCTGCGACCGCTGTTGCGATCACACCAACAAGCCTGCTTGCGATTCCAGTCAAGTCTTTCGAACGACTTATGCTCAGCACACCTGCGATTGCCATCAAAATCATGCGTGTGTTAGGCGATAAAATTCGAGAATTACAAGACAAATTACAAGTGTTGTCCGGTCAGGATGTTCGCAATCGGGTGCTCTCCTTCCTTCTCATGCTTGCGGAGCAGCATGGTTTGCAGCAAGGGGATAAGATCGTCATTAATCTACCCATGACACACCAGGAGTTCGCGAATTCCATCGGAACGACACGGGAGACAGCCAATCGGCTATTGAACCAACTCGCGAAAGATGAGTTTCTTGAGGTCGATCGCAGTCGCATCATCATTCACAACCTGCAGGCATTAAAGGAACAGCGGGACGGTTAAATCAATGACGCCATTCTTCAACATGTTGCTCCTTCTTATCTTCTTCTTCCTCTCTCTCAACATCACATCCCAGTTAGACCTGTTAAGTCAGTAAAACTGAGGTGATTATTCGGTGAATGTGTGAATCATCTCTTGTTCAAAAAGAGACCTTAACTACTGTAAATGAAGTTAAGGTCTCCTATTGTATGTTGGATCACTTTTCCGATAATTCTTTCGATTACATCACTACTCAGGCAATTGTCAGGTCAGGTTTACCCATATCACTGAACATACCTGCATAATATTTAACTTCTCCTGCTTCATTACGAATCGCTGTGATGCTAAGCCATTCCTGGTAGACCTCGCCGTTCTTCTTCCGGTTCCAGATCTCACCCTGCCAGTATCCTTTTTCTCGCAGTTCCTGCCACAACTGATCATAGAACTTCTTATCCTGCTTGCCTGATTTCAGCATACTCGGCTTCTGCCCTACCGCTTCTTCAGCCGTATACCCAGTAACCGCCGTAAAGGCTGGGTTCACAGAACGAATAATACTGTTGGTGTCGGTCACCAGAATCGCTTCAACAGTATTCTCCAGAATGCTGGCAGATAGTTGAAGTTTCTCTTGATAGAACATCCAGATGACAAGCACGAGACTTACAAGCGCGATCTGGGATAATGCCATAAAACCAATTGCATAATGACCTGTCATGCTGTAGAGCAGCGTCAGCATCAATGGAGGAAAGAAACCGCCCAAACCACCCATCGCCGAGATCATTCCGTTAGCGATACCTGCTTGTTTAACGAAATACATAGGTACCAATTTGAAAATCGTACCGTTACCTGTCCCTGCGCAGAGCGCAACCGTAAGACAGCCCACTGTATAGATATAGAAGGAAGGTGCGAAAGATAACACAATCGCCGCAATCGTCAGTCCCCCGAACACAAACATCAATATTTTGAATGGATTAAACCGATCACCCAGCCATCCACCCACCGGACGCATAATGGTTGCCACTAGAATGAACCCCGCGGTGCGAAGTCCGGCATCGACTTTATCCATCTGAAAATGGGTTACGAGGAAGTTCGGCAAATAGACAGTGAATGCCACGAATGAACCAAATGTCAGGAAGTAGAATAAACATAGCAGCCAAAGCTTGTTATTCCGAGATACATCTTTTAATTGCTGCATCAGAGGCAGCGTGACACGTGTTTCTTTTTTATCTCCCAAAACAAAGTTGAGTACTGCCATACCTATTAAAAGAATGCTGTACAGTAACACTGTCTTCGACCAGCCTACCTGAGCAGCAACCAAAGGAGCTCCGAATGCGGATAGAGCCGTACCTAGATTTCCAATTCCATAGATCCCGTTCACAAAACCGTGACGTTCCTTGGGATAATACTTCGGCAAAGAGGTCACTCCAACAGAGAACACTGCTCCTCCGATCCCAAGAAAAAAACCACCAATGACCAGATCACTGAAGGAAGTTGCACGGCTTACCCACCATACCGGAGCCAATAACAACACAAAGCTGATCATGAAAATGTTACGCGCTCCGTATCGGTTCGTCCAATATCCTATCGGAATACGAGCAACCGAACCGATCAATACTGGAATGGCTGTCGCCCAAGCGAGCTGCGAAGACGTAAGCGTGATATCTTCCTTGATGAAAGGCATCAGAGAAGACAGAATCACCCATACCATGAAACCAAGAATGAGACTTGCGGTTTGCAAGGGCAGTTGAACCTTACCTTTTTGCTGCATTTACATCGCCCTTTCCTTTTGTTGTTCTTGATTCGGATACACTGCTCCATCTCTTCTGCGATACAGCACATAGCTGCGTCTCAGATATCCGAGCGGCATGCTCAGCATGTGAACAAGACGTGTGAATGGAAACACACAGTACAGCACAAAGGAAAGCAGAATATGAACTTTAAAATTCATGGGCACCGTCTGCATCAGAGCCGGATCAGGCTGGAAAACCAGTAGTCCGCGCAGCCATGGATTGATCGTCGTACGATAGTCAAATCCACTATGGTTTACCGCATTGGCCGATGTTGCCACAATTCCCGTCACAATGACAATGATCAGCATGGCCAGGGCTACCCAATCCCCAACGCTACTTGTTGCCCGCACTCTGCGAGCCGTATACCGACGTACTAACAGAATAACCAAACCAGCTAAAGCAATAATCCCTGCCGGTAATCCACCGAACACAGCGCCCATATGATACGCTTCATCACTTAGGCCGATCCAGCGATAGAATTCAACCGGTACTAGCAATCCTGCAATATGTCCGCAGATGACGGCGAAAATGCCGATGTGAAAGAGTAAGCTTCCCCAACGCAACAACCGTTTCTCCAGCATTTCACTCGACTTCGATGTCCAGCTAAATGGATTGGTTACATATCTCCAGATGGTCGCGGTGATGCAGAACACAATGACCATATATGGAAGAGCCCCCCATAACATCAATTCCAGTGTACTCACCGACTGCCCCTCCTCATCAGTTCAACGATCTCGTTCAGACCGCCAAACGCTTGTTTCTGCTGTACTTCACTTGTTTCAGGTGCGTCTGAAACAGACGGCTCGGGCATCACCTGTAGCATTAGCTTAAGGAGCGGCCCGTATGGACTGTTTTGCCCTGCGATACTTTCGGTCATCGTGACCAGTGCTTTGTAGCAGGTATGAATTACGCCGATTGCATCCATCTCGGGAGCTTCGGCAATAAATTCAAGTACCATAGGCAAATAATCCGGGAGCTCGCTGGCTTCCATATAGAAACCAGCCGCTTCATATCTCCGTTTCAACTCAATCAGTGCCGGCCCGCGATCCCGCTCATCACCGTGCGCGACATACGTAAGATACAGATTCGATTTTTTATCAAAGTCAAATGAACGTACATAAGCATCCTGCCACAGAATAGCATCGGTAGCCTGTGCATCTCTGGTGAAGGTTAATACCGTCAGCTTCACTTGTTCATCAGAGACGGAACGAACGGCTTCCTGCACACCTTGCAATCCCTCTCTCCACTCGGTATCCGGATATTGCAGCAGGTAGGAGATCAGCTTGCAGACCATTCGTCTTGTGTCCGTGTCATAATCCGGCTTCACGATGGGTTCTGGATCGATATCGATTGTCATCATTGTTGCCTCCTTTCCTATGAGAATACACCGCAAGAACCTGGACCGCCTGCAAAGTCTAGACCACAGCTACCCTGTTCACTGAACAGATCAGCGACTTCCTCACGGTGTGCTGGAGGGATCACAAAGCGGTCATCGTATTTCGCAATAGCGAGTAGACGATACATGTCTTCCACTTCTTGTGCGCTCATGCCTACCCTATCCAGCAAGTCGGACTCACTCGTTTTGCCGGTCTGCTCGTTGCGCATGTGAATCCGCATAACAGCCATTTTGCGCAAGACTTCGCGAATACGCTCTGTATCTCCGGCAGTTAGCAGGTTCGCGAGGTATTCAACAGGAATACGCATGTTATCAATCGCCGGGAAAATATCGTTCGCTTCGAGCGAACTACCCTGGCCTTCTACCCGGTTCGTGATCGGGCTAAGCGGTGGAATGTACCATACCATCGGCATTGTGCGGTATTCAGGGTGAAGGGGAAGGGCGATCTTCCAGTCAATCACCATTTTGTAGATCGGAGACTGCTGGGCAGCAACAATCCAGTCTTCCGGAATGCCTGCTGCACGTGCTTCACGGATGACTTCAGGATCATTTGGATCAAGGAATACATCCATCTGGGACTCATACAGATCCTTTTCATTCTCCACCGAAGCTGCCGCTTCAATGCGGTCTGCATCATAGAGCATCAGGCCGATATAACGGATACGTCCCACGCAAGTTTCGGAGCAGATCGTGGGTAGACCCGCTTCAATCCGCGGGAAGCACAGTGTACATTTTTCGGCTTTGTTCGTCTGCCAATTGAAATATACTTTTTTGTAAGGACAGCTGGACACACAGAATCTCCATGCACGGCAAGCATTCTGATCAACCAGCACGATGCCGTCTTCTTCCCGTTTATACATCGCTCCTGATGGACAAGAGGACACACAGGCCGGGTTGAGACAGTGTTCACAGATTCGAGGAAGGTACATCATAAATACCTGTTCAAAATCCATCTTGATCGATTCCTCGACACCTTTCATGTTCGGGTCTTCCATGCCCGTTACATGCGCACCGGCGAGATCATCTTCCCAGTTCGGACCCCATTCGAGATTCATGTACTCGCCCGTGATCTGAGATTTCGGTCTTGCTACGGGCTGATGCTTCTTCTCTGGACTATTCGTCAACTTTTCGTAATCGTAAGTCCACGGCTCATAATAATCATCAATCGTGGGTTGATCCGGATTGTGGAAAATGTTAAGCAAACGTCTCGCACGTGTACCCGATTTCAGTTCCAGCTTGCCACTTTTCATCTCCCAACCACCGCGATAACGTTCTTGATCTTCCCATTGTTTCGGATAACCTACACCTGGTTTCGTTTCGACATTGTTAAAATACATGTACTCTGCACCTGGACGATTCGTCCAGGTGTTTTTGCATGTTACGCTGCATGTATGGCATCCGATACATTTGTCCAGGTTCATGACCATGCTGACTTGTGCTTTAATCTTCAAGCCAATCCACCTCCTGCAGTTTTCTAATGATGACGTTCAGGTCACGCTGGTTACCTGTCGGGCCATAATAATTGAAACCATAACTTAACTGGGCATAACCGCCGATCATATGTGTCGGTTTCACGTGAATACGAGTCGGGCTGTTATGTGTACCTCCGCGTGTCTGTGAAATTTTCGTACCCGGAACATTAATGTGACGATCCTGGGCGTGATACATAAAGGCTACTCCGCGAGGAATACGATGTGTGACGACCGCTCTTGCCACGACGACCCCATTACGGTTAAAACACTCAATCCAGTCGTTATCCACCAGACCGGCATCCTCTGCATCCTCATGGTTCATCCAGATCGTTGGACCACCCCGGAACAAGGTCAACATCGGCTGAGCATCATAGTACATACTGTGGATAGACCATTTGTTATGTGGTGTCATGTAGTTCAGCACGATTTCCTTGCCGCCCTCGATCGGACGTTTACTGTTTGGATGGAACGGTGTATGTTTTAAGATCGGCTTGAAGGTCGCCAGTGTCTCTCCAAACTCACGCAGTATGGCATGATCGATATAGAACTGCTGTCTGCCTGTCAGGGTGCGCCAAGGAATCAGACGTTCCACGTTGGTCGTAAACGGCGAATAGCGCCGTCCCCCTTTTTCCGATCCACTGAATGCGGGTGATGTGATGACCGTTTTGGGTTTCGATGTGATCTCATCGAAGGTAAAACATTCTTCGGAGCGCTCTTCTGCCAGATCTTTCAGATGCAATGCCGTTTTCTTCTCCAGAGACTCCCACGCACGTACAGCCATTTTGCCATTTGTCGTAGTAGACAGCGTTAAAATTGCTTCGGCGACGTTACGATCTGAACTCAGATCTGGACATCCTTGTCCGATACCATCTTTGCGGTTCACTCCCAAAATGCCCTTCAGCTTTTCGTACTCTTCACTTGCGGACCAAGACATCCCCTTCGTACCGATCGGTTTATCCTTCACATTCGGTCCGAGACTGATCATTTTGTTATAGACCGCAGCATAGTCACGTTCAACCACCTGAATATGCGGCATTGTTTTGCCAGGGATGGCTTCACATTCTCCTGCACTCCAGTCTTTAACCTCCCCATACGGCTGAGCGAGTTCATCCGGTGAATCATGCAGTAATGGTGTAGCCAAAATCTCCTTCTGCGGAACATCGAACTGCTGGTCGGCCATTTCAGAGAACACACGCGCAATTTCCTTGAACGTATCCCAGTCTGAACGGGATTCCCACTGCGTCGCTACCGCCGGATTGAACGGATGTACAAACGGATGCATATCCGTGCTGCTCAAATCGCTTTTTTCATACCAAGTTGCTGCTGGCAGTACGATATCGGAATACATCGCTGTACCTGCCATACGAAAATCCATATTGACCATGAGATCCAACTTGCCTTCCGGTGCATCCTCTACCCATTCCACATGCTCTGGACGAAGTCCATGATCATCATCATTGAGCAATCCGTTCGTTGCACCGAGCAAATGCTTGAGGAAGTACTCATGTCCTTTGCCTGAGCTTGAGATCAGATTTGCTCTCCAGACAAATAACACACGCGGGAAATTCGCCGGATCATCCGGTTGTTCGATCGAAAATTTCAGATTTTTATTCTGCAATTCGGATGCCACATAAGCTCCGATCTCTTCCTTTGTCGTTGCCCCCGCATCTATTGCATCCTGATGCAAATCAATCGAGTTGCGGTTAAATTGCGGATAGGATGGAAGCCAGCCCATGCGTGCAGCCATGACATTATAGTCGGCAACGTGCTGGAAGCGTGGATCACCCTCAAGTGCCGAAGTCAGTTCTCCAACTGGGGTCTCCTCATATCTCCATTGATCTGTTGCAAAGTAGAAAAATGATGTTCCGTTCTGCAGACGGGCAGGGCCGCTCCAGTCACGTGCAAATGCAATCGTCTGCCAGCCTTCTGCAGGACGCAGTTTTTCCTGACCGACATAGTGAGCCCATCCTCCACCATTAACTCCTTGGCAGCCAGTCATCAGAAGCAGGTTGATAATGGCGCGATAGATGACATCGGAGTTGTACCAGTGGTTGATCCCGGCACCCATAATAATCATAGAGCGGCCTTGGGTATCTACAGCATTTTGGGCAAACTCACGTGCGATCTGAGTAACCGTTTCACGATCAACTCGTGTAATTTTCTCCTGCCAGGCGGGTGTAAATGGTTTTTCCTCTTCCGTCTCTACGACGGTCCCTGTGATGATTTCAGTAGAGTCCGCTGAACGCGTCATCTCACGATCAACACCGTACTTCGCCAGTACGAGATCGTATACCGACGTTACGGTAATCCATCGATCGTCAACCCAGATACGACGCACCGGGATTTGACGCTCCATCACATGCCTTCCTTCATCATCGAAGTAAGGCAGGCTCACAGTGACAAGATCATGATGCACTCCCAGCATGGAGAGTCTTGGATCAATCGGTTCACCGGTATCCACCTGTTCCATTTTGAGATTCCACGTGCCTTCCTCACCCCAGCGGAAACCCATACTGCCTTTAGGAATAGCATAAGTCCCCATGTTCTCATCGAATACTAGTGTTTTCCATGCCATGTTGTTGCCCTGTATACCCAGGTCTTCCCCCAGCAGGAATCGGCCAGCCGTATGTACGCCGTCCTTCTCTTCAACAATTAACAGATTGGGGAAGTCTGTGTACTGTTTCGCGTAGGACATGAAATAATCTGTAGGACGCTCAAGATAAAATTCTTTGAGAATGATATGTCCCATAGCCATCGCCAGAGCACCATCTGTTCCTTGTTTTACGGACATCCAGGTGTCTGCAAACTTCACATATTCTGCATAATCTGGGCTGATGGATACGACTTTAGTCCCCCGATAACGTGCTTCTGCGAGAAAGTGAGCATCCGGCGTTCGTGTCATCGGCAGGTTGGAACCCCAGACCAAAATGTATCCTGAGTTGTACCAATCGCTGCTCTCCGGCACATCTGTCTGATCTCCCCAAATTTGCGGAGATGCCGGCGGAAGATCCGCATACCAGTCATAGAAGCTAAGCAATGGTGAACCTACCAGAGACAAGAAGCGGGAACCCGCAGCATAACTGACCATAGACATCGCAGGAATCGGTGAGAATCCAATGATCCGATCGGGACCGTAATCTTTGATTGTATGGATCATGGAAGCTGCAATAATCTGTGTCACTTCATCCCATGACGCACGAACCAATCCACCTTTACCACGCACCGACTTGTATCGTTTCACTTGGACCGGATCATTCGCGATGCTTGACCATGCCTGTACAGGATCTCCATAAGTCTTCAGAGCCTCACGCCACATCTCCAGCAGCGCACCACGCACATACGGGTGCTTCACACGTAATGGACTGTACAGATACCACGAAAAGCTTGCTCCACGCGGACATCCACGAGGTTCGAAATCAGGCATATCCGGACCAGTGGACGGATAATCCGTTGCCTGAGTTTCCCATGTCACGATTCCATCTTTCACATAAATCTGCCAACTGCATGAACCGGTACAGTTCACACCGTGTGTTGAACGAACCACCTTATCATGCTGCCAACGGCGGCGATAAACGTCCTCCCAGTCCCGGTTAACCGGGGACATCTCACTCCAGCCTTCTGCGTTTTTTTCCCGTTTGGCAAAATACTTCAGTTTACCCATCCAAGGCATGTTTTTGCTCCTCATTGTTGTCCTCCCACATTTGTGACCTGTAGAGATGCGATGTCGCACCTGAAACTTATGTTCGTGATTTAAACTGCTAACGAAGTAGCACTGGTAGCACACATGTTTCTTTTTCTGAACCTGCCATTCTTGACTTACTAACAACCTCTTGCCAACCTTGTCGTGCTACTCTTCCTATCCTCCGATCTGCGACATATGCCGCAGCGTAGGTGTTCCGTTAATCTGTTGCCCCTTTAAGGCTTTTAACATGTCATGAGTTTCGGGTTTGGAGCCGAGCGCTTTGTAAAACAAATCCTGTACCGCTTTGTCATTGCCTACAAGGGGACGAACATTGTATTCATCAGACCAGTACAGACATGGTTTAATGTTGCCGTCGGCCGTTAACCGAAGCCTGTTGCAGATGCCGCAGAAATGACTGCTGACCGGATGGATCAACCCAAAAGTTCCAGCTGCTCCAACGATTCGGTAACTATCTGCTGGACCATTGCCATACACATCACCGCATCTTTCGAAGTTCCACTTGGCGCCACATGTCTTCAGCACATGTTCAAGTGACAAATAACTCGACTTCCAACCTTCCCCACAATCTCCGATCGGCATGTATTCAATAAAACGAACATCAATCGGATCATCCAGCGTCATGCTTAGAAAATCGTTTACCTCATCGTCATTTACGCCTTTCATAAGTACAACATTTAACTTGATGGGCTGAAATCCAGCCTTTTGACTGGCTCTGATGCCTTCTAACACACGATGTACCTTACCACCCCGTGTAATGTTCGCGAATCGTTCTGGTTGGAGCGAGTCAAGACTAATGTTCACACGTGTCAGACCTGCGTCCTTCAGCATCTCTGCATGAGCTGCCAAATATATGCCATTGGTTGTCAGCGCAATGTCTTCAATGCCTGGAATTGCGGATAACATCCCTACCAGTTGATCTAATCCCTTACGGACTAGTGGTTCACCGCCAGTCAAACGCAGTTTCCGTATCCCTAGCGGAGCAAGTGACCGGACAATCGATGTAATTTCTTCATAGGACAGGATACGTTCTGTCGGTTCAAACTGCATCCCTTCTTGTGGCATGCAATACACGCAGCGCAGATTGCAACGATCCGTAACCGATATTCGCAAATAATCATGTACACGTCCAAACGGGTCTATTAGCTTCGAATTCATTCACGTACCTCCTTTCTCTTGAATGCTTTCAGGAGATTGGCTAAAGGAGAAACAATTGCTTCCTCACATGTACTGTCAAACATGACGCTAAGCATAAAGATGTCTAACCCAGCTAACTGTGCAAAATATCACAATAACTGGAACATAGCGCACAGTTTCATATTTATGGAAGCTTCTTAATCCTTCTGGTAACAGGACTCTTATTTAAATAAGGCGAGATTATGACAAAATCAAAGGTGTGAGCGAGCTCACACAGCCTTACTTCCTGCTTTTCTATAATCAAGTTGCAACACCACACTAATCCCAAGTTCGGAGGAATGACACATGAACACATATGCTGCAACCATTAATGCCACGGAGTATCCGCCACATTTGAAACATAAAGTTATTTTTGAAACGTTTGATGCCCTTCAGTCTGAGGAAGCCATGTTGTTGGTCAATGATCATGATCCAAAACCACTCCGTTTCCAGTTTCAATCGACACTCCCTGACAAGTTTGAGTGGGAATATATCGAACAGGGTCCTGTAACATTTCAGATCAAAATTACGAAACGATAGATTGGGGATGCAAAAGAATGGTAAACATTGTGGAACTGGACGTACGTCCTCACCTGAGCAAAAAGATAGAGCCTTTTCAGCTCATTATGGATACCATTAAAGAACTGAAACATGAAGACATATTCGTCCTGCATGCGCCGTTCAAGCCGACCCCACTGCTTGGTATTCTTAAAATGAAAGGATACTCCAGTACATCAGAACGTCAGGAATCCAATCATTGGGTGACTACATTTGTGCATAAAAAAAATAAAATGACTGCTGAGAAAGTCGCTGCGGCGATTCAATCCAACACGACACCTCGGCATGAATTAGCGTCAACATCGTTGAATAACTCTGACTTAGATGATGCCGCATCTTCCTGTGAGGGCTATCCCCCAGAGATGACTGTCATTTCAGAATCCGATCTTCTTTCAACACCAGACAAAACAGGAACAATGCAGGAGCCGACCATCACTCTGGACAATCGTGGTCTGGAGCCGCCTCAGCCAATGATGCGCACACTAGCCGCACTGGAACGTTGCCAACCCGGAGAAGTTATCCTCATCCACAACGACCGAGTGCCTGTTTTTTTAATTGAAGAATTGAACCAACTCGGTTGTCTCTATGCGGTTGAGGATCAAGCCGATGGTACAGCCAAAGTCAGAATTGAAAAGGGATAAGGGGGCGCAAGCCATGTCCAGGCTGCCGTTTCTTTTTATAAGCACAGGCATCGTTGGATTTGTAATGTATCACGCTTTCTCTCTTCTTTCCCTGACAGGCTGGCTCGGTGATGAATTAAGAGGACCCGAGGGCTGGTTTCATGCTCATCTGTTTGTCCTTGGGTGGGCTACCATGCTGGCGATGGGTGCTGTGTACCAGTTGATACACGTCATTTTGCAAACTAATATTTACAGTACAACACTTGGATACAGTCACTATGTTCTATTTACCATCGGTGCTGTAGGCATGTTCGTCGGATTTATTAAGGCAGATGTGATCTGGATTGCTGGTTCAGCAACGCTTGCACTATTCGGCATCTTGTTATTTGGCCTGAATATGGCGATCACTCTATTCCAGGCTTCACAATGGAATCCGGTGACGATCAGTGCAGCATGTGCTTGTCTATATCTTGTTCTTACAGGAGTATCCGGCATGCTGATGGGACTGAACTTTGCTGTAGGTGAGTGGAATGATCTGCATGAACGGTTGTTCGGTGCACATATTTGGATGGGTACTCTCGGGTGGTTTGGCATGTTGATTACCGGATTCAGCTATAAAATGCTACCGATGTTTTACTTGTCTCATAATTTCTCTATCCGATTGCAAAAGATTGTGCTTCTGCTATGGAATGCCGCTGTCATTACAGGTGTGTTCGCCTTCCTGACAGGAATTAAAGGTGTCTTACTCTGGCTTGCCCTGTTGTTTTTGACAGCTGCATTGATCTGTTATGTATATCATCTGGAACAAATTCAGGAGAAAAGGCACAAAAACAATCCAGGACCTGGAATCCGCTGGACAGTCTACGTAAGTCGTGCTTTGGCTGTGTATGCTATGGCTCTTTTAATCTATAGTGCGCAGGGGTTGGAACTGCTGCTGGATTCGAGAGTGGTGCTTCTGACAGGCTGGGTCTACCTTGGTGGCTGGGTTTCTCTGACGATACTCGGGTATGCTTCAAAAATTGTCCCTTTTCTATGGTGGACCTACAAATACGGCAAGTTGGCAGGACGTCCTGGCACCCCGCTCATGGCAGGCATGTTAAGTGAACAAAGGATTCATTGGGGAATTCTAGCGATGGTTGCAGCCAGCCTGCTGCTGGTTAGCGGTATTTTGATCAATTTAGCTGAAGTGATGATGGTTGGCGGAACGTTATTATCTATTATTTCGATTGTCTATATAGCCAATATTGCCTTCGTATTCAGACGTTAACAAGATGGATGGAGAGTGAAAAAGGTGGAACAAACATCGCAATTGCTCGAATATTTAAAAGAAGTATATGACCCCGAGCTTGGCGTCAACATCGTTGACCTCGGCCTTGTATATGAAGTGAAAGAGGAGCATGAACGCATTCAGGTGCGCATGACGCTCACTACACCAGGCTGCCCGCTCCATGATACGATTGTTGGTGCAGTCAAATGGGTTTTGCAACAAAAAACGGACAAAACTGATATTGACGTTCAAGTGGTGTGGGAACCGCAATGGTCTCCGCAGCTGATGTCTAGAGAAGCTAAAGAAATGCTTGGATATTTTTAAGCAGTGCTTATCCTTAACGATGTTGGCAGAAATAAGGACGTCTACACCATTCAATCGATGAACGACCCATAAAACGTACTCAAGCTCTGAACCAGATCAGGCCGAGGTACGTTTTTATGTTTAATCCCTTCCAGCACCTAAAAAAGGAACCCCAACCGGAGTTCCCTCTTATCCTCATTCTTTCAGTTCTTGTTTATATCAAATATCCTTAGCATAGGAAGCTTCCGGCACTTTACTCAGTACCACAAACAACCGAACCTCCGCATCACTGGTGTTATGGAACGCGAATTCAGTCTCCCCACCGCAGGACACTACATCTTCTCGCTGTATCTCATGCTCTATTCCGTCCAGAGTCAGTGTACCTTCACCTTCTACTACAAGTAACGTAAGTTCTGCACCAGGGTGTTTGTGAACTGGAAGCTGTTGACCTGGCAGGAAATGAAGCACGAAGGAGACTCCGCCTCCTTGTTGAAACAACACCCGTTTTGTGAACCGTTCTGTGCTGTACGCTTTGACTTCTTGCAATGATGTAATACTCATGTTTATCATCCTCCTGGATTTGTTCTGGTGATGTATACATCTTAACGCCAAAAAGCCTGCATCTCCTTGATTCAAATCAAGTTAATACAGGCTACAATGTAAGGAGTGAAGCATAGCTCCCATACTCTACGCATCGATA
>JAFWEX010000061.1 GCA_017512705.1 Paenibacillus sp.
AGCAGGTGCAATGCCTCGTCCACATCGTGGATGACCTGTCTATCCCCGTGATCTGTTACGGCCTACGCGCCGACTTCCAGGGGAACCTGTTCGAGGGTTCTCACTGGCTCCTGGCCTGGGCGGACACCATTGAGGAGATCAAGACCGTGTGTTGGTGCGGCCGGAAGGCGACGTATAATGCGCGTCTCTCTAATGGTCGAGTGGTCAAGGAAGGAGCCCAAGTGATGCTCGGCGGCAATGAAAGCTATATCGCCCTCTGCCGGAAGCACTGGGCGGAGGGAAAGACAGCGGAATAGGTTACACTTCACCACCTTGGTATTCTGTCCTGGCTAATTTTAGTCAGGATTATTTTACGTTTATTTATTGTCTTTATAACATTATTTACCTTGCTTTATTCAGGCTTTCCGAGAATAATTATCCCAATCGAATCGAATTGTTTTTAAGTCCGTGCTCCTGTATCCTTGTTTTCACCATCATGTCCATTTGGACGCAGAAGGAGGGAACCCATGAGAATTCCAATACCACCTGACACTGATGTGTCGCCTTCCAATTCTGATAGCCTACGCGCACAGCGTGAATCGTTAGGATTAACGCAACAACAGGTTGCCGATGGGGCTGGTATCCTTCTCCGTCAATATCAGCGTTTTGAATTTGGTGAGCGTGATATCACAAAGGCATACGCATCCACGTTTCTTGCTGTCTGTGCGGTGTTACAACTGCCACCGTTTAGTTTCTTGCCTAACGCTGAAAAGTACAAAAACTATGCTGATAGTATTTCAAAAGAAAGGGGCCAGGCGGAAATGAATAGAAGCGATATCCTTTCCGTTGCACGGAGTGCGTTTGATTCTTTTAATTCCTTCATGGGAACATCATATTCACTTGATAATATCAAGATCGAATTTTTTAATTCCAATAATGCTGCTCAAACCTATACCTCGTTCACGACCAGCAATGGTTTCTCTTATGAGGATCCATCGCATCGCGATTTCAGTATGACTGTAGCAGAGGCTTTTGTTGGTAACACAGATTGCAACGATTCCACCCACTTTGATGGCATCCTGGTATCTACTGAACTCCCCACTGGATACGAGAATGTGGTTTCGTACAATGAAGCTTTTATTCATGAGCTGGCCCATATATTTTGCACCACTCATGAAATCCCCTCTGCTCAAAAAGCCGGACAGCGTTTTTATGACCTGCACTGCGATGACAATTCCTCAACTTCCGATGACACAATTTTGAATGGTCAGATTAATGCAGGGTACGCTATCTGGAGAGAAGTCATAGCGGATATTATTACCGACAAGATTGTTTCAAAACGAGCTTTATTAATCGAGGATATAATTGAGGATGCGATGAGATTTGCAAACTATGTAACAATCACAAATAATGATTCAAAATTTGCATTACAGCGTTATCTTTCATTGATATTGACTGCAAGAGAAATAAAAAACGCAAGGAGCAGGATCAGCGTCAGTCGCACACTAGACCAGCTCAGGTTACCTTTTAAGCAGATCATCCTGACAGTGTATGACAAACTAAAGAACGAACCCTTTTACGCCATCGACTTTGACTTCATAAACGCGCTTGGTGCCCAGTCTATTGCTGCTCGGATACAAAACACCAAGCCAGATGATCTTGCCGCTTTTGCCCGCTCTCATGGTTTAAAGTTATAGAGCGGATTGTTATTCTATTCCATGAGGAAGGGAGGTGTGTAGGAATGATGGATTCAACTCGAAGTGAAAGTGATCCGAAAGTGGTGATGATTGCTGGGACTGATGATATCCAGGATTTTGACAAGCAGTATGCCGAGTACCTTGCACATAAAGAACAATTACAGGCACTTCGAAATTTCAGTAAAAGCCTGTTAAAGTCTCTTGCCAAG
>JAFWEX010000062.1 GCA_017512705.1 Paenibacillus sp.
AAGAACTCTCATCCTATAGGCTCCTTACTGCATAATCCGGTGCACAGAATAAACATCCTTCACCCGTTTGATTCGTTCCACGACGGAATGTAGATGGTCTGTATTGCGAATCAGAATGGTGACGTGCACCAATGCCAATTTATTTTTATCCGTTCGTCCGGTGACGGCAGAAATATTGGTTTTACTTTCAGAAACCGCTTGAAGCACTTCATTCAGAAGTCCATTACGATCGTGTCCTGTAATTTCAATATCAACACTGTAACTCGATTCGATATTTTCTTCCCATTCAACCTCAATCACCCGAGCTGCCTCTTCACCGTCCGCACTTGAAGGAATATTCGGACAGTCACTACGGTGTACAGAAACGCCGCGGCCGCGTGTAACATAACCGATGATATCATCTCCAGGCACTGGGTTACAGCATCGTGCGAAACGAACGAGCAGGTTATCAATGCCTTTAACCCGGATGCCATTGGTAGGTCTATTTCTGCGTTCAGGCGCTGGCTTCAGTTCACGCATCTCGGAATTTAATTCCAGCAAACTTGATTCTTCCTGCTCCTTGCGGAGTTTTTCTGTTGCTTTCGTAACAATCTGAGCAGCTGTGATCCCACCAAATCCTACCGCAGCTAACATATCATCGATATCATTAAACGCAAACTTCTTCGCCGCTTCCATCAGCTTGTCATCGGTCATCCACGCAGAAGGATCAAGCCCCATGCGTTTCAACTCCCGCTCACAGCTCTCCCGGCCTTTTTCCACATTTTCTTCACGGCGTTCCTTCTTAAACCATTGTTTAATCTTGGTCCGTGCATGGGAAGACTTGGCGATTTTCAGCCAATCCTGACTTGGGCCGTAGGAATGTTTCGAAGTTAAAATTTCAATGATATCACCCGTTTTGAGATGGTAGTCGAGTGGAACGATTCGGCCATTGACTTTGGCACCAATAGTTCGGTTACCCACCTCGGTATGAATGCGGTAAGCAAAGTCTAACGGTACTGATCCGCTAGGCAGTTCAATCACTTCACCTTTTGGGGTAAATACGAATACCAGGTCGGAGAAGAAATCCATCTTGAGTGATTCCACGAACTCTGAAGCATCTTGCGCTTCGTTCTGCAGCTCAAGAATTTCCCTAAAAAAGGTAATTTTATCTTCAAACTGAGTACCTGCTGTAGTTCCTTCTTTATAAGCCCAGTGTGCTGCAATACCGAACTCAGCCGTACGGTGCATATCCCAAGTACGAATCTGCACTTCGGTCGGTTCACCATTAGGGCCAACTACGGTTGTATGCAGGGACTGATACATATTCGCCTTTGGCATAGCGATATAGTCCTTGAATCTTCCAGGCATTGGCTTCCATAACGTGTGAATAATGCCGAGCGTAGCGTAACAATCCTTGATATTATCAACAATAATCCGAATCGCAAGCAGATCATAAATTTCGTTGAACTGCTTGTTTTTGGTCGTCATTTTTTTGAACACACTGTAGATATGTTTGGGACGACCAGAGAGGTCAGCCTGAATGCCCATCTCTTCCAGCTTGCTCGTAATGCCATCCATTACCGTGTCGATGTACTGCTCGCGTTCTGCACGTTTCTTATGCATCAAATTAGCAATACGGTAGTACTGCTGCGGATTCAAATAACGGAGAGCGATGTCCTCCATTTCCCATTTGATTGCAGAAATCCCCAGACGGTTTGCAATAGGACAAAAAATCTCCAGCGTCTCATACGAGATCCGGCGCTGGCTTTCTTCCGATTGAAATTTAAGAGTCCGCATATTATGCAGACGGTCAGCCAATTTAATCACGATGACACGGATGTCCTGTGCCATGGCGATGAACATTTTCCGATAGTTCTCGTTCTGCTGTTCTTCCTTCGACCGGAACTGGATCCGTTCCAGCTTCGTCAAGCCGTCAACAAGCATGGCACACGTATTGCCGAAATGAGTGCGGATTTCTTCAAGCGACACCGTAGTGTCCTCGACCACATCATGAAGAAGCGCTGCAATAATGGAGATGGTGTCCATCTGCATATTCACAACAATGTCAGCAACCGCAAGCGGATGCAGAATATACGGTTCTCCCGATTTTCGCGTCTGTCCGTGGTGGGCCTGATCAGCAAATTCATAAGCCTCTCGTATGCGCACCAGATCGGGTTCTTTGATATATGCCCCGGCCTTCTCGAGTAATTGCTCTATGCCCATTCTGATCTGTTCCGTGTCCTTTCTATACCAAATGGAACCCGTGATAGTACATCAACACAGGTTCCCCGTAAAAGTAATTTCCTATAATTATGACGCTTCGCTCGTTTCCCGTCAACTGCTGACGAATAAGAGCATTCATCCAAATTTTTATAACGTACAGTTGTTTAGCATTATTGCCGAAATTTGCTGAAATAGAAGATAAAATTCGAAAA
Source organism: Paenibacillus sp. (assembly GCA_017512705.1). GTDB lineage: Bacteria > Bacillota > Bacilli > Paenibacillales > Paenibacillaceae > Paenibacillus. The sequence continues at coordinate 2,415 of JAFWEX010000062.1, forward strand.
AACTATAATTTACGGTCCAATATGAAAATTTTTATTGCTAATTTGAGAGAAACTCTGTAATCTATTGAAAGTTTGTGTATCGGATAAGGAGATGAGATTCTTTGCAACGTGAAATTCAGGTTAATGACAAGATGCCATTAGGCCCCGGCGCATTATTGAGTCTGCAGCATTTGTTCGCTATGTTTGGTAGTACGGTTCTAGTTCCTAACCTATTTGGGGTAGACCCAAGCATGATTCTGTTAATGAACGGAATTGGTACCCTGCTGTACATTCTGATGTGTAAAGGGAAAATCCCAGCCTATCTTGGCTCAAGCTTCGCTTTTATTGCCCCCGTTATGGTCGTATTAAAAGCTCATCCCGAGAATGGTTACTCCATGGCTCTTGCAGCATTCATCGTAACAGGTATCGTATTCTGTCTCGTGGCCCTTATTATTAAATATGCCGGTACAGACTGGATCAACGTTGTATTCCCTCCAGCAGTTATGGGCGCAATCGTCGCTCTGATCGGTCTGGAACTTATACCTGTTGCCGCTGGGATGGCAGGCCTCATCAATTCAGATCCCGTTAACAACCCGAATTGGGTTCCTCAAGCCAAACCCATTATTTTATCAATGGTTACTCTCGGAGTCACAGTTATCGGTGCGGTAACCTTCCGTGGCTTCCCTAAAATCATACATATCCTGATCGGGATTGTGTCCGGTTATGTACTTGGTTATTTCCTGAAAGAAGTGAACACAGAGAACATCGCTAACGCAGATTTTCTCTCTCTGCCAACTGTAACCACGCCTACTTTTGACTGGTCAGTAATCTTCACGATTGTGCCAGTAGCTCTCGTCGTTATTGTTGAGCATATCGGCCATTTACTTGTTACAAGTAGCATTGTCGGTAAAGATCTGTCCAAAAACCCTGGACTGCATCGTTCTCTGCTCGGTAATGGTGTATCTACGATTCTGTCTGGTTTCGTGGGGTCCACACCAAATACAACCTATGGTGAGAACATCGGTGTCATGGCGCTGACTCGTGTCTACTCCATTTACGTGATTGGCGGTGCAGCTGTCTTTGCCATCCTGCTTTCTTTCTCCGGAACATTCTCAGCGCTTGTTGCAAACATACCTGTACCTGTTATGGGTGGTGTATCCCTGCTTCTGTTCGGAGTTATTGCAGCATCCGGGTTACGTATCTTGGTTGAGCAGAAAGTTGATTTCGCTAAACCAACTAATTTGCTACTGACGACTCTCGTATTGGTTATTGGACTTAGCGGTACGGAAATTTCCTTCTATGGTGTACACCTGAAAGGCATGGCACTGGCTACGATTGTTGGTATGGTTCTCAGCCTGTTGTTCAAACTGTTTGAGGTGCTTGGTTTATTGAACGAAGATAGTAAGAAGCAACCCATCACAGAAAAAACACCTGACTAAAGAAATGCTTCCATGACGAAATACGTGATTTATGTATGATCATCTAAAATTAAAAGTTGCATATATTTTCTTCAAAAGAAAAACTCAAAAAGCCTGCTTGTCCAACATCAAAATGTTGGATAAGCAGGCTTTTTGCAGATCATTAATGCTGTATATTATTTCCCGGGAAACTAGGGAAGTCAACCTTCATGACTCATCGCAACCCTTAAAGGATTACTTGCTTAGTATTTCATCAATGTGAATACATTCATGTTCTCAGGCAATTTAGCTCGGCCATTCAGATCTACCAATTCAATCAGGAATGCCGCACCAACCACATTACCTCCCAATTGTTCAATCAAATTGATGGAAGTTGCAATCGTTCCACCCGTAGCGAGCAGATCATCCGCAATCAGGACATTTTGTCCTTTTTCGATCGCATCGGTATGCATTGCAAGCGTATCCTTACCATATTCGAGATCATATCCAGCTTCAATTGTTGCTCCAGGCAATTTTCCACTTTTGCGAATCGGAGCAAACCCTACGCCAAGAGCGTATGCGAGTGGGGCACCGACAACGAAACCGCGTGCTTCAGGTCCAGCAATGACATCTATTTTGAGTTCAGAAACCATCTGTTTCAGTTCATTGATTGCATTGCGGTACATTTCTCCATCTTTCAACAATGTTGTAATGTCCTTGAAGCTGATTCCCGGTTGTGGAAAGTCAGGAATGACACGAATATACTCTTTAAAATCCAAAATAATCTCCTCCTAAAATAAATACCCAAACTTCCATCTAAGATACGCCCTTCATCCGGGATACCATCCATTGTGTCAGCTGAGGTGTGGATGCGTCTAGCATCACCTGTTCTGTCTCGGCCATGTTTTCAAGCGCTTGATAATGACGTGCTGAACTCAAATCACGTTTTGGCGGGTTGTCAGTAACCGTAATCTTACCGCCCTTCCGAGTAATGAAGGATAGCTCTTCAAAAACATCCAGCATCATCGTGATCATGCGCGTTGAACAACCACACTGGCGACTGAGCACAGGAGTTATCTCTTGTTCCTCCACGGGTTCCGCTTTCCATTTGAGCACCATCACATACATACGCTTGAACAGTTCTCTGGAGGGCATCTGAATTCGGTCTCGACGGTTGCCTGATCCGTGCAGAAGGATGATATTCTCGGCTCCGCTGAATAAAGCCAGCATTGCATCAAGTTGTTCCGGAGTTTCCGGCGTATCAAACACAAATAACGTCCGGACTTGTTCCTGCCCATACTGCTCTGCGGCAGCATTACACGGAAATAACCCGACCTTTCTATCATATACCCAAAGGCACGGTTCATACAATGAATTTCCATCAGAAATATTCGTTTCTTGACGAACAATAGCCCCAACAGAACCCGCTTTATATCGGAGATGTACATCAAGTACGCTCAGAAAGTGCTTCATTGCATTTAGCGGCTCCGCATGTCCACGCATATCAAACACCTGTGCCCCAGGAACGTGAATGTCTTGAAGCATCATCTGCGGCCTTCTCATGCCATTCCATTCATTGATGGATAGTTCTCCCATCACATCGATAACAGAACCTGTGGTGAGGAATTCAGCCAATGCTCCTTTACCAAAAGCTACGGTCTCCAGTTGCTGACCATCCTGTTCAAGAACGAGCTTCAGATGCCGTTTCTCCCGCCCCATGGTCCGGATTTCCTTGACATTTACCTTTTTGAAAACAAAACGCGGCGATGGATTACTCATCCCAAACGGCTGTAATCTGTCAATCTCCTCAATCACCTTGAGAGGAGCATCACTGATTCTGCATTCATCATCAGCCAGACGCTGAGGAACAAAGTCTTCTTCTGTTAACACCGTTGCGGCAAATTCATTCAGACCCCTCTCGAGTTCTGCCAATTGTTCACGATGAAGGGTCATTCCTGCAGCAGCAGGGTGTCCACCATAATGCTCCAATCGATGTTTGTTTGCGGTGAGTGCCTCATAAATATCGAGGCCTTCAATTGAACGTGCAGACCCCTTACAGACTCCACTCTCCGGGTCTATTCCCAGAATGAGTGTTGGACGATAATACCGCTCCAGTAATTTGGAAGCCACAATACCCACCACACCAACATTCCAGCATTCACCCGCTAGTACAATCACATCTGGCACGCTTCCGGAACGCTGCTCGATTTTCTGTTCCAACTGTGCTGTCGCTTCCTGTAGAATACCTTCCACGACTTGTTGTCGCTCTCGATTGAGTAAGTCCAGTTGTCCCGCAAGGCTATGGGCCTCATCAAGGTCTTCCGTTGTAAGAAGGGATACCGCTCTGCCTGCATGGTCTAATCGACCGCTAGCATTAATCCGTGGAGCCATGGCAAAAGCAATATTAATGGATGTTACCTGGCTCTGGTCCACACCACTAATCTCTAACAACGCACTAACCCCAGGGAGTTTGGAACCTCGCATAGATTCGATCCCGTAACTGACGATCACCCGATTCTCGCCTTCCAGCGGCATCAAATCGGCTACTGTTCCAATAGCCGCAATCTCCATCCATTCACCCGGTACTTCACGAATTAGTGCCTGAGCAACCTTCAAAGCTACACCTGCCCCGGCCAGCCCCTTGAACGGATACGGACAGTTCGGCAGCTTCGGATTAATCAGTGCGTATGCTTCCGGTAAAATCTCAGGGGGTTCGTGGTGATCCGTCACAATGACTTCAATCCCCAGCGTTGCAGCATATGCAATCTGCTCTACAGCGCTGATTCCTGTATCTACAGTAATAATTAAGGTAACCCCTTGCTGATGAGCCCAGTCCAGAGCATGGTTATGAAGACCGTAACCTTCGTTTGAGCGATGAGGAATGTAGATGTCGTATGAGGCCCCCAAATGACGCATCAGATGGATCATGAGCGATGTACTGGATACTCCATCGGCATCATAATCTCCATAAATTAAAATATGTTCTTCTCGCTCCAAGGCAAGCCTAATTCGAGGGATCGCTTCACTCATCCCCAGTAACAGATACGGATCATGCATCTGATTCAAATCAGGATGCAAAAATCGCTCTGCCTCCTTTTCATTGTGCACACCTCGGCTTACAAGCAAACGTCCAACTAGAGGGGAAACGGAAAGCGCCTGCGAAAGTCCCGCAGCCGCTTCCAGATTAATAGATGGTGTATCCCACCGATATTGCGAATAAAGCAATGATAATGCTCCTTTCCTGATCTACGAGACACGCGCTTCATTACTGAATTAATGTCGCTTCGTGATCGGGCAGTTCATGATTGGATTTATAAGGATATCCAGGATCATATGGTATGGCCTGGATCTGCACTTCTTTTACATGACTGAAACGTGTTAATAATAATGTCTTTGCCCGATTCGCAATTTCTTGTGCCTCCAGAATTGAAATTCTGGGATTTACACTAATAACGAGTTCAATGGTGACGTCATGTTCCTGCTCCCGGGCTACCAAATGCTCAATGGTTATAATACCGTATACGCGCTGTACGGTTTCTTTGTAATCGGTAGCATCCTCTTGCTCAAGTTCCTGAACAAGTGAACCATATACCGTGTCTACAATCATTCGATATCCTTTATACAAAATGAAACCAGAAGCAATTAGAGCGGCAGTTGGATCAAGATACAGCAAGAGATTCAACCCTGTCTCTTCGCCTGCCATAGCACCGATAATACCGATTAGTACTGTAAGCGAACAGTATAATGCACGTCGATGTTGCAGCGCATATGACATCGCCTGGTACTGATTTCGTTTACGAAAATATCGATACTGAAATTGAAATATAGCTTCTTTTACAGCTAGAGCTGCAACTGCAACCAACAGCACCGACTTTCCTGGTGCTACTAGTTCACCGCTCGATAAAGTGCTTAATGCGGAGATAGATAGCTGTAGGCCGCCCATAAGGATGAGCACCGCTAACAACACCGTCATACCAGGTTTTGCAGCCCGTGCATGCCCTTTGAGCTGTTCCTTATCTACCTTACATTTGGAATGTACAGACCTAGAGGGAAAAAGAGCAACTAGCGAAGAGGCAGATTCTGAAGCGGAATACAAACCATCTGCAAGCAAAGACTTGCTATTCGCCATATAACCTACTCCTGATTTAATGACTGCAAGTGCCATGTTTCCGACGATACCGCTCCATGTAGCCGCTTGTGCGGTCCTGCCAGACTCTCTTGTCATGTTTATTCCCCCTTAATCCTGTACTTAACGCTGTAAAACCGCGCCTGGCAGACGCGGCTTTACATTCCGATGTTTAATTAGAAGTTTTAGCCGCTGTTTTTGGTTTGCTAATTTGTTTAACTTTAAGCGTGAACCAAAGTGGAGCAGCAATAAAGATTGAAGAATAAGCGCCGAATACTGTTCCGATCACCATGGCAAGGGAGAACATACGAATGGACTCTCCACCGAAGATGAACAAACAGATGGAAGCGGCAAATACAGTGAACGTTGTATTCAAGGAACGCGTCATCGTTTGAGCCAAGCTGTTGTTCACGACTTCACGCAGATCAGCTTTGCTTGTCTTTTTAGCAAAACGTAAGTTTTCTCGAATCCGGTCAAAGATAACGATGGTATCGTTAATCGAAAAACCGACGATAGTTAATACCGCTGTGATAAAGGTTAAATCCACTTCCAGACGGAAGATGGAGAATACACTTATAACGACAAATGCATCATGGAAAAGTGCAATGACGGCTGCCAGACCAAAACGCCATTCGAATCGGATGGCTACATAGATCATAATCCCGATACTCGCAATGAGAACCGCATAGATCGCGTTGCGCTCCAGCTCTTTAGCCATCTCTGGATCAACCGTATTGACCTCGTAGGAGGCTGTTGCATCCAGCTTGCTGAACTCTTCTTTGAATTTGCTTTCCTGAGTTTCGTTCAATTCTTTTGAAAAACGCACGTTAACTCGGTCAGCACCTGTCGTAATCTGCACATCGCCTTCATCCGCGCCCAGCTCTTTAATAATTGGGTTAATTTGTTCCGCTGTAATGGCTTTGGATACCGTTATGTCAACGTTGGAACCTGCACGGAAATCAACCGCATAGTTCAAGCCCAAAGCGAGAATGCTTACAATGCCCGTAATCGTAAGAATAATAGAAAAAATATAGGCAAACTTACTGCCTTTCACATAGTCATATTTCCAATTAAAGCGCACGAATTTCACTCTCCTTCACTCCGAAATACTTAGGCTTCTTGATTACGTTACCTCGTACAAGCAAGGTTAACAGGAAGCGGGAGAAGAAAATATTCGTGATGATACTGGTCACAATATCAAAGATCAGTACAAGTGCAAAACCTTTTACCGCACCAGTACCCAGGAAGAACATTACAGACGCTGCAATAATCGTTGTGATATTGGAGTCGATGATGGTTCGGAAGGAATGCTTGCCTCCCGCCTTAACAGATGACAGAATCGATTTGCCACTACGCATCTCTTCTTTAATCCGTTCATACGTAATGATGTTGGCATCAACCGCCATACCTATACCCAGGATGAATGCCGCAATCCCCGGAAGGGTGAGTACGAAACCTCCAAGATAGAAGATTGCGAGTACCAGCCACGTATGTGTGATCAGAGCAAAACTCGCAATAATCCCTGGTATACGATAGAGTCCGATCATGAAGATCAAAATGATGATAGAACCAATGAAACCGGCTTTGATCGTCTGATCCAGAGACAATTTACCAAGAGTTGCCCCTACGCTTTGGGAGTATTTCTCTGTCAGTTTCAACGGTAGTGCACCCAGGTTAATAGTATCACGAAGCTGGTTTGCTTCTTCACGAGTATAGGAACCTGTTATTTGAGCAGATCCGTCGGTCAGCTGTTGCTGCACAGTTGGTGCAGAGAGCAACTGGTCATCCAGATAGATCGCAAGAGGTTTTCCAACCAAACGTTTTGTAATTTCAGAAAACTTAGCTTTGTCTTTCACTTTGATGTCAATCATCGGCTCGTTCAATTGAGTGAAGACAACCTTGGCCGCATTCTCGACAAATTCATTACCGCGAAGCTCAATTTTGGAGAATTCGCCTTCTTTGTCATTCTCCGCTTTACTTCGAAAAGTCAGAACAGCGGGTTCTTTCATTTTGGCTCTAACCTCAGCCTCATCCGTAACCCCTGCCAGTTTCAACCGTATCCGGTTGCTTCCTTCTGTAGTTACTTCAGGCTCACTTGTTCCGAGCGCATTGGCACGGCTTTCGAGGCTTTTGGCTGTCTGCACCAAGGAGGCTTTATTGACTTGTTGCCCTGCATCGAGCGGCTCTGCTTCATATAAGATCTCGTAGCCTCCCTTTAAATCAAGGCCCAAGCGTATATTTTTGAGCAGCCCCGGGCTTGTTCCCACCATAACCCCTGTGGTGACAAGCACGACCAGAATGAAACTGATAATTCTTTTCATGCCGTTCCTAGATCCCCTTTCGTTCTCAATATTCCTATTATAGCGATGCCATAAAAAGCAGTCAATTTTCAACAAAAAAGATCCCTTTCTTCTAGAAAGAGGACCCCCGGTATGCAGACACGGTCATAAAGTTCATAAAGCTTGTTGCTTTCAGTGACAATATGTCGTTCACCAGCTGGTGAAGCGGTGGAATGCCCTGTTTTTCGTATTTATGACTGACACAATTCCAGACATCTTTGCTGGTGACATATTCGTAACCGACAAGCCTTAATTCCTCCGCCTTGCTTCGACAGAGTATCTCTATTGACTGTTCTAACTCCACATCATTCATTTCTACCAACGGGGAGCCTCCCTTCGTACATCCAAACCATTATACAACTTCAATACTACATCATTCGACCTCGCTTGATCATATTCCTTCTTGCTGGATATGGTTCTTTTTGTTAATCCTGTCCAAGTTGTCATGAGACTATGAAAGACTGGCATAGGATGAAGTACAACGGCTTTGTCCCAATGATGCGGATAACCTGTACCTTCAACCGGGAAAGAGGGGTAGTTTTGAAGAAACAGACATTTATTCAAGGGGCCATGATTCTGCTCGCGGCAGGCATCATTAATCGAATTCTCGGCTTCATTCCTCGGATCGCACTGCCGCGTGTCATCGGTGCAGAGGGTGTTGGCATCTATCAGCTAAGCTATCCCTTTTTCATCGTGCTCGTGACGCTGATTACGGGGGGAATCCCTTTAGCTGTAGCCAAACTTGTCGCTGAAGCCGAAACGGGTGCCAACCGGTATTCGCCACAACGTATTTTACAGATCAGCCTCAGCTTCACGCTTACACTTGGCGTCATTTTTATGTTTCTATGCATCCTGCTTGCACCTTGGATCACCCAGTATGTTCTCACGGATGAGCGGGTATATCATACGTTCGTCAGTATGAGCCCTATGATTGCCATCATTGCAGTTTCAGCGGTATACAGGGGCTATTTCCAAGGAAAGCAAAATATGATGCCTACAGCGATTTCATCCATCACAGAAACGATCTTTCGTATTATTTTTGTGATCTGGTTTGCCTGGTTGCTCTTGCCTAAAGGAATTGAACATGCAGCTGCTGGAGCAATGCTCGGTGCGATGGTCGGAGAACTGGTTGGGATGTTAGTTTTGCTGTGGAATTATGCAAGGTTTAGAAAGGAACTACCTCTATCATCTCTTACAGAGCAGCCTTCCTCCACATCAGGTTCTCAATCGGTGAAAAAAAAGGAGCACTCTGCACATCAAAATTCTTCACAGAGAGGATTAATACGTCGCTTGCTCGCCATATCTATACCTGTTACAGCAGGACGGCTTGTCGGTTCTTTATCCTATCTCGCTGAAACTATTGTGACAGCTCAGAGTCTTGCTATAGCTGGTATTGCTAAAGGACTGGCTACAGCACAATATGGTGCATTACAGGGGATGGTCATCCCGTTGCTCTTGCTTCCTGGCGCACTGACTTCTTCACTTGCGACGTCACTCGTTCCCTCCCTATCCGAAGCTTCTGCCCGAGGTGATCTTGCACTAATTCATAAAAGAATGCATCAAGCACTAAGGCTTGCTCTGGTCACCGGCGCACCATTCTCTGTGTTTATGTATGTGCTTGCCGAACCGATGTGTTTGTTACTTTACGATGATGCATCGATTGGAAGCATGCTGAAGCTGATGGCCCCATTTGCTTTATTTATCTATATTCAAGCTCCACTTCAGGCTGCACTACAGGCTCTCGATCGCCCGGGTAAAGCTTTATTGAATACGTTTATCGGTGCTGTTATTAAAATCTCATTAATTCTGATGCTAGCTTCGCAGCCCGAGTACGGTATATTTGGTGCCGTCATTGCCATCTGTATGAATTCAATGATTGTGACCTTGCTGCACGCACGCAGTGTACGCCAATTGTTAAATTTCCGCTTCAAACTGATGGACTGGGTCAAAACAGGAGCTGGCATGTTCATCATGGGTGCTGCAACCTTGCTCGTTTATGAACAGACGGCTACCATGCTTCCATTCTGGCTACGAATGATCCTTTCTCCATTAGCAGGCTTAATCGTCTATTTTATTATCATGGGAATCACCAAAATGATCGACTTTCATGATCTTTCTCGTGCTCCGTTTATTGGCTCTTGGTTCAAACGCCGCTCTGATAAATAATTAATTTTATTTTTTGTTATCCTCACGAGGGCTGATATATAACTTGCCATTGTGATCTATTGAACATATAAACACATCTTTGAAATCCATGACGCCTTGTTGCTGAATTTGGTTTTTCAACCAAAACCTTGTTTTTTCAATCATTTCCAGATTCTCATCTTGTACTTTTCCATCCATGATTAGTGGTACGGGTAAGCCTTCATATTTAATGTTGGGAAAACTCTTCAATTTAACATGACTCTTTTTACTGGTAGATAAATTGTCAGAACCTGATCCAGACGAACTGTTCTCTGAACTTTGCTCTTTGGGAAAAACGGTCAGCTTGCCCGTTGTCTCAAGAAGCGCAAAATCAACATCACCTATGCTATCGATATTCTGTTCCCGCAACTGGAGCAACAGATCATCCAGATTATAGCGCTGTTTGCGCATTTCGTCTCGATGAAGCTTGCCTTTAGAGATTAAGACCGTGGGTTTCCCATCGATCATTAAACGAAGCTTTCGGCTCTTGAGACCAAGATACGCCATGCCAATTTGCATTACAATGACGGTCAGCATTGGCGCAATACCATGAGATAGCGGTTTTTTAATATCCTCAATGACAAAAGCGCCCATTTCGGCGAGCATAATCGACACAACCAGGTCAAACATAGACAATTTGCCGATCTCACGTTTTCCCATAATGCGGATTGCGAAATATACCAAAAAGTACATGAGTATGGTTCGATAGATATGGGGGCCGATATCAGTGAAATTCATAACAGAAACCTCCTTCGAATTTCAGCATTCGGGATATCTGAAGTGCAATCCCTATTTTGGCCTGAACCTGACATACTCATGCAGAAATAATCCGTTCATTTAATGGAAATCAGTTCATAAGTCTGAAGGCTTGACCATACACTGTAATAATTTCAAACTTGTACAAGGGGGTTGCTTCATGGAACTGATTCGCCGTTTTTTTTCATTTCGGATGTCCAATCCGATTTTGTCTGGCCTCTGTCATGCTTTTGTCTGGATGTTTATTGGGGCATTAATTCTCTCTTTCTTCCTGTGGATGAGTGGCATGCGTGAACAGGATCTGTCCACCTATACCTATGTGGTTCATGGTTTGTCACTAGTCATTGGTGGTTTCATTGCGGGCAAACGGTCTGGAGAAAAAGGATGGTACTATGGAGGCCTTACGGGGATCGTTTACGGACTTCTTGTGCTTCTCATTGGATTTTTGGCATTGGATGCCTCTTTTAACTGGAAAGACAGCTTGCAGCTACTCAGTGCATTCCTGATTTCGGCTCTTGGCGGCATCTTTGGCGTCAATACACGGCGCTCTTCATAATTTTCCCAAAAAAAGAGAACCGGATCTATTGTAGATCCGATTCTCCGTTGGGAATGTACTCAAGGCATATTCCCGTCATGAACCCATTATTCAGCCGTTTCACGGCTTACAGCGCTGCTAATTGCATTACGATCAAATGTAAGCTTGGTAACATCGTTTACACGCAATACCACTACATCATCTGTAATTTCAGCAATCGTACCGTGAAGACCACCAATCGTCACAATCTTATCGCCTTTTTTCAACTGGCTTAACATGGCGTTACGTTGTTTTTGCTTCTTGTTCTGTGGACGAATCATCAAGAAGTAGAAAATGGCTACCATCAGTACCAAAGGTACGATCAATGAGAAAATTCCACCACTCGGATTCGCCGCTTGAGCAGTCATTGCTTGAAACATCAAAACTCCCCCTTATCGACTATACATACAGATATTGCTTGTTACATCGGCTTCTCAGAAAGTTTATCAGAAACCTTTGTCATTTTCATGCAGACCATATTGATCGAAAAATTCATCCCGGAAATCAAGCAAACGATCTTCCATTATGGCTTTGCGCACATTGCGCATCAAGTTCTGTAGGAAATGAAGATTATGGATCGTTGTAAGACGCAAGCCAAACGTTTCATCCGCTTTGATCAGATGGCGCAAGTAAGCTCTGGAATAGTTCCGGCAAGTATAGCAATCACATTCAGGGTCTAGTGGCCCAAAATCCGTTGCAAACTTGGCATTGCGAACGACCAGACGTCCTTGACTTGTCATCGTTGTTCCGTTACGGGCAATCCGAGTCGGTAGCACACAGTCAAACATGTCCACTCCTCGAATCGATCCCTCAATCAATGCATCGGGTGAACCTACCCCCATTAAATAACGTGGTTTATTGGAAGGCAACAAAGGTACCGTATAATCCAACACACCATACATCAAATGTTTCGGCTCTCCAACACTCAGTCCACCAATAGCATACCCCGGGAAATCCATGGAAGTCAAATCAGCCGCACTTTGACGGCGAAGATCCTCATGCATGCCTCCCTGTACGATAGCAAACAGACCTTGATCATGCGGACGAGCATGGCTTTCGAGACAACGCTCAGCCCAGCGAGTTGTTCTTTCTAGCGATTTTTTAACGTATTCATATTCAGCTGGATACGGAGGGCATTCATCAAACGCCATCATAATATCTGATCCCAGCGCATTTTGAATCTCCATTGCCACTTCGGGGGAAAGGAACTTCTTGTCTCCATTTAGATGGGAGCGAAAGTATACGCCCTCTTCTGTAATTTTCCGCATTTCACTAAGAGAAAATACCTGAAACCCGCCGCTATCAGTCAAAATTGGACGATCCCAATTCATGAATTTGTGCAACCCGCCAGCCTGACGAATGATTTCATGACCCGGTCTCAGGAACAAATGATAGGTATTGCTCAGAATAATCTGAGCATCCATTTCTTTTAGCTCTTCCGGACTCATTGTTTTTACTGTTGCCTGTGTACCTACCGGCATAAAGGTAGGTGTCTCAATGACCCCATGAGGGGTATGTACACGTCCCAGACGCGCCCCGGATTGTTTACACGTTTTGATATGTTCGTACGTAATTGCTGCCATTGGTTATAATCATCCTCTAAAAGTTAATCGTTTATTAATAGATCAGCATTGCATCACCAAAGCTGAAGAAACGGTATCTCTCCCGAATCGCTTCGGCATAGGCATGCATAATATGATCTCTTCCCGCAAGTGCACTAACCAGCATCACCAGGGTAGATTTCGGTAGGTGGAAATTCGTTAACATCCCATCTATAACTTTGAAAGAGTATCCTGGATAAATGAAAATACTTGTCCAGCCGCTGCTCTCTCGCAGCACACCATCTTCAAACTTGCTTCCCACCGTCTCCAGCGTTCGACAACTGGTTGTACCCACCGCAAAAACTTTATTACCACGTTCTTTGGTCTGATTGATCAGATCCGCGGTTTCTTGTGATAATGAATAGTACTCTTCATGCATGACATGATCTTCGACCACATCGACAGACATCGGTCGGAAGGTACCCAGCCCAACATGCAGTGTGATGAATCCGATATTCACACCTTTTGCACGAATCTGATCCAGCAACTCATCGGTAAAATGCAAGCCTGCTGTCGGTGCTGCCGCCGAGCCTTCGTGTTTCGCGTACACCGTTTGATAACGTTCACGATCGTCCAGTGTCTCTTTAATATAAGGAGGCAACGGCATTTCACCCAGTCGGTCCAAAATCTCTTGGAATATACCGTTATACTCAAACGTTAACGTTCGTGCCCCCATCTCACCTACTTCATTAATGACAGCCTTTAATTCATCACTGAACACAATGACAGAACCAGCTCTCAATTTCTTACCCGGCTTGACCAGTGCTTCCCATTGGTCACCTTGCACATTTTTAAGAAGAAGTACCTCGGCCTTGGCGCCAGTATCCTCTTTAGTACCGAATAAGCGGGCAGGCAAGACACGTGTATCATTCAGAATCAGTGTATCCCCTGGCTCCAGAACATCGATTATATGAGGAAAATGATGGTGCGCAACCTCACCCGTCTCTTTGTTCAGTGTGAGCAAACGAGAAGCTGTTCGATCCAGCAATGGGGTCTGTGCAATTAATTCCTCGGGTAATTCAAAATCATATAAGTCCACATTCATGTTTTACTCATTCCCTTAACACATTCGTATTCTTTTCATTCACTTGAAGAGCATCATATTGTTTTATTCTTTGACAATCGTCGCGTTTTGATAATAGTGTTTCAATATTGCTTGGTAATCATACCCTTCATCAGCCATACCCTTTGCTCCCCATTGAGACAAGCCAAGTCCATGTCCATTTCCTTGACCCAGGAACATAAAATTCTGGCCCTGCGTTACAGCTCTTGCTTGCCGGTCTCCGCTCATTACAACGAGTGCGTTGCTAGAGGAAGTGCTTTGGCCAGAAGCTGATAATACAGATGCACCTTGGGATCCGGTTTTGCTTACTTTCTTCCCGTCAGCGCCTAATACAGTATAACTTCCGGTTCCAGCAATATCAAATAAAGTGCTTGGTAATCCACCTAATGCAGAACGGTATGTATCCCCGTATTTAACCGTCAATGGCTGCCCGTTAGCTGTCACTTCAAGCGCTCGACCTGAAGGCCCACGTTTGGTTACTTCAAGCGTTGAGATCGACGAAGGGACGGCACTAGTCGTTTTGCCTTGCAGTGTCTTGACCAGTTGGGCTGATGTAAACGGCCCTCTCACCCATGCGTAATCATTGGACTGAGCCACTTTTGCCATTACAACAACCTCAGTTCCAGGATTGATTTTGGCAACAGGTTCAACATTGGATTGAATGAGTGGTATAGGTCTTACATTTGTATTTTGAGCAGTTACCGTTGCTTTGGAGAGACCCGCAGCCGTCTTCGTTGTTAATTCTTTTACATTGTCTTCACGAATATATCCACTCACACCTGAACTCATCAGAACATGATACCACGTATGAAGTCCGGCCTGTGCAGACATATCACCACGGCTGTCTACATTGGTAAATATGCCTGCACCGCCATTCCACACTTCCGAAGGATGAGCGGTTTGGCCACCCGCATTGGAAGAGAACACCGCTTCTATAATTTTGCCGTTGCTTTTGATAACTTCCCCTGCAGTTGCATCCACTGCACTCGATACTTTATCGTTCTCGGAACTTATTCCGTTATATGCTTGGCTCAATGTCGTATCCACAACATTAGCGATCTTGAAACGTTCGCCCTGCTGAAGTGCATACGACCGTGCGGCTACAGCTTGTACTTTAAGTGCTTCAGCTGGCCAGGAAGAATACACTTCTGCACCAACAACCGAGTACAAATACTGTTCCAACGGCACAACGTTCACCAGAGCTAAGTCCCCATTTACAATGCTGACTTCCATATCCCCACGATATGTCCGTTGAGAGCGTTCCACAACTTTGATCCCGTTGCCGCTTCCATGTATCATCACTTTGGCGTCTTTGCCAGCAATCATATAGTGTGGAGCGGTTTTAGGAGTGTCCATACTTAACCCTGCATCTTCACGTATAATCAGGCCAGCACTGTCATCTACTGGTGAGAGACTAATGCCAGTTACCTTCTCTTCAATAAGCTGCTTTAACGTGGATAACTCAGCCGCAGTTGCCGCTTCACCTACCCATACTGTATAACCCTGACCGCTTCCATTCAGTTGCAATACTGAATAAGCTGTGAACCCTGCAGTCAGCAAATTTGCCTGTGCTGCTTCTGCTTCTTGAAGAGATCCGTAAGTCCCCGCCGCTAGCCGTTCACTACCTACTACAATAGGCACTTGCCCCGCCAATTGAGCTGCAGCTGTTTTTTGAACTCTTGTTACAGCTTGTCCGGCTAGCGCTGCCGTTCCATAATTGCCTGTATACAGCTGATAAAGCGTTTTGCCATTAAACGAGACCGTATATAGCAATGGTTTATCAGCAGTAGCCTGGAGCAATTTAGCAGCAGCAGCTGCTGTTTTAAAATCGGCAGTCTCCAATACCTTTACGCGGAATCCATCTGCACTAAAACGGACTTGTCCTGATGGAAGAGTTACATTCGTACCTCCAACCTCAAGACCCCATGATCCTGATGATTCAAGTGTGATGAGCGGTGTAGTCGATTTATAGGTACTCCCCAAATTCGCAAACATGGCTACCCGGATCAACGATCCATTTTCATTAGCCGCATAAGCAGGTACTTGCAAGCACCCCACTGTCAACAGAGCAGCCGCTAGTACCTTCAATCGACGACTCCACTTCTTCGTACGTATTGCTTTTCCCACGTTCAGGCTCCCCTCCCTACATGTCTTTCATGTATATCGGTCAAATTCTCTAGTCACTTCATGTTGAAAAGAACAGCTCTTTCAGAGCTGACTCTATAGTATTGAATCAGTAAAGCACCATTACTTGCCGTCTCTTGGCGGAACAGGCAAACCAAGATGATGATAGGCCAGATCTGTTACGACACGTCCTCTTGGCGTCCGTTGAATCATGCCAATTTGCAATAAATAAGGTTCGTACACGTCCTCAATTGTCTGAGGTTCCTCGCCTATGGTAGCTGCAATGGTATCTAGCCCAACAGGTCCTCCCCGGAAGCTCTGGATCATGGACTTGAGCATCTTGTGATCGATTTCGTCCAATCCTCTTGGATCAATCTGGAGACGTTGCAACGCCTCTTCTGCCATCGTTTGCGTGATAATGCCATCACCTCGCACCTGTGCAAAATCACGTACCCGTTTCAACAAACGGTTGGCAATCCGCGGTGTCCCACGTGAACGCAGCGCAATCTCTTCAGCAGCGTCACCTACAATCTCTACACCCAGAATTTCCGTGGAACGTGAAACAATATAAGCTAGTTCATCAACAGTATAGAACTCCAGACGACTGATCACCCCGAAACGATCACGAAGCGGAGCAGACAAAAGCCCGGCACGTGTCGTTGCTCCTATTAATGTAAACGGCGGCAAATCCAAACGGACAGAACGTGCACTAGGCCCCTTGCCGATCATAATATCCAAAGCAGAGTCCTCCATGGCCGGATACATCACTTCTTCAACGGTACGATGAAGTCGGTGTATCTCGTCAATGAATAACACGTCCCCCTCTTGCAGATTTGTCAGCAGAGCCGCAAGATCTCCTGGGCGTTCGATTGCAGGACCTGAAGTGGTTCTGAGGTTAACACCAAGTTCATTTGCGATGATGTTAGCGAGTGTCGTTTTCCCAAGTCCTGGCGGGCCATACAACAACACATGATCCAGTGCTTCATTTCTTAGCTTGGCAGCTTCAATATATATTTTAAGATTTTCCTTCACCTGATTCTGCCCGATGTATTCATTTAAATAACGGGGACGAAGGCTTAGCTCAACATTCTGGTCCTCCATCATCAGGTTATCGGATATAATCCGTTCATCCATGTTCATCCCACCCTTTTTTTGCAGCCTACAACTCTAGTATACTATGAAAAATCATTCCATTATCCTGTAAATAACATCTGCAGCGCCCGTTTCATCAGCACATCTACAGAATCCGCCGTAGTTACATCTTTTTTCAGTTTCAGCCATACTTTATCCAGTTCACTATCCGTATATCCGAGCGCCTTCAGACCTTCACGAGCCTCATCCCATGCCGATCCACTTCCAACCTCTTCCGATGGCGGGGCGAACAGTCCTGTTTCATACGCTGCGGTACCGAATCCATCCAGTTTATCTTTCAGATCCAGTATCATGCGTTGTGCTGTTTTCTTCCCAATACCCGGTAGTTTCGTCAGGAACGTTAAGTTCTCCTGATAAATGGCCGTGACTACATGCTCTGGTGTGCCTCCTGTAAGAATTCCCAGTGCAACCTTCGGCCCAATACCGGACACTTCGATTAGTTTACGGAACAAACGCTGCTCATCTCGCGTCACAAATCCAAACAACAACATCGCATCTTCACGCACATGGTGGTGGGTGTACACGGTAATTTCCCCTTCTTGTTTGGCAAACGCATATGGGTTCGGACAGAACACACGATAACCAACGCCATGAACATCCAGCACAATATAATCACTTTCAACATGTATGAACTGTCCTCTTAGAAAATCAATCATTTTCGCAATACCTCATTCAATTTAGAATTTAATGTGTAAGAATGCGCATGACAAACCGCAACAGCTAGTGCATCTGCAACGTCATCCGGTTTGGGCACAACCTGCAGGCGGAGGAACATTTTGACCATCTCCTGCACTTGCTTCTTCTCCGCCTTGCCATATCCTACAATGGCTTGTTTGATCTGCATAGGCGTATATTCTGCAATCGGCAGACCTTTCTGAGCGGCTGCAAGGATCATAACACCCCGAGCCTGGCTCACAGACATCGCTGTTGTTACATTTCGATTAAAAAAGAGCTTCTCCAGCGCTACTGCATCGGGTTTATACTTATCGATCAGTTGCACCATGCCCTCATATACGTGAAGAAGTCTCTCCTCATCTGGAGTATGAGCTTCTGTCTGAATACATCCATATTGTACGGGCACAACCTTGCTCCCGATTTTATCCACAAAACCAAAACCCACAATGGCAATCCCCGGATCAATTCCTAAAAAACGCAAAACCATCTCTCCCTTATAAAAGCGAACATATGTATCGTTCATTTCATTATAACAAAAGATAGGCTACACGGTGGGAAAACTTTAGTTATGTTAATTCTCATGCTGTATTTTGTGTCCCTTTTCACAGATGTCGATTCTCTCCATGTAGTTGACCCTTTAGAACGACAAAAAAGGACATCCTCATTGATGCCCCTTCTTTAAATATCCTTTACCACAAAACTACAGGCTCATAGATTCATGCTCATAAGTTATCCGCCATTTCGAAGCAATCGATGTGTTTCATCCACCGCAAAGTCACTGAACGTTGAGATCACACTATCATACTCATCTTTGTCCTGAATACGAATACCTTCCTGCAGTTGCTGTAACACCCCTTCAGGCAATGAGCTTTCCAATGTGTTTACATCCAGTTGAAAAAATGTGCGTATGACGTTTTCTTCAGCAGGTTTACCTTCATACAGATTTAGATTACCAATAGCATCAATACTGATATATGCTTGTTGTTTGCAGATTGGCGAAAGATCGTCTACGTTTTGATTTAAATGTACCGTATCCGATGAAATAACCTTTGCCTTCCATTCCGGATGCTGTGTAAGTAATGTTTTTATTTGAGAGATATCCATTTTTCCCAATTGTTCAGTTTCTACTCCACAAATATATTTAGTTTGCAACACAACACGTATTAGTTGGTCCCCATCTGTTTCTAGCTGATCTACAAGTGCCTGAATGTCTTGTTCAGCTTGCGTGTCCTGTTTAACCATCCCCATAACGCTTACGGCTTCACTATAGTTGGTTGTTAACAACCGCTCAACCGCTTCAGATATAGATAAACCACGATAAGCCAATATCGTAACTATTACAATAGCAGCAGTCATCCAAAATGTCCGTTTCCATCGTCGCCATCGTTTCTTTAATTGCCTTCTGAAGTTGAACCTGTTCACATAAACCCCTTCAATCACTTTTTTAAAACTATTGTGACCTAATGATTGAAGCTTTATGCAAACCCATTTTGATTGAAAAATTGATGATTCTCATTGGATGAGTATTTACCATCTCTCCAACCGTCTATGTGCATGGAGATGAAAATCTGAAAACCATAAGAGCACTATCTAAATTAGATAGTGCTCTCTCTCATAATCGGGATGACACGATTTGAACATGCGACCCCCTGGTCCCAAACCAGGTGCTCTACCAAGCTGAGCTACATCCCGTTATATATACCGGCGAGAGGACTCGAACCTCCACGGTTTCCCACTCGATTTTGAGTCGAGCGCGTCTGCCATTCCGCCACGCCGGCAAACTATGAAAATAATGGCGCGCCCTGAGAGATTCGAACTCCCGGCCTTTTGATTCGTAGTCAAACGCTCTATCCAGCTGAGCTAAGGGCGCAAATATTGGAGCGGAAGACGGGAATCGAACCCGCGACCCTCGCCTTGGCAAGGCGATGCTCTA
>JAFWEX010000063.1 GCA_017512705.1 Paenibacillus sp.
TGAAGATGAGTACTATTTGATCGACTCGCATTTCAGCCCTATTAATGATAATATTTATTGCAACTACTGGCAATCGATGGATGATAACTGTATCACTTTAAAGAAAGAATATAATTCATTATATGATATTGTTGTTGAAGGCCAGTATTATGCGTATAATGTAATTAGACCGTGGAATGCAGAAGACAAGCATATAACAGATTATGAAGAATATATTGTACAGGAAGCAGATGATAATAAGTTCATAGTCTTAAACGCTAGTAGAGAGCCAATATTACGGATCAAAGCTTTTGATCTTGAATACAATCCTGTGGGGTGGTTTGTTGTGTACGATGACAAGGAGCAATCTTCATTCATTATTATTCGATCCATGGAATGATAATTGCGACTGCACTATCAATAAGCACACTATTCGCGGGAAGATTTCGAATCTCACTATCCCAAGATAGCAGGTCGTCGATCTGCTGCTTGGGATACTGTGCATCGTGTGCGGAAGAACGTTCAACAGAACAGCTGATCGAAGCGCTGCAGGAAGAGAACATCATGCGCGGCCTTGTGCATGTGATCACCACTTCCTCCGGCGACCGGAAGATCCCGCTTGTCACGAACTATGGCACCGCGAGCTGGATCGAAGAGGAAGCGCAGATTCCTGAGAGCGATGTGGCGTTCAACCAGATCACGCTCGGCGCGCACAAATTGGCCACTGCGATCCGCATTTCACAGGAGCTGCTGCACGATTCCGCGTTCGATCTCGCCGCGTTCATCGCACATGAGTTCCAGCGCCGGGCCGGTGCCGCGGAGGAAGAAGCGATCCTCGCCGGCGATGGTTCGCACAAGCCGATCGATCAGGAAAGCCCCTGGACGAGACCGTTGACCTTGGTGGTTTCAGCACTGTGAAAACAGCAGCACAGGCATTGGCACTGGCATGGGTGCGCATAGAGGCATACGCTGATGACAGCACAGCAATGTAGTTCTTAATATTTCGGAATGGATGCTCTTGTTTGAACGCGAAGGTGGTCCTATCGGTCTAGGATTTCTGGATTTTGGCTTTCAACCATTGGCATACTTGCAAAAACTCTCAAGCTTCACCTTATTTGGGGTGGGGCTTTTCCGTTATTTGACCGTCACAATCAGCAAACTGTCCGCGGGCTGCTGATAAAGAGTAATGAAACCGCTCGATACAGCTTGCTAACGGCAAAAGTGATTTTGAATCTTCAGTTCCCAAGGCAACAGATCAAGACGTTTGCTGCTTTGGGCTCACATCAAAACAAAAGGTGGAAGAATTTGGGGTAATACTGATTTGGAAAAGATTAAGCACATTTTTACCATATCAGGTTCAAATCCAGGACCCATCCCGATTATTCTACGCATATTGGCTTTACAAGAATCAAGCCGTTGGCTGGTTCTAAATCTGAATGCTACTCCTTAAACTAATGCTTGGAGGTGTTTGAGGATGGAGCGTCGGAAAAATGAAAGCAACACAACCATAGGCAAAAACATCAAAGTGGCGAGGGAAAGTGCTGGGATCACACAAGAAAAACTTGCCGAGAAGGTGGGTGTCAACCCAAAAAGCATCTCTGCATTGGAACGTGGGGAAAGAGGTATATCCTATACCAAACTACGCATCATTTGCGAGACTCTTGCTGTCACAAGTGATTCGCTGATCTTTGAAAAGTCCTATAAATCTGAGAAGAATTGGAGAATTGAGAATGCTTTTGCAATGGCAAACTATCTTAAACCGGAGGATTTTGAACATGCAATGTTTGCAATTGAAACATTATTAAAGGGGTATCTGAAGAGACGTGAATGAACCTTACATATCAAAACAATACCCATATTCATATCAGATGAGAAAATCATTGATCAAACTAGATCAATAGAACAAAGGAGATGAATCCTTTGTGTTCATGATACCGATTGTCATTCTGCTAATGCCGCCGGGCCCAGCCCGGGATTTCATGGCAGGGCTGTGGAACACCTATAAAGAATTCATGCTCTCTATTGCGCTGAAATCATTAAGGAAACCAGCCAATAAAGCAGATGCTGAAGACA
>JAFWEX010000064.1 GCA_017512705.1 Paenibacillus sp.
GCGTGAGTCCGGAAACGCCAATAGGAGTAGCAACTCCATCAACATACCATGTGACATTCATAGCATTATATGCTTCCGGCAAGGAAGTGTAGCCTAAAGTCTCCACTTCTGCAAGTATTTCATCAGCAGCGGCTCCGTTCGGGGAGAGTGTCAAATTCACATCCTGACCTGTTGCAGCTGCATCTGAAGGATTTGCTGTCAGCAGCACCAGACCGGACACTGTCGGCGGCACCTCACCACCCACCACAATCGTGACGGGGTTGGATTGATATTCATGACCAGGGCCGAATGAGACAACCGCATGAACCACGTAATTGCCGGGGAGTTCAGAAGAGAAGGTTCCCTGAAGTTTCTGTCCGGCAACACTGAGATCGGCGGCATCACCATTAAGATACCAAGTGACATTCGCATGTGCATACGCTTCTGACAATGAAGAGTAACCCATACTCGTCAAAGCGGCATTGAGTTCAACAGGAAGAGCTCCATTAGGAGACAAGGTCAAATTGACTTCAGTACCTGCCGGTACTTCACCTTCAGGTTCTCCTGTCAGAAGCACCACTGATGAGAGATCTTCCACAGTACCTGGCGTATCACCAACTACAACCTCAACCGTATTGGATTCGTATGTGTAAACACCAAATGAGACGACTGCCTTAATTTGGTAAATGTTAATAAGGGCGGGTGTAAACAATCCTTTGAGCTTATTCGTTATTCCAGAAACCCCAATGGGACTTGCAATTCCATTAACGAACCAAGTGACATTCATAGCATTATAAGCCTCTGGCAATGAAGTGTAGCCTAAAGTCTCGACAGCTGCAAGAATATCATCTGCAGCAGCGCCGTTCGGGGACAAAATAAGATTCACATCTTGATCGACAGCGGCCTTATCGGAAGGATTAGCTTTCAGCAGCACCAAACCGGAAACGGTTTCGGGAGTAGCCACCACTACATTGATCGTATTGGATTCGAATGTGCTACCACCGGCGAATGAGACTTTCGCACGGATTGCGTAAGTGCCGTCATCAGCTGATGAGAACGTAGCAGTGTACTGATTTCCTGCATCGCCAATGGGTTGAGCGCTATTATTGACGTACCAAGTAACGGTTGCATTATTCAAGGCTTCATACAATGAGGTATAGCCCAATGCATAAACAGTATCAAGAAGTTCCGTAGAATAATCGCTATTAGCAGATGCTGTCAAGGAGACTTCCTGACCAGGAACAACTGTACCTGTAGGATCAGCAGTCAGCACCACATATTCAGTGATATCCGTGACATCACCTGAAGTACCTACCTCCACATTAATCGTATTGGATTCATAGGTATTGGTATGAGTGCCGAATCTGACAACTCCTTTAATTGTGTAAGTGCCATTTACCGCAGAAGAAAAGGTTCCATGAAGCGGATTAGAGGAAGAGCCGATATCAGCGATACTTCCATTCACATACCAGGTGACAGAGATATCGTCATAGGCTTGATCCAACGAAGTATAACCCATACTCGTCAATTCCGCATAAAATGCGGCAACACCAGCATCGCCGTTGGGATCTAAAGACAAGGCCACTTCCTCGCCTGCAGCAGCACTTAGACGATTTGCTCTCAGCAGCACCAGATTCACATCGTCCGTGACACTCCGTGTCATAAACGACTGGTCGGGTGTTGGGGAGACCCAACTGAGCAGCTTGAGTTGTGCATCGTTAGGATGCGCCGATTCGCTGCGCGCCTGGCAGGTTCCCATATACTGGAACGCCATTAGCAGAAAAATCATAAATTTTTTCATCGTTTTGATTTTAATTATTACTATTGTTTATTTAATTTATTTTATTTCAATCCATCAGAAAACGAAACAAACACACGGAATCCAGCGGTTCCTTCCCTGCTTTTCCACAATTTCTCTCGAATTCTTAAATAGTCTATCATACACTATACACTTTATAATTAACTTGCAAAAATACATTTTTTTTCGTTCAATATTTCTTTTTCGAAGATTTTTTTTTATTTTTCTTTGATTGCTTAAAGAATATTGTTACTCAATCAGTTATACTTTTAATTTGTATAAAAGTTACAGAATTAAAAGTAAAAAAAGCATCCGGATAAATCACAAACCGGAAATTTTTGGCGCAATAAGGAAGAAAAATGGCTTGAATAAAGTAAAAGCGGCGAAACAAGTTGTCAGGATTGGCCAGTGGGATCAGCTGAGGCATTGGATACGTGTGCTTGTATTAGCCATTTGTTAATACATTGATTTTCAGTTTGTTATACAATATCTTGTTGAGAATTTGATTTTCTGGTCCGAATCGTGTTGGGGGTTGATATATTTGATTCTGGAAGAGATGTTGAAGCCGGGGCAAATCGTGTGAAAAGGACTTGTGTAATAAAGTCTGCGTGCGAACCCGAAGGAGATGGGGATTCATTGTAGAAGATCCGGAACGCGGAATTTACGAGCCCTGGCGGACTGATCCCGCGAGAGCATCCGCAGAGAATGCGAGCCCTGGCGGGTAGGAGATCCCGCTTGACGCTGCGCGTCTCGCGGGATTTAAAACAAAAAAGCCCTTCAGGAACCTGAAGGGCTATGGTATTGGGCGACGACCTACTCTCCCACCTGTAGGGCAGTACCATCGGCGCGGTCGGGCTTAACTTCTCTGTTCGGAATGGGAAGAGGTGTGCCCCGACGCTATAATCACCGCAATCTCTTTTCGGAA
>JAFWEX010000065.1 GCA_017512705.1 Paenibacillus sp.
AATACCAGCGCATACTGCTGGTGAACCAGGCTGAGGAAGAAATGCTCGAAGCCAAGCGCCTGCAGGCCAAGAAACTGGCCGAATGGGGCCAGCTTTTCGAGGACGCGCCCGAAGCGCAAAAGCGGATGATCCTGGCAGAAATCATTGATAGGATCGAGGTGCGGCGCGGTTACCAGGTGACGATCAGGTTTAAGCTGACTGCTCGGCAATTCCTGGAGCCGGGCGCAGAGGATGCGGGGGATCAGAAAGCTTCATAATAACCGTATTTGCCGCCCGAAAGGGCGGTGCTTAGTTTATCGTTGATTGTGTAAACCTATCTGTGATATAATAAAAGCATAAGCAGAGTGGTGTTATCCAGAGCATATGATTGTAGGTTTAAACGCCTCACTAACCACATGTGAACAGTGAATTTGGGGAATGCATATGGGGGGTAATATGGACGATTACGGGTTTATTAGAAGAATTGATTTTAACCTCCGTACAAAGTATTATGGCTTGAGGACGTTGTTGTATGACTTGGGGAAGTATAGATATGCGATTCTATTGCTGAATCATCAGGATAAGATTGAGAAGATTAACTCTGTTTTTCAGGATCAGATTCGATTCATCGGCATGTGGGTAGAATTGCTGACTGAGCGCCCAAAGGAATACGTCGATATAATTACACCGATGGATACTGACGCTGTCAGTTGCGAGGGTATGCCATTAACGGAACAGCAATTCAGGGCTCTGTTGTTGAGCCGGTTTCCCAAAGAAGGTATTGAATCGATCGAATTCGGAAAGCCGCCGTTTCCCGTCGTAACGGTTACGATAGATGGGAAGATACCTGATGAAACAAGGAAGAAAATACAGAATTATATTATCGGATTGAAAGCGGGGATCAAGGATGCCCGCTTGGTCGAACGAACCGGGAGCCAAAGTGACAGAGCATATGTGGCAGACCCATTGCTGGCGTGTACGGACAGCCGATTTGAGTTCTCCACGCGTGATGCGGAACGTTGGTTTACGCGAATAGAAGATATCTATGCTGGCAGATTTACAATGGCAGATATTCCCTTCTTTAGGGAACGGAGTAGCAAGAGTCTTGTTGATTTTTCAGTTTGGGACGGCAGCCAAAACATCCGCAGCAATTTAATGTTGTACGACACGACGTTTATCTGTTTTCCGCTTGCCGACAAGCAGCGAGAATTCATGGAAAACCAGCATGTAACACCGGATGATCTGGAAGAGATGGTAAGCCGGGGGAAGCTGGTGGTGCTGTTGCCTAATACAGAGCAGCGCTATGATACAGATTTGTTGAAGCATCTGTATACGATTAATCCGGAGTCGGTGGTTACAAAGAGAGGTATTAATACGCTGATCGCGACATATTTAAACCAACTGATGTATCGATATCTGGACATTGTTCCACGAGAGTATTTAGAAGAATTGTGCATGAACAGCATAAATGATGAAAAGATGGAGCGTATTTCGGATGCTCTGCTTTGGCCTGTTCGTGCCAGGAACAATAGCATACGAGGGCTTTCCATCACTGGCCCGCTGGCTTTTGCTGAAGGAGTGGATACTCTGTTTCGAAAGGGACAAAAAAATGAAGCGGAATTTGAATTCCTAATGCATTCACCACTTGCAACAATCGCAGAAGCCTTGCAGGCGACCTATTTTCCATTCCATATGTCCAACGGGAGCGGTGAATACTCCAATGAGGCCGTCATGGACATAATGATGTCATTGATGGCTGCATATCGCTATCCTTTAAAAAGCCAACATGAAGAGATGGAGAGATTCAACCACAGCATTCAACATGAACGCAATTGCCTTTTGCTGCTTGAACCAAATTG
>JAFWEX010000066.1 GCA_017512705.1 Paenibacillus sp.
CAGCTGAAATGGTATTTGTACTGGAGAACGGAAGTACGTCAGGACACATACCTGGATGTTGATCTCTCGTATCTGTTTGTTCATATCTATGAATTGATTAACGGCGTCGGTTGGCAATACCCTCAGGAGGGGTATGACCAATTAAAACGATTGTGGTTGAACTACCGCGAGCGACTTCCTCAATTGAACGTATATATGCAGGAATGGATGGTTGATTACGTTCTTGTTCATAACCTTCATTCGTTACTCCATGACGTGATGCAGCTCTCCGGTGGTTATTTGCCTGCGCCATTCATGGACAAGGAGTTACAACGGATATTACAGGTGAATGCTGCTGATCTCACACTGGATCTGCTGCAAAGATATTATGATTATGATATTACACTGAACACCTTTTACCGGGACGGCGGCAAAGAAATCATGGAGCGGTATATCCCCAAAGTTATGGCAGTGGCAGATTCATATCTGAAGCGGATCGGACAAGAGGGACTCCTGCCAGAACTGAAACCGGAAGCTGAGGAGATCGTGGAACGCACACTTTTTCGTAAAGCGGTGTATGACGAATCCTTATATGGCAGGTCCGTTTCGTTTGCATATTATCCAATCGGAATGCATGCAGATTTTGTACAGAGATTAACACGAATTTATCGCTGTACGGAAAATAAACTTCGTGAACTGCTCGGAGTTCGAGGTCGTCTCCGCGGTAAAACGCTAGAACCAGAGCTGACTGGTGTGATTGAACGTTATCTTGAGAAAATCTATGCCCTGGAACAGAAAGAAAACGTAATTAAGCCAGTCATTCATATTGATACGGTTAAGCTGGCTTCCTTGCAGCAGGATAGCGAGTATGTGCGTATGGCACTCACCATTGAAGAAGAAAATACAGCATCGGACTCTGTTGAAACCGAAGTGGAAATAGAAGCTGAAGCTGAAGTGGAAGTAGAAGACGAAGTAGAAGTGAATTCCATTGTATCAAAGAGAGATGACTACGATCGTGATCAAACGAATCGAACAGACGATGTGGCCAATCCGAATGCGCAGTTGCAATGGGACAAGGCTGCGGCAGCTGAATTGCAGGAAGAATGGCGGGAATTTGCTGAACAATTGGAGCCCCGTCATGTAGTCGCTATTCACGCTCTGCTAGGTGACCAACCAGATGAAGATTTGAACCGAATAGCGAATGAAACGGGAACGATGCCTGCACTTTTGCTGGACGAAATTAATGATGTAGCCATGGAAAGCATTGGAGATCTGTTGATTGATGGTGATCGGATCGTTCCTGAATATATAGACATATTTGAACATGTGAAGAGGTGATGTGTCATGACAGAGCATAAAGTGACTGAAGCACATACAAGAGAAGTTACAATGAATGAACTTAAAATCCCTAAGCGATTGACCACTGCGATTGTGAATTCATTAACAGCAGGGGTCGTTCCGCGAATTGGTCTGGAGCAGATTGCTGTAGGGCGAAAGCCAGAGGTGGAGGCGATTCTCCGGGATTTGGATAACATCGCTGAAGGCGGTGCTGCTTTCAAGTTGATTACAGGTCGATATGGTAGTGGTAAAAGCTTTCTTTTACAAATGATTCGTAACTATGCGATGGATCGTGAATTTGTTGTTGCGGATGCAGACCTTTCCCCAGAGCGTAGACTGGTGGGAACGAAAGGACAAGGCCAAGCAACGTATCGTGAGCTGATGACACGATTATCCACAAGAACACGCCCGGATGGCGGGGCACTGGAGCCTATTTTGCAAAAATGGATCGCAGGAATACAGCAAAAGATCATCAAGAACTCCAATATGCGTCCGGATGATCCTGCTATATCGCTAGAGGTAGAGAAGGAGATTTACAAAGTGACAGGTGAGATGCAGAATCTGGTACACGGTTTTGATTTTGCTAAAGTGCTCGCGTCTTACTGGAATGGTTACAAGCTCGCGGATGATAACCTAAAGCAGTCGGCACTTCGCTGGCTTCGGGGGGAGTATGCAACCAAAACGGAGGCGAAAAAGGAACTGTCCGTCGGCGTCATTATTGATGATGATAACTGGTATGACTATTTCAAATTATGGTCTGAGTTTACAGCACGCATCGGGTACAAAGGACTTCTGCTCTTTATTGACGAAGCGGTGAATCTGTACAAAATTACAAACAGCGTCTCACGCCAAAGCAATTATGAGAAGTTGCTGACCATGTTTAACGACACCATGCAGGGGAAGGCAGAACATCTGGGTGTTTTTGTCGGAGGAACTCCTCAGTTTGTGGAGGATGAACGTCGGGGACTATACAGCTATGAAGCGCTTCGCTCCAGACTTATTGACGGTCGTTATGCAGCGAGTGGATATGCGAATTATACCGGGCCAATATTGAAGCTGGCGATGCTGTCGCATGAAGAGATTTTGATTTTGCTGCAAAAACTGCGTCAGATCCATGCGCTTCATTTTGCATATACGCCAAGCTTGAGCGATGAACAATTAGTTGATTTTATGCAAATGGCTGTAAATCGTTTGGGAGCCGATGAGCTTCTGACAACACGAGAAGTGGTGCGTGACTTCATGGATGTGCTGCATACCTTGCATCAAAATGCCGAGATTACTTACGAGCAGCTGCTCGGTGAGCGTGGAGCGCAGGGGGCTGGATCTGCTGATCGTGCAACTGGTTCCAAACAGGACTCCGATGAGCTGGATGATTTCCTGGCGGAGTTTGAATTATGAGTGACAATCCATTTTATAGACTGGCCCCATTTGTACAAGAATTTATTTATAAAAAGAGATGGGAATCGCTAAGGCCTGCCCAGATCGAGGCATGTAACATTTGCTTTCACACCCCACACCATATGCTAATTGCAGCGGGGACGGCCTCGGGCAAGACGGAGGCGGCGTTTTTTCCTGCGTTGACCGAACTGTATGATCAGCCAGCCAAGTCGGTAGGCATTCTCTATATTGGACCGCTGAAAGCACTAATTAATGATCAATTCGAACGTCTTAAAGACTTGTTGTCCGAAGGCAATATTCCGGTCTGGCATTGGCATGGCGATGTGCCGCAGGCTGAGAAAACCAAGCTGATGAAACATCCATCAGGTGTGCTGCAGATCACGCCCGAATCGCTGGAAGGGTTGTTGATGAACAGGCCCAATGCAATCCCTGCACTTTTTCATGATTTACGTTATGTCATTATTGATGAGGTGCATGCTTTTATGGGAGCAGATCGGGGCATTCAGGTTTTAAGCCAGCTTGCACGGATCGAACGTATGGCTGGCTGTGTTCCTCGAAGAGTCGGACTATCGGCGACGCTCAGCGATTATGATGCAGCAACAGCATGGCTTGCAGCGGGAACGAGTCAAGGTGTTGATGTGGTTTCTTCACCGGGCGGGCGCAAGCTGCGACTGCGGGTGGAACATTTTTCATTCCCGGATGCACAGAACGAAGAACAAGCGGAGCAACTTCATCATGCGCGTAAAGCCTATTACGACTTTATTTATGAGAGCACCCATCGCAAAAAAGCACTTATTTTCACGAACAGCCGCACCGATGCTGAGGTTACGATTCTGGAGATGCGCCGAGTTGCGGCGCGCAGACAGGAGCGTGATGTGTTCCATGTGCACCATGGAAGCATTTCGGCCATGCTGAGAGAAGAGACGGAAGCAGCTCTGCGAACAGGTTCGGGTCCTGCTGTCGCTGCGGCAACGGTTACTCTTGAGCTCGGCATTGATCTTGGAGAATTGGAGCGAGTAGTGCAGCTCGGCGCACCTTACAGTGCTTCAAGTTTCGTTCAACGTCTTGGGCGTTCGGGGAGGCGTGATGATATGGCATCGGAGATGCTTTTTGTATGTCCCGAGGAAGAGGATGAGGAAGCACAGTTACCTGCCCGTATGCCATGGACGTTAATGCGTGCGATAGCAGTCATTGAGTTGTATGTAAAAACCAAATGGGTAGAGCCGCTGGAGGCCCGCAAAATGCCTATCGGGGTACTCTATCATCAGACTATGAGCATGTTGAAAAGCATGGGTGAAGCGGAGCCAAGAGAACTTGCAGATGCCATTCTTACATTGGCGCCATTTTCAGAGATTACACCAGATCAGTATCGAGTTTTCCTGAATTATCTGATTGAAACGGACCATCTGCAATGGACGGAAGAACAGACGCTCATTATTGGACTGACGGGTGAGAAGATTGTAAACAACTACCGCTTCTATGCGGTGTTTAAGGATGATGAAGAACATAAAGTGTTGAATGGCTCAGAGGAGATCGGCTCTATAACGACCGTACCGCCGCCAGGTTACTGTTTCTCTCTGGCAGGTAAGTTGTGGAAGGTTGAAGAAGTGGATCACAAGCATAAGGCTGTGTACGTGAAGTCTGCAAAAGGCAAAGTCGATACGCTGTGGCTTGGGGCAGGAGGAGATATTCATACAGCCGTTGTACAGAAAATGCGAGAAGTGCTTTCCGAATCGGTAATCTACCCGTACCTGTCACCACAAGCTGTTAATCGGTTGGAGCGTGCACGCCGTCTGGCCCGAGAGAGCGGATTGCTCAAACAGATTGTGATTCCTGCCGGTGGAGATTCCATGTATGTATTGCCTTGGGTGGGAAGCAAATCATTCCGAACCTTGGAGCGCTTGATGAAACATAATTTGTCAGATAAGCTGGCATTACGTTCGATTGTACCGATGGAGCCTTATTACTTCGTGGTGTCCGGTAAAGTCGATGAGCGAACCTTGTTAGCTGAGATGATGAGTGAGTGTCGGATGGCTCAGCATGCATCTGCGCTCCTTGCCGAGGATGAAGCACCTTATCTTGGTAAATACGACGAGTTTGTGGCACCGACACTGGTTCGGGAAGCTTTTTCGATGGATGGACTGGACTTGGAAGGATTGAAAGCAGGGCTTCAGCAAACATTGGAGTGGGAGACAGGCAAGGATAAAGTCTGAATTCGGATGGAAAAGAATAGAGGGTTGACACCATCTCACCCCACATGTAATATATGAAAAGTCGCCACACATAAACGATATTTAAATTGCATACTTTAATTCGTATAACCTCGCAAGCCAAAAGTACACAGGGCGAGGGTCTCTACGGGAAGCCTATACTTCTCAACTACGATGCCAAGGAATTCGCTTATTCCTGGTTCGGAGTTGGGATTTTTTGCATTTTGGATACGTGGTTGTGACCTAGTATGGACCCAGATCGGGACATAATTATAAATCATCAGGAGGTTTTTTCATCATGAAATATTATTTGTCTGTCCTTGCAGGAGCGATGAGTTACGGTATTCTATCGACAATTGTTGTACTAGCTTATGGTCAAGGATACCAGCTTGGTGAGGTCGTGGGTACACAGCTCATC
Source organism: Paenibacillus sp. (assembly GCA_017512705.1). Lineage (GTDB taxonomy): Bacteria > Bacillota > Bacilli > Paenibacillales > Paenibacillaceae > Paenibacillus. Next base: position 5,344 of record JAFWEX010000066.1, read on the forward strand.
GTTGGTTTTATTTTGTCTTGGATGCTGGCACTATATACGAAATTCAGAGCTAAACGGAGATCAGGAAATCATAATCATGGCACATCTGAATCCGTTTCCAAAATGTTTACACGTTTGACCTGGAAGCAACGTTTGATACTGATGGCGGCTGGAACACCAACCGTTATTACGGGTCTAGTTTATTATCAATCCTTACGTTACATTCCGGCATCACTTGCGATTATTTTGCTCTTTCAATTCACCTGGATTAGCGTATTGATTCAGGCGATAAGTAAACGGCAACGTCCGAATAAGATTATGTTCCTGACCTTGATTATTTTGTTCGGCGGAACATTGCTCGCAGCGGGTTTCTTAGAACAGGGACTTAGTGAGTTCAGTGGTCTAGGTATTGCTCTAGGTTTAATGGCTGCGGTTAGTTATTCTTTGTTTGTATTGTTTAGCGGTAAAGCCGTTCCTTCTGCACATCCAGCTTTTCGAAGTGCCTGGATGGTAACGGGAGGATTGATCCTTCTATGTATTTTGTTCCCGCCAACATTCTTGTTTACCGGTCTGCTTTGGAGTCAGCTTCTCGTCTTTGGTGCACTGCTTGGATTCTTCGGCGCATTTATCCCACCGGTTCTATTTGCTATCGGCGTGCCTCATATCGGTGGAGATATGGCAGGCATTTTAGGTGCGATAGAGCTTCCGATAGCCGTGTTGCTATCCTCTATTGTGCTGCATGAGCATGTCAGCAGTTTACAATGGATGGGGGTAGTGATCGTATTGATTGGTGTTGCTCTGCCTGAACTGTACAAAATGCGGCAAAGACGAAGTCAGAGCACACCCTCGTATTCCTGATCGCATGACGCGAGGAAGAACGAATGATTTCCATGTTGTTTCGACAGTTAGACTTATGTTGTTTTCTATAGCTAGAACTTAAACAGTTATGAAGCCTGAGAGATCAGGCTTTTCTCATTGTGTTCACAGTTTAGTCAGGAATAGCCAAGGAATAGCCCAGAGGGGGCATTTTCATTAAGCTGAGAATCAGGTATGCTTGTAGTATAGAGCCATCCATTCAAAGACGAAGATGGACATCGGAATGAGGAGTGTTTATATGAACAGCTGGTTTAAAAAAATGTGGCCTTTCTTAACTTTGGGCGTGGCTGTAGTTGCTCTGCTTGGAGGATTTTTTGCTTATTTTATGGGTAAAGATGTATCCCCGGGATCAGGCAACGCAGTAACTGCACAAGTTGAAACACCGGAGGATTTGCAAGGATATGAGGTCATTAATGTTAATGTGAGCAACGATGGATTTGGGCCTAATGTTATTGAGGTGAAATCTGGAGTGCCTACGAAAATTAATTTCATTTTGACCCGGGGCGTGACTCACGTCAAATCCGTTGCCGCAGAGAAGTTAGGCATGGATCTGTATATGCAAAAGGGAGATAACTACTACACAGTTGATGAGAACATTGCACCAGGTGAATACGAAATTCACTGCGGAATGTACATGATCTACGGTACCATTAAAGTTGTCTAGGAGTATTTTTAGATAAGAATGCAAGATCCTGAAGGGGCTGAGTTCGATTTTCCGAACTTTGCTCCTTTTTCTATGGCATGATATCATGAACGGGGAAGCAAAAATGATCTGGAGGTGCAAACATGAAAGCGCTTTTTATCGGAGGGACAGGCACCATAAGTACGGCAATTACGGAGATGCTTGCGAAGCAGGGTTGTGAACTTTATTTGATTAATCGTGGAAACCATAACGAAGAATTGCCTGAACAAGTCCGGGTCCTTCAAGCGGACATTAATGATGAGAACCGGGTATCCGAGCTGATCGCCGATCTGGAATTTGATGTTGTTGCAGACTTTATTGCTTTTGTACCATCACAGTTGGAGCGAGATTATCGTTTGTTCAAAGGCAAGACGAAACAGTTCATTTTTATAAGCTCCGCATCCGCATATCAGACACCGCTGTCCGATTACAGGATTACTGAAGGAACTCCATTATCTAATCCATTCTGGGAATACTCTCGTAACAAAATTGCATGTGAAGATTATTTAATGAAACTATATAGGGAAGAGGGATTCCCCGTAACCATTGTTCGTCCAAGCCATACCTATGGCAATCGTTCCGTACCGCTTGGGGTACATGGCGAGAAAGGAAGCTGGCAGGTTCTTAAGCGCATGCTTGAAAATAAACCGGTCATCATTCACGGTGACGGTACTTCGTTATGGACGATCACACACAATACCGATTTTGCCAAGGGCTTTATCGGGCTCATGGGCAATCTTCATGCCATCGGTGAAGCTGTACATATCACATCGGATGAATCTGTTACATGGAACCAGATCCATGAGATTATTGCAGATGTGCTTGGAGTCAAGTTGCAAGCGGTACATGTACCGTCGGAATTTTTGGCAGCCAGCAGTAGCCTGGATTTCAGAGGTGGCCTGCTTGGAGACAAAGCCAATACAGTTGTTTTTGACAACAGCAAACTTAAACGGTTGGTTCCTGAATTCGTTGCAACGACTAGGGCAGATCAGGGAATTCGAAGTACGATTCATCATATTTTGAAGCATCCCGAACTACAGATTGAAGATCCAGAGTTTGATCAATGGTGCGATAGAGTTATAAGTACCTTGGACGAGGCATTAATTAAAATCAGGGATGGAAAGTAGATTGAAAAAATAGCCTATTGCAAGTAACGGCATACCATCTAGTTACATTCTTCATTTGAATCGTTATATTGAATAAAAAATGGCACGTAGGAGGTCACCCAACTCAGGACATTATTCCTTAGTTGTGGAGCCTCCTTTTTTGTGTCCAGGAGAACAAATGTATTGAAAACTCAACACGTGCTGAGTTCATCGTTCTTATTGTTTGTTTAAGCATAGATTCACTATGGATTAGTTTAATGATACTATATATGAATTGAACTAGTTGTATACACCGAATCGGATAGGACAGGAACACTTCGAAGTATTCTTGTAATATGTATAGTTCAATCTATTATAGGAAGTCAATATGATGAAAAAGGGTAATGAGCTATGGTGATGAAAAATGAATAATAAATTTATCCGAATATATGAAGATATTGCTGGACGTATTCGGAGTGGAGACATCGAGGCAGGTTCACTGTTACAATCTGAACTGGATCTTTCAGAGCGGTATCAAACATCCAGAGAGACGATCCGGAAAGCGCTGAAAATGCTGTATGAAGAAGGTTATATTCAGAAGATTCAAGGCAAGGGTTCGATTGTATTGGATATACGTAAAATTGACTTTCCCGTGTCCGGTCTGGTCAGTTTCAAAGAATTGGCACAGAAAATGGGACACCGCGCACAAACGGTTGTGAAGCTGTTTGAAGAACAAGTCGTAGATCAGACGTTGAGCCAAAAAACAAGCTTTGGTCTGAATGAATTGCTATGGCAGATTAACCGAGTCCGCAAAGTGGATGGTGAACATGTTATTCTGGATAAGGACTATATCAGTCAGCGATTAATTCCAGGCCTGAACAGAGAAATCTGTCAAGATTCCATCTATGAGTATGTTGAACAGAAGCTTGGGCTCTCCATATCGTACGCCAAGAAGGAAATTTTGGTGGAGGAGCCTACAGCCGAGGATCGACAGTTGTTAGATCTTGAAGGGTTTCATAATGTAGTTGTCGTAAGAAGCCAGGTCTATCTGGAAGATACTAGCCAGTTTCAGTACACGGAATCAAGGCATCGACCAGACAAGTTTATCTTTGTGGATTTTGCAAGACGGAAATAAGTGAATGAAGTGAGTAAAGGTGAGTTAGAATCAGGAACCAATAATCAACAAACAAATATAAAAATCCAAGAACCACAATCCAAGAACCAAAATAAGAGAGTACTCGGTCACGCATACCTATTGTGACAAGGGTGCTCTTTTTGTCATGCAGCATAGCGTACCTAATCAGAAGATCGTCCATCAAGAACCTTTTAATGTCAATGTTACTCTGCTTTACCTCCGCGTATGATCATCATATTACGAGGCAAGGAGTGAGTGAATTTGAAGGAAGTTAGCCGGGAAGCGAAAGTTCGCATATGGGAAGAGAATAGGGAGATTCCAACATACGGCACAGGTCAACCCGATAAGAATCCAATGTTTTTGGAAAAACGAATCTATCAGGGCAGCTCAGGCAAAGTGTATCCTTATCCTGTCATTGACCGTATTGAAAATGAAGCGAAGCTGCAAACGTATCGTTTGATTATTCTAGAAAACGAATATGTTCGGATTGAGATGATGCCAGAACTTGGAGGTCGAATCTATCGTGCGCTGGATCTGACCAATCAATATGATTTCGTTTATTACAACCATGTCATCAAGCCCTCCCTAGTCGGACTTACGGGTCCATGGATCGCTGGAGGAATCGAATTCAACTGGCCGCAGCACCATCGGCCCAACACGTATGGTCCGGTGGATTGCACGTACGAAAATAATGAAGACGGAAGCGCGACGGTCTGGGTAGGCGAAATTGATCGGATGTATGGCACCAAAATGACAGCCGGGTTTACTTTGCATCCGGGCAAAGCCTATTTGGAAATCAAAGCACAAGTCTACAACCGTACGAATGAACCTCAGACGTTTCTATGGTGGGCGAATCCAGCGTTGGCCGTTAACGAAGATAGTCAATCGGTGTTTCCACCTGATGTAACGGCAGTGCTGGATCATGGAAAAAGGGATGTGTCCGGTTTTCCCATGGCGACGGGTACGTATTATAAAACGGATTATTCCAGAGGCGTAGACATTTCGATGTACAACAATATTCCCGTCCCTACATCCTATATGGCCTATAAGTCGGAATACAATTTTGTAGGAGGTTACGATCATCGGGCACAGGCGGGAATGTTGCATGTTGCCAATCATCACATCTCTCCAGGCAAGAAGCAATGGACATGGGGCAATGGGGATTTCGGGAAAGCCTGGGAGAGGCAGTTGACGGACGAAGATGGACCTTATATTGAACTAATGACGGGTGTCTTTACCGATAACCAGCCTGATTTTACTTGGCTTCAGCCGTATGAAACGAAGTGTTTTACGCAGTATTTCATGCCCTATAAAGACGTAGGAATGGTGAAAAATGCGTCCATAGATGCAGCAATTAATCTTGAACTTGATGATCTAACAGGAATGGTTAACATCCGAATCTATACAACATCCAACTATGAGGACTTGTCCATCGATGTTAAGGGTGCTGTGGCGACTTATTTTGAAGACATAAGTGATATCTCACCAGCACGTTCTTACACAGTCTCATTCCCTTGGGAGGGACAGGAGCCGTGGCATGATATCAAACTCAGTGTTCGCACGAGAGAAGGAAGGGTGCTTGTGGAATACCAGCCGGAACCGCCCAGTAATCAAGACATTCCTGATCCTGCGGAGCCCCTGCCTCTACCCTCCCAGATCAACAGCATCGAACAACTTTACTTGGCAGGACTTCACCTGGAGCAGTACCGGCACGCTACCTATGAACCTGAATCGTATTACTTGGAAGGACTGCGACGCGAACCTGCCGATATTCGCCTAAATATAGCATACGGGACGTTACTACTTCGCAGGGGACAATATCAGGAGGCGGAACCCCATTTCAATCAGGCAGTTCAGTCACTTACGTGGAAAAATACGAATCCCTATGATAGTGAAGCTTATTATCAGCTTGGTCTATGTCTGAAGCTGCAAGGGAGGCTGAAAGAGGCCTATGATGCATTATATAAAGCCGTCTGGTCTGCGCAATATCAGGATGTCGGATATTATACTCTCGCTCAGATTGATACTGGCCGGCATATGTATGCAGAAGCTCTTGAACATGTTGAATCTGCACTGATTCGGAATAGTAGAAATTATAAAGCACGTCACTTGAAAACAGTGCTACTCCGTAAATTGAAGCGTTACTCGCTGGCGAGTTCATGTGCACGTGAAACGTTGGATTTGGACCCGGTGGAATACGGTTCAGCTTATGAATGGATGTTATTATCTCATAATGATCTTACTGATTTGCAGCAGTCCACACAGACAAGGGACTATTTTATGCGGATTATGCGGGGAGACGTCCACAATTACTTGCATTTGGCAGCAGATTATACCGAGAGCGGCATGTGGGAGGAAGCATTGAATGTGCTTGCTATTATAGATACACAGCTGGTTGAACCGTACCCTATGCTTAGATATGCTCAGGCATACCTGCAACGGCAGTTGGGTCAGCAGGAACAGGCCATCACGCGTCAGAAGCAGGCGAACGCTGCTGGGACCCCGTATTGTTTTCCGAACACTCCATTCGAACTGATGATTCTTCTAGATGCCCTTGATGCTGACCCGGACGATGCACGCGCCCATTATTATGTGGGCAACTGGTTCTACGACCACAAACGATACGAGGATGCCATACATCATTGGGAGATATCGAGTGAACTAGACCCGCTCTTTCCTACAGTGCACCGCAACTTAGGTCTGGCTTATTACAACAAGTTAAGGCAGCCTGATCTGGCTTTGAACTCGATGAAGGAAGCGTTTCGGTTAGATCCGCAAGATGCGCGTGTATTTTATGAGCTGGATCAACTAGAGAAGAAGATGGGGTGCTCTCCAGAAAAACGTTTGCGCTGGTTGGAATCTCAGATGCAACTAGTAGAACAGCGGGACGATCTATATATCGAATGGATAACGTTATTGAACATGCTAAGTTATCATCAGGAGGCATACACCGCGCTTCAATCGAGACAGTTTCACCCTTGGGAGGGTGGGGAAGGCAAAGTTACTGGGCAGTACGTTACGGCTCTGTTGGAGCTTGCAAAGGAAAAACTTAGAGAGAGTCAGACAGAGGACGCAGTTAAACTGTTGCTTCAGGCGCTGAGGTTTCCAGAGAATCTCGGAGAAGGCAAGCTTGAAGGCAGTGCTGACAATGCCATATATTATGCGCTTGGTTGTGCATATGAACAGTTGCAACAGACTGCTGCTGCTGAGGAGAGTTTCCGTAAGGCATCAACCGGTCTGGATGAACCTGCTAGTGCGATGTTTTATAACGACCAGCCCCCAGAAGGAATTTACTTTCAAGGACTTGCCTGGCAGAAGCTTAACAATGTGGAGGAAGCAAACAAACGGTTTAACAAACTAATTAATTATGCTGAGCAACATCTGTATGATCACATACAGATCGATTATTTTGCTGTATCTTTGCCGGATTTTCTCGTATTTGACGATGATCTGGATCAGCGAAATCGAGAGCATTGTCATTACATGCGGGCATTAGGACTTCTCGGACTAGGTAAGACACAAGAAGCTTCCCAAGAGTTGCAACGAGTACTGGAAAATAATAAAAATCATCAGCAGGCTTTCCTGCTTCAAGCAAAAGGGTTCTGAATTCAAGTGCGTCGATCGAAACATCGTTTAATCTTATCATTCTACCAAAGGAAGAGTTGATCTATTTCTATGAAAGATAACACAAAGATTCACTTTACACTGGATGCCATAGATAAACGGATTCTACCGGGACGTATGAAGGGCAATGGAGGCTCCAATACCCGGGGAGAATCGTACGATTTCACCAGTTTTTATATGACGCATAACGATAAACCACATATTCCTGTCGTTGGGGAATTTTACTTTTCCAGATTTGCTTATCTTCAGTGGGAGGAAGAATTGTTGAAGATGAAAGCAGGGGGTGTGAACATTGTGGCATCCTATGTTTTTTGGAACTTCCATGAGGAAAAAGAGGGAGTGTTTGATTGGTCGGGGCAATTGAACTTGCGACATTTTGTGGATCTATGTGGTAAACATCAGCTGCCACTAATTGTTCGGATCGGGCCCTTCTGTCACGGTGAAGTACGTAATGGCGGGTTGCCTGATTGGCTGTTTAACTACGCTTTCGACGTCCGATCCAATGATGAAGGTTATTTGTACTACGCGGAACGGCTATACCGGGAGATTGCACGTCAGATTCAAGGTTGTTTCTATCAAGAGGGGGGGCCGATCATCGCTATACAGCTTGAGAATGAATATATGCATGCAGGTGCACCTCTGGACGTGTGGGGTTATTCCCAGGATAAATATATCTCTTCCGGACGTGATGGAAAAGAACATATGGATCGACTTCGTCATATTGCGAAAAAAGCAGGCATGAATCCGATGTTCTATACAGCCACCGCATGGGGCGGAGCAGCAGTCCCTGAACAGGGTACGCTGCCAATGCTCGCCGGATATGCATATACTCCATGGATTCCGAATCAACCTCCAAGCAGGGAGTATCTGTTCCGCGACTTACACAAGAATCCTATGGAAGAATTGGATTATGACAGCCTGGAATATCCAGCAGCCTACTGTGAACTTGCTGGTGGCATGCAGGTCAGTTATCAAGCACGTCCTGTGGTTGATGCAGATAGTGTGGAGGCAATGACCGTGGTTAAGCTGGCTAATGGCAGCAATCTGGTGGGGTACTACATGTATCACGGAGGTTCCAATCCAATTGGCCAACATACGTATTTCAACGAACGTGGGCTACCCCGAATTACGTATGACTACCAAGCGCCTCTTGGGGAGTTTGGTCGTATCGGGGAATCGTATGATCGAATTCGTAGTTTGGCAATGTTCCTGGATGCATATGGTGAGTTATTAGCTCCTATGGGAACTGTTATTGGCGAGGAACAGTTGTCCATTACACCGGAAAATATATCGGATGTCCGCTGGGCTGTCCGGCAGAGAGCAGGATCGGGATTTGTCTTTATCAATAATTATCAGGATCATGTAGATATGCCAGCGCGTGATGTGCAACTTGAACTTGTAACACCTCAAGGTGAAGTGAAACTTCCCCAATGTGGAACGATTCAAGTGAAACCTGGTAAGGCAATGATCTTGCCTTTTCATCTAAGTGTAGGTGAGATGAAACTCATAAGTGCCACGGTTCAGCCGCTGACCAGATTTATGGTCGATGAAGAACTTACAGCCGTATTTTATGCCCATGAAGGGATGATTCCGGAATATGTAATTGATGCGGCAGGCATAAACGAAGTGTACCAGAACGAAGACAAAATCCAGGAGCAGGACGGGATGTATGTGCTTCATCCGAAGGCTGGAAAACAACATAATCTCCGTGTGACTATGATGGATGGAACCGTGATTTGCTTGTTGACGCTGACACGAGAGGAAGCGTTACAATCGTACCTTTTTGAATTAGATGGAGAAAAAAGATTGGTGATCAGCACGAGTCATCTATATGTGCACAATGAGCAGTTGGTATGTACTTCCGTTCAGCACAATGAGTTCGAAGTATCGTTCTATCCTCCACCTAAGAGTGTTATAGTTCCCGAATTTGCAACCTTACACCAGTCAGAGCATCCGTTATTCGTTACCTATACTCTACAACTACCGTTCTATGAGCCGCTTATACAAGTGGAATATCCCAAAGAGAACGCAGCTACTTTAAAAATAGATATGTGTTGGCCTGAACAGGTGAATGACCTGTTTGTCGAGATCGACTACGAAGGGGATGTTGCAGCGGCTTATATTCATCAGCAGTTATTAACCGATCATATCCAGTACGGGGATCCATGGAAAATAGGATTAAAGCAATCTCGACATCTGTTGGTTGATCATGATCTGCGGCTATTAATAACACCTCTTCGCAAAGGGACGACGGAACATTTTGTAAATCAGGCATATGTGGAGCGATTCCAGGGAGTAGAACTGGGCAGGATCGAACAGATCTCCATTGTCCCACACTATCGAGTTACATTAGTGGTTTCCTTTTGAATATATTTGTTTTGTTTTTAAAATCTTTTGTTTTCAAAACAAAACAAAGATGATAAACTCGAATCAGGAAGAAAACAAACATTATCGGAGGGGAACCCATGGTACAGAGTTTATGGAATGCAGAGCAGGCATCACAAAAGACAACAGGGCTTGAGCAGCTCGTTTACCGCTCCAATCTGATTGGTACGGATCGCAGAGTATGCAATATTTATGGTGGTAACACGTCTGCCAAAACAATCGTGAAGGATTTCCGTGGCCGTGATGTCGAAGTGATGTATGTGAAGGGAAGCGGCTCAGATCTCGGTTCTATGGAAGCAAAGCATTTTACAGGACTGGCACTTGAAGATATTATCCCACTTCTGGAACGTGACTCGATGTCAGATGAAGAGATGGTGGAGTACCTCGGGCACTGCATGATTGATGCGAAACATCCACGAGCTTCGATTGAAACGCTACTGCACGCGTTCCTTCCATACAAACATGTTGATCATACGCACCCGGATGCGATTATCAGCCTCTGCTGTGCGGATAACGGGAAAGAACTGGCGAAGGAAATATACGGTGATCGTTTTGTTTGGGTTCCTTATGTACGCCCGGGTTTTACACTGTCCAAAATGATTGCTGAAAGCGTATTCGCCAATCCGAAAGCCGAGCTTGTACTTATGGAGAAGCATGGGTTGGTAACTTGGGGAGAAACTTCCGAGGCATGTTACGCACAGACGATCAAAATCATTAATGAGGCGGAAGCCTATATTGAAGCACGTGTGAATGAAGCTAATCTGTTTGGCGGCGTAAAACATCCTGCACTTCCTGCGGAAGTACGTCGCCAGATTGCTGCGCGTGTGATGCCTGTTATTCGCGGAGCGGTGTCTGACAGCAAAAAAATGATTTTGTCTTTTGATGATCAGGAGGATGTACTCACATTTGTAGGTGGCGCTGATTCTCCGCAGCTGTCTCAGGTTGGCGCGGCATGCCCGGATCATCTGGTACATACCAAAGTCGTGCCGCTCTTCATTGATTGGACGCCGAATGCGGATGATATTGACGGGCTGAAAGCGAAGCTGGCGGAATCTATTGCCGCTTACAAAGATCAATATCAGCAATATTTTGAGGATAACAAAAACGAAGGCGATGTTATGTTCGAAGCGGCTCCTCGCGTTATTCTCATCCCGGGCGTAGGCATGATTAATACCGGGAAAAGCTGGGCGCTATCTCAGGTAAGCGGTGCACTGTATCACCGGGCGATAGCGGTTATGCGCGGAGCAACAAGTCTTGGCACATTCGTTTCCCTCAGCGCGAATGAATCTTACAATGTGGAATATTGGCCGCTGGAACTATATAAACTGTCACTTGCCCCTGCGGAAACGGAGTTTTCTCGCAAAGTGGCGTTTATTACAGGTGGCGCAGGCGGTATTGGTAGTGAAACAGCACGTAGACTGGTTTCCGAAGGCGCACACGTTGTGCTTGCTGACCTAAATCTGGAAGGTGCCCAGAAGGTTGCACAGGAAATCAACGATCAATATGGCGCGAACCGTGCATACGCACTCAAGATGGATGTGACAGACGAGGAAGCGGTGCAAGCAGCCTATGCCGAAACAGCCCTGCAATACGGTGGGGTGGATATCATCGTTAACAACGCTGGACTCGCAACATCTAGCCCATTTGACGAAACATCATTGAAAGAATGGAACTTGAATATCAGTGTGCTGGGCACTGGGTATTTCCTGGTCGCACGTGAGGCATTCAAATTGATGAAGGAGCAGGGCATCGGTGGAAGCATGGTTTTCATCGGGTCCAAAAACTCGGTGTATGCAGGTAAGAGCGCATCCGCTTACAGCTCGGCAAAGGCACTCGAAGCACATCTTGCTCGCTGTATTGCAGCGGAAGGTGGCGAATACGGCATTCGTGTTAACACGATTTTGCCCGATGCTATTTTGCAAGGCTCAGCGATCTGGAACGGTTCTTGGAGAAACGAGCGTGCCGCGGCATACGGCATTGAGCCGGATCAGCTTGAGGAATATTATCGCAAACGCACAACACTGCTCGTGAATATTTATCCAAAAGATATTGCGGAAGGTATCGCCTTCTTTGCCTCATCCAAATCGGAGAAAACGACAGGTTGCATGTTGACTATTGATGGCGGTGTCCCGGCAGCATTCACACGTTAATAAGGAGGTTAGACGGATGGATAACCAAGTGAAACAAGCTTATGAAGCGGCAAAGGCACTTTATGCACAGCACGGTATCGACACCGATGAAATGTTAAGCAAGCTGGCAGAGATCAAAGTATCCGTGCACTGTTGGCAAGGAGACGATGTCAAAGGTTTTCTGAATCAGGATGGTGAATTGACAGGCGGCATATCGGTAACGGGTCAATATCCTGGAGCAGCAACAAACCCTGCCGAACTTCGTGCTGATCTGGAACAGGCTTTTGCACTCATTCCAGGTAAACATAAGGTGAATCTGCATGCAATCTATGCCGATACTGACGAACAGGTGGAGCTGGATCAGATCGAACCGAGGCACTATGAGAATTGGGTAAAGTGGGCGAAAGAGCATGGCCTGGGGCTGGATTTTAACCCTACTTGTTTCTCGCACGAAAAATCAAGTGACGGCTTCACACTCAGTCATCCTGACCCTGAGATCCGACAGTTCTGGATCGATCATTGCAAAGCTTCACGGCGAATCGGCGCTTATTTCGGTGAACAATTGGGTCAGACTTGTGTGACGAATGTATGGATACCCGATGGATTCAAGGATAACCCTGTGGATCGAATGTCCCCGCGTAAACGTCTGAAAGAATCACTGGACGAAGTATTTGCCGAACCGCTCAATAAGGAGCACAATCTGGATGCGGTTGAGAGCAAACTGTTTGGTCTGGGTTCAGAGGCCTACGTCGTGGGTTCGCATGAATTTTATATGGGATATGGTTTGCAAAATGATACGCTGATCTGTCTGGACGCAGGGCATTTCCATCCCACAGAAGTGATATCGGGCAAGTTGTCTTCACTAGCCTTGTTTACAAGCGGTATTCTTCTACATGTTAGTCGTCCAATGCGCTGGGATAGCGATCACGTAGTAATTATGGATGACGAATTGCTTGAAATAGCCCGTGAATTGGTACGTCATGAGCTGCTGGGCACAACACACATCGGGCTGGACTTCTTTGACGCCAGCATTAATCGTGTGGCTGCATGGGTAGTTGGTACACGCAATACGATTAAAGCACTTCTTCGAGCTATGCTTGAGCCGGTAGACGAGCTGAAACAGGCGGAGCTGGAAGGAGATTATACGACACGCCTCGCACTGACAGAGGAGTTCAAGTCTTATCCGTTTGGCGCGGTGTGGGATTACTACTGTGCCCAGCAGGGTGTGCCTGTTCGGGAACAGTGGATTAAGGAAGTTAAATCCTATGAGCAGGATGTCCTGCTGCAAAGAACAGAATCATTATATAAATTGGCCTGAAATATATATCGCTCAAAATTATAGTTAACCTCATAAACCACGGTGGAATGAAAGTTCCGGGCGTGGTTTTTTGGTGTATATCCGCTGTTATGCATAACCAAGGCGATTCTTTCCATACTAGGAATACACAAGAAATTGAGGATCGTTATGCAGAGGAGGATGAAAGGATTTTGAAGTTCGCTCATAATAAACTTTATATTGCTGCATTAGGTGGCGTAAACGAAATCGGAAAAAACATGTACTTAATCCAGTACGATCAAGACATTATCGTGATCGATTGCGGTTCCAAGTTCCCGGATGAAACGTTGCCGGGTATTGATCTCATCGTTCCGGATGTAACGTATCTGCTCGAGAATCAGGATCGAGTGAAGGCTCTTGTTGTCACGCACGGGCATGAAGATCATATTGGCGGAATACCTTATTTCCTGAAACAGATGAATATCCCCGTGTACGCGTCCAGGCTGACACGTGGTCTGATTGAGTTGAAACTAAGAGAGCATAATTTGCTACGTCAGACAGATCTTCACACGGTAGATGCGAACTCCCGCTTGACGCTGGGCAGCATCGACGTCTCTTTTTTTGCAACGAGTCATAGCATCCCGGACTGCCTGGGGATTTTCTTTCAAACGCCTGCCGGTAATGTTGTACATACGGGGGATTTTAAATTCGACATGTCTCCTGTGAATGGTCCCTTCCCTGACTTACACCGTATGGCTGAGATTGGTAAACAGGGCGTACATCTACTACTCTCCGAGAGTACAAACGCTGAAAGACCGGGATTTACGCCTTCGGAGCGTGTTGTCGGGGATCACATTCTCGATGCGTTTATTCGCGCCAAACAAAAAGTGTTTATCTCTACCTTTGCATCTAATATCAGCCGAGTGCAGCAGATCGTGAATGCCGCATTCCAGACTGGACGCAAGCTTGCACTTCTGGGACGAAGCATGATTAACGTCGTGAATGTGGCAACTGAACTCGGATATCTCGACGTTCCGGAGGGTTTGTTGATTGAGGCTGCTGATTCAGGTCAGTTCCCGCGTGAACAAGTGGTGGTGTTGTGTACGGGAAGCCAGGGAGAGGCTATGGCTGCTCTGTCCAGATTAGCTTCCGGCAAACATCCTCAGATTAGTATTGATTCAGGAGATACGGTCATTATTGCGGCAGGAGCGATCCCTGGTAATGAAAGAAACCTTGCTCATGTAATCGACAATCTGTATGTTCTAGGGGCGCGGGTTATCTATGGCTCCAGTGGGGCTTCGGGTATGCATGTATCGGGACACGGAAGCCAGGAAGAGCTGAAACTTATGCTTACGTTAATGAAGCCGGATTATTTAATTCCCATTCATGGCGAATTCCGCATGTTGTATCAGCATAGGCTGCTTGCTGAATCTGTCGGAATTGAGCAGAGTCATGTATTTATTGTTAATAATGGAGACATGGTGGAATACAAAGATGGCGTGGCTTCCATGGGACCGACAATTGCTTCGGGCAATAGTCTGGTTGATGGACTGATTGTCGGTGACGTGGGTAATATTGTGCTTCGGGATCGCAGACAGCTATCGTCTGACGGAATGCTGGTCATTGTAACAACACTGAGTAAAACGGAGAAACAGATGGTGTCTTCCCCGGAGATTATTTCTAGAGGTTTTGTGTTTGTGAAGGATTCGGAGCAATTCATGAAAGAGCTTCATGAACGGGTAGTAAGCCGGATGGAAGAGTTAACAGCATCTGGGGTGAATCTGTGGAATGTCATCAAACGAAAATTAAAGGATGAGATCAGTCATTACATTTATTCTGAGACCAAGCGCAGACCGATGATCTTGCCGATTATTATTGAGGTTTAATCGAAACGCTATTGTTATGCCCTCTGAGAAGTCAGTGGGCTTTTCCTATACCACCAAACGATCTATTCACATGTGATTTGTCTCTTAAAAACGCTATAATAGATTCTAAGATGAGAGAGTAAGCTACAAAGCCGATCGGGTGGTCATGACTTACTTTTCACATGAAGTGATGATCAGAACGAGCAAGCACACATATCTCTGAGTAATATATGGGATGATCATTGGAGAGACAAGAGGAGTTACATGATGAATAAAACAATTACAGATATCGCTCAAATGGCTGGTGTAGCAAAGAGCACCGTGTCTCGCTTCCTCAACGGCGGCTCTGTTAGCGAGGATACACGTCAGAAGATTGAGCGTAT
The DNA here is from genome assembly GCA_017512705.1 of Paenibacillus sp. Classification (GTDB taxonomy): domain Bacteria; phylum Bacillota; class Bacilli; order Paenibacillales; family Paenibacillaceae; genus Paenibacillus. The sequence continues at coordinate 20,763 of JAFWEX010000066.1, forward strand.
TATTAAAGAACATAACTATGTTCCTAATACCTTTGCACAGAGTCTCAAAGCGAAGAAGACCAGTATAATTGGTACTGTTGTTCCTCGGCTTGATTCGTATGCGACTTCACAGACCTTAATCGGCATTGATGAGGAGCTGAGGGGACTTCACTATCAGATGCTTATTGCCAATACGAGCCAGGATATGCAGCGGGAGATCGATGCTATTTATGATTTTGCCAGACAAAAAGTGTCAGGGATCATTTTGCTTGCTGCTGAAGTAACGGATGCTCACTTAAAAGCCATCGAAGATATTAAAATTCCTGTATTACTTGTGGGACAGCAGCATGAGTTGCTACATAGTTTGATTCATAACGATGATCAGGCGGGATATATCTTAGGGAAATATGTCGTTGAACAAGGACATCGAGACATCGTCTATTTGGGTGTTAGTGAGAGAGACCAGGCTGTGGGTGTTCATCGTAAACAGGGATTTAAACGTGCGGTTGATGAATGCAGTGAATGTAACGTCAAATATTACGAAACGAGCTTCAAAATGTCAGAAGCAGTGATCACGGCGGAGGCGATTTTGGATGTAAGCAGACCATCCCTTATTGTTGCAGCCACGGATAATATAGCGATGGGCGTGATGAAGACTGCCTTCTTCCGAAACATCCGGATTCCGCAGGAGTTGTCGGTAACAGGGTTTGGTGGGTACGATATTACCGAGATGATTCATCCGACGCTGACCACGGTCAAATATCATTATTTACAGGCAGGCAAACTCGCGGCGAAGCATATTAGCCGATTGGTAGAAGGGGAAAGTGTGAGACAGCATACGATAGTAGATGTCGAACTTATTCCGCGAGAAAGCGTTGACAAAATATAAATAGATCCTTTATGATAATTCCATAGAACCGGTTCCATTGATGCTGAAACAGTAACAATCGGGAACGTGGGGAGGCAGCATTTGCTGCATGGAATTATTTTTTGTTCATATTGGAACCGGTTCCTCTCAAGGTTTCTTTTGAATATGCAGTATGAATGGAGATTGATATACGTATGAAAATGACAAGAGAGCAGCTCTACCGGCGGATTGAGCAAGCTGAACCCGGAGAGATCGCCAAGCTGGAAGCTCAGGTTAATGCGTGTTCCTGGAGGCAACATTATCACATTCAGCCCGTAACCGGTCTACTTAACGATCCGAACGGCTTTTCCTTTTATCAAGGCTATTACCATCTGTTCTATCAATGGTTTCCTCTTGGAACAGAGCACGGCATGAAGTACTGGTATCATACCCGTTCCAGCGATCTGGTACATTGGGAGAATGTCGGTATTGGCATTGAACCAGGAAGCCCTTACGATTCGCATGGCGCTTATTCAGGAAGTGCGATCGAGAAGGATGGAGTATTAAATCTGCTCTATACAGGGAATACGCGGGACGAAAACTGGATCAGACATCCGTATCAGTGTTTAGCTATGATGGATGAAAATAATGTCGTTACGAAATATGAACAACCCGTCGTATCCAATGTGCCTTCTGGATACACTGAACATTTCCGTGATCCCAAGGTGTGGCAACAGGATAATGAATATTATTTTGTTATTGGAGCACAGCGTACGGATGAGACAGGATGTGCAGTACTCTATCGTTCAGCAGATTTGAAGCAATGGGAATTTCTTGGTGAGATCGGCACCGCGTTGTCTTCGTTTGGATACATGTGGGAATGTCCAGACTATCTGGAGTTGGATGGTAAAGGCGTGCTGATCTTCTCCCCACAGGGCCTTCAGGCTGAAGAAGATCGTTACGAGAACATTTATCAATCCGGTTATCTTATAGGTGAACGCCTGGATCTGGAATCACGAGCGTTTGAACACGGACCATTTCATGAGCTGGACCGCGGTTTTGATTTTTATGCTCCGCAAACCATGGAGTCACCGGACGGGAGAAGAATTATGGTTGCTTGGATGGGATTGCCTGAACAGACATATCCCACAGATAACAGCGGATGGGCTCATTGTATAACGATTCCGCGGCAGCTATCCATTCAGGGCGATAAACTTATACAACAGCCTGTGCAGGAGATGGTTAAGCTTCGCAAGCAAGACCTTCATGCAGAAGCTCGAGGCACGCTTAACAACGAAAGCAGAGCGTTTGAAGGATTTAATGGTATCGCCTACGAACTCGAATGTGAGATCAGTGCGAGCGATGCAGATATCGTAGGTATTGAGTTCCGAGCGAGTGATGTGGAGAAAACGGTTATTCAGTATGATCGTCTGCAGCGCAAACTTGTACTGGATCGAAGTCATTCTGGTGCAGAATTATCACAAGTGAATGGAACGACTCGCAAGTGCACATTGGAATCAGATGTAATCAAACTGCGTATGTTCGTTGATTCATCTTCGGTTGAGATTTTTATCAACGATGGGCAAGAAGTTTTTACCAGTCGGATTTTCCCGAGCCAGGATAGTCAAGGGATTCGTTTTTTTGCGCATGGTGGCAAGGCAGATTTCAAAGCGGACATATGGAACTATTAGATTAGTGAGAGGAATGAGACAACATGTCAGACAATCAACGCATTGCTGAACAGGTGATTCAAGCTATAGGGGGAAAAGAAAATATTTCCTCCTTTGCACACTGTGCAACGCGACTTCGCATTATGGTGAAGGATAAGGAGCAAATTGATCAGAAACAGGTCGAGAATATTGACAAAGTCAAAGGTGCCTTTTTTAACTCAGGCCAGTATCAGATCATCTTCGGAACAGGTACGGTTAATCGAATCTTTGAAGAGGTTGAGAAGCTTGGTATTGAAGGGACATCAAAGGAAGATGTGAAGAGTCAAGGGAAAAAGGAAGGCAATGCATTCCAGCGGGCAATCCGCACGTTCGGTGACGTATTTGTTCCGATCATCCCCGTATTGGTTGCTACAGGTCTGTTCATGGGTCTGCGTGGCCTGCTTACACAAAATGAGATTCTGGCATGGTTTGGTGCGACAGCTGAGGATATCTCTCCGAACTTCCTGTTGTTCACGCAGATTCTAACGGATACAGCATTCGCTTTCCTTCCTGCACTTGTAGCTTGGTCAGCATTCCGGGTGTTTGGTGGAAGTCCGGTACTGGGAATTGTGCTCGGTCTGATGCTGGTCAACCCGGCTCTGCCAAATGCTTATGCCGTAGCTGATGGATCGGCGCAGCCTCTGCAAATGTTCGGATTCATCCCTGTCGTGGGATATCAGGGTTCGGTATTACCGGCGTTTTTCGTAGGTTTAATTGGTGCCAAATTCGAAAAAGTATTACGTAGACGTGTGCCTGAAGCACTCGATCTCATTCTGACTCCATTCATCACGCTTACGGTGATGATTACTTTGGGACTATTTGTCATCGGTCCCGTATTTCATTCCTTCGAAGAATGGGTATTGTATGGAACAACAGTTGTACTGGATCTGCCTTTTGGTATCGCAGGTATCATTATTGGGTTCTTCAATCAGATCATCGTTGTTACCGGCGTGCATCATATCTTCAACTTTTTGGAAATTCAATTACTGGAAAAAACGGGATTCAATCCGTTTAACGCCATTGTCACGAGCGCTATGGCTGCACAAGGAGCGGCATGTCTTGCTGTAGGTATGAAAACAAAAAATATGAAGCTTAAAGCACTTGCATTACCTTCATCGTTGTCCGCATTCTTGGGGATTACAGAACCAGCCATTTTCGGTGTGAATCTGCGTTACATGAAACCGTTTGTAATGGGTCTCATCGGTGGTGCAGTTGGTGGATTTATTGCATCCGTGTTCCAGCTTCAGGCTACAGGTATGGCGATCACCGTCATCCCAGGAACACTTTTGTATCTGAACAGTCAGTTGCCACTATATATTTTGTCCAACGTAACTGCAATGGCGATTGCGTTTGCACTCACTTGGTTTTTCGGGTACAAAGATCAGCCTGCAGTAGCAGACACGTCCGGTAATTCGTATAGCGGAAACGAGGAAAACGCTTCTGACGTGGAAGCGGTGAGCACAGTTTCCAATAACCAATCATCTGTTGCAACAACATCTACATCAGTCAACTCACCAGCTCGCTCTAAGGTGACACTGCTAGAGATTGCATCGCCAATTCATGGTACAGTTGTGGATCTGGAACAGGTACCTGATCCCGCTTTCTCAGAAAAACATATGGGGGAAGGGATTGCTATTGAGCCATCCGAAGGCAAAGTATATGCTCCGTTCGATGGAGTAGTCGCCCACGTGATGGATAAGAGTAAGCATGCTGTTATTTTGGAACATGCTACAGGCGTTCAGCTGCTTGTACATGTCGGCATTAATACCGTTGGGTTGAAGGGCAATGGCTTTGTCACGCATGTGAAAAGCGGGGAACCTGTGGTTGCCGGACAGTTACTCATTGAATTCGATATGGATACGATTCGGGAGGCGGGTCTGCCGCTGATCACTCCTGTCTTGATTCCAAGTGGTATCGAAACCATTGCTTCAGTTACAGCACTATCAAGTGGACCTGTACAAGCGAATGGGGAAAAGGTACTGAAGGTGGAATTCACAGAGCCGCAATAAACGAATCATACGCGTGGATTGCAGCGATAAATTCACATAGTCGGTCAGCATCATAACGCAAATAAGAAAGGGAAACCGCTGGAGATGGAACTCCACTGGTTTCCCTTTTTTTTGATGTTACTAGAGTCCAGCACTACGTTTGAGCCGTTCTGCAATCTGCAAGAAGTCTTCTGGGGATATTCCAGGGGCGAACTCTTCTGGCAGGTCAGGAAGTTCAGGGATCGGTCCTCCATACCCAGGTAAACCTGCAAAGGCTTCCAGCTTGCCGCCATCAGTCGGGTGAACACCTTTCCATATCTGAGCAATCTGTTGATAATCCTTGTCGCTGAACGTGTACAGTCTTCGTTGCTCGCCCATTGCCTCCCATTTACGTGTAGTTTCGAATGCCTTGTTATCCAGGGAGGGGATGGGAATTAACTTCGTTATATCTACGCCAGTTGCGATCTCCAACGCTTTGGCATAGGCAAGAATGTGTACACCGCCCCGTACAAGCAGATAACCTGTCATCTCGCGAGCAGTATTGTTGTCCGTCATTTCATACACTCTCATCTTATGTGTTCTTGCCCCACATTCCAGAAAGAAATTATGCAGTAGATCTAAAATAAGATTGCCACTGCTAAAGACGTTTGAGCCGTCCCACGGTCTTCCCATGGAGTCGTAGGGCAATGCCTTTTGTGCGGATTCAATAAAATGAGAGGTCATGCGTGCATCCTTACCAATGTGGAGCGGAGTTGTGTCAGGTGCCCCGGGAGAGGTTGATCCGACAAGCATCAGGTTAATCGTATTCGCGACAAGCTCGACGTGGCCGAACTCTTCTGCGGTAATGCTGGCAACGATGTCATAAAAGGGACGGAGCTTGGATTTGCCTCTAAAGTTAAATGATTGATACATGTAATTGTTTAGCGTGGACATCTCCCCGAATTTACCGCCTAGCAATTCCTGTACCGCACTGGCTCCGTTCGGATCTGGATTTTTGGAGATAGGCAGTTCAATGGCTAGACGATCTACACGTTTAAACATGTTTATTCCTCCTCAATCTTCATTACAGTAAAGGTATGAAGGTTGACTTGTACGTTATTCGATTTTTAATCGGTATAGTTGAAAGGAAAGGAATGCCACAAGGAATGCCAGTGCAATTGGAATAAAATCCATTCAATAATGAGTGCTTAACGTCTCAATTTGAATTATATTTAAATGAATCGTAGTACATTGAACTAATGTGACAACACAGGAGGGCACATACCATGAAACTCGATGCACATCAACATTTCTGGGAATATAACACCCGGGATTATGGATGGATTAGTGGAGAGATGAATGTGATTCAGCGTTCGTTCCTGCCGGAAGATCTCCACCCGATCCTTACAGCTTCAGGAATATCAGGCTGTATAGTTGTACAGGCTCGTCAAAGTCTTGAAGAAACCGAGTGGCTGCTGGAACTTGCAGATAAGCACGAATTCATTAAAGGCGTTGTGGGCTGGGTGGATCTATGTTCTGAGAATGCAGCCTTACAACTGGAAAAATACGCGGCGAATCCTTGGCTGAAGGGAGTAAGGCATGTTATACAGGATGAACCGGATGTGAAATTTGTGCTGCGTGATGACTTTCAACGAGGAATTGCTCTATTGGCACAGTACAATCTGGCCTATGACTTACTCGTATCTAAGGAGCAGTTACCTTATGCCGTAGAATTGGTTCAAGCGTTTCCACAGCAACGTTTCGTCATTGATCATCTAGCCAAACCAGACATTAAGGCAGGTATCTTAACACCATGGAAAGAGGCGATCATCGCGATATCAGCGTATCCCAATGTCCATTGCAAATTGTCTGGTATGGTCACCGAAGCAGATTGGAATCAATGGACACAGGAAGATTTTACACCTTATCTTGACACTGTACTTCAAGCGTTTGGTCCAGAGCGAGTGATGTACGGTTCGGACTGGCCCGTAAGCAATGTAGCTGGCACATATCGTCAGGTGTTTAATTTGCTGCAAACGCATGTTCATAGCCTGTCACAAGCAGAGCAGCAGATGATTTTCGGTGATAATTGTAGGGCATTTTATAACCTGTGAAGTTGACAGATTTCCTGTTTCTTGGTAAGGTCTTACTTAATCCGCATAATGATTTTGGGAATGTTACCGAATACGGGCATAACCTGAGCTGGCTTGTGATACACGTTAATGTGTATACAGGCTGGTTCGGGTTTTTTCTATTTGCCTGGTGGTAGTGTCTGGACGGCAAGAATAGGGCGGATCATTGAACTACACTTTGAAAGGAGAATATGTATGACAACTTTTAAATTTCCTGAAAACTTTTTGTGGGGTGGAGCTATTGCGGCCAATCAGGCAGAGGGAGCATATCTTGAAGATGGTAAAGGTCTGAGCATTGTGGATCTGCTCCCAACGGGAGAAAACCGGAGAAGTATTATGAAAGGAAATGTCCCTGCATTTACACCGCTTGCCAGCGAGTTTTACCCATCACATGAAGCGATTGATTTCTATCATCAATATCCTCAAGACATCGCTCTTTTTGCTGAAATGGGTTTTAAAGCGTTACGTGTATCTATTGCCTGGGCACGCATATTCCCGACAGGAGAGGATGCACAGCCGAATGAAGCGGGCTTGCAATTTTACGATGATCTATTAGATGAACTCTTGAAATATGGTATTGAACCGGTAGTTACGCTGGCTCACTTCGATGTGCCTGTACATCTGATCGAGCAGTATGGTAGCTGGAGAAGCCGCAAGCTCGTGAACTTGTTTGAAACCTATGCCAAAACCGTATTTACACGTTACAAAGATAAGGTGAAGTACTGGATGACATTTAACGAGATTAATATGTTGCTCCATCTTCCTTTCCTTGGCGCGGGACTTGCTTTCAACGAAGGCGATAACGTCAAAGAGATCCAATATCAAGCAGCGCATCACCAACTCGTGGCAAGTGCGCTTGCCGTTAAAGCTTGCCATGAGATCATCCCTGACGCCATGATCGGTTGTATGCTCGCCGCAGGTAGTTTCTACCCTTACACATGTAATCCTGAAGATGTGTTCCAAGGTATGGAGAAGGATAGAGAATCCTACTTCTTCATCGATGTACAGTCACGTGGAGAGTATCCAGGATACGCTAAACGTTTCTTCAAGGATCATAATCTGAACATTGTGATGGAGCCGCAGGATGCAGATATTTTACGAAACCATACGGTAGATTACATCGGCTTCAGCTATTATTCCAGCCGGACAACAAGTACGGATCCAGAAGTCATCAAAAATATGACCAGTGGTAACGTGTTTGGTTCGGTAGCCAATCCATATCTGGCAAAATCCGAATGGGGATGGACAATTGATCCTAAAGGTTTCCGCATTACGGCCAACCAACTTCATGACCGTTACCAGAAACCGTTGTTTGTGGTGGAGAACGGATTTGGTGCACACGATGAGGTTACTCCTGAAGGTGAGATCGATGACTCGTACCGGATTGATTATCTGAAACGCCATGTGGCTGAAATGGCCGAAGCGATTCAGGATGGCTGTAACATCATCGGTTATACGAGCTGGGGACCTATTGACATTGTTAGCGCCTCTTCCGGCGAAATGAGAAAGCGTTACGGCTATATTTATGTGGATCGTGACAATGAAGGCAAGGGTGAACTGACCCGAATCAAAAAGAAAAGCTTTGAATGGTACAAAAATGTTATCGCATCAGGCGGTACAGATCTGGGAGACAAGTAATTTCAGGTTTTTCAAAAAAAGGGATTACCAACATCAGGAGGTTGCATGATTTCATGTGACTCCTGATGACCGTTCACTGAAAGCGTTGACATGCAGCGCAGTTCAAGCTATACTTGACGCAAATATACCATTATTGGGATTGTTACTACATCATATGTAGGCAAAACCTGAGCACCAAAAAGCAGACCGCGATGTCTTGTTTATTTTGTGTTGCTCTAGGTTTTTTTTGTATGCCCATATTTGGATATATCAAATGCGACTAGAGAGTGGAACGTGACGGGGGGATTGAAGTGAAAATAGCAAAGGTTATCAACAATAACGTCATTAGCATTTACCAGGCCGATGGGGCAGAGCTTGTGGTAATGGGACGTGGGATTGCCTTTAAGAAAAAGCCGGGAGATAAAGTAGATGAGACCCGCATCCAGAAAGTATTTGCTTTGAAAAACAAACAGACGTCTGACAACTTCAAAACATTACTTCGGGAAGTCCCGATAGAATTGGTTGAAATTGTTGAGGAGCTGATCGCCCATGCGCGAGACAACTTGGGGCGCAATCTGAACGAGAACATCTATGTTTCTCTTACAGATCATATTTATTTTGCTATTGAGCGTTATCATGAGGGAATCGAGATTAAAAACGCCTTGATGTGGGAGATTAAGCAATTGTACAAGGTTGAATTCGGACTGGGATTGCGAATGCTGGATCAGATCAACAGCCGAATGAACATTGAGCTTCCGACAGATGAAGCCGCGTTTATTGCACTTCACATCGTCAATGCCGAAATGAATGAAGAAGTCATTACAACGATGAATATTACGAAGTTTATCCAGCAGATTATTAATATTGCGAAGTATCATTTTAAAATGGAGTTTGACGAGGACTCTCTCAGTTATTTCCGATTTATTACCCATTTGAAGTTCTTCTCTCAGCGTGTGTTCAGTGGGACGCATTATGATAACAACTATGATCATTTGTACGATATGATTCAGGAGAAACATCCCGAGGCGTCGGCGTGTGTAGAGAAAATCGCGTTGTTTGTCCAAAAGGAGTATGATCATGCTCTGACCAATGAGGAAAAGTTATATCTGACGGTACACATTGAACGTGTTGTGAATCGCTAACATTTATTTATTGACATTAATGGTTATATTATATTATTATGTTGATAACAGGAATTGAATACGATTTAACTGGGATTGTTACTGGTTATGCAGGCAAAACCTAAGTCATGAGAAGTGGAACCCGTGTGTTCACTTGCTCAAGGCTTAGGTTTTTTGTGTGCAAAAAAATCGGTAGAGAGCCTGTGATATCAATTGAACGATCATATACACCTTATTCTGTCTCAGAGTGTTTGTGTTAATGATCTTCAGTTCAGACAAACGTAGGGAGGGTATATCATGAGTCAAGAGAAACTGGCCAGAGAGATTGTGGAACGCGTTGGCGGTGAGAAAAACGTACAATCACTGGTTCACTGTGCAACACGATTACGATTTGTATTGAAGGATGATTCAAAGGCCGACAAAGCAGGTTTGGAGAAAACGGAAGGTGTCATTGCCGTTAAGGAAAACGGTGGCCAATTCCAGGTCGTTGTAGGGAACAAGGTTCCCGAAGTGTACCAGGCAATTGGTCAAATCACCAATATTCTGGACGATTCATCGAGTAAAGAAAAGGGCAGTAAAAAGGTCAAAGGGCTGGGCGGCATTATTGACGTGATCTCCAGCATTTTTGCACCACTACTCGGAGTTATGGCAGGAGCGGGTATTTTAAAAGGTTTATTGCTGATTGCCAACAATTTAGAGTGGCTGGATAAGGCAGATACAACTTATATCATTCTTTATGCTGCAGCAGATAGTTTGTTCTACTTCCTGCCACTACTGTTAGCGGTTACAACGGCACGTAAGTTCCAAGGGAATGTGTTTGTCGCATTGACCATAGCTGGAGCACTCATCTATCCAACCATAATTCAGTTGAAAACGGATGGTACAGCAACGGACTTTTTCGGTATCCCTGTTGTATTGATGAGTTATTCTTCGACTGTCATTCCGATTATTCTAGCAGTCATTGTGATGAGCAAGCTGGAGAAGTTCTTCAATAAGCTACTTCATGACAGTATTAAGAATTTCGTTACACCTTTATTTTTGCTAGTTATTATGGTGCCGCTTACCTTAATTGTCTTTGGACCATTTGGTGTATATGTTGGTGATGCAATTGCGTCCGCGATGGTCGCTGCCTTTGGATTCAGCCCGTTACTTGCAGGAGCTGTGTTGGGAGCAAGCTGGCAGTTGCTCGTTATCTTCGGTGTACACTGGGGTCTGGTGCCTGTCTTCATTAATAACATTGCAGTACACGGTCAGGATGGTGTGAAACCGGCAGCGACAGCTTCTGTCTTTGCTCAAACGGGTGCAGCGTTCGGTGTCATGCTCAAAACCAAGAACAAAAAATTGAAAACACTCGCAGGGTCATCAACTCTTACAGCGCTGTTCGGAATTACTGAACCAGCCATTTACGGTGTAACGCTGCCGCTGAAACGTCCGTTTATTGCGGGAGTTATCGGTGGAGCTGTCGGTGGTGCCATTATTGGTCAGGCAGGTACACAAGCTTTTGCTTCCGGTGCACCTGGATTGCTGACTTTACCGATCTTCTACGGACCAGGTGGTCAAGGATTCCCAGGTTTGATTATGGGGATCACGGCATCTTTCGTTGTATCCGCAGTACTAACGTATATCATGGGTTTCAAAGACCCTGTCGAGGATGAAGAAACGAAGACAGCATCTACGTCTTCCGTTGACGTTGAAGCTGGCCAAAGTAAAAATACTGCTCAGCCATCTACACGTGTCCATGCTACTTCAGATCAAACAGTATGGAGCCCGATTGAAGGTGAAATTGTTGAATTAGCAGAAGTTCCAGATCCAGCGTTTGCTTCAGGAGCGATGGGTAAAGGGATTGCGATTGAGCCATCGAAAGGCCGTGTTGTTGCCCCTTTTGATGGTACGGTAACCGTTGCTTTCAAGAAGAAACATGCTCTTGCTGTTGTTTCGGATACAGGTGCGGAGATTTTGGTGCATGTGGGCGTGGATACAGTTAAGCTTGATGGCCAACATTTTAAATCGTACATTGAAGAAGGCGACCGAGTGAAGGCAGGGGATCTGTTATTAGAATTCGATATTGAGCAGATCAAAGCTGCCGGCTATCATACTGTAACGCCGATCATTGTAACGAATTCAGCAGATTACGCGGAAGTCATTCCGCAAGCTACAGGCCAGGTTAGCAACAATGATATGCTTTTGAAAATCGTAGGAACAGATGGACAGAAGGCATAGCCTATCAAAATGAGGAGTATGCGGGAAGAAGGACAGATGTAGGAAGGAACAGTTTAGTCTGTACATCAGCTATATAAAATATAATCAAACAACACCCCATTCGTTAACCACACTAACGATTGGGGTGTTGTGCATAGGAACGGGAAAAGTGGTGAGGATTGGAATGAAAGCAGGTGTTGTTCGGGATATTTTATGATCGTTGGTTTAAGATTTATAGCTTTTGCCTGTTGTGCCACTTAAAGAATGTGTCTTCAGTTGGCGAATATCTCCAATCGGTGGTTTACCGAACATTCGCGCGTATTCGCGATTGAACTGTGAAGGACTTTCATAACCAACACGAAAAGCTACTTCTGCGGCTTGAACTGGTTCGTTCAGCAGCATCTGACGTGCCTCTTGTAGCCGAATTTGTTTCTGGAATTGAAGTGGGCTCATGGCCGTTACATCGCGGAATCGTCGATGTAACGAAGATGAGCTCATCCCGACTTCTCTTGCAAGATCGTCGATGCGTAGCGGTTGATTGTAGCTCTCACGAATCCGGCGAATCACTTCAGCGATGAGAGCGGCATATCCTGCACCCGGTGCCATTTGCCGAAGTGCATTCCCTTGACGGTCTTGGAGTGCACGATACAAGATTTCTCGCGAAATCAAAGGAGCGAGCACAGCCAGATCATTCGGCGTTTCTAAGAGACGCACAAGCCGCAAAAACGCATCCAGCATATCTGAAGTAGCACAGCTTACATACAGCCCTCGTGAGCTTTTGTCTTGAGCGATACCTTCATGATCGGTTACCTCAATGAATTCGAGTACCTGCTGCGGATTGATTTGTAGCCGAATGGCAAGGTATGGGTGTTCTGACGAAGCGTCAGTCACCTGGCCAGAAATAGGTAGATCAACTGACGCGGCAAAATATTGCGAAGGTCCATAACGATAAGTTTCATTAGCAAGTAGTACAAGCTTGCTTCCTTGAGCAACGAGACATATGGAAGGTTCATAGACCGTATAGACTGGAACAGCATTTTCTGAGTTGCGAATCAGTGATAATGCTGGAAACGGAGTTTGATAAGTGCCATCGCTTGTAGAGAATCGGGTAATCCACTTCGCAAGCTCGGCGAGCTTTTCATTCATGAGTCCTTCTGATAAAGGCTTCGAAATCATAGGATTCCTCCTTAATCTCTATATGTAAATGATTACCCTCATTATACAATGCTGATCATTGTACACCAATATTCATGGGCCGATTAGGCAATTTTTTGGGCCGATTGTTCTACCTCTCCCTGCTTCACATGTCTCATACTGAAGAAGAACCAGAACGAGAGGAGGACGATTCATGAATACAGACAAGCAACACACGAAAGGTATTGAAGGGAAAGTTGTACTGATCACAGGAGCGAGCAGTGGAATTGGCGAAGGAGCAGCGCGTTTGCTCGCTGAACGTGGAGCTAAAGTAATGCTTGGCGCAAGACGTACTGAACGCTTGCAGACTCTGGCTAATGAGATTCGTGATACAGGAGGTGTGGCTGAGTACCGTAAGCTTGACGTGACCAGCTGTGAAGAGATGGATGCTTTTGTAAACGTAGCTGTTGATAAATTCGGTCGTGTCGATGTAATCGTCAATAATGCTGGTGTTATGCCTCTATCCAATCTGGAAGAACGAAAAATCGATGAATGGAATCGCATGATCGATGTCAATATACGTGGAGTATTGCATAGTATCGCTGCAGGTCTTCCAGTTATGCGAAGCCAGGGAGGTGGTCATTTCGTCAATGTCGCCTCCATTGGCGCCTACGAAGTGACACCAACTGCGTCTGTCTATTGTGCAACCAAATATGCAGTTCGAGCAATTTCAGAAGGACTGCGTATGGAAACAGAACGCGAAATCCGTGTGACTCTTGTTTCGCCAGGCGTGACCGAATCCGAGCTCGCGGATAGTATCTCTGATGAGCATGCGCGAGCCGCGATGAAAGAATACCGACGTATCGCGCTATCATCTAAGGCGATTGCTGAAGCCATTAGTTACGCGATTGCCCAGCCAGAGGGCGTCGATGTGAACGAGTTGACTGTGCGCCCAGCCAAGGGTATAAACTGAGGGAAGCATTCAACTGATACCTGAATAGAGTAGCAGAGGTGATGACATAAGAAAAAGCACGGACGAGATTAATTCGTTCGTGCTTTTTAAATGGTCCAGTATCTGTAGAATGGTTAAGCCGTAGCGAGAGCCATCTTATAGTGAGGTGTTTTTTCAGTGACTCGGCTTGCAGTACTTCATTAGCTTACTTTGACCACATTAGAGTGCACAAGACCCGTCAACCGCGAAGGTGGATAAACCATACGAACCGGAGCTATAATGATTGCAGCAAACACAGCTTTGATCAGGTCACCAATAATATATGGATAGAATCCTTGAATCATCGCATTCGTTAAGGACATGCTGTAGCGGTAAGCGAGCCAAGGAACCCCTGATACATAGATCAACAGAGAACCAAACACTTCAAGGACGATAAAAGCGAGAATATAGCCTTTGAATCCCCGAATTTGTACTTTAGATAACAGCAAACCAATCAGCAATGCGGCAAATGGCCACATCATCACATACCCTCCAGTTGGACCCAGCAGATGGCCTAGACCGCCTGTACCCTGTAGTAGAGGAAAACCAAGGGCAGTCAGTAGAACGACAAGAAAAATACTAAGAAAACCGTAGAGTGGACCAAGCAATCCTCCAGCTAACATTACAGCTAACGTCTGCAAGGTGATTGGGACAGGTGAAAAGCCAAGAGGGATACTTATGTATCCAAAAAGGACAAGAATGGCAGCCATAAGTGCGCTGAATACGATACCTCGTAAAGTTAATTTCATGTTTGTACAATCCTTTCGATTTTGGTAGAATTATTGTCAACCTGATTAATATCTTTGGTTAACGATTAGCATAATATCATATAAAAGCGAATTGTGAAAGGACTAATTATAAACATGCAAGACACGTTTTCTATCATCTCATTACAAGATATCCGAGTGTACTATGGGGCCGAAGGTGATGCAGTTAAAAGAGCACTAGACGGTGTCTCGCTTACCCTTAAGCGAGGTGAGTGGTTAAGCATCGTAGGTGCGAACGGTAGTGGGAAAAGCACATTAGCCGGAGTTTTATTAGGATTCATCCCTTTATCCGGCGGAGAGAGAACTCATTCAGACAACCTTACTATTCGGGGTGTACTACAGCAACCAGAAACTCAGGTGTTAGGGGATACCATTGAAGAGGAGTTTCATTTTGCCTTGTCTCAAATAAATATATCCGAAGTTGAAAAAAAGATACGTATGCAGGAGGTTTTGCAGATTGTGGGGCTAAATCAGCTGAAGGACAGAGCGATCGCTCCGTTGTCGGGCGGACAGAAACAGCTGCTTAACATCGCGACAGCTCTCGCAGCCAAGCCAGATGTATTAATCATGGACGAACCTACAGCGATGCTTGATCCTGATGCAAGAGATCGCATAGAAGAAATCGTCCAATATGTGACAAGTCAAGGTACAGCGGTGATCTGGATTACGCATCATCTGGAAGAGGCGACGTTATCCGGCCGTATACTTGCAATGCATAAAGGACAGTGCGTCTATGACGGCACCCCACAGTCCTTCTTTTATTCAACGGGAATTATAACCGAAACCAGAACGGAAGAAACAAATCAGGAAAGCTCCCCATCTCTATTACAATCTCTATCTCCCTGTGAGCAGTTGGGACTCGAACCCCCTTTTACGGTGCAAACGGCACAGATTTTGAAAAGAAAAGGGATGTTGCCTGATGCTATGCCGCTTAGACCTGAACAGCTTGCCGAGGAGGTGGCTCGCTCGTGATTGAACTAAAAGATGTTTGTGTTCGAGCCCCTGATGTGAGCAAACGGGTTTTGATCGATCAGCTGAATGTGACGTTGAGACGTGGTGAGATTACGATGTTACTAGGCTGTACAGGCTCCGGTAAAACAACGCTATTGCAGACCATAGCCGGCCTGAAAATGCCGGAATCGGGGGATATACAATTAGCAGGAGGGTCGATGTGGATTGATGGCAAAGTCCCTAGGTCCATGCTGCTCCCAACAAGTCTTGTGTTCCAGTTTCCAGAACAGCAATTATTCGCACGACATATCAAGCGAGAGTTCCAGTACTCCCTTCGTCCTTATCGTTTGAATGAAATCGAACAGGAAAGGTACATCGAAGAAACGCTAGCGCATTGGGACCCGCCTCGTGGCGCGGATCTGGAGCGACGTTTTCAGCTGGACCGATCTCCCTTTGCTCTCAGTGGTGGTGAGAAACGTAGGCTAGGGCTAGCACTTGGTCAGGTGACTAAGCCGGAGTGGCTTTTGCTTGATGAGCCGAGCGCGGGTCTTGAAGCCCAAAGTGTCACATTGCTTCTGGAATCCCTTCATAAGCACCGTGCGGGGGGTGGTGGAGTGGTGATTGCGACTCACGATCTGGATACGTTTTTACCGCACGCAGATCGTGTACTTCTGTTACAGGAAGGTCGACTGGTTGCGGATATTACTCCGAAGGCATTGCACAACCAACCCGAGTTATTGGTGAAGGCCGGGATCGGTCTACCACCATCCATGCGTCTAGCAGAGCAATTGCGGGCGGTAGGCGTGCAGATCAGTTCTCCAGCGATGACACCGGAAGAGATGGCCGAATCTATTATCCAATCCAGAGAGGATATAACATCTGTTTCTTTCATTAAAGAGAGGGAGAATGAAAGAATTGTACAGGCGAATGGGGAACCGACTTGGAGTTCAGATTCAGTTGCACCGACATCCGATGAGACTCTAGGTCCGATGTTACCAAACTCCGGTTCGAAGAATAGAGATAGTGCAGCCACTTCCAGGAGCTCTTCGAGCGGCCTATACACGATGATGGATCCCAGATTGAAATGGGTTCTGTACATGTTGCTTGTTACAGCTATAATGCTTCAGCATCGATGGGGTGGATTATCGTTAACCTTGATTCCTGTTATAGGTGCACTGGCTGTGTTGCCTCGTCAGATTCTGATTGGATGTATTAAATTGTTGAAGCCGCTATTGATCTTTTTCCTTTTATCAACGGCGTTATCTGGCAGTACACTCACCACAGGGGAAAGCGGGTTCCAGGTGGGCTTTTCACTGACTCAGGCTGAGGGAACTTTACTGAATCTGTACCGCTTGTTCATCGTGACTCTTGCGAGCATATGGTTCTCATTGACGACACCATACGGCCGTATGGTCGAAGGACTGAATTGGGTACTGGCTTATGGTCAGAAAATCAGGCTGCCTGTGGCTTCATTCGCACTTGCTGTATCGCTGGTTTTCCGGTTTATTCCGATGTTATGGGCAGAATGGCAGCGTTTTTCTCTGATCGTGCGTGCACGGGGGAAGGCTGCTCTAAAACCGAATTCAGTGCGGATTCGTGACCTGGGGCCGATGGTGATCCCGTTACTGATGGCTCTGTTTCAGCGTGCAGAAGATATGACGATTGCGATGGAGATGCGAAAAATAAGAGAGAATAATGTGCTGGGCACTCGTTCTTCGCTTCTGGTCTGGAGCAGACGGGATACCCGGATTGGCATGGCCGGACTGCTCCTATTCGCAGTGTTGGTATCCATGCGCCATTGGTGATGGCGAGATTGAGGTGCTGAAGCCGTATTGGCATCAGCACTTGAAACGCAGTGTTTTCCAATGATAATGCATAAAAACATCACGTTCCGTTTACTATAAATGTGCGTTGATCATCTCAAGAGGATCAGGAGGAACGAGTGATGGAGGAGAAGTTTTTGCAGGAAGACAGACGGGAGTATACGGACGTATCCACCGTTGAGTCGCAGCGGAATGACATTACCCTTGAAGAATTCCCGGAGGGGCCCTATGGTTCATCCCTGCTGTCTGAGTCGCTTGGGAAAAGCTCCCCTTGGCGAGCAGATCAAAGGACTGCACACCGTTTTGATTATGAGAATCATGAGCTGCATGAGGGTGAGGAACGGGACTATCCTGGTCAGGATGTGTTTGATGAAACAGTGCCGGATGATGTTCATGAACCTCAGTATCCTGGCAAAATGTAATGATGTTTCTGCATATTTAAATCAAGCATTATCGATACACAGCCTTCGGTATGGAAATATTCCGTGCGGAGGCTATTTTGATTTGATTTTTTTGGCTATAATTGGATGAGGTATTCAATTGTTGTTCAGGTGCATTGAACGTTATGCATCAGGATGGGGGATGGGGCATCAGGTTGTGTTTATGGATGGAAAATATCATGATCTCATTTTATTTGGTTTAACAAAAGAAAAGTTTTTGATTAAGGAGGGACTGGCTTGAATCCGATCTTAAATCAAATCGGCACGGTGTTTATTCCGGTTCGTGATATTGAGAAGGCTATGAAGTGGTACCGTGACATATTAAATCTGCCTGAGGATCAGGAGATTTTATTTGGACATCTGCACATCCTGCCAATGAACGGAACAGGAATTGTGTTGGATAGCAAAATCTATGCTGCAGAGAACACGTTTAAAACGCCTGCATTTCATTTTAATACAACCAATATTCGTGAAGCGTATGCTTATATGTTGTCCAAAAATGTTAAGATTACCTCTACAATTGAACATGAAAAATGGTTTAATTTTGAAGATCCGGACGGAAATATGTTAATGGTGTGCCAGTGTTAAGGGCTTGATTATCCATCGTGGAAGGTAAAGATGGAGGTAAACAAACCCAAAAATGGTGACTGAGATGGAATGAACGTGTTTATTTGGACTGTGTTTTAAAAAAGATGTTTACTTTCATACTGGAACTTTGATATTATAGTCGCAATATCAAATGCGATGACGAGACGAGTAGATAAAAAAATATTCTTTCATCAGAGAGCTCCGGTAGCTGAAAAGGAGCAAAGAACTTTTTATCGAAGAAAGACTCTGAGCAGCACATCGGAATCCGCTTACGCTGGAGGATGGTGTGACAGGCGCTCCTGTTATAGAGCTAGAGTATTAATGAATGAAGTTATCACCTTATGCTATCATGAGGTGAACAGGTCTCATTCTTCGTATACTTGAAGAGGTGAATATGGCGACATATTTGCGAATCTGGGTGGTACCACGAGTGTTCAATCTCGTCCCTGAGACATTTGTCTTGGGGATGGGATTTTTTGGTTTTTCAGAGCGGTGATTACACGCTTTGGATTGGCCTGAATAGTGTGAATGATAGGGAATAAAGCTTCCAGTATCCCATGCATGAGGATAACAACAGATGAGCTAATTAGAACCGAAAGGAAATGATGATTCCATGTCAGCAAAATTAAAAGTCGGTATTGTCGGAGGAACAGGAATGGTAGGTCAGCGCTTTGTAGACCTGCTGGATCAACATCCATGGTTTGAAGTAACAGCGATTTCAGCAAGTGCCAACTCGGCAGGTAAAACGTACGAAGAGTCCGTACGGGGGAGATGGAAGCTTGAGGTTCCGATTCCTGAGCCAGTGAAAAACATTATGGTGCAGGATGCATCCCAAGTGGAGGCTTTCGCGAGCCAGGTTGATTTTATTTTCTGTGCAGTGGACATGAAAAAGGATGAAATCCAGGCACTGGAAGAGGCTTATGCCAAAACAGGCACCCCGGTCGTGTCCAATAACTCGGCTCATCGCTGGACTGCTGACGTGCCGATGGTCATTCCTGAGATTAACCCAGGTCATCTGGCAGTCATTGAAGCACAGAGAAAACGTCTGGGTACGACAACAGGTTTTATTGCTGTAAAACCGAACTGCTCCATCCAGAGTTATGTGCCAGCACTGCATGCCTTGCGTGAGTTTAATCCGACCCAAGTAGTTGCTTCAACGTACCAAGCGATTTCTGGAGCGGGCAAAAACTTCACGGACTGGCCTGAAATGCTCGATAACGTGATTCCTTATATCGGTGGCGAGGAAGAGAAAAGTGAGCAGGAGCCGCTGCGCATCTGGGGTAGTGTAGAGAACAACCAGATTGTGAAAGCATCTGCACCGCTGATTACGACTCAATGTATTCGTGTACCGGTAACAGACGGACACTTGGCTACTGTTTTTGTAAACTTCGAGAAAAAACCGAGCAAAGATGAAATCTTGGAGCGCTGGTCTCAGTTCAAGGGGCGGCCACAAGAGCTGGCTCTGCCAAGCGCACCAAAACAGTTCATTACGTATTTTGAGGAAGAAAACAGACCACAGACCCAGCTGGACCGTAATATTGAGCGTGGGATGGGTGTATCTACTGGACGTTTGCGTGAAGACTCTTTGTATGATTACAAATTCGTGGGACTGTCTCACAACACACTTCGCGGAGCGGCTGGCGGTGCGGTTCTGATTGCTGAATTGCTCAAAGCGGAAGGATATATTCAGCCGAAATAATAAGTATTACAGGAAAATAAGCACGAAAAACGTCGACATGAGATGTCGGCGTTTTTTTGTGTTTAGTTGACTATTTTATGATATGGGTCCTAGTTGATGGTGATGGTGCATCTGTTGACCTCCCACTGCGGGATCACTAGTTATTATTAACGAGAAGTTGCCCACTGACCGGGATTTGTGATGTCGGGGATGCCTTTTTCTAAAATCTCCTGGTAATGGATTGTTTTTTCTTCCAGATGTGCGACACGTTGTTTTGCTTCTTCCAGTTGAGCGAGTGCAGCTTCCTTGAATCGCATCATAAGAGCCAAGCGCTGTGGGACAGTTGAATCACCTTCAAGGCAGAGATCTACGTAAGTTTTGATATCTTCAATTGGCAACCCCGTTTGCTTAAGGCATCTGACACCACGTAACCAGTTGATCGCTTCGTCGTTAAACAATCTTACATTGTTTTTGTTGCGTTGCACGCTTGGAATCAGGCCTTTATCGGTATAAAAACGAACCGCATGCTCTGAAAGTCCTGTAATCAAGGCAGCTTCATGAACCGTAAACATCGATTTTCATCTCCTTAAAAAAAATGATATAAACCGCTTGACTTCGTGTTACACGAAGGTACTAGGGTTATTGTAACGTAAGCTGATTCAAAGCGGAATAACACAGTGCTAATTAAGAGCAAACACGCTTGACTGCTTAGGTTAAACCATCAAACCCTGGGAGGAAATCAAATGATGCAAAGTGTAACATTAAACAATGGTGTGAAGATGCCGATAATCGGATTTGGTGTATATCAAGTCCCAGATCCGCAACAATGTGAGAATACTGTCTATGAGGCGCTTCGTGCGGGTTATCGTCTAATTGATACGGCAGCAGGTTATATGAATGAGGAAGCCGTAGGACGCGCAATCCAACGCAGCGGTGTATCGCGTGAAGAACTATTCATTACCACTAAATTATGGATACAAGATGCAGGATATGAAAGTACCAAAAAGGCATTCGCTAAATCTTTAAAAAAGCTGCAACTTGAACAGTTGGATATGTACCTTATCCATATGCCTTTTGGCGATTATTATGGCGCTTGGCGAGCGATGGAGGAGCTGTATCGAGACGGTTATATTCGTGCCATTGGTGTCAGTAACTTTTTACCTGATCGACTAATGGATCTCATCGTTCATAACGAAATCGTGCCGGCGATCAATCAGATTGAGACACATCCTTTTCAGCAACAGATCATTAGCCGAGCCTTTCTAAAAGAACAGGGGATTCAGCATCAATCGTGGTCACCGTTTGCAGAAGGGCGTAATCATCTGTTTACGAATGCAACACTTACTTCTATTGCGGAAAAGTATAATAAGTCCGTGGCACAGATTGTACTTCGCTGGCTTACGCAGCAAAACATTGTGGTAATTCCCAAATCGGTACGGAAAGAGAGGCTTGTGGAGAACTTTGACATCTTTGATGTCACGCTAAGTTCGGAGGATATGAAAGCCATTGCGACATTGGATACGGGAGAGAGCTTATTTATGAAAATCGATGATCCCGAAGTAGCCAAAATGCTAGGTCACATGAAGGTCGATATATAATCGTTCATATCTCGTAGTCTCATCATATCTCATTATCTATTCCATTCTCTTGAAGTGGATGTACCTGTTTTGTACCTTCTAGTTCATATATGATCTAAGATGTGAAAAGGCTCCTGTACTCGTCTGCATGAAGAGAGTTAGGAGCCTTTTGCATTTTGTCATTCGAGCAATTTAAGCTGCTGAGGTTTTATCCGAGTTACGTAAGAGCTGAGAACGTCGACCCAGCAAGTACCCCGATAGGGATGCCAGCATCTGCTGGAATACTATGCCAAGGACAACAGGAACTGCAACAGGCGGCGGAAAATAAGTAACCGCAAGGACTGCGCCAGCACTAATGTTTCGCATTCCACCATTGAAGACGAGCGCCACCTGATCAGCTTCATTCCAGCCCAGCCATCTCGCAATAAAATAACTGAGTGCATACCCGAAGGAGGCTAGAAAAACAATAATGACTGCCAGTCCGGCCAAACGCCAGTTGAAGTCGGCCAGATAGGGTGCGACAACCGATCCGTTAATGGCAACGACTGAAGCCATAAACAACTTGGTTAATGGATTGAGCCTAGGACCCCATACAGGAACGATCCGTCCTTTAGTCCATTCATTGAGGAGCATGCCCAGCAGAGAAGGGAACACGATCATCCAGAACAGGCTGCTCATCATAGCTGCCGTATCCAGACTGACATTTGTGCCTACCAGCAGAGATAACACACCAGGCACAACGAACGGAGCCAGCAACGTATCAATGAGAATAATGGAAAGCGTAAGCGCGATATTCCCCCGGTAAATGCTGACCCATATAAAGCTGCTAATGCCTGTCGGAATGACCGCAGCAAGAACAAGTCCTGTAATGGTATAAGCATCGGTTGGAAACACGAGATGACCTGTTCCTAGCGCAACAAGAGGCATTGCCAAATGTAAAATCAACAGACAGACAAACAGTGGGAAAGGCTTCTTCAATACATTCATAAAGTCTCGCACGCTTAAACTGATACTGCCAGCAAACGTCATAAAGGCAAAAAGCCAGGGCGACAAGTACGTGTAAGAAGATAAAAAACTGCCGCATAATACACCAATGATAATACTGATCGGGGTAATCAGTGGCATGATGCGGTTCAAGCGTTCATTCAAGGCCTGAAGCATATGATGACATCCCTTTATTGTATGATTCTCCCATTATACAACGTAATGCTGTTGCATGCAGGCTCATTTGCAATATAGTATCGTGAACAAGTATCATTAAATACGCACTAACATGG
Source organism: Paenibacillus sp. (assembly GCA_017512705.1). Taxonomy (GTDB): domain Bacteria; phylum Bacillota; class Bacilli; order Paenibacillales; family Paenibacillaceae; genus Paenibacillus. The sequence continues at coordinate 43,560 of JAFWEX010000066.1, forward strand.
CGAGATGAAGAGAGGGAGATGATCATGTCGAGGCGAAAAAGAACATACAAAATGATGTTAACCGCAATTATCGGTTCCAGTATGCTGATATTATCTGCCTGCTCTATCGTAGAGCAAGCGAATCAAAGTCTAAATTATGTAAGCGGTGCAACGGATTATATAGAACAAATATCGAGTGCTGGAACGGAGCTCCAGCAACTTGCAAAGGATGCTGTTAACAACCCTGATGCAACGGGGCAGATTCAAGAGAAGATTGATTTGATTCAAGCGGAAGCTGCAGCATTCGCCGAGATGAATGCGCCTGCAATTGGCGAAAGTATTCATGAGAATCTCGTTAGTTATAATAATCAACTGACAGAGGTCATCAATCAATTCGAGACGTCGATTGCCGAGCAAGGGATTACTGCTGAGAATTGGGAGCGAACAGGTATCCCTGAATTGATCAACAACATCAATAGTTTGAAGGATCCGCTGAGCGGATTACAATCTGAGTAATACGTTGAATTACGTTAAATATATTAATGTTCACTCATGATGGATTTTTGGGAATCCAAACAAAATAATGATTCATGTACATGAAAGGCACAGGACGAAATAATCGTCCTGTGCCTTTTTTATAGTCACTTTTGGCAGTGAAGTCATATAATAATGTCGAATCTCCCCGAAGTTTGGACGTTCGTGATACAATTAAATCGCTGACTCTTTTTATCCATTTGTGGTGTCGTACACTATACGGACGCCAAGTGAACCATAACTTTCTTCTTTATAATGACAATGAGTGCAGGTTTTGATTGAGCATAATGGTTCATGATGTGTTTGTAATTTTTCGTTACAGCGAGGACATGTATTCACAAAAAGTGTCTTCAACACACTAAACATGCTTAATCACTCATATCTGATTAATTTACTTGGTTTTAATGTATTATACCCGAAATTAAGTGGTGTGTATACGTTTTTTAGTCGATTATTTTATCTCATATTCTAATTTTGTATTTTCGTATTATCCTTTGAAAGGAAGCGTATAATCGATGGATCTGTTGCTATTTTTCATCATGTTTATACTGGGTCTCATCGGTTCGTTTTTTTCCGGATTGCTGGGCATTGGGGGGGCCATTATTAATTTCCCACTATTGCTGTACGTACCGGAAATGGCAGGTCTCTCTCCGTTCAGCGCTCATCAGGTGTCCACCATTAGTATGTTTCAGGTTTTCTTTGCTTCACTTGCCGGAGTTATTGCATTACGCAGAAGGACAAAAGCAGGCAAGACAAACGGCGCTGTCATTGATTCCAAACTGGTACTGTATATGGGTTCCAGTATTCTCATCGGTAGTTTGATTGGTGGTTTTATCTCAGGTCTGCTTGATGAACGCATGATTCATCTCGTTTACGGAGTTCTCGCTGTAATTGCCATTATATTAATGCTGATTCCGAGCAAGGGACGATTAGATACAGATGAACCGTTAACATTCAATAAAATGATCGCTTCGAGTACAGCATTGATCGTTGGCATCGTTTCAGGCATCGTAGGTGCTGGTGGTGCTTTTGTGCTAATCCCTGTTATGCTGACCATCCTGAAGATTCCAGTGCGGACTACGATTGCCTCATCTCTTGCTATTGTGTTTATTTCTGCGACAGGAGGTGTCATTGGGAAGCTGATCGCTGGAGACATTCCGGTGGAGCCGATTATATACACTGTAGTTGGTAGCTTGATTGGCGCTTCGATTGGCTCCAGAGTAAGTTCAATGATCAATGTGCGGTTGCTTCGATATGGGCTACTTGTTCTCATTGCGATTACGGCGTTTAAAGTATGGTCTTCCATAATCTGAACCATCACCGTTCCACCACAGACATTTTCGATTCCGTAACCAAACGGCTGAACTGCCGTATATAGGGTATGAACATGAACGGACCATGTTTAACTTTAACCGAAGTTGAGGGATCAACCGATGAACAACGTACTTATAAACCGAACTAAGGATGAAGCGAATGTTGGTGAAGCGTACCGTCTCGCGGAGCAGAAAGCATCTCAGTATTTTACCAAGCTCACTCAGCAGCTCTTGAATCATTCACACGTAGATGAACTTAAAGAAGATTTTAGTATTTGGCAAAAAAAACACATTCATCGATTTAGCTGGTTATCATGGTTCGCTGGCAAGAGAAAACCTGATACCCGAAATATTCAGAAATATATACACTGGCTCAATGCGACGAGCAAGCTGGATGATTATCTGGATCGTAGTATCTCCTATATTTACATGCGCGATCTGGGGCAAGCACTGGATCATCCGAAAACCCAAAATCACATTCGGCGTATAGCTGAAGATACCAAAACATATTTTATGCGTGCAGCGAGTAAGCAACAGGGTGAAGCTGATTACATTAGCCCGGCGGCTTTATACCGGTGGGGCCAGCGGGAACAGATCGAAGAAGCTGTCATCTGGGTGCTGGACAAATTAAAACATGTTGCAGCAAACATTCCTAAAGAGCTGGATGCAGCGCAGGCACAGCGAAAATTAATCAAAATTATTCTGGGTGTTGTTCTTCACGTGCATGATGAATTCACAGAGGAAACGCCACAGAAGGAACGAAGTGAACGACTGGACGCAGCGATACGGCTCGGTTACTCTTACGGTCTGACGTACCCATTCGTTGATGATCTTCTTGATTCTCAGGCACTGACCATACAGGAAAAAGAACAATATTCAGCGATGATACAACAAGCCCTACTTACAGGCATCGTGCCTGAACTTGGTGAGTGGAAGGGGCCGAAGCTTGAAGTCATTCGGTATGTACATTCCGAGCTTCGAGAGGCCTTTGAGTATATTCGAAATTATCAGCGTGAAGAGATGCGGCGCACTTTTTTTGAACAGTCCTATGTGTTCTTTCAATCTCAGGAGACAGATCGCAGTAAGAATTTGTCGAATGCGCATTATACCAATGAGGAGCTCTACATTCCGATTATTATTAAATCAGCATCATCCAGGTTAATTGTACGTTCCGTTCTCAGTGCGCCTGAAGATGAGGGGTTTGATCTGCGAACGTTCCATTACGGAATATATAATCAGCTCGCCGATGATTTTGCAGATATGTTCGACGACCTGCAAGACGAGGCCGTGACACCTTATACGTATTATTTGAAATATCGTGACCTTCGTCCGGATCTGATTAATCCGTATGAGTTATACTGGGCGGTCATTTCCTATCTGATCCATGATGTCTATCATTCGAACGAGAAGGCACGGGAGGTTATACTGGATCGTGCAATTAACGGTTTGAAGCGCTGCAGAGAGCGGCTGGGACAGGTGAAATATAATGAAGTCATGAGTATCTTCGCATCAGGGCAGCCAGAACTTAATGATGTGGTGCAGCAGATGGTACGTAAAGCAGATGATGTTGATTTTTTGGACAAATTGTTACGAGATCAGGTCGTGCTGCAGCTGAGCAATGATAAAGAGGAGAAGGATGCGTTTAAACAGACGATTCAAACGGTGCGTGAACGGATCAATGTAGAGCTGCAAATCAACAAGTCCGCAGAAGAGCTAGATATGAAGACCAGACTGATGGATGCAGCAAACTATAGCCTTCAAGGGGACGGCAAACGTCTACGCCCAATCCTGACATGGGTCATGGGTGTACAGGAATACGGGCTCACTGAGTCGGCCATTATGCCTTTGTTACGATCCATGGAGTATATGCATACCGCTTCACTCATCTTTGATGACCTTCCTACACAGGATAATGCTTCAACAAGGCGAGGTCGTTCCACACTTCATCAGGTTCATAATAGTGCAACCGCAGAACTTACCGGCTTGTTCCTCATCCAGCGGGCCATCCGTGAGCAGTCTACACTTCATCAGTTCGATGCGCAAACGGTGTTGAAGCTTATACAATATTCTGCTGTAAAAGCAGAAGATATGTGCATGGGTCAGGCGATGGATCTGGGTTCAAAAGGAAAAACGCTGTCGCTAGAGGAGCTAAATACGATCTGTTTCTACAAAACAGGTATTGCTTTTGAAGCGGCACTGGTCATGCCAGCTATTCTGGCACAAGTGAAAGAAGAAGAGATCGACGCGTTAAAAACATTTGCCTATCATGCAGGCATTGCCTTTCAGATCCGGGACGATCTGCTGGATTATGGTGGAGATCACCGGGTTCTTGGGAAGCCAGCCGGACAGGATGAACGAAATAACAATTCCACTTTTGTGTCTATTCTAGGGGAGAACGGTGCCCAAAAGGCAATGTGGGAGCATTATTGTTTTGCAACTGATGCACTAGGTCAAATGCCTAAACCCATTCCTTTTTTGAAACATCTACTGGATTATCTAGTTGCTCGTGAACGTTGATGATATACAAAAACCCTCATTCTGTATTTATGCAGAGTAGAGGGTTTTTGCTTTGTTCATTATGTACGATGTTCAGGAGGTTGGAGCTCAAGGATTCTTGATCCACAGTTTGGAGAGATCCAAAAAGCCAAATTCTGAAGTCTGCATACCGTATATACTCTGATGGAGTTCAGATTTTCTGTTCATATGACATCCGTGTAACAGCCATCCATTCTCACGCAACAGACCTTCGGCCTGCTCCAAAAGTTCAATTCGTCCGGAGACCGGAAGTTGTGGAAAGACGTCCAGCAAATCATCAAACACAGACTGAATCTCGGGGGTCATATACTCATGGAAAGAGTTCGCTTGGTTTTTGAAAAAATGAATCATACCATACTGCCAATCATCCTCCAGAATTTCTTCCCTCAAAATCAAATGGGCATTCGACTTCTTCACAACATCCACATAATCATCAAAAGGCTCCAATTCAATCTTGAGACCGATATGACTTGCGCGTTGTTGCAGCCATTCGGCCACATCCGAATCTTTGTTCTTCTTATAAGATAACAGGAGGGGCTCGCCTTGATAATCGGACTGTTCTAGCAACGCTTTGGCATTCTCTAATGATACGGAACTCCAGTTCTCAGCAGCACTTCGCCAAGGCAGGAAACTAGAGGCAGGTGTAATTCGATTTTTGCCCAAGTCGTTCACGAGTGTCCATGGATCATAGATGATGCGCATTGCTTGACGGAAAGGAAGTCGATGATGACAACCTTCGATATGAAAATTAAACAACATATACTGACAACCAAGTGAAGGATAGTCAATGAAATTCAACTTCTCATGGCTATTTCCAGGCATACTAAGCTGATAAGTTCCTGGCAACTCATAATACCGGTCATTTAGAGTTGGTTCGGGAAGGAACCAGATGTGAACCTGATCAAGGTGAGGGCGAATGCCGTAATAGCCGTCAAAAGCGGCTAATTTGATCACATCTTCATTCTTCTCGGTGATCTGAAAGGGACCTGTACCAATCAATGTCTGATTCTGATCGTGATCGGCTGGCAGTACAATCATTCGTATGCAGCTAAACAGATGTAAGAGAAACCGATTCGAACGACGTAGTCTAAACCGGATACAATAATCGCTTATGATCTCGGTATGTTCGATGTCCCGATAGAACCATAGTGAGGAGGAATTCATCTCAAACAACCGATTCAAGGATGCTTGAACATCTTGGGCGGTCATCCATCGTCCGTCATGAAAACGAACGCCTTTTCGCAAATAAAATATCCATTCCCGGTGATCATTGTTAGACTCCCATGCATGTGCAAGGGCAGGCAGGAAGCTATCGGTGTGAGCATCGTATGAGATCAATGTGTTGCATATTTGACCCAGTAAATACGTTTCGAAGGCAGTATACACAGATGCAGGGTCCAGATCACCAAGCTGACGGGATCTTAGCATGCGAAGTGTATCTTGTCCCGAGGCTGTTTCAGTGTGACTGCGGAATCCCATCTGTTGCTGGAGGGTATGCATAAGCTTATCCCTTAGCACATCATCCACTCGAACGCTGCCAATCAGTTCAATGGCCTCTTTGAGCTTCCCTTTGCATAGAAGTTCGGAGAAATGCATCTCCAAAACATCGTTGAAACCTCGCAACAGTGTCAGTGTGGAATAGTTACCTCGACCACGCCCAGGTATCCAATGAACAAAACGTTGCTCTTCCAGCTTCCGCACAATAAATTTAACATTACGAGGGGTGCAACAAAGGATAGAAGAGAGGTGTTCGATCGTTACTTGCACAGGTTCTTTCATTTTCAATGAGAGCTGCTCATCGGCAGCCAGTCTTAGAAAGTGAGTATAAATCGTATCCATCTGACTTCTCCTTCATAAAGGTGAAAAGTGCCAACGAATAATTACACTTTTACTTCCCCCTTTTATCTATACAATTATACATATCAGGATGACAGAATGCATCCACTTTGATAACTATAGAATACATAGAGAAGAGTAGCAGGATAGGAGAACCAAGATGAATCAATTTGTAAAGCAAATTCACCCTCTGGCTTGGACCATTATTATCGGAACGATGTTTGGGCGTCTTGTAACATCCATGAGTATACCGTTCTTGTCCATCTATTTGACACGTGTGCTTGAAGCCACACCGACTCAAACGGGAATCACAGTCGCGGTGAGCTCGCTGGCAGGAGTCATGGTCAGCTTTTACGGAGGTTATATCTCTGACCGGATCGGACGCAAAATCGTGATGATGGTCTCGGTATTTAGTTGGGCCGCTGTATTTTTCATTTTTTCAGCAGCAGAGCATCTATGGGTATTTTTCGTAGCGAATACGTTAAATGGTTTATGCCGGGCAGTGTTTGAACCCACTTCAAGAGCCCTTTTATCTGACATTACGTCACCGCAGAACAAACTGCTGGTTTTTAACCTGAGATATGCAGCAATTAATCTGGGTGTGGTGTTCGGACCGATTATAGGATTTCAATTGGGATCATCTGAATCGACATTTCCATTTGTGATATCTGGACTAGTGTATATCGTTTATGGTCTGATTTTGTATATGCAATTCAGATTGCAACATGCGAATCTTCCTGGACGGATCGATGTTAGTGCACCTCGTCTGCGAGAAGCTTTTCTAACAACCAGTCGAGATCGAGTGTTTTTGCCGGTACTGATTGGTACGACATTTTGTGTATTGGGTTACGGCCATTTTAGTTCTACATTAGCGCAGTATTTGGCAAAAAGTCCTATTTTCGAGAATGGAAGCGAGATGTTCTCTTATATGCTTTCACTGAATGCGATCACCGTGCTGGTCATTCAATATCCGCTCGTTCGCACCTTCCGAAATGCACCGCCGCTTGTACCCCTTATTCTGGGTAATCTGCTTGTTGCGGCAAGTCTGTTGTTATTTGGTTTAGCTGAAGGGATCGTCTTGATGATGGTCAGTGTCATTCTGTTTACAGTAGGAGAGGTACTCCTTTTTACAATGATGGATATGCTGATTGATCGAATTGCTAAGCCTGAGTGGAAAGGAACGTATTTCGGAACGATTGGTTTTAACAATCTTGGAAATGTATTAGCTCCGGTTATGGGAGGACTACTACTAAGCCAGTTTGGTTCCGCAAACGGACCGTTAGTATTCATCCCGATTGCATTGACAACAGCACTAGGAATTCCTTTTCTCTTCATCGCACACCAACGTCTTGTTGTAAGGGAAAAGAAACAAGTGGAAACGCTGCACGTTGGAGTATAGTGGATGAATTAAATTACAATTCAGTATAATTATGTTGACGTATAAAGAATGAGCGAATACAATAAACAACAAATATGTGAAACGGGTGGGATAAACGATGATGGACCAGGCAGTGCAGCTACTTCAACCAATAATTGAATATGCAGGGCTTTGTGACATTATCCAGGTAGAGTATTGAGTATGTTTTGGAGAGTCCAGCTATCTGCAATCCCGTCTGGACGCTCATGTATACTGCGAAATTAGAGAAGAAGCTGAAATGTTATTTTCTGGCTGGCTTTTCCATCAAATCAAGCTGTAGATGAACTTCATTCATCTATGGCTTTTTTTATTTCGCCCCTCTCACATGGAAAGGAGTCAAGCGTCATCAACTCATTTTAAAAAAAAAGAAAAGGAGAATGTATCTTGATGAACTATCGTAAACCAAGTAAACAACCTAAACAGCTTATTTCTTCGGGAGGCATTGCTGATTACACTAAGCTTCTGCATGATTCTTCATAGCGACGTGGAGAACAAGATGATGATCCAAATGAATGTTCAATTCAAAGTTAAAGGGGTGGGCAGGTGTCTACAACAGAGAAACAATCCATGTCATGGTTGCTGAGATATTTAAAGCCTGTCAAAGGCAAATTGGTTGTACTGCTGGTTATGTTGTTAACGTCAACAGGGCTGCAGCTTCTCAACCCACAGATCATTCAACGATTTATTGATACGGCAGCAAGTGGGGGGATCCTTGCCGATTTGATGAGACTTGCGGGGCTATTCTTGCTGATCGCCGTCATGAATCAACTTATCACGATTGGCGTCAGTTACTTGGGGAATGACGTAGCTTGGCGGGCAACGAACCGGATGCGGGGAGATTTACTCAAACATTGTCTACGTCTGGATATGCGTTTTCATAACGTCAAAACACCTGGCGAGATGATTGAACGGGTGGATGGAGATGTGACGAGCATCTCGAATTTTTTTGCGATGTTTATTGTGCAGGTTATCGGAAGTTTTGTTCTGCTTGCAGGGATTTTGGGATTTATGTTTACGATTAATGTGCCGATTGCATTGGTCATGACAGTATTCACATTGATATCGATTCTATTCATGGTAGTTATTCGTAATCTAGGAGTAGAGTCTTCTAAAAATGAGCGAGCTGCCAGTGCTTCCTTGTTCAGCTTAATTGAGGAGAGAATTGCCGGCATTGAGGATGTGCAAGCGAATGGACACGTTCCTTATGTGATGAACCGCTTCTATCGCACCATGCGAACGGTCTTTCTTAAAGGTCGAAAGGCATGGATGCTGAGGGTGATTCCTTGGAACACCACGGTAATGATGTTTATTATATCGGTCACGGTTGTTTTGCTGCTTGGTGTGCATTACTATATCGAGGGAATGATCAGTATTGGTACTTTGTTTTTGATTTATCAATACAGTCAGATGTTGAATGAACCCATTGAGTTGCTTGGTGACCAAGTTCAGGAATTTCAAAAGGCAAAATCGGGTATGCTCCGTTCGCGCGAATTATTGTCTTTACGAAGCGAGATTCAGGACGGAAGTGAAGAGAAGCTGCCGGATGGCCCTCTCGGACTAGAGTTTAATCAGGTGTACTTCAGTTACAATGAGGATAAACCTGTCCTTCAGAATATTACGTTTGAAGTGAAACCGGGAGAACGTCTGGGGATTATAGGCCGAACGGGGAGCGGAAAATCAAGTCTTAGCCGTGTGCTCCTGCGTCTATATAATCTGGATCAAGGAACGATTCGTATCGGTGGAACCGATATCACAAAGTTGTCCTTGCAGGCTCTCTATCGCAGAGTCGGTATGGTAACACAGGACGTACAATTGTTTGATGGTACACTTCGTGACAATCTGACTCTGTTTAATTCCGATGTGTCGGATGCTATCATCAGACAGACTACTGAACGGTTAGGACTAAGCCAATGGATAGATACGCAGTCTGAAGGGCTGGATACACACTTGACCGCTGGTGGTGCTTCACTATCAGCAGGAGAAGCTCAACTGTTCGCATTAACTCGTGTATTTTTGACAGAGCCTAGTCTGGTGATATTGGATGAGCCTTCATCAAGGCTTGATGCAGCAACGGAGAGTCTACTTCAGTCTGCCATTGATGAATTAATGAAGCGATCGACAGGCATTATTATTGCCCACCGCCTAGCTACGCTGGAGAAGGTAGATAAAATGTTGGTTTTGGGCGGAGGAAGGTTGTTGGAATTCGGATTCAGAGAAGAGCTGGCAAGTGATCCGTCCTCGCACTATGCACGACTTCTAGTTACAGGGCGAGAGGAGGAACTGGCATGAATGTCACCGGATTTATAGGGCGTTTATTTCGCTTTAAGCCGTACCTGTTTCTGATGAACGGTGTGTTATGGTGTATATTTCATTCTCTTCCGCTGGCTATGGGTCTTGGCATGCAGTGGTTCTTTGACCGGACAGCGACGGGAAGTGCTGACTACATGTGGCTTGCCGTACCACTGATTGTAATTGCGTTGTTTCGCTTGACACGAGTTGGCACGTTCTTTGTCGCATTCCATGCTTGGGTCACATATATGTACCATATTCAAGCCATTCTACGAACGAACATGCTGGCAGGCATTATGCGGTGGCCGGGACGTAATCTTCCTGCTTCACCAGGAGAGGCGATGAGCCGTTTTCGAGATGACGTCGATGAAGTGGTTGAATATATTGAATCCTGGGTGGATTTCTGGGGCCGGCTGGTTTTCGCAGTGGTGTCGATACTCATTATGGCTAACATTAACTGGCAGATTACACTTGTTGCGGTTTTACCGCTCTTGGTCGTAACACTGCTGAATAATCTGTCAGGTAATCGTGCAAGAAAGTATGCTCAGGTTAACCGAGAAGCGACAGGTCGCATCACCAGTTTTATCGCAGAGACATTTGGGGCTGTTCAAGCACTGAAGCTTGGTCAGGCAGAAGATCATGTCTCCACACGTTTTAATCAGTTAAATGAAGAACGTCGTCAGGCAGCTTTACGAGATAATCTGTTTAAGCAATGGATGAAATCGCTGAACCAGCATGTACTGAGTATATGCACTGGACTTATTCTGTTAATGTGTGCTGCCGAGATGAAGGCAGGTAACTTTACGGTGGGTGACTTCGCTCTATTCACCAGTTATCTGATCAATATCGGATTTAGCATATCCCTGTTTGGATATATGGTATTTCAGCATAAAAGACTCCAAGTATCCTATGATCGAATGCGTACACTCTTTCGCCCTGGTGAAGAGGATCAGATTATGGAGAAACGGGAAATTTATCTGTATGAAGATCCGCCAGAACGAATGGATGAACCAAGAGATGTGAACGATAAGCTGCGTGAGCTTGAAGTGAATCATCTTAGCTATCAGTATGGTCAATCATCCAGTGGCATACACGACATACATTTTAAGTTAAAACGGGGACAGTTTCTTGTTATCACGGGCCGGATCGGATCGGGTAAATCGACACTTGTTCGTACACTTCTTGGGCTGCTGCCCAAGCAACAGGGCGAGATACTCTGGAATGGAGAGAAGGTAGACCCGGCAACATTCCTTATGCCACCTAGGGCTGCATATACTCCGCAAGTTCCAAGGTTGTTTAGTGACACGCTAAGAGAGAACATCATTCAAGGTAAGCAGGGAAATACAGACCAGGCCATGGAAAAAGCCATTCGATTGGCTGTCTTGGATAAAGACATCCAGCAGTTAGATCAAGGATTAGAAACGTCTGTCGGCCCTCGAGGTGTCATGTTATCGGGTGGTCAGATCCAGCGGTCAGCGACTGCACGAATGCTGATGACCGAGGCTGATCTGTTTATCTTTGATGATCTGTCTAGTGCGCTGGATGTGGAGACAGAGCAGCAGGTGTGGGAGGGGCTCTTTCAGGAGAAACAAGTGACCTGTATTGCCGTATCTCACCGCAAAGCAGCACTCACCAAAGCAGATCACATTATCGTCATGAAAGATGGGCGGATTGAAGCCGAAGGGAAACTCGCAGATCTGCTTGAAACAAGTGAAGAAATGCAGTTGTTATGGCAAGGGGAGCAGATTCCTGTTAAGAG
>JAFWEX010000067.1 GCA_017512705.1 Paenibacillus sp.
GTTTGTGATAGCACCTGCAAGCGTAGAAGCCATCGCAAACTTTGGACTGCCGTCTGCGCGGATGATTGGGTTCATCGCCTGTCCAAACATATAGAAGGGGATTCCTAACGTAATATAATAGAAATATTCCTTTGAGTGCCTGAAGGTTTCTGCATTCACAGTACCACCAAACATAGCGATAATCTGATCACTAAATAACAGATATACCACACACAGGGCAAGACCACTGGCAATAACCAATACCACAGAATTCCCAACGCTCTTTTTTGCGACCCCATGCAGTTTTCTGCCAAGACTGAGACTGACGAAAGCGCAGCAGCCATCTCCAATCATTACCGCAATCGCAAGAGCAACGACGGTTAAGGGAAACACGACAGTGTTGGCAGCGTTTCCGTATGATCCCAGATAAGTTGCGTTAGCAATAAAAATCTGGTCAACGATGTTATATAACGCACCAACCAGCAGCGAGATGATACAGGGAACGGCATATTTCCGCATCAGTCTGCCGATCTGCTCCTCCCCGAGAAACAAACTTGAATTATCTTTCATTGCAACACCATTCCTTCAAAAAAAGCGTGAGGTCATCAGCTGGTTTTACGCCAACGGCCACACGCTACCCTATGTCAAATCATCATTTTCTTCTTAGTCCAGATACTCTCCGACAGGACTTGAGTTGTACTGCTTGATTATTTTAATCATAACAGAATCATCCGGCTGAGTATCTTCACTGACAATCTTATACTTTGTCCCATTCCTGTCGAGAGATGCTTTATACTTTACAACCTCATCCCTGACTAAATTAACTGCGTAATCGTGTTCAAGATCATCCTTCAACATAAAGTGAAGTGTCTGACAAATACAAGCGGCTTTCACTCGTTTCATTTGAAAATCTCCTATTCGTATAATAAAAATAACGTGTGGCCCTCAACTGGATTTACACACTTGAGATGCCACACGTTGTATTATCATTATAAGCGAAATCACACCGTTTTTCATGCGGTTATTTTCCACAAAAAGATGTGTTAGTAATTCGGTGAAACATAGAGGATTTGTTGAAGGAGATGCACAAATGAAATGGCCAGTAAGCATTCTGAGGAGGTGAAACATGGCAAGCAGAATCAAAGGCATCACAGTTGAAATCGGCGGCGACACCACAGGTCTGGATAGGGCGCTGAAAGGTGTCAACTCCACCATCAGATCCACTCAGTCCCAGCTCAAGGATGTGAACAAGCTCCTCAAGCTGGACCCCACCAATACCAACCTGGTCACCCAGAAGCAGCGTCTTCTTAAGGAGTCCATCGCATCCACCAAGGAGAAGCTGGACGCTCTGAAAACCGCTCAGGCGCAGGCCAAGCAGCAGCTGGAAAACGGCACCCTGGGTCAGGACAAATACGACGCTCTGCAGCGTGAAATTGTAGAGACAGAAAAAGAGCTTCAACGCTTACAACAGGAAGCGGCGAAAACCAGCACCACACTCTCCAAAATCGACGAGACGGGTCAACAATTTGAGAAGGTTGGCGATTCCATCACCGGCGCCGGCAA
>JAFWEX010000068.1 GCA_017512705.1 Paenibacillus sp.
ATCGTAACTGAATTCTTAAAGTAATAATCTACATTCACAGCTTCAAATACAAAGTAAGCATCATGTTCCAGCGCACCCGAGGTTGAATTTTCGGGAACGAGCTTATTATTAATCCGCAGGTTAACAGGTGTACTCTTAGACTGCGATGTGCCTTTGAGGATGTGAGTTCCATGCAGGATGTCCTGATCTTTGACATTGAGTCGAAGTGGATCATCACTTGCCCCTCCTGTAATGGAGATACTCGTTGTATCAGATTGAGTTTCATTTACGCCGTCCGAGACGACAAAATAATACTCAATTCGTTTACGTCCGATAAGCTCAGCTGACGATAACGTATAATGGTACATCGTATCATTGAAATCCTCTGTTAGACGATGACGTAAAAACTCGATGTCCTTGTCCGAACGAACATATACGTCAACGGAGGTCACTTCCCGATTGTCTCTGGCATCGGCAATGAGTTCCAATGTTTTTGATTGATCTACTGATGTAGTTTTGGTCATATCCGTGACCGTTGGCGGAACAAGATCCTGCTCCACGTGCACCGGCTGAGAAGGCTTTTGACTTAATTCAATCGTACCCGGAGTAGGCGTTGCAACTCCAGATCCGGATTTAATCATGACGCTGGAGCCATTAAGGGGATAAGTATAGGTGATTGCTTTGTTCTCTTTGGTTTCATCCCCTTTGGTACCCGTCTCATATGTCTGATCTGCATCATAATAAGCGGATGAAACTTCTTTGCCTGTGTTGCTTTTGATGACGAGAGCTCTGCGACCTGAGTTGGCCATGCCATCACTTTGGATGGAATGCAGCGTAACATCTGGAACCAGGCGGGTCTGATAGAACTGATTAAAATCCGTTTCGTCGTACGAAGCATTTGCGCTATTTTTGATCCAGAATACGACAGGCTCCTGAGCAGGTATGACAAAATCAGGTTTTTCTGAACGCCATGCTACATCTCCCGTCGGTCCCTTATCCGGGTAACGGTAATATAAGCTGTAATTTTTAAAATTTATTGGCTGATCCGTATTGTTATAGACCTCAATATACTCATAAGCGTCGGAGGATGTCCCTGGCATATTCGTTGTGTTGGGCACAACTTCTGTAATAAGGAGTGTTGGTGTCTTCGACGAGTCATACCGTTCCATCTGAATGGATGCCGAATAGGACTGCTCTACACTGCCTGTCTGAATTCGGTATAAGAGCTGTGGTTCAACAAGCATCGATGCAGGGATCGTGGCTGCATACTCATCCGAGTTATTGACCGAAGACATCGTTAGGACAGTGTATCTGTTCTGAGATGGTGTTTTATATAACAGCTTCACTGCTGCTTTGCTCCCGTCTGCTTCAGTAGAGAGATTATGAATCCTGGCTTTAACAACAAAATCTTGAACCTGTAATGCATCAACGGGTGCATTGTGCTCTATAGCAGTTTGCGAACCTTCGTCTACGACAGACGGAACGGCTTGTTGCGGATCGATTACCCCAGGTGTGCCAGGTTGCTTCCCAGAGTCGTCCATAACCGTCATTTGTGTAGTTCCACTAGCGGGATGCTTGAAAAAGATACCCATATTCGCTTTTACGTGAGCTGGTTCATAAGCTGCGGAAACGATGCTCTCATTAGCAAGGTCTCGGATGACAAGTGAGCGTGCATTTCCATTGGCCATCCCGCCCCCACCCTGAATACGGAACAGATGTTGATCCTCTACAAGAGTAGTGCCGAAATTACTGTTGAATTGTTCGGCAGTCAACGCTTGATTACTGCCATTCATAATCCAGAATACGATTGGACTACGGGCTGGAATCATGATATCCTTCCCAGCATCAGGCTTCCAAGTATCTTTATTGTTATAGAAGAATACATAGTCTTTAAAATTGATCTCATGATCGGTGTTATTATAGACCTCAACATATTCATACGCATCTGTGCTTGAATTAGGTAGGTTCGATGTATCCGGTACCATCTCTGTAATTAGGAGGTCCGGCCCTGCGGATTGCTGTGTTAATGATGTATTCGGGCCATATACCGTTTCAGGAACGGCGTATGGCTTCGTTGCAGGTGTTGAATCCGTTGCGATCTGATCTACTTCAGAAGTGTTGGAAGGCGGGTTAGCCAGAGTATTACTCTGCTCTGTAAATGATGACGCTTCCGCATGAGCAGCAGGAATAGTTGTGATGGAAGGTAGTCCCGTTGCCAGAACCATACTGCTAAGGACGGCAATGGAAACACTACGTTGAAATAAGTTTCGTTTACTCAATTGTACCCGCATCTCCTTTTTATCTAATTTGAATGCTCTAAAAACAAACATTACTTATGATATTAGGAATTTGTTAGCGGGGTACATGGATTAAGTAAAAGGAAAGTTAATCCATCATTTGCATCTGAATGCACGGAGGAACAGGAGTGAAGTCTGCGTCATGAGCTCCTGACATAGTGTGAACCTCCTCTTGATTACAATAAATTAGACATCGCAGCACACCGAATAGCCACAAAGTACGCTAAAAAAATATGTATATTTGTCTGCGATCCTTATGGGTCACTTTATGAACTCATTAACATCAATATAATGCAGCCTTTATTTTGTTGTCCCTTCTTGTGTTCCACGCAGTTCAAAAAAGTGCAGCATAGTTCAAATAAGTGCAAGATATATGCTCCTTTGGCTCCCCCGTTTACCTCTAGAGTAAAAAATCATACAGATTCTGGTCAATAACGTTTATATCCCCTCCACTCGTTCTCCATTACAATATCTTCAAGTAACACATTCCTAAACCATGACTTGAACTTGAGGGGGAACGGTAATGAACCAAAAGATGAAGCTTCTGATCTTATCCATGAGTATGTCCGCATTGTTGATTACGGCCTGTAATGACACCGGAAAAGGTACAACACAGACGGATGCGGACGATGATGGCACAGGTGCGGTTACCATTCATACGGTCACATCCGAATACAGTTCAGCGAAATATCCAAAGGGCGATGACATTACCAATAATGTCTGGACCCGTAGATACAAGGAGAAATTAAACATTAACGTCAAGACGGACTGGGTCAGTGATGAATATGAAACCAAGCTCAATCTCGCCATCTCTTCGAATGAACTTCCTGACGTTTTCCGCGTAAACCCTTCTCAGCTACGCCAATTAATTGAGGCCGATATGGTCATGGACTTGACAGAAGTCTTCGAACAACACGCCTCCGATCGTCTCAAAGGTTATATGAAAGCGGATGCAGATAGCTACGAATCTGGTAAAAAAGATGGCAAGCTCTACGGCATACCGCAAATGCACTGGGGATTAATTGATCAGCCGGATTTTATTTGGGTT
Organism: Paenibacillus sp.; assembly: GCA_017512705.1. Taxonomy (GTDB): domain Bacteria; phylum Bacillota; class Bacilli; order Paenibacillales; family Paenibacillaceae; genus Paenibacillus. The sequence continues at coordinate 3,325 of JAFWEX010000068.1, forward strand.
CGAAACGACTGGAAAGAAGAGCTTAAACTCCAAGATCCAAAATCCGTAGAAGATATTAAAAATATGGCGCTCAAATTCATGGAAAAACACGGCGGATACGGCATCGCTGTGGATCAGTCTCTCGATTATCTCAACCTGCTCGCCATTGCATGGAACGCACATCCCGATATGTGGATTGAAGACAGCACGGGAAAACTGACCTATGGCTCCATTCAGCCTGAGATGAAAAACGCACTTGCAGAGTGGGCAGAGTGGTACAAGCGAGGCATAATTGATCCGGAATTCGCCATTAAAGACTTTAATGCCATGAATGCCGACATTGTTGCTGGTAAAGTGGGCATCCAGCCATATTATCAGTGGTGGGGATATAATCCTGGCGTAGATACGGTTGCTAATCTGGGTAAAGACGCGATCTTCTATCCGTATCTGATTCCAACAGTGGATGGTAAGGAAGCGAAACAGTCCATCTTTTTTGCTAACAACAATTATATTGTTATGAAAAAGGATGCTGTCAATCCGCAAGCGGTCATTGAAATCATAAATGACTACGCCTACATCGTAGATGAAGGTAATGGCAAGGAAAAACCAGAGACGTTGTCTGCCCTGTTGGACAATGACATTGCCCATGTGGTTGGTGCGTTCCGTGTACTTAATCCGAATTCGGATTATGAGCAATTCGAAGCGGTGTCCAAAGCTCTTGAAACCAAGGATACCAGCGGACTGACGACTTCGGGAATGTGGCAGAAATATAATAACAGCGTTGAATTCATCAAGAATTCAACACCAGGAGCAACGGGCGATTATTTGCAGCAAGGTGCTCCGAAAAATGCTTACGGTCTGGCCAAAAAAGTGCTTGATAGCGGCAATTACATCAAAACTGCATTATGGGGTGTTACCCCGGAAGCACTCTCCAGTTACGGCACAACGCTGGATGATATTCTGACCGAAGGTTTTACCAAAATCATTATGGGCAGCGAAAGTATCGATTACTTTGACGTGGTGGTACAGAACTGGCGCGCAGCTGGCGGAGATACAGCCATTGAAGCAGTGAACGAGGCATACGGCAAATAAATGATTGCCGGGACCTGAAGGGGGTGAGCCTGTTCTCACCCCTTTTTTTGATAACCGAACGGAGGAAATGCAATGCTGAAAAAATGGAAGCAGCAAAGTCCTTATCACCTCATGTTAATCCCTAGTGTGGTGCTGGTATTTATTTTTAGTTACATTCCGTTCTATGGACTGATTATCGCGTTTCAAAAATACAACCCCGGTCTCGGCTTCAACTCGCCATGGGTCGGATGGGATAATTTCACACATGTATTTAACCAGCCTAACTTCGTAAGAACGATCTGGAACACACTATATATGTCCATCTTCAAAATGATTGGTGGCATTGTGGTGCCGGTCATTTTCGCTCTGTTACTGAACGAAGTGATGCACAACGGGATTAAGCGAACCTTCCAGACCCTCGTATACATTCCCAACTTTCTTTCATGGGTCATTATGGCGGGGATTATGCTGGATATTCTAAGTGCAGATGGCATCATTAATACGTTCTTGAGTGTGTTTGGCGTTAAGCCAATCTCTTTTCTCGGCACCCCTTCTATATTCCCGTGGACGATGATCGTAAGTGATATTTGGAAAGGATTTGGTTTTGGTACGGTTGTATATCTGGCTGCTCTAACGAGCATCGATCCTGGACTGTACGAAGCAGCTGTGATTGATGGAGCCAAACGCTGGAAGCAAACACTCTATATCACTTTGCCGCTCCTCATGCCAACGATTGTTTTAATGACTGTGTTGTCACTTGGAAACGTACTTAATGCAGGTTTTGATCAGATCTACAACCTCTACTCTCCTGTGGTTTATCAGACTGGAGATATTATTGATACCTATGTGTACCGTTTAGGTATACAGCAGGCACAATATTCTATTGCCACCGCTGTCGGTTTATTCAAATCGGTCATCTCCTGCATCCTGGTTGCTGTCTCTTACATTCTGGCTTACCGCGTGGCAGGTTACCGTATCTTCTAAGGAGGGCGTATTCGGATGATTCATGACAAAAGTATAAGCAGACGTCTCTTTCATATTCTGAATTACACGATACTGCTGAGCATCTCGCTGCTCTGTGTTCTACCATTTGTGAATTTACTTGCTGTTTCTTTTAGCAGCAGTTCAGCGGTGTCAGCGGGGAGTGTGACGTTCTGGCCTGTCGAATTTACAACCAAAGCATACGAGTTTGCTCTTTCTGGTGATGCTTTCTATTCTTCCTTATGGGTTGCGATCCAGCGAACGGTTCTCGGTACGGTTGTGAATTTGCTGTTAATCGTGCTGACAGCCTATCCGCTCTCCAAAACAAAACAGAAGGTTATGGGACGTAATGTCTACATGGGATTTTTTATCGTCACGATGTTGTTTAGCGGAGGTTTGATTCCTACCTATCTGGTTGTGGTGAAAATGGGATTGATCGATTCGATCTGGTCTCTGATACTTCCAGGAGCTCTTCCCGTGTTCAGCATGATTATTCTAATGAACTTTATTCGAGGGCTCCCTGAAGAGATTGAAGAATCAGCTATTATTGACGGTGCGGGACCTTTACAAGTATTGATTCGAATTATGCTGCCACTTCTGAAACCTGCACTCGCGACAGTCGGATTATTCAGCATTGTGGGTCATTGGAACTCCTGGTTTGATGGCATTATCTATATGAACAATCCCGCTAATTATCCGTTACAGAGTTATTTGCAGACACTGCTTCAAAGCTTCGAGCAGATGATGTTGAAATCAGGATCAGATTATACCCAGCTGTTATCTATGATGAATGCCAGAACAGGACGTGCAGCTCAGATGTTCCTGGGTGCCATTCCGATTCTTCTCATCTATCCGTTCCTTCAGAAGTATTTCACCAAAGGGCTGGTATTAGGAAGTGTTAAAGGGTGAAATGCAAGATGACATGTATTTAGATGAAGTTTTTGAATCCATTGTGGATTATTTCAAAAAAACCAAAGGATCTGTAGCTATCAAGCTGCATGCAGGTCCTCTGGTTTTACTTTGTTTTTGTGGATCATTTTCATCATGATTCCTTAGACCTTTTTCACCATCCATAAAGTCTAGCCTACATCGCTTCACTTCTTCGTTGGTGAACTGGCTATCGCAGGCAGCAGAATCGTAAACGTTGTTCCTCTCCCGATCTCGCTCTTCACCTGAATTCCATATGGTTTACCAAAGTGAAGTTGGATGCGGCGCTGCACGTTATATAATCCAATTCCCCGGTTGCTGCTACCTGTTTCCTGTCTTTCCTCCATCAGGCTGCATACAGTACTCTGATCCATACCTGTCCCGTTATCACTGACTTCAATACAAATATCATTATGCTGTGGCCGAATCCGGATCGTGATGATCCCATCTTCTTCAATCTCAGCAAGACCATGAAAGAATGCATTTTCCACAATAGGTTGCAGGATCATCTTAGGCATGACATAATCCAGCAGCTTCTCTTCTATCTCATACTTCATCTGAATACTGCCGTAATATCGGACGTTTTGAATGGTCGCATAATGCCCAATGTGATTCAACTCCTCCGCAATCATAACGAGACTACCGTCCGACCTGGTTGCATATCGCAGCATAGATATGAGTGCATCCGTCATATCTACAATTTTGTCCGCCTGCTGCATGGATGCAATCCATTTCACAGAGCCTAACGTATTGTATAGAAAATGAGGATTAATCTGATCATGCAGTGCCCGCATCTCCGCCGCGGCTTTCTCGATCTCTTCCTGCTGCATTCGTTCCACCATTCGCTTCAATTCATGAGACATGCGATTAAAACGTGTGGAGAGATGACCAATCTCATCTTGGGAACGGATGTCCTGCACATGTTCGAACTGCCCCTTTTCGACGAGTCGTATATTATTTAGCAGTTTTTTAATGGGACGAGTGATCACATGCGATAGAAAAATGGAAATAACGGCAGCAAAAAGAGACATCACAATCGCCAGCGTCACCAGATTCCTGCCTAATATTTTGCCATCAGCAGTCAGCTCTTCTAGCGGCATATAGACATATGTGGTCCACTTTTGCTGACTGAGCGGGCTTTTTACGACCACATTGTATGCCTCAGATGGACGGACATTATCCCGAAACAACGTGCCGATCAACTGGTCGTTCACGTTGTATACGATTTTTTCATCCTCATCAATAATCATGAAGCGAGATCGAAGCCCTTCCTGCAAGTTGCGATTGACGATCTCAATAAACTTGATATCAATGCTGACCACAATTACGCCAAGCAATTCCCCGTTCGTCACATCATGGATTTTTCGTGCGTGGGAGACAGCGAGTACTTTGTTTTCTAATTGTTTATCTATGCGGGTTGTCAACGTGATCGTGCGCTCATCGTCATGCATAAACTTCTTGAACCATAGCTCATTTCTGACGTTGAACGTGGGGTCAATCGGCTGATGTGGACTAACAAACAGATCTTGTCCGCCGTTCATATTGTATAGATAGATCGAAAACACACGATCCTTCATCATAATGTAATTCATTAAAATGTTGTATGCGGCAATCTCGTTGTTTTCATCACTTACGCGTAGAAAATCCTGGATCGGAAAACTGCCTTCGTGGGTTGCCGATAAACTATCACTTAGTCCATTACTCGCTAGTAGTGTAATTTTTTCGATTTCTTTCAGAAACTCGTCAATACGAATATTCGTCTGTTTGGTCAAGTCACTGAGCAGTGTGGTGTAATTTTGCGATAATAATCGCTCCGAAGAATAATAAGAATTAATGGTCATCACGAAGACAGGAAATATAATGACTGTTATACAGATGATAATAATCTTGTGCCTGATCTGGAAAGGACGTTTGAACATCACCGAGTGCACCTCTATTCGCGGATTACATGGAACTGCTGTTGTTCTCGATATTCTTCTGGTGTTAAACCCGTCGTTTTTTTGAAAATTTTACTGAAATATGTGTAGTTGTGATAACCTACTTTGTCCGCGATTTCATATATTTTCAGCTCTTTGCTCAGTAGGTAGGCCTTCGCGTGTTCAATGCGAGTCCGGGTTAAATAAGAGATGAAATTCTCGCCCTTTTCCTGTTTGAACAATCGACTTAGATACGAGGGGTGAACATTAATCTGGCCAGCTACACTCTGCAGCGAGAGATCCTCTGCATAATATGTGTTGATGATGTCAGTGGCGAGATCGGTGTATTTGAGTTCGTGCGTAACTGGAGCACTGGCGTTAAACGTTTCCGTGATATGCATCATCACATCTCGATGTATATCATTCCAATGCTCCCCATTCAGTACAATTTCATAGGGGGATTTCTCCGTCATCAAAAGTGTCTTCCGTGACGTAGTATTCAGCAAGTGGGCATGCATCGTTTCGAGCACTGTAATGTATTGCTTGCGAATACTATTCTCGTCTGCTCGGAGGTTCTTCAGGTTCGTGCGTATGTCCTCCAGAAATAGCTCGGCGCTTTCCCTATTCTTGCTGATACAACACTTCATGAAATGCTGTTCCTGCTCAGGGTTTAAGAGGATCGCCACTTCTTCCCTACTCGGTGCTTCACGTACATCTTTAACATGTAGAATTTGACTGCCACCTGTGAAAAATCTCTCCTTAAGAGCAGACTCTGCTTCCCGACACGCACTTCGTAACGAGGTGAAACCGGACACTACCGAGCTCACACCCGCTGTAATGGACAGGTTCATAAAATCCTTCATCGAAGACATGATATTGCGG
>JAFWEX010000069.1 GCA_017512705.1 Paenibacillus sp.
AAGGCGGCGCAGCCGTCGGCGAGTGGATCGCCGAGGCCGCCGCAGACGGCGCCATGCACCAGCCGGGGCCGGGCTTCGGCGCCGTAGAGGTGCGGCTCGCGCAGCCGGGCCAGCCGCCTGCGCTGCCCGAGCTGACCGCACTGCTGCCGGGTGTACCCGCAGCAGCCGGTCTGGATCTCATCCGCGAGCGCGTGGCAGCGCGGATGTGGCAGGCTGTCCAGAAGTACAAGGACAGCCCGGCAACGAAGTGAAGCATACAACAATACAGCGGGGGAGATCTCAGATCGCCCCTGTTTGTTTTTTTTGTGGAGCCTCAGTTCACATTTCCAGTTTGCATCGAAGCTGTCTAAGTTTGGGATGTTACATTAAATGTACAGAAAATAAGGGTAACGGCTGTATAACCGGTATATCTCCGCATAGAGACTGGGAGAAGCCGCTCTTTACAGGTGGAGCTTATTAACCATTTACGGTATACTGTCGCAGGGAACATTATCGTAACCGTGAGAACATGTATAAGAGATATTTATTCTACTAAGGTGATAGGAGTTTTATGATGAAATCAGGAACAGGAAGACAGCGCCGGATCGTGGTTCTGCTGTCCTCACTTATGATATGTGGAGCGTTGTTAGCAGCGTGTCAGAACGGTTCCGGCGCGAAGGAAAATCAGAATGCCAATGGACCATCTAGCACGGAACAGGGAGCAGACGGAACAACCGTTCATTTGACCGATGAATCAGGCTCAAATGGGAAGGGAAGTGCCGAAGGGGATAGCACAACGAATCCGGGCAGCGATGAAGGGGCAGGCAGCGGCTCAGACAGTGTACCTGCAGGAGAACAGGGTTCCAATGGAAATGGTAGTGCAGGAGCAGAAGGTCCACTTATGGAGAAACGCAGCATTAGTGCCCTCCAAACGACCGTTGATTCTCAGTCTGTGGTGACCAATGCTCAGGCGATGACCGTGATTGTCAACAAGCAACGCAGTCTGCCGGAAGGGTACGAGCCGAGTGATCTGGTGGAGCCAGATGTGCCGTTCTCTTTTGATGGGCCACATGAGAAGAGACAAATGCGCAAAGAAGCTGCTGAAGCGCTGGAGAAACTGTTTGCTGGTGCAAAGGCAGATGGGATAGAGCTTCGTGCGGTGTCTGGCTATCGATCTTACCAACGTCAGGTATCCATCTACAATAATAATGTGAAGACCAAAGGGGAAGAGTATGCTTCCCGTGTAAGTGCCGTTCCAGGCCGCAGTGAGCACCAGACAGGGCTTGCCATGGATGTATCCAGTCCAAGTGTTGGCAATGTGCTCGAAGAGGTGTTCGGCTCATCCAAAGAAGGTGAATGGCTGGATGAACATGCTGCTGAATATGGATTTATCATCCGTTATCCAAAAGGCGAAGAGGACGTAACAGGTTATGTATACGAGCCTTGGCATATTCGCTATGTGGGTGCCGATCTTGCACCGGATGTGGTGCAGAGTGGATTGACACTTGAGGAATACTTTGATGAGGCGAACATCAAGCTGTAACATGGAACAAAAAAGTCCCCTGAATGACTCCGGTTTGATAGCAGATCCCGGGCGTCAGATCAGGGGATTTGTTGTATTTTTTTGAATAAACAATGATATGCATGGTTCCATATCTACTGTCTTTGGGAAGACAAAGTCTTACTCAGGTTATGCTAAACTTATGGGAGCTCCACAACAACTTTCCAAGCGGTGCCGATTGGAGGCAGGCTCCGTGTCAACGCTGGGCTGTAGAATCCGATCACTTTGGCTCCTTTGGTCAGTTGCTCCGCTTTTACGACTTCGCCTTTCTGGTCCACGAGCGAAGTGGCCTTGTCGATATTTAATACGACATGATCCGGCGCAGTTTCAGTCAGGCGTGTACCGGTAATCTCAATCTGAGTAACGATGCCATCCTTTGTATCTACATTTTCAATCGAGCCTGCTGTACCCCAAGTCTCTGTGGGCTGTGCTGCTGATTCGGCTGCCGTATCCAGTACGGTCACTTTATACGTTGGCGTCTGAGGTGGCAAACTTAGAGTAGATACCAGGGAATGCTTAGCCTCCACGACCATACCGATGGATAGATCAGCAAGTGTAATTTCTTTTCCATCTGCGGAAATGAATTGCGTATCCTCGTTCAGATTCAGTACGATGCCATCCGGTCCCGCACCACCAATCTGGATGGACTGATATTTATCTTGATTGGAGATCAAAGTGATTACACCGCGTTCTGTAACCGTCTTCACATCCTCCTCACTTGTGATCGTAACCTGATTCCCGGCTGTGTTTACTTGTGCATGTAGGACTTTCTCGGCAAAAACAGCGGGCACGTAAAGTGTCCCATCTTTAATTTCAGGGGCAATGCCCAGAGTTAGCAACATTTTGTTCACGGAATAACGGTCTTTACCTGTAAATACCTGAGTCCACAGCGTACCGCGAGTCAGTTCTGCAGACTTGTCTTCCTTTTTCCATTTCAGCTCGATCCCGAGTGCTTCCGTCAGGGCACGTAGCGGAATCATGGCTGTTTTCTGGTCTTGATTCCAGTATCCTTGGGCAACAGATGCACCGTTGACGGATACCTGGACATCTCCGGCGGCAATGCTCGCGGTTGGAGCACTGGTCTCTTGCGCAGAAGATACGGTGTTTTCCATGGTTGCAGCATAAGCAGCTCCGCCGCTCAGCGCCATGGAAAGGGCGACCAGGGTGCTTACTTTTTTCATGTTGTTCTTCATAAGATCATCCCTTCTCATTCATGTTATGATGCGGTAATCTTTTATACAGAGGGCCGCATCTCATTAACTGACGTGATAACGTGCCGTAGGGTTGCGAATAGATACATATGGATGAAAAAAAGATGGCCGTTAAATTCCAATGAATGCTTAGTAGGCAGGTTATCCGCAGTAGGATTAGGTTAATTTCAAGATATGCGGACAAAGCTGTGGAAGCTGACCTCTCCAACACTGCATGTCATAAGAAAAACAAGCAAGGCTGCACATAAGAGCGGAGGAGGCAACAGAAAGATGAGTGATATGTTGGTAGCGCTCTATCGTTTACCGGGGCAGGATGCCGGACTGGAGAAACTGAAGGCCGCAGGTATTGTGATCCGCAGAGCGATCGCTCCGGAGAAGCAGCAGGTGCTGAACTGGGTGAGAACTCATTTTAACCAGGCATGGGTGGATGAATGTGATGTCGCTTTTGCACGTCAGCCTGTGACTTGTTACATCGCGCTGGAACATGGGAAAATCAATGGTTTTGCCTGTTATGAAGCAACTTGTCGTAATTTCTTTGGCCCGACGGGAGTCAGTCCGCATGCACGTGGAAAGGGTGTGGGGACGGCCTTGCTGCTTGCTTGTATGCATGCGATGAGAGCAGATGGTTACGGTTACGCGATTATCGGATCGGCTGGCCCGAAGGACTTCTACAAGCGAACGCTGGGTGCGGTAGAGATTGAAAATTCAACACCGGGGATTTATGAAGGCATGCTGCGGGCAGACTAGACGTTAACGAAGTTTTGGAAAATGGAGGGAGGACGAAGATGAGCACAAAGCAAATGCTGCATATCGGTATGATCGGTACAGGTTCCATCTCAGATCTTCATATGAGGTGTTATGCCAAAAATGAGGATGCTGTTATCTATGCCATCTGTGATCTGAACGAGGAGCGGGCCAAGGCGGCTGCGCAGAAGTATGATGCTCAATCCGTGTACACCAACTATCGTGAGATGCTCGAAGACCCGCATGTGGACGCCGTCAGTATCTGCACATGGAATAACACCCATGCGGAATTCGCTATTGCTGCACTGGAAGCGGGCAAGCATGTACTGCTGGAAAAGCCGGTAGCTACCAATGTCGAAGACGCGCTACGGATTGAGGAAGCAGTGAAAAAGAGCGGCCGAACTCTCGTTGTCGGCTTTGTACGCCGTTATGATAACAACATGCAGATGTTACGCAGGTTCATTGATGCTGGCGAGTTTGGTGAGCTATATTATGCGAAAGCTTCTATTCTACGACGTCTGGGTAATCCGGGCGGCTGGTTTGCGGACAAGGCTCGGTCCGGCGGTGGACCACTGATTGATCTGGGTGTACATATCATTGATCAGTGCTGGTACCTGATGGGTAGACCGAAGCCAGTATCCGTCACTGGCAATACGTACCGAAAACTTGGCAATCGTGCGAATGTTGAACATCTCTCATTTTACAAAGCAGCGGATTACAGTGCAGCGGTCAATAGTGTGGAAGATATGGCGAACGCCCTGATCCGTTTTGAAAATGGTGCCTCCCTAGCGGTAGATGTGAGCTTTACCTTGCACGCCCGTGAGGATGAGTCTTATGTAAGGTTGTACGGGGAACGCGGAGGATTCGAACTGGAGCCCAAAACGCTGATTGTTTCAGAGAAACATGACACGATTATGAATATTGAGCCTCAGACGGATCATTCGGGTCTGGATATTCACGGTGCATTCCAGAATCAGATTGATCACTTTGTGGCATGCAGTCTGAACGGTACACCTCCGATTAGTCCGATTGCGGATGGAGTGATTTCTACCCGTATGCTATGTGCCATCTACGAATCCGCCGAGAAAGGTCAGGAGATCAGGCTGGACTAAGATTTGAACGGATGGACTTAGCGAATTACATGGTATCGCTATTCAGATTCATAACGTGAAATATTGGTTCATCACGTGAAACATGGGCTGACAGAATAACCCTCCTTCAGAGTTCTACTCATCAGAAGGAGGGTTAATGTGCCGTGTTCATATTGCATAGGTCTGTCTTGCTGGCAACAAACAGCCCCAATTCGTTTGCTTCAAACGATCATTTATTCATTGGCGAGTGTTCATAACCCGGGTCATCGTAGTCAGTATCTTGCAGCTTGGGGAGCACGTTCATACCATCAATAGCTTGTCTGGTCTCCGGTGTGCCGTGATCATAGAGAAAGGTGTACAGCATCGTTACGCCATCTGTAAATCGTTCATTTCCGTCATCATGATCTGCCGACTTGTAAGGTACGGGTGCTCGTTGCAAGGAATAGTTGTCACCATCTTCAAGCACTTTCATCAGATCCTTCAATGTTGCCAATTGTCCATCGTCCACAAGCACTTCAAACGGTGTAGATTCGTTTTTCGTTTGCTCAATAAGGTTATGAGTTACCGATACATACAGATGTTGTTTACCGTCCTGCATAATCCAACCCCCATTTCAATATTGAAAAAAAGTCTTGCTACTGTTGAATTGGAAAGAAAAGACGCTTCTACTGTTAATAAAACAGCAGCAAGCGCCCTGAAACGAAGGTGAAGCCACTCTGTGGCTAAATAAGTGGCTAATTAACCAATTAACATATTTTCATTTTCAGATAACCAACTGCGGAGAATACGGTGATGTAGAAAATGACTATTTTCCGAACCGATTCGTAACAGGAACCTCCCGAGTACCAGCGATCATCGTCCCTGAACATAACGGACATGCCGGAGGGCCAGAGGTTGTTTTTTTCGATGCTTTGCCAGAGGGCACAGCTGGTTTCTGCCGTAACCAAGCTTTGCACGTAGCCGAGCTGCATTTCCAGACCGCCACCGTTTCTGTCCGCTCGGCTCTGCTCGCACTTGTTTGAGAGGAACCCGCATTCCGGGAAGTGCTCGAAGTAAAGGTGGTAGCGGTAGCTTTTGGATGAAGACCTGGTGTACTAAAAGCCTTATGATCTCGAATAATTCCACTGCCTCGGCGCTCAATGAGGCGATCCTCATCTCGCTCATCCAGCATCTCCATTTCCCGATGATCCTTGTAGTTTATGGCACTGCGTTGCCGTTCATGTTGCACATAAGATGAAGATCGTTGATCTGTACCATACGTACCACTTTCACGTTTACGGCTGTCTCCAGCATGCCCGATGCTTTTCCAGTTCCCGTTGCTGCTGTTGTTGCCTCTATTGTTACCAGTATCTGACCTGTTCCCATTTCCATTGCCACCACCATGGTTGCTCCTGTATGAGCTTGAATGCCCATGATTCCCATAGGACGATGAGCCGCCTGTACGCGCTTCTTCCCGTGTTTTGCGCTTGTCCGGAACCTCCATGCCAAAAGCTTCAAGCAGGAAGCGTGACACGTCCGCAGGTTTGCCATGATGGCTCGCTGGTGAGGTCACATACAGATGCTGCTTGGCACGAGTGATCGCCACATAAGCCAGCCTGCGTTCTTCCTCCAGAGCCATATCCAGCTCGGCATCGGTCTGCTGCACGGTGAGTGCTGCCTTCTGATCCTCTGGAATATCCTGACGCAGGGCGGTACTATGCGGTACGATGCCTTCGCTAGCTCCAATCCAGTAGACACAAGGGAACTCCAGTCCTTTGGCCCGGTGAATGGTCATGAGCTGTACCGCATCACTATCCTGTGCGCGGCGCAGGGATTCCATCTCACGGTGTCTGCGTGACAACTCATCGGCGAATTGTACGAATTCCTCTACGGTTTCGAACTTTTTGACAGCCGCTTCGAATTCATCCAGTGTTTCCAGCATCGTTTCCTTATAGTGGGTGAAGATCGTCGGATCTCCGCTCTCCATATATTTATCGTAGAACTGACGGCGCATCTCCTGGATCGCAATGATCGGTTTTAGCTTGTGCAGGGATTTGATCAGCTTGATGCGTTCCTTGACCTGTTCTTGTTGAAAAGGCTTCAGCTTGTCCCATTTGCTTAGATGAATCAGCGGATATTTTTTGGGCTGCTCCTGTTCACAGCGCTGAATCCACTCCAGGCCCGCATCCCGGGATACATACAGTGGACCAAGCGCACTTGGGAGAGCATCCATCGCCCTTGGATTCAACGACAGCCGCATATGATCCATCAGCGGTTTGATGAGAGACTGATCATAGAACACGGGTGCAGCCCCATGTTGTACAAAAGGTACATCCTTTAACACCAGCTGCTCAAACACCGCCCGACTGCTGCTGGCTGTCCGGTGCAAGATGGCAATATCTCGGTACGGATACTGTCCTTCCTCTACTTGTTGACAGATCTGATTGACAACCCAGGCCGCTTCTTCCTCGGCGCTCGATGGGGTAGCGAACCTTGGCGCATCTCCGCGCTGTCCTGCCGCGCGCAAGCGTTTGTCCCGTCTGCGTTTGTTGCGAGCAACCAGCTCACTACCCAGCCCCAGAATGCGCGCATCACTGCGATAATTAATATCCAGCGTCACGATGCGTGCGCCTGGGTATACTTTATCGAATTCCAAAATCGATTCCTGCCTTGCGCCGTTAAACGTATAGATCGTCTGGTCATCGTCTCCAACCACCATCAGATTGCGGTGAGCCCCAGCAAGCATCTGCACAATCTCGTATTGCAGCCGGTTCGTATCCTGAAATTCATCAACCATAATGTATTGAAAACGCCGCTGCAGCGGCTTTAACACCGCAGGATCACGAAGCAGCGCAGCCGCGCGCAGCAGGATATCATCAAAATCCATTTTGCCGCGATCCTGCTTCCAGGTCTCGTATCCGAGCAGCACTCGCTTGGCATCACGCTCATCCTGCGTTTTCTCCGGCAGGTCTGCCGTGTCTGAGCCCTGCATCTTCCAGGCAGAGAGCATTGCCAGCAGACTCTCCGGCTGAAACGCCTCGCTCATGCCATTTTGGCGCAGCAGCATTTTCAGCACGGTATGCTGAGCACGTGACTCGCCAAAAATGTCTTCTTGCACTCCGTAATGGCGCAGCAGAGTCAGTGCGAACGAGTGGAACGTACGAGCTTGCACCGCTCTTGCCGCAGCAGGTCTTATTCCCGGTAAGGCAGCAATCCGGTCTTTCATCTCGGCAGCAGCTTTATTGGTAAATGTCACGAGTAGAATGCTGCCTGCGTGTACACCACTGACCTCCATTAGATAGCCTGCTCTTGCGGCCAATACGGTTGTTTTGCCACAGCCCGCTCCTGCGAGCGTAAGTATGGGGCCTCTGCCATGGCGCACGGCTGAGATTTGCGGGCCATTGAGTTTAATGCCGGCTTCTTCAAGCGAGCGGAAATAATAGGCGTCCTGCTGATCATCACTCACAAGCTGCCGGCTGGTTTCCAGTGGAGCGGAGGGAGATTGGGGCAAGGACGCTGCTGGGGTCACCCCGAGTGGACGGGGGTAGAACGTTGAGTTCGGACTTAACATGTTTCATCCACCTCTGTATACATTCAGGGATCAACAGATCCCGTTCAAACGTAAAGAATTTGCCCTTTTCACAATCGCATTGTAAATTGGTAAGATAGAGTTAATTGTGAATTATATGTGTTTCATAGGTCATCGCTTTATTAATATGGAGCCAAAGTTCCATTATACCGAACGTATGGTCTTGACGAAAGCCCTGTTTCCATCCAATATCCGTATAAAACGGAGGGCGGCGTACGTTTTCGCAACTTTTTGGCTTCATATCGTATAAGTTATATAACCAGGACATATCGCATATTGTGATTGCTGACCAACTATGAATATAATTTGAAATGATATTGTTTTGACGGGACAGAGGAGGAATGATTATGAAACTGCTTCAGCGCATCAAAAACGGAGCAAACAAAGCCACAGAGCGTGCCCAGCACGCCGTTGAGATTGGCAAAATAAACAATCAGATTGTGGGCTTGCAACAGGAACAGGAAGTCCATTTTACCGATATGGGCCGGATCTTCTATGAGGGGTATCGTGCACAGGACATGACGCGGGCTGAAAAAGAGATGGTGGATCTGTCACATCTGTGTGACGAATTGCAAGATGAGATCGACGCACTGCGGGGCAAGATTGCCGAGCTGAAAAATGAACGTCTGTGCGAGTGTGGACACGTCGCATCACTGGATGCCAACTTCTGTCCGAAGTGTGGACGCAAGCTGGGTGAGTTCAAACCCGGTGTAGCTGCTTCGGGAGTTGCAGGAGCTACAGGAGCTGCCACAGCTGCCAAACAAGAGGCCGCAGCTGCACAAAACCCGACTGCCGATCCGTCGATTTTCGGGGCACCAGCCATGGAAGAGCATGAAGAGATCGAGCCGTATCATACCGTGATTCCATCCATCGCGGACCTGGAGACCGAGCCTGGATTTAACAGCACCGAATTTACGCTAGAAGAGAAGGAAGCATTCGATGCCGAGTGGGAACGCCGCCGGGAAGAGGAGATGCAGCGGGAACGTGAGCGCCAGCAGGAGCTGGATGAGCGCATTCGTTACTGGAAAGAAAACAATCCAATCGTGAACACCGTGGATGTGCAGACCGAAGTGCCGCGTGAAATGGTGAAATGTCAGATATGTGCATCTGAATTGCCAAAAGGCTCGAAGTGGTGCCCGCGCTGTGGAGCCGAGCAGATCTGATCTGATGCAGTAGACGTGCTGCCTTAGGGCAGTGCTGGTTGCTGACAGCATGGGGGGACAGATATATGGACCAACTGCTGCATCATTTACGACATCTTGGTTTCACCGAGATGGAGTCCAGAATCATGGTGGAATTAGCTCGTCAGGGATCAGCCTCGGGGTATGAGGTAGCCAAGCGGCTGGGCGTGTCCCGTTCGAATGTATATGCCACCTTACAACGGCTGGAACAACGGGGATTTCTGCGATGCAGTCCGGGAGAGCCTGTGAAATACAGCATGCTCAGACCCGAAGAGATGACACGTATGATCTCAGATCAGATGCACACCTCTTTGGATTACGTCGAGCGAAGTATGCCGAAGAGCGAACCGGAGAAGCCTGTATTTTACAATGTGGAAGGCGACAAAAATGTGTTTGAGAACCTGAGTCGTGAACTTGCCGCAGCACAGCACGAGATTGTAGTGGATGTCTGGCGAGAAGAAGCGGAATTGCTTCGAGAGGATCTGCAGCAGGCTGAGGCTCGGGGTGTGCGCCTGTTGTGGTCTTGTGAAGGTGGGGAAGGCATGGTTGATCAGCCGCTTCCCTTACAAGGATTTCTATCACATAGCACGGGCACCGGGCGCAAGTTCTCACTCGTCGTCGATCGCCGGTGGTGCATGCTGGGCATGCGCGGGGAGTCCTGTCCTACTCAGGCCATGGTCACGGAGCATCCGGTGATGACGAGCTTACTGCTGAATCATTTTGCACAAGAATTGGTGTTATACGAACTGGAGCAGGACATGGGTATGGAGCTGGAGGCTCGTTACGGACGACGTTACGCTGACATTGCTGCACAGTACTGGGCTTCACCTTCATCCGAGAATGAATAGTGATGGATGAAGAAAGGATAGGACGAGGCATGAGCGAACCATTCGCTGCTGCTTCGTCCTTTTATGTTTTTAGTATTGCGGTGACCTATGTTACGGCGTTTGTTTTCAATCCAGTGAATAGTAGAGGTATGAAGTGGTGCTTTTATTGAGAAAATGAAGCTATACTTGTTCAACGCGTTTCAGTGCTTCCAGTACATCGATATAATATGCGGTTCCATGCGGCACAAAGTCTGCTGCGCGAACATTACATATGATGCGTTCAGAGCGAGTAGACGGCGTATGATTGCCAAGATCAGACTTGAGGTCAGCTAGTATTGATATGCTTTTCGGTGGCCCAGATAATACGGCATCTGCTGATATGGAAGAAGCCGAATACGGGCGGACACCGGATGCTCGAATCACATCCGTCTCCTGACGGAACAGGGCGAGTAAGTCATCCAGTGGTGCCTCATACAAGCTATCTACTTCGCTAGCTTGCAGCGTATAACTCTCTAGCGACTGATTCAGATATAAACCGTAGACTGCACTGAATTCCCGGTCCAGGAACGGAACTCCGCGCACTTCACCCTGAAGCTGCTGGGTAGCGGTAAACAAATAAGTTAGTGCATCAAATGACGTGTGCACACCCAGTTCTTCTTCCAGCTCCCGATGTGCGTCCTGTAGCTTCTCACCGACGGTGAGGTGACCTGCAGCCGTAATGTCGTAATATCCGGGGAAGGTATCTTTAATATCCCGTCGCCGCTGAAAGAGAACCATTCGTTTGTCATCTTCATTACGCACGATCCAGCAGTGAAAGGAACGATGCCAATATCCTTTGGCATGAACCTCGGTACGGGGTGCTGTCCCAATCCATTGTTGCTGATCATTATAAATGTCGAAACGTTCTGGGGTCATGAAACGTATCTCCTTATATAGCAGAATTTAAAGTTCAAAATTTCACAAAGTATGTTTTTAACGAAAGGGGAACCATCGTATGGAATGCATTGTACACTTTCAGGTGATTTATCCGCAACCACAGGAGCGTAAAACCCTTAGAGGGCTTATCTTTGTAGGACAAGGTCAGGAGCCGGCGACGAGTCAGCTTACGACGATGTTTAAAGACATGGGATTTCATGTTCGACTGGAGGATGAAGCTCAGCTTTTGTTTAAACCAACAGAGGCCAATGCCCATTTTGAATATATTCGAGTTACCGAGCTGGATACCGGGGAAGAGGTTTACAAGGAAGATAAAGATCTCAAATCAATCCTGGAACATCTGTTGCCGCGACGTTTCTAAGTGGGTAGTAGAGGAACAATATATAGCAATTTAATTATTAAAAAAGGTCCCACCTCCACGGTGGAACCTAGACTGATGCAGGTTTGATGAACTTTACATGCATTCAACAGTGACGCATCAGTGCATACCTGCTTTTCATGTGCATAGCAGGATTGACGCATCAAACCTGCGTCATAATGTTATACCATTGTGCGTAGGAATGAAGTACATTCCGATCATTACGCCGGGGCGTGGCTTCCTTCATCCTCCAGCTGTGAAGTACATTGGGAACAGCGGGTAGCTGCAGCCGGAATTTCAGACAGACAGTACTTGCACGTTTTCGTTTCTTTTTTCGGTTCGGGCTGAGCAGGCTCCTTGCGTTTAAGGTAGTTGATGCCCTTAACCAGCATGAAAATACAGAACGCCACGATAATGAAATCAATCAACACATTGATAAATTGACCGTAAGCAATGACGGTAGCCCCAACTTCATTGGCTTGTGCTAGTGTCGTAATATCTTGTCCGTTGGCTGTTTTCATGCCGGGGTCAAGGTTCCATATTTTCTGGCTGAAATCAATTCCGCCGAGTAATTTCCCCACCGGGGGCATGATAATATCATTCACAAGTGACGTAACGATTTTCCCAAAAGCCGCACCGATAATGACACCGACCGCCAGATCAATGACGTTACCCCGAACAGCAAACTCCTTGAATTCTTTTAATATGCCTCTCATTGCGACAATCTCCTTTGATGACTAGATTCAGAATGTTTCATCCCGGGTTCAGGATCGATCCCATGGGACATACTATTGTTCTCATATTGTACATAAAAAAACAGAATCAATCACCCCCTGTTTGCAAAACAAATATCATTTGCGCAATTTCCATGAAAATACCTCTTTATTTCAAGCCGCCAATTCGGTATACTTCTAACATTGTCATATTGTTGTGGAGATTACACTCTTACATTCCGTTTCGCAATGATACATTGCATTGAATTGTGGAACCGAAAATGAATTAAATATGCCGTTACTCGTATATGTGCAGGAATAGGCCTGCATGTCTCTACCCGATCACCGGAATGATTGGACTACGGGAAGGATACTTCTGCACGCTGCGTGGGTTCAGGTCAAGTATATCTAAGTATACTTTGAGCTTTGTCCCATCGCGCTTGTTGTATTTATGCGGCTTGTCCATACAGGAACAAGTCCGTCTTTCCCGTCTCCGGTTTATGCCGTTTACGTGTGAAAAGGCGGGCTTTTTGTTTTTTTACACAGGGAAGAGAAGACTGAACGGATGGAGTACACATCGAGATAAACAACTTGGGGAGGAAAACATGATGCAATTGTTAAAAGACAAAGTAAGGCAGGAAGGCATTGTCCTATCGGAGCAAGTGCTAAAAGTAGACTCATTCCTGAATCACCAGATGGACCCGATTTTGATGAAAGAAGTCGGTAAAGAATTCACTCGCCGATTCGAAGGTGAGAACATTACACGTGTACTGACAATTGAATCATCCGGTATCGCGCCAGGTATTATGACAGCACTCGAACTGAATGTTCCGCTGATCTTCGCCCGGAAGCAGAAGTCGCTTACCCTGACCCAAGACATTCTGGTGGAGAAAGTGTATTCCTTTACCAAGCAGGAGACGAATGAAATTACAGTTGCCAAAAAGTTCATGAACCCTGGTGATCGTGTGCTGATCATTGATGATTTTCTGGCGAACGGTGAGGCTGCCTTCGGCCTGGCTCGCATTGTGGAGCAGGTAGGCGCGGAAGTCGTTGGAATTGGCATCGTGATTGAAAAAGCGTTCCAACCGGGAGGTCGTCTGCTCAAAGAGGCGGGTTACCGTGTGGAATCCCTGGTTCGCATAGGAGCATTGTCCAATGGAGAAGTGACATTCGCAGATGAGGAGGGCACGAACTGATATGGCACGCGAACGTATTTTTCAGCGTCATCGGCATCCGGCCAAAACCTTCTCACTCGGCTTGCAGCACGTACTGGCGATGTATGCAGGAGCTGTTATTGTACCGCTTATTGTGAGTAACGCACTTGGATTCACTCAAGAGCAACTGACCTACTTGATTGCGATTGATCTTCTCGCCTGTGGTGTCGCTACACTGTTACAGGTCTGGGGCAATAAGTATTTTGGCGTCGGGCTGCCCGTTATGCTGGGTTGTGCATTCCAAGCGGTATCCCCGATGATTATGATCGGTCAGGCAAGCGGAGTAGGTGCGATCTACGGTGCAATCATTGCCTCTGGATTGTTTGTTCTCATTTTCTCGGGCTTGTTTGGCAAATTGATTCGGCTCTTTCCGCCCGTTGTTACGGGTTCGGTCGTTACCATTATTGGTCTGACACTGATTCCGGTGGCATTTAACGATCTGGGTGGCGGTCAGGGACAGCCGGACTTTGGCAGTGGCGTTAATCTGTTGCTCGGTTTCGGTGTATTCCTCTTTATTATTTTGATGACTCGTTTCACTACAGGTTTCATTCGTTCGATCTCTGTATTAATCGGTCTGTTCGTTGGCACAGTGGTGGCTGGCTTGATGGGTGAGGTAAAACTAGCCCCTGTCCTTGAGGCAAGCTGGTTCCATATGGTGCAGCCGTTCTATTTCGGGAGACCGACCTTTGAGATCGTTCCTATTCTCACGATGATTCTGGTTGCAATTGTCAGTGTGGCAGAATCTACGGGAGTATTTATGGCGCTCGGCAAAATTATGGACAAGGATCTGACATCCAAAGATTTGGCACGTGGGTATCGTGCAGAGGGACTTGCCATTGTCCTTGGGGGGATATTTAACTCTTTCCCTTATACCACGTATTCGCAAAATGTAGGGCTTGTGCAGATGACACGTGTTAAGACGCGTGATGTCATCGTTGTTGCAGGCGGTTTGCTGATTGTCATCGGTTTTGTACCGAAGATTGCTGCACTTGCTCAGCTTGTACCCGGTTCAGTGCTTGGGGGTGCCATGGTGGCATTGTTCGGAATGGTCGTATCCTCCGGTATTCGCATCATCGGGACTCAGGTCGATCTGAATCGCCATGAAAATCTGTTCATCGTTGCGTGTTCTGTTGGCATGGGGCTTGGCGTGACTGTAGTGCCACAATTGTTCGCAGGTGCACCAGACTGGGCTCAGATTATGCTGGGGAACGGTATTATTGCGGGTAGTTTTACAGCAATTTTCATGAATCTATTGTTTAATGGCCTCGGCAGCAAAGAAACAGCTGCTCAGCTGGCTAAGCAACACACGGATGAAATGATTGAGGAGAACATTAAAACGGCGTAATGAAGAACTGTTGCATAGATGTAGATCTACTGCATAGATGCATATCTACTTTATAGATGTAGACCAATCGCATAAATGTAGACCTGCTTCATCCATGGTGAGTAAAAGGAGCGAGCTAGGTCTGGGTTGGCCTTAGAGCTGGATTGCTCTTTGGTTGTAAGGGATTGATAGATTGTCCAGTGTGATTGTTATGTAAACTATACAGTGTGAATTATTCATGGCATTACGGATATTGACTCAGGATATGAATGATTTATTCCATGAATGATTTAGACTATAAATGATATTGTCATGGATCTGAATCTTATTTATGAACAGTTAACATAATATATGCACAGCAAACACCGAAACGACGGATTCAGCAGAATCTGAAGTTTCGGTGTTTTTGTGTTTTTTCCTATTAAAGATGTCGCATCTGCTTCTCGGCCACATCACCAACCCAAGGCAGCTTGAACCATTTCCCTTGCAGACTGGTCACCACCATCACAAGCCACACGATGATCCCCAGAAGGGATAACATTGAAGCTACAAGTGGCCCGAATAGCGGCAGAAAGGTGGACAGTACATGACCCACCATGATCAGACCAAAAACGATCACCGATTGAAGGGCATGGAATAACACAAATCGGCTGCGCTTCTCCACCGCAAGAAAGATGATGCCGCCTACAAACGTGAATAAATAACACAGCATACCCGCTATATTTTCATCCAGACCACTGGATGATTTCATTGGTGACATTCGGCCCAGCCTCCTTTGTCCTTTGTTATATGGCTTTTATACAGCCTATGAGGGAGATGGACAGAACTGAACCGGTTTGGCCAACGATTGTTTCAGGTGGACAGAAGAGAAGGCGACAGACTAGAAAAAAATAAGACTAAGGATCCATATATGGATGGAAGTGCGTGGTTACACATACAATTTGAGACTTTCTACACATTCAATATATTCCATAAAATTCCGATTTATATAAATGCATTATTAAATGTGAAGTTACATGAATGCAAGGAGGTCAATCATGAATATATCCGCAACAACATACGGTCAGGTTCGGGTAACACCTTACGAGATTGTTCGCCTACAGACCCTTGAAGTCAATAAAACGATGAACGGCCATGCGCGAATGAGAATGACGGCAGTGATCCCGGAAGCGCGCAAAGACAGCTATGTCCAGGCAACAACATCTCAGACGGATATTAAAGTGAAAATTACCGATGACGATGGACGTGAAAAGGTATTTTTCTCGGGTGTGGTGCTACATGTGAAAGTCAACGTGATTAACGGCGTACATACACTTATGGTTGACGCTGTATCCCATACCTACCTGCTAGATGTTAAGCTGCACAAGCGTTCCTTCCAGAACCCTAATCTGTCTTACAAGAATCTGGTACGCAAGATTATATCCCCTTATGAAGGCTCAGATGTCATTGATTATGTAACGGATGGTCGTAAAATCGGAGATTTTGTCATGCAGTATGAGGAAACCGATTGGCAATTTATCAAAAGGATGGCATCCCACTTCTACACTGGAGTTGTAGCGGATACAGCTTCCGGCAAACCCAAGTTTTATTTTGGCTTACCCGAAGGCCAGTATAAGGGTGAATTGCAAGCAACGCATTATACAGCGACCAAACGAATTGCGGACTATCGATCTGCCAAGGAAAATAAAGTGCCAGGTGCCAAAGATCCGGATTATATCGTATATGAAGCGGACAGCAGGCAATGGTTCGAAGTGGGGAGTGAAGTAGGGTTCAAGTCCAGAAAGTGGATTGTCGGTGAAGTGAAGACTCGATTCATCGATAGTTTGCTCAATCATACGTATTCCATATATCCAGCGGAGGGGCTTCGTTATAAGAAGAGCTACAATACTTCCATTATTGGTGCTTCTATTCAAGCTTCTGTTCTTCAAGTCAAAGGGGACAAAGTCCGTGCCAAGCTAGATATGGATGAGCAGCAGGACGAGAGCACAGCCTATTTCTTCCCCTATTCAACGATTTATGCTTCCGAGAACAATACGGGATGGTATTGCATGCCTGAAGTGAACGATAGCATCCGTATTTATTTTCCGAGCAAAAAAGAGGAAGACGGCATAGCCATAAGCTCTGTAAAAAGACAAGATCCTGAGATTGTACCGGCTGCACCAAAACAGGTATCAACCGCATCACCAGCGGCTGGAAAGGGTTCTTCAGGACAGTCTGGGGGGAGTCCAAGTGGGGGCAATCGTCATCAAGCAGGTACAGGTGGAGGCAGCGCTAGCTCGGCCAATAGAGTAGCTCCACCTCCTGTGCCTGAAGATCGGATGGGCAACCCTGACATCAAGACATTCCGAACGAAGTATGGGAAAGAGATCATGCTGGCTCCAGACAAGATTGTGATCTCGGCAGGTGGAATGTATATCACTGTCAGTGATGAGAATGGCATCGAGATTGTAAGTGATCAGAATGTCAGTATTACTGCGGGGCAGGATGTCGTCATGTCTGGACAGACCATTCGGATCGCAGGTGAGAAGGTTGAATTAACTGGAAAGGGCAACACCATCACTCTGGAAGAAGAGCTGAAGATGCATGGAGCGGAGATCAAGATGAATTAGCCATGAGTGATAGAAAGGAAAAGAAATGAACAAAGCGGAAGCGATCGCACATTTGCAGCAGGAAGTATGGGAACCCGCACTTCAGGATCAACTCTCCAACCTGAGGGCGTATATCGTGCAACATCAGGAGGCACTAATCCATTCATTCGTCGAATCCATGCGGCAACTCGTTCTAAAGGCAGTATCGGCCCAACAGACACTTGGGAAAGATCCCATCGCAATCCTTCATTGTTCGATGTTGAGAACATCTATATTGGAGGGGAATTACCTCTGCTTACTGGAAGCTTACTCCGACCGATGGTATTGGGACGAGGTGGAGTGCTTGCATACATATGATGCGACATGGGCTATGCAGCCGTTGTCTTCGTTACAAGAGCTTCTCCATATCGAAATGAGACGTTATGGAGGTGTACTTAATGCTTCTGACGTTGAACGGATGATGTTGCAGTCTGCGAATCAATTCAACGCCTATGTCACTGCGCTTGCACGTTTGGCCGTTCCTCATATTGTGAACTTGAAAGAGATGGAACACATCGACCGTGCAGAGCTGTTTCAGATCAGGGTAGGTGAATACAAGGACTGGAGTGAACCTGTGTATATCAGGGACTACGGATATAGGGACGTCCATAACATTCGCAAGAAGTTGTCTGTAGCGGAAGGCTTGGAATGCGCTTATGGAGACTATACGTCACTGTCCTTGGCAGAGGGAATATATGATCACGTGGATATCCGGTATTCGGACTTCAGTCACACAGATCTCAGCAAGAGTAGCCTAAGGAATGCTGTAATGATTGGAACCAGCTGGGAACATAGTGATCTCAGCGGAGTTGATCTTCGAGGGGCACTACTCATGGATGCTGAATTCCGGGAGTGTAACTTATGTGGAGCTGACCTGTCTGATGTCAGTGATGGAGGGAATATGGGAGCTCAGGAAGGTGTTCTTGGTCTTCAGGGAATCTGCTTCGCAGGAGCCAATCTGGAAGGTGCTGACCTCAGGGGAGCGCAGTTATTCCATGCCGATTTCCACGGAGCTAGACTGGGTCAGGCACAGATATGGCTTCATGATCGTGAACGGTATAGGCATGTTCTGACTGAAGAGCAGATGGAATCGATATACTGGGTTGTCTCTCATGAGAAAGAGGAGGAGTTATGGTCCAACGATTTTACGAACTGACCGAAGATCATCGGATATTGAATCCGTTCAGGCCTCCGGCGCTACCCACTAGTTTTGATGAGTTGCCCCTCTCATCTGTCATGATGATTGAACGGCAAGTGAATGAAGAGCCGACGGATTGGATAAGCAGGCCTTCGTATTTTGTCAGTGATCGCATGAAGCGGCTGATGGAGATGGTCGATGAAGCACTATTGTTCAAATCGGTCACCTTCATTGATCAACGTAGCGGGGAACAGTTGGGTTACTGGGCATGTCATATCCCTGCTGTGCTCGCATTGTCTGACAACAGCTTGTTTTATCCAAATGGCTCCATACAGCACCTGTTATTACAGGGTGAGAAGGTTAGAGATCAGCGTATGTTTACCTTGGAAGGTGTACGAGGGAGTGGTGTGATTGTGCGTTTGGATGTAGCGGAAAGTATGCTTCGCAGAGGGTTAAGCGGCTTTGTTTTGCGAAAGGTGGATCTGGAATGAACCGCTATGGGGATGAGATGTTGTTGAAAATGGATCGGGATTTCCGTCTGGCCAAGCGCATCCAGGAAATTGAAGCATCCAGTGAAGAGATGATGACACAGGAAGAAGTTACGTCCGGTCTACGCCGTGGGCTGATCGAGACGGATGAGGAGAGCATCACACTCAACAGTCACAAGATCTGGGAGGGGGTACTGACTCTTCCTTTACCGGATCATCTGGTCCAAGTTCCCAGAGGCAAGTTGCAGGAGGGGCGAAACAGCCATGGACGAGATGAAGTGATGTGGATCGACGAGCGAAAAGGTATCAGCATATGCCTGTCTAGATTATCTCATCCATTACATGTCAGCCAGATTGAGAGAATGGGCATTGTTATCACAGAGCAGATGCGATCGCTCAAAAAAGACGCACAGTGGTTACATGAAGAGACGGTGCAGGGAGATTCCCTGGTTGTCTTCTATGGAGAGTCCATTCAACCCTCAACCAAGGGAATGGCATATGATATGGTGTTCGTTACTTCGGTAGGAGGGAGAGCAGTCACGGGAAATGTTCGCTTTCCTGTAGAGCTTCTGCATCTATGGCGGCTTCTAACAAGGGCGATATTCATATGTGCCCAGACGAGTGAGAACGGAAATGAACCTTTAGAGTTATAGCACAGGAGGGAAAAAATGCTGTTACCGATGCTGGTCAAAGCTCTGATGTCAGGAGGCATGAATGGTGAGTTCACCTATGTGGTCAGAGGCGCGGAGATTTCTTGTAGTGAAGGGTCAGATCCCGGTGTACTGAATCTGCCTCTTTCTCACGGCATTTATATCAAGGAACAGCCTGTAATGAACGTTGCAGACGTGATTCCGCTGGATAACGTGGGGCGGTGTGGGTTTTGTAAAAAGGATGGCTCCGTGTGTGAACCGGATACGTTCTTCAATAAATGGAGCCAAGGGAAAGAAGACGTGTTGGTGGAAGGCGAGGCTGCTCTGCTCAGTCGATCTGAACTGATATGCCGGAAGGGCGGGATTATCAAGATTGAGATGGACGGTCAGATGTAAGATACAGACGAATAGAAAGGGGGAACACGGTGCAGACCTTGGAAAAATCAACGCTAACCTATGCAGATATCCATGTCCATTGGCCGTATGGCAAGATACGTCTGGATAAGCTGGAATTGATCCAGCAAGCAGGAGCACATGCCCGTTTATCTTTCAGTGGATGGGTCGATGAAGAGTGGGAAGAGACGATGATCTTGAAGGCTGGGAGCCATGATCGAGTCGGATTTATCCAGATCGATGAATCTGGAAGAGAGCTGCCCCTGTTCAAGGGACAACTCCATGAGATCAAGGTCGAGGCTAACAGGGGAATCGTATATGTGATGGCCGTTGTCATCTCACATACCTATGAACTGGATACTGTGCAGAGAACCAAATCCTATCAGAACGAGAAGATGCGTTACTTGGATATTGTTAATCGAGTTATGAAGGGGTATCCTGAAGGAGACTATATTGATTTTGCCTTTGAAGAGACGAAGACGGGCGCTTTTATTATGCAGTATCAGGAGACCGACTGGAGCTTTCTGAAGCGGTTGGCTTCCCATCTGGGAGCGGAACTGGTGCCTGATGTGACTGCGCACAAGCCCAGGTTCTGGATTGGTTATCCTGAAGGCAGAGGGGCTTTTGAGCTGAGAGCCATTCCATTTGAGAAGAGTCGTAATATCGAGCGTTATCTACATACCGAAGCTCATGGCCAACATGCAGTAACCGAGGAGAAGTATACAACATATACCTTCGATCTGGGACAGGAGCTTCAATTAGGGGATGAAGTATCCTCAGATGGTCATGTATATAACATAATCTCTCGGCAGGCGATGCTGGAACGAAGCTTGCTACAATGGAAATATACATGTGCATTACCAGCATCCCATCCACTGCCTCGACAGCTTCAGACGATGATCATTGGTGCTGCGATCGAAGGGAAAATCATTGATGTGAAACGTAACCAGGTGAAGGTTCATCTGGATATGGATGAGGGGCAGCAGGCCGGAGAGGCTCGCTGGTTCCCGTATGCTGCGGAAGGCAGTCAGGTATGGTATATGATGCCTGAACCCGGCGCGAAGGTGAAGCTGTATTTTCCAAGTGCAGAAGAAGACGAAGCGATGGTGATGCAGTCGGTTCGTCAGGAACCAACGGAAGCGGGACATGTGGAGAAGAGTGGCAAAGTCATGCAAGACCCGGGTGTGAAGTCGTTCGGTAACCCGCA
>JAFWEX010000070.1 GCA_017512705.1 Paenibacillus sp.
AAGTCCGTTGTGCGTACCTCGGCTTCCAGATCATCCATAGTATAGCTGCTTGGATTAAATACCCCCGAATACCACGGGGTAACTTCAGCTGAAAAACGCAGATTTTCGTGTACAGCGGCTGCAATCGGCTTCGCTTCCAGCGAACAGCCAATAAAGACTCTTGGCTTTAACGTTTTCATCACTCCGCCTCGCTTAAACGGTAATGGGATTCAATTGTTATATTATACCATAAAAAGCAGAGTAAGTCTGGAAACGTTTAAATTCGATGAACGATACGATTTGCTATAGTGTATGTGCGTAAGGAAAAGGATTCCTTTGCTCATGACCAAAAAATAAAAAAAAGCCTGTAATTGTCACAGTTGGGTGACTGCACTGTTATATTTAAAACCTTCGGTCATAGAATAAAGGAGCAGGTAGCACTATTCGTAAGCTTTGCTTATTCCGGTGTGCCTGTATGACGTCTGGAGCGGTTCAATAGCTGCTTTATGCGTGATTTTGCTGGGTTGCTTGTTTAGACCCGGTCACATTGGTGTTATATAATAGAAGTATAAGCAAGTTAGCTCTGGTGTTTAAATCAAAATGGAACGATATACATTTTGAGTCACGTTTGAACTTATATTTACACAGGAACGAAGAGTGCAGAACCCATCTGGAGAAGCGAAGCGCTCGCGTTTATCACAGGATTTTTCCTTTTGAAAAAAGGAATCAAAAAAATCCGGGGATAACAGCGATCGTAAGAGGGTACTGCAATCGAAGTGGTTAAGTGTGAAACAAGGTGTTCAAAATTTCGTGCCTCGCTGTAATATCCATTCGTTTTCACCAAGCACAGCTAACCACAAAACACAGAAAGGATCAGGATACCATGAGTCCCCGAAGGACAATCTTCCTAAGGACAATCTGGAAACGTTACGATCTCTCATACACATAGCGCCCCTTGTAGAGTACACCAACCGTATGTCAAAAACGGCTGACTCTGCGAAAGAGGGGATTGGAATGAATATTCGAAGGACGAACACGATGATATCTTCCAGGCTTGCCTTTTGCAGGGTACGGTCGGTCTAAAAAACCAATCTACAATTGCGAGGGAACCTGTATGAAGAGAACATCGTTAACCTTACAAAACGTCAAAACAGAAGCGATTAAGTTCGCGATTATGCTACTAGGTACATTTATTCTGGCATTTACTTATTATCACATTAACTTTCAGAATCATTTATCGGAGGGCGGATTTGTCGGTCTGGCCCTACTCGGAAAATATGCAACGGGTCTATCGCCGGCGATCGGCATGTTGCTACTCGACATTCCTGTCATGATCCTGGCCTGGTTCATTAAAGGCTGGAAATTCATGATCCAAGCATTGCTTGGTGTGGGTGCATTTTCCCTATTTTACGACGGCTTTGAGCGATACTCCACACTGGTGATGAACTTTAACGGAAATCTGTGGATTCCTGCGGTATTGTCCGGTATACTAACCGGAATCGGAGCAGGAATTGTGCTTCGCTTTGGTGGAGCGACAGGCGGAGATGATATTCTCGCTGTGCTCGTTAGTCGTTGGAAAGGATGGAAGCTGGGAACGGTTTTCTTTGTCAGTGATGCGTTCGTTTTAGGACTGTCACTACTCTTTCTTCCGGTAAAAGAAACTTTATATACAATTCTGGCTGTATGGATTGCGAGCAAAATGATTACGTATGTGGTCAGTGTGCCGACTCGCGGTTCGGTGGTTACCACATCCGCTGTCAAATTGCCGATTCCGTCAGTTGCTGCCAAAGCGGTTAATGCAGCTACACCGCGGACTTCTGTGCCTCGAGGCGTAACGCATTGAGCTGAGATTCAGAACAACATATGACGTATAGTATTAAATATATCTAGCCTGGCTCAAGCCTTAACTGGTTTGAGTTCAGGTTGGAATAGGATAGGAAATCCCTTTTGTCTGCTAACTCCGCAGCAAGAGGGATTTTTTTGGTATGCATTCTGGAAGCTTGTTAATATGCTCGTTGTTAATAAAAAAGATATACATGAACGGTATGAGACGCAAATTACGGTGTAAGAGAACGAGAAATCTGTCCATCCTGATTATGAATGATCGCTCGAATATGCTCTTTACGACTCCATTCTTTGGCCACATCGATCGCTTCCGCTTTGGAGTCATAGGTGGAGTGATAGTCTGATGAGCCTTCTTGTTTAATGGCCCAACCTGATTCGGCAGGTACGACATGGATATTGTTGTCCTGATCGTCAGGATGATTCTCATCCCATTCCTCTGCCTTGGCCGTTGCAATGGCAATGGCGCGTCCTTCCTCGTAACCGTCTTCAAGCAGGGCATTAGCGATTTCAATCGCTTTGTGCCGAATACGGGGCTTCAGATTTTTCATCGATACGGGGTAATCTTGTTTATTCCATGGCATAGGTGTTCCCTCCAATATTGTATGAGTTATAGTATATTACCCTCCAAAACATGTGATAAACGGAACTAACAATATCCAAAAGGGGAGAAGTCTTATGATTTATTTCTAATCAATTGAATTTTGCGAAGTGATGAACCCGCTAATCAATGCTCCATTGAATGCGTATGGATAGAAATGCAGAGGTTAGAACACACGTGAGTGAGAGGTCCCAGTCCCTTTTAAGCCAGAACCAGTTTCCTATACTTTCGAGATTGAAGGGCGTATAATACGTGGATGAGCAATTTGGATAAATTTACATAGTGAAATGAATAAAAAGGAGTTTGTACATATGTTCAGTTTAAGTCTTGCTCTACCGATGGTATTCACCATGCTGATTCATGCAACAGATAGTTTGTCGTATGCCCTACGCCTTGGTGGTTTGCGTACTCGTCGAATTGCACTGGCAATATCACTGGCAGGTATTTTGCTCTTGGTCTCCCGCACTTCCAATATGGCGCAGGGGCCTATGATCGGTAGTCTGGTAGATGCTGCGACCCGTGGGTCTAATCCGTATTTTGCGGCACAGCTCCATTGGTTGATGGGTGCAGCAACGCTGGGAACGGCCTTAGCCATACTCTGCTTCCCGACCATGGTTAAGCTCTCATCCAGAATGGTTGTGCATTTTGAAGCGGCCGGCTCCATCCCCGTTATGTTCAGGAAATTGCTGAAACGAAGTAAACTCCGTAATGCAACATATTACATCACTCCGCCTTCGTGGGAGATGGCCAAACGTTTGGTACAGCACGGCATGCCAAGGCGGTTAATGCTGCTCAACGTAGCCGTGACTGCCATTTACACCACAGGTGTATTATCCAGTTTATATGCGGCATATCTGTATCCAGGACAAGCTGTTGCTGCATCGCAATCGACAGGACTCATTAATGGCATGGCAACGATTTTACTTACCATTCTCGTTGACCCACATATTTCACTACTTAGTGACCGTTCCCTACGTGGTGAGATTCGGCTTAATCGCATGAACCAGATTTATGGTTGTATGCTGATTTCCAGGCTATTTGGTACAGTTGTGGCTCAGCTTCTGTTGATTCCTTTGGCATATTGGATTGGCTGGGTTGTGAGCATGATGTACTGATCGTTTCAATTCAGGTTTTCGTGCAACCCATTCGAGTCATTGTTAGGCATTCCATTCGATCCAGAAGTTGAGAAGGGATGCCTAAACCCTTTATCATTGATTGACAGGAAAAATACACCATGATACTATTAGACCGGATAGTCGGTTTAATTTAAAGGAGAGAATTGTCATCGAAGTCAAACGGAGAAAAGACGTGGCTCAGATCAAGAAGGACATTGCACGTAATACCAAAGAGCTTTTTGCCCAGAAGGGATATGGAGCCACTTCGATGGAAGACATATGCACCATTAACAATCGGAGTAAAGGCAGCATTTATTATCATTTCAAAAGCAAAGAAGAGCTGTTTATGTATCTCATTAAGCTGAATAACGAGGACTGGATGAATGAATGGCTTGAGAAAGAGTCGCGGTACAAGACAACTGTAGAGAAACTGTACGGACTAGCTGACCACTACGTGGATGACTTGGCGAATCCGCTGAATCATGCCATTAACGAATTTGTCTCGGGTCAGGTCGTAAGTAAGGAAATGATGGACGATATGCTCTCCCTGATTCGAATACCCTATGCAACCTATGAGCGAATTGTATCCGAAGGTATACGTGATGGTGAATTGAAACAAGAAAGTCCGCACGACATGATGCATATTATTAACGGTCTGTTTAACGGACTAAGCACCCTTTATTATGAAAAAGATCTGGATGAAATTCGGCGTTTGTACCACATCGGAATAACGAGTCTGCTCGCAGGCATCCAGCAACGTTAACGAAAGAAAGCTGATATTCTATCAGTTTTTCTTTTTGAATATTAATAAACCGGACAGTCGGTTTAAAAAAGGAGATGAAGTATGAATAGCTTATTAAAAAACAGAGCTTTTCTTATCATTACAGGGTCAGATCTGCTGCAAAACCTGGCGATATGGATACGAAATATGGCAATCCTCTATTACATTATGGATCAGACACAAGGGGACCCGGTTGCAATCTCCCTGATTACCGTACTGGAGTATGCTCCGATCTTTGTGTTTTCTATCATAGGCGGTGCGCTGGCTGATCGCTGGAATCCCAAACGAACTATGATTATAGGGGATATTCTCAGTGCTTTATCCGTTGTAATGATTATTACCATTTTAAGCTCAGGATACTGGGAGGTACTTTACGCTGCAACGTTGGTTTCCTCCATCGTCAGTCAGTTTTCTCAACCCTCATCGGTCAAAATTGTCAGAAGGAATGTCAGAAGCGAAAATGTACAGTCGGCGATTGCTATAACGCAAAGCTCAAGCTCGCTTTTCCTTATTTTGGGGCCAGTTGTAGGTACGTTTATCTATACCTCCATGGGAATACAGACATCTATGGTGGTGCTGCTTATCTTATTTCTTGCATCTGCGGTTCTGCTGACGTTTCTCCCCAAGGATACTGCTCAGAGGGAGACAGATAATTCTCTATTAGCAGATATTAAAGAAGGATGGCATTACGTCACTCAATCCCGTTCACTTAAAATGCTAGGCTTGGTGTTTGCCTGTGTGGGCCTTTCTGCAGGTTTGATTAATCCGCTGACGATCTTTCTGGTTACGGAACGATTGGGTCTGGAGCAGACCGCATTGCAGTTTCTGTCGGGTGCATCCGGACTTGGTTTGCTTATCGGCGGGGTAATCGCTGCGACGGTTAGCAGCAGGTTGAATCAAACGAAGACGTTAATCGTTGGATTGTTGTGTCTTGCTTTTACGATGCTCGGCGAGGTTTTGTCCACTTGGCTCTGGTTAACAATGGGTCTCACCTTCTTAAGCTCCATTAGTCTAGCGTTCATCAATATTATCATTTCTTCCTACATGGTCAGCCGGATTGATGAACACCTGATCGGCAGAGTGAATGGAACGATTACTCCGTTATTTATGGGAATGATGCTGATCGGGTCTTCATTGTCTGGAGTGATCATGAATCAGACTTCGCTGATTTTTGTGTATGTACTCTCGGTGGCCATCATGCTCGTGAGTATGATCCCAGGTCTAAGAGTCCAGTTCAATGATGGTGAGACCACTGTGGAAGGTAGCAAGCAGGCAGAAACGGAGGCAGCTCTATCCAACTAAATCCGTCATCCCATTTATAAGTGTAACAGAATGATGTGAAATTTAGTGCAAAATGAGAAGGAAAGCGAAGTAAAGAGAAGGGGAGAAACGGAGGATTGGATTTATCGAATGTATCGAAGCCGATCTGTTATTTTTAAAGCAAAAGAGCAACGGGATCAAGCCGCTGCTCCTTTGCTGTTTATCCTGTGCAGATTATTCTGGACAGATTATCCAACATTGTTGTTTCTAACCTGATTTATTCAAACAGAAAGCGATATTCGCCGTAGCCTTCTTTTTGAAGATCCTCTTTCGGTATAAAACGAAGTGCGGCGGAGTTGATGCAGTAACGCAAACCGCCCGCTTCCACAGGACCATCGGGGAATACGTGTCCCAAGTGGGAGTCACCTTCACGGCTGCGAACTTCGGTACGAATCATGAAATGGCTGAGATCCGTTTTTTCCTTCACGTTATAGTCACGAAGTGGACGAGTGAAGCTTGGCCAGCCGCAACCCGAATCATATTTATCGGTAGAACTGAACAGCGGCTCACCAGATACGATATCCACATAGATGCCATCTCCGTGATGATCCCAGAATTCGTTATGGAACGCTGGTTCCGTAGCATTGTTCTGTGTTACCTCATACTGCAGCGGAGTCAGACGCTCTTTTAGCTCGCTTTTATCCACCTTGCCCGACCAGTTACGCTCAATAAAGTCCTGACGACCTGAACCTTTGCTATACCGTTTGTAGTGAGCAGGGTTCTTACGATGATAGTTCTGGTGATGCTCTTCTGCCTCATAGAACGTTTTCGCGGGTAGAATAGGTGTGAAGATAGGTTTGTCAAAACGTCCGCTCTGTTCCAGAGCCGCCTTGGAAGCTTCAGCGATCTTGCGCTGTTCCTCACTGTGATAGAAGATCGCCGTCTGATAAGATGATCCGCGATCGTGGAACTGACCGCCTGCATCTGTCGGGTCAATCTGCTGCCAGAAGAGCTCAACCAGTTTCTCATATGGGAAAATGGACGGATCAAACGTGATCTCTACCGCCTCCACATGACCTGTTGTCTCCGAGCATACTTCCTCATACGTAGGATTCTCGGTATGTCCACCTGTATAGCCCGAAACGATTTTATGAATACCGGGCAGTTCCTCAAAAGGGGATACCATACACCAGAAGCATCCGCCTGCAAATGTTGCTTTCTCCAATGACTGTTGTTCCATGCTATATTCACTCCATTTCTGATGAAGATATCCGGCGATCTGCCGTTTGAATCATTTGGTCAAACCAAAAATTGGACTACCACTTCTATTATATCCCGAATGGTCAAGTCAACCAAACCAATCACGTAAGCAAGCATGAATAAGAACGGAGAACGTCAACAGATCCTCAAGCTTTTTTGCGTGACCGATAACGGAACAATAAGAAGATCATAGCCATAACGATCATGTATCCAGCCAATATCCCCAAACTCAGCCAGATAGATGATCCAGCCTGTGCCCCGGCATAAGCAAACACAAAGATAGCAGGCATTTTACCAATAGCGGTTGCGACCATGAACACCCAGAATGGTGTAAATGTAATGCCGGCATAGATGTTGACTGCCATCTGGGGTACGACGGGGAGTAAACGCATGGTCATCACCCCCATAAACGGGTGTGCCTCCATCCAGGCCGTGAAGCGATTCAACCCGCGTATGCGTTCGAGATAGACTCGAGCCTGCTGGCGGAAAATCGTTCTTGCTCCAACATATACGAGTATTGCCGCAAGCGTTGTGCCAAGCCAGCAAATCCATGCGGCCATGGTCATGCCATAGCTGTACCCAAAAGCAATAATAACAACTTTATACGGGATAACAGGAACGAGGGCAAACAACGTTGCCATAGAAAGTAAAAGCGGAATGGACTGATGGTCATCGGCCCAAGCCAGCAGTTCATATCTGTAAATAAACGTGACTCCGGCTAGTAAAACATAAACGAGGAGCCATAACCATTTTTGCAAAAGTCAAACGCTCCTTTCAGTTCAGACCCTTATATAACGGCCAGTTTCATCCGGGTCTGCTGTCCATCTTCAGTTTACCACGGTAGATCGTTTGTGAACATGTAGACACCTGTTATAATACGGATCACTGGCAAGTTGAAAGCGGAGAGGTTACACTATAGGACGTAGAAAGTGATAAGCCAGAATTAGCACAAGACTGACGAATGAATATAGTTGAAGGTGGAATGTTCTTCATGGAAACGATTAAGCGTACCCGAATCGGCATTATTGGACTTGGAGGGATCGCACGTAAAGTATATTTGCCACTGCTCTCTGCCCATCCACGTGTGGAAGTTGTTGGCATTATGAACCGCTCACCTGAACCGGTAAAAGAGATTCAGCAGGTGTATCGGATTGAACGAGGCACAAGCGATCTGAAAGAGCTTCTATCCTGGGAGCTGGATGCGGTATTTGTACATACAGCAACGGAATCCCATTTTGAGATTGTGATGGCGTGTCTGGAGAGGGGACTGGCGGTTTATGTGGACAAGCCATTATCTTACACACTTCGGGAGTCCGAAGAGATGACTGCCTTTGCAGAGGCACAAGGGTTGCTGCTCGCTGTAGGATTCAACCGCAGATTCGCACCCATGTATCGGAAGGCAAAAGAATGGATGCAGGGCGGAAAAGGGTACGAAACACTTACCTTGACCAAACACCGTACCGGTGTTCAGAATCGTCCAGCCGCAGAAACCATCTATGATGACCTCATTCATATGTTAGATCTGATGTTATGGTACGCAGATCACGATGTACAACTGGTTCACCAGTGGCTTCGCCAAGATGAGGAAGGCCGGTTGTTGCACGCAGGTGGAACAGCCAAACACAGCAAAACGGCAATCGCCCGGTTCGATATGATTCGTTCCGCAGGTGCTGACTTGGAAAAGGTAGAGCTGCACGGCGGAGGAAGATCGGTAGAAGTGATCAATATGGATACGGCTCTGTATGCAGAACAGGGAAAGCATGAGATGAAAGAGACGTTTGGAAGCTGGGATACCGTCCTGGAACGCAGAGGTTTTGCCGGAGCTATAGAACATTTTCTTGCTTGCTTGGATACACCGGATGACTGCTTGATTAGTGCGAGTTATGTAATGGATAGCCATGAGCTTGCGGAGCAGTTGATTAAAGGTTAGGTTGAATAACATTCTCTCCCCTAAGAAGAACTGTTTTTTTGGGGGGGATTATTTTGATCAGATATCAGATAAAGGAGCGCAAACAAAGCATGGATGAGTACCAAAAAGAACGCAACAAGCAAATAGAAGAAGCTGTCATTGAGTCTTACAAGCAGGAAGAGGAGATGATGATCCTGGTCTTTGCTCAGTGGTGTGTGAATAACGGACTTGACCCAGCAGAGTTGTACATGCAAGCATATCCGGATCAGCAGAGCAATGAGCGGTTACAGCAGGTGCAGAAGCTGATCGTATCCAAGGAAGAAGCAGGAGATATTCCAGACGAAACCGTGCTTGGTGTACTGTCTATGTTTGGCAACGACGACCTCGCTATGGTCGTGTCCGAGGCCATCGCCGCGCGCAAATAAGTTGTATGACTTGTAGATTAATCTTTTACATTGCCAATTTGGTTTAGAAATCCAACGGATTCGTAATGGATTAGAGGTTACATCGCTCACATCAGTGACATCGTTACATCTGTTCCCGGTGAATGAGACGAAATTCTTTTGGCGACATGCCGAACCGGGAACGGAACACACGATGGAAATATGTATAATTGTTAAAGCCGGAAGATTCGGAAACTTGCTCTAAAGTCATGGGACTGAAAATAATCCGTTCTCTCGCCATGTTAAGCCGTACATCCAGCGTGTATTGCATAATGCTTTTGCCGAACGTTTCTTTAAAAAGATGCACACCCCGCGAGACGCTGATGCCCAGATGTGTTGCCACATCTTCCAGCTTGAACAAGGAAGAAGCATTTTCTTCAATATAATTTTTGATTTCGTAAGCGACATAATTGGTTTTTGCATTCGTCGGATGCTCGGATAATAGTCGATCCACTTCCAGACACAGAATACGCATGTAATAACTCGAAATCTCAGGATATGGATTGGATAGGCGGCGCTGCTCCAGAATCAGCTGTCGAAACAGAGTTAACAGACTCTCGGATAATTCAACCTTGATTCGAGTCGGTCGTTTATGGCGTTTCCACCATTCATCCACCCAGGAACCATTGAAGAAAATATGATAGTCTCCACTCTCCACAAGCCGCTCCCCCATAGGATTGTACTCATTGTCTATTCTCAGTTCATAAGGCTCATCCGGTTCAAAAAGAAGTAGATCTCCTGCGTCCACCATGGACATGGAGCCATCAATGCGAGCACGGCAACGACCATCGGTTTGCAGTCGCATCAGGTAGTTTTTCACCCCGTCCAGTTGGACCATGCTGTAGGGTTTACGATGGAATGAAAATCCAGCTGTAAGAACTTGGCAGGAAAAGTCAGTTGGCATAAGTTTACTCCTTGTGTGAATTTAAAAATTATGACCAAATAGTTCATGTTTCAATCATATTATTCATTTTAATTGAAGCGCAAACAGAATACCATAGACTTAGAGTTGAGCGCTATTAACAGATTAGCGTTCCAACAAGCATTTTGAACAGCTGAACATTAGCTCTTACTTGCGTAAGGAGATGAACATCATTGTGGAGAAAATGAAAGCAGGTATTATCGGTTGCGGCAATATCAGTGCGATTTACTTAGAAAATCTTAAAACGAATCCTCATATCGAAGTTGTGGCGGTCGCTGACCTGATCCGCGAGCGTGCTCAGGAGCGGGCAGATGAATTTAATATCGCAAACGTTTACAATGTAGATGAGTTGTTACAAAACGATGAGATTGAGCTTGTGCTGAACCTGACGGTTCCCGGCAGTCACGCCATAACTGATCTCGCTGCTCTGGAAGCAGGCAAGCATGTGTATGCAGAGAAGCCGCTGGCCATCTCACTGGAAGATGGACGCAAAGTCGTAGAGCTTGCTGAGGAAAAAGGATTGTATGTTGGCTCTGCGCCGGATACGTTCCTTGGCTCAGGCATCCAGACTGCTCGTAAAGCGATTGAAGACGGTTTGATTGGCAAGCCGATTGCAGCAACGTCCTTCTTCATGGGTGGAGGGCCTGAAGCCTGGCACCCTGATCCTGAGTTTTTCTATATGGCAGGGGGCGGGCCGATGTTTGATATGGGGCCATATTATTTGACGGCTCTCATTACACTGCTTGGCCCGATCCGCCGGATCAGCGCGTCTGCAGGAATTCAGATCCAGGACCGCAAGGTTGGCTCAGGCCCCAAAGAAGGCACTATGCTTCGTGTAGAAACACCGACCCATTTGGCTGGAACGATTGATTTTGCTGATGGGGCCATCGTGACGATGATCACGAGCTTCGACATCCGCGGTGCTTCGGATCTACCGTTTATCGAAATCTACGGTACAGAAGGGACACTTAGTGTTCCTGATCCCAACTTCTTTAATGGTGAAGTCAAAATTCGCCGCTATGGGGAAGAGACATGGGAGACGGTCAAACCGGAATTCGAGAGCGGTCATAATGAGAGGGGCATCGGTGTGACCGAGATGGTGGAGTCGATTCGCGCTGGACGCGAACACAAAGCAAGCGGCAAGTTAGCATACCATGTGCTTGAGGCCATGCATGCTTTTCAGCGTTCTTCTCTGGAAGGAAAGCACATTCATCTGGAGAGCACCTATGACCGCATTGTAACAACCCATATCAGTCATTCCGAGAATGAGGCACCTGCTTCTCCATAATGGGGCTTTGTTTAGAAAATCATTATTGGAAACGGTGAATTTTCGGGATAGAATGATGTTTGTTTTTCCACAATAACTAAACAAGCTAGAGAACGGAACAGCACGAACAGACATAGTAAAACACAGCAATTATACATTATCTAAATCAGGGAGGAATTGCACTTGAAACTCGGCGTATTTTTGGTACTATTCGGTGGACGTAAATTAGAGGATGCTCTTGACTATGTAGCTTCAAAGGGACTCAAAGCAGTCGAAATCGGAACAGGTGGACATCCAGGTAATGCTCACTGTAAGCCAGACGAATTGTTAAGTAATCCTACAGCGCTCAAAAACTTCAAGAACGCAGTAGAATCACGTGGTTTGACAATCAGCGCACTTAGCTGCCACGGTAATCCGTTGCATCCGCAAAAAGACATCGCAAAAGGCTTCCACGATGATTTCGTGAAAACGGTAGAGCTTGCTGAAAAGTTGGAAGTACCTGTTGTCAATACATTCTCCGGATGTCCAGGCGACCATGAAGATGCGAAATATCCGAACTGGCCTGTTGCGCCTTGGCCTAATGATTTTCAGGAAATTCTGAAATGGCAATGGGAGAACAAAGTCATCCCTTACTGGACCGAATGGGGTAAATTTGCTGCGGATCGTAATGTAAAAGTGGGTCTGGAACTGCATGGTGGTTTTTCGGTGCATACACCGGCAACCTTGCTAAGACTGCGTGAGGCAGCAGGCGAAGTGATTGGTGCTAACCTTGATCCAAGTCATATGTGGTGGCAAGGAATTGATCCGGTGCAGGCGATTCACATTTTGGGTCGTGAAAATGCAATCCATCACTTCCATGCCAAAGATACTACTATCGATCCAGTGAACGTGAACAAACACGGGGTAACAGATATGCAGGATTATACCAACATGTTGGATCGTGCTTGGCAGTTCCGTTCTGTTGGCTACGGACATGATAACAAAACGTGGGCAGACATTATGAGTGCCCTGCGTCTGGTTGGATATGATTATGTCGTAAGTATTGAACATGAAGATGGTTTGATGTCGGTTGAAGAAGGATTCTCTAAAGCCGTACAAAATCTCCAGCAAGTATTGATCGAAGAACCGCTGGGCGATATGTGGTGGGTTTAAGAGCTATACTAGGGGGAAATTGAATATGATTAACGTCACCATTTGGAATGAGTTTGTCCATGAGAAAATACATGATGAAGTAAAGGAAGTTTATCCGGACGGTCTACACTGTGCACTTGCGGATGGACTTGGCGGCGAAGGATTTGCGATTCGAACAGCTACACTGGATCAGCCTGAACACGGTTTGAGTGATGACGTGCTGGATTCCACAGATGTGCTTATATGGTGGGGACATATGGCGCATGATCGTGTCAGCGATGAGATTGTACAGAAGGTCACCCAGCGCGTGTTGAATGGTATGGGCATGATTGTGCTTCATTCCGGTCATTTCTCTAAGCCATTCAAGGCGCTAATGGGCACAAGCTGTGATCTCAAGTGGCGAGTAGCAGATGAACAGGAGATCGTCTGGTGTGTCAATCCATCACATCCAATTGCTGAAGGCATCGATGCTAAAATTGTGTTGGAAAAAGAAGAGATGTATGGTGAATTCTTCGATATCCCAGTACCGGATGAGCTGGTGTTTGTGAGCAATTTCCAGGGCGGCGAGGTATTCCGGAGCGGATGCACATTCCGCCGTGGAGAAGGTAAAATCTTCTACTTCCGGCCTGGACACGAGACGTACCCAACGTATTATAATCGGGAAATTTTGAAAGTGATCAGCAACGCTGTAAAATGGGCCTACCCTACCCGTAACTCGAAGCCGCAATATGGTAAGAGTGAACCTGTAAGACCAATTGGTGGCGTGCTGGTCTAGGCGCAGCTTTATTCATGGACATTCGTCATAAGCAGTACGAATAACAGGAACCCTTTTCCCAAAGTCGCTTGACTGTGGTAGAAGGGTTCTTTTTGGGTAATATAAGAGTAGTCGTTGTTAAATAACAATTAGATGGTTAGCTGTAAAAACATGTTGTATACTGAACATATAGAGTTAGGTTGAATTTCGCTTCTTTAAATTTGAAATTTTTTGAGACAGGCGTTTTCTTTATAACTCAAATGTGTTATTATGAAATATACTAACAAAACGTAAGCTGAGTGATCTCTAAAGAGGTGATTAAAGTGGAAGACCAAGATCTGCGGATGTGTCCGCGCTTTGAGACGGCGTTTTCCTTTTTGGGCAAGCGCTGGAACGGTTTGATTATTCAAACGTTGATGAGTGGTTCAAAGCGATTCAAAGACATCTCCAATCTGATCCCATCTATGAGTGACAAAATGTTATCTGAACGGATGAAAGATTTGGAGAGTGAAGGTATTCTGGTGCGTCATGTATACCCGGAAACGCCGGTTCGAATCGAATATGAGCTGACCGAAAAAGGCAAGGCATTGCAACCTGTTATGAATCAGATTCAAGACTGGGCGGAGCAATGGGTGGAATAAAGATTGGCGGATTTTGCTTGTAGTAAGACAGAAGCTCTTGATTTCCAGTGAAATCAGGAGTTTTTTGTTTTCTAATACAGCTTAGATGCTACTTTTTCTTGAGTCCCTGCACATGTTGTCATGAGATGTAGTATAATCTATAGAAAATGGCCGCAGACGGCCGGAGCGAAGGAGGCCACTTGTCATGAGAGAAGAAAGCTTATCCAGTGAAATACGCTACGGCAAACAAGATATTGCAGAACTTGAGAGCGCATCCATTCAGGTTCATCTGATTTATCAGAAAACAGCCGAACTATTCAAACCTTCGACAGACTCGCTTTGGAGTGCTGACAACGACGTTCATGTAGAAGATGAGTTATTGAACACCGCTGGCCCTGGGTCGTCTCCGGCAGTGCTGCAAAAATGGATTCAGGCCCCTAACGGTTGGAAATGTATTGGCTATGAGCTGCGGATGCCGGACCGAGCAGATCATCTAAGGAAGCTCCAGAGCGATCGTCTTTGTCTAAAGGCAGGCAACGGTAAATATGTCCAGATTGAAATGATGATTCAAGCACTCGTTTGGTCACAATATGAAAAAATTCGCATGTTAGCACCTTGGCTTGGAGATGAGCTGTTTTATACAGTGGATGAACTGGAAGTGATCGCACGATATATTGTGCCCACGTATTTCTCGGATCGTCCATTCCATGAGCAGGGCAAGTTGTTTAAAATTCATCAGCCCTGTGGTCATGTTCCGTTGTACCAAGAATACGTAGCTGCTCCATCCTGTTGCGTACAGGTAGATGGTGCACTACGTAAAGGACGTTTGCTTACAGGTGTTTTTGTATCAGGCGCACAAACGTTTGAAATCAACCCGTATGTGAAAGATGTAGACGGAGGCCGTACCTATATGCAAGCTTATATTCAATAAGTTGTTAGCAGTAGAATAAAATTAATGCTTGGCTAATGGGAGAGCCTTCATGCAGGCTCTCTTTTTTTCTATAGATGATGTACATATTAGGCGAATCACAAAAGTAACGGCTTTGACACTTTTTTTTATCCGAAAATGTGACATAATAGTGGGTATGGACAACAGGGTGAATGATTTTACGCAGGGTGGTGTTACCTACATGATGAAGAAAATTCCCGGTTATATAAGTCTATGCGTGCTTGTTCTCTTATTCCTTACGGGGTGTACCAGAGAACCACAGCCTTCCGAGCAGCCGGTTGTCTCCGAGAAAGATTCAGCGAATACCATTACGGTTGCCATTGATGGTAGTACCTTTTTACCTGATGCTACGAAGTCCATTAAACGGGATTTTAGTGAAGGAATGACGCTCAAAAAGGCGTTGTATAACAGCGGGCTGGTTGATTTTACAGCAGACGGCAAACGGATTCAATCGGTTGGAGAGGTATCACTCGATTCATCTCTAATCTGGGCGGTAAAATTGAACGGCAAGGATATTGAACCCGAAAACTGGAATACGGAGCTTCATGCCAAAGATGAAGTGATCATATACGTCAAAGCTGCTGACAGCGGGGGAGAAGGTGTTGTATATCAGACAACCCTTCTGAAGGTTAGCGGTGGTAGTGTTAAACCGAATTTGAATCGGCAATATGCTGGTATTTATGTACAGGAATGCACTGTTCGTGACGTATTAAAGTCCAGTGGGGTTGTGCGGCTGTCGGAGAATAACAAATTCGTTGTTGCAGTCGAAAATATTATGCCCCGTATGAATGAGCGCTGGGTGATTAAAGTCAATGACAAAGAATTAATGGAGAATGGATTAGATATGAAATTAGGTCCACGTGATGCGGTGAAACTTGAATTAATCAGCGTATCTTAGCATATAGAAGAGAGCACAAAAAGCCCATGATTTCGAATTGGGCTTTTTTTACGTTCTGCTTTAAGAGTTGCTTCTAACTTGTTCTAAACCGTGATTAAACATTAAGACAGTTCTGGAAAATGTTCATGATCAGATGCGGCAGATTTCATTCGGGCACAGTTCGCAGTGACAGATACCTTGCAGCATCTTTAGGTCTTTGATCACGATCATGCCGCTGTCATACTCGATGGCATCTTTTTTGCGAAGGTCACTGAGCATGCGGTTCACACTTTCACGGGTAGCTCCAATCATATTGGATAGATCCGTGTGGGTAATTTTTTTATGAATAATC
Organism: Paenibacillus sp.; assembly: GCA_017512705.1. Taxonomy (GTDB): domain Bacteria; phylum Bacillota; class Bacilli; order Paenibacillales; family Paenibacillaceae; genus Paenibacillus. Next base: position 16,063 of record JAFWEX010000070.1, read on the forward strand.
ACATGATCTCCATGCGGTTCCCCATAGGAATTCGACAGTCGGATCAAGGTAGAACAGAGCGCTCCGGGTTTGCCGTATAACATTAAATCCCGGAACTTCGTTTGTGTCAGACGATGGTGAATACCCATCCACTTCATGAAATCAATCGCAAAGTCACAGTGCTGACAGATTAACATTTCCAGATCTTTATGTTCTAGCACTCCAATCTCGCTGTCTTCCAGGACTTCCGCCGAGAAGCTGTGTCTGGAGCCGAAAAAAGGATCAGCCTGACCGATCATATCACCTGTCTGATACATGTACATGATCAATTCCTTGCCTTCGTCCGTAGATTTGGTAATCTGGGCACGTCCCCGTTTCATATAATAAAGCTTGTCAGAGACGTCACCTTCCCAGTACAGATGTGTTCCTTCCGGGTAAGTACGGTCTTTCATCGTAACGAGCAGATGATTAAAGTTCACTTCCGAGAAACAGCTGGTGTTGCCGCGTTTTTCCAGTACGTTTGTTTGTTCTCTCATACGTTGATCTCCCCTTCATCTCCCCGGTCTGGCGAGTGATAGCTACATATAGCCCCCGAGGTTCGCCGCAAACTGTGCCATCCTGATCTGGGCATTCCCGTCTGTTTGGAGGTACGGTACAAATTGCGGTGGTTCAATTTTTAAGTTCAGTATATACCTAATCTCACCGTTTGAGGGGCATGGGAAGCCTGTAAAAATGACGAAATTCCAAACATTGTGATTAAATTCACTTTCGAGAGGGGAGAATAAGGCTAATGATGTACTATTTATAATAGAACGTGAAATGTCACACCAAAAGAGCTCTTAAAAACTTATTTAAAATTCGTCTTATTTTGTGAAAAAAATCACATACTATACCTTTTACCCGTGATACGATGTGAATGTAAAGAAGAGAGACAAACCAATACGAACCTTTAGGAGGATGAGGGAGATGGCTGTAAAGAATGAAGTCGCCCCAGCAAAAGAACCGACAGCAGGTCAGTATATTCAAACGTTAATTGACAAAGCGAACAAAGCACATGCAGCATTTATGTCCATGGACCAGAAGCAGATTGACCGGATTGTGCAAGCAATGGCACTTGCGGGACTGGATAAACATATGATGCTTGCAAAAATGGCTGTGGAAGAAACAGGACGCGGTGTATATGAAGATAAAATCATTAAAAATATATTCGCAACTGAATACGTTTATAATAGCATCAAATACGAAAAAACAGTAGGCGTTATTGAAGACAATGAGTACGACAGCTTCCAAAAAATCGCTGAGCCGGTTGGTATTATCATGGGGATCACACCGGTAACCAACCCGACATCAACAACGATGTTTAAAGCATTGATTGCGATTAAAACGCGTAACCCGATCATCTTTGGTTTCCACCCATCTGCACAGAACTGCAGCCGTGAGGCAGCCAAAATTCTACTTGAAGCTGCTGTGAAAAACGGTGCTCCAGCCGATTGTATTCAATGGATCGATGATCCGTCCATGGATCGTACCAACGCACTGATGAATCATAATGACGTGGCACTCATCCTTGCGACAGGTGGATCAGGAATGGTACGTGCAGCGTACAGCTGTGGTAAACCTGCACTGGGCGTAGGGCCAGGTAACGTACCTTGCTTTATTGAAAAGAGTGCAGATATCAACCAAGCGGTAACAGATTTGATTCTGTCGAAGTCTTTCGATAACGGTATGATCTGTGCATCCGAACAAGCGGTAATCATTGAAGAGCCGATCTTCGATCAAGTGAAAAAGAAAATGATTGCGAACGGATGTTACTTCGTAAATAAAGATGAAGCGGCAAAATTGACAGCAGGTGCAATCAACGCAGAGAAATGTGCGGTTAACCCGGCGATTGTAGGTCAGTCCGCTGTGAACATTGCGAAAATGTGCGGCATTGAAGTGCCGGCAGGCACTAAAATTCTGGTAGCCGAGATTGAAGGCGTAGGTACCAAGTTCCCACTGTCGGCTGAAAAATTGAGTCCAGTGCTGGCTTGTTACAAAGTGAAAACGGCAAAAGAAGGTATTGAGCGTGCTGCAGAAGTGGTTGCATTTGGCGGAATGGGTCACTCTTCTGTTATTCACTCGAATAATGAAGAAGTGATCAATCAATTCGCAGATCGTCTGCAAACAGGCCGGATTATTGTGAACTCACCTTCCACCCATGGTGCGATTGGGGATATCTACAATACTAACATGCCATCACTAACGCTGGGTTGTGGATCGTACGGACGTAACTCAACATCTTCTAACGTAACTGCTGTGAACCTAATTAACGTGAAAAGGGTGGCTCGACGTACCGTGAATATGCAATGGTTCAAAGTGCCGAACAAAGTCTACTTCGAAAAAGGGGCAACACAATACCTTGCTAAAATGCCGGATATCACTCGTGTAGCGATTATTACAGATGCCATGATGGTGAAACTCGGATATGTCGAAAAAGTAGAGCATTACCTTCGTCAACGTCAGACACCGGTAGCGATTGAAGTGTTCTCTGAAGTTGAGCCAGATCCATCAACAACAACGGTAGATCGGGGTACAGCGATGATGGAACGCTTCCAGCCAGACTGCATTATCGCACTCGGCGGCGGGTCCCCAATGGATGCTGCGAAAGCGATGTGGCTGTTCTATGAGTATCCGGATACAGACTTCAACAACTTGAAACAAAAATTCATGGATATTCGCAAACGGATCTACAAATATCCAAGACTCGGAACAAAAGCGAAATTCGTAGCGATTCCAACAACATCCGGTACAGGTTCGGAAGTTACATCGTTTGCGGTTATTACAGACAAAGAGCAAGGCAATACGAAGTATCCGCTGGCTGACTATGAACTGACACCAGACGTAGCGATTGTAGACCCTGAGTTCGTATACAGCTTGCCAAAAACCGCAGTAGCCGACACAGGTATGGACGTACTGACTCACGCAATCGAAGCTTATGTATCGGTTATGGCGAATGACTACACAGACGGCCTGGCGATTAAAGCGATCCAGCTGGTGTTCCAATACCTGGAGCAATCGGCACTGCAAGGTGACAAATTGGCACGCGAGAAAATGCACAATGCTTCCACAATTGCCGGTATGGCCTTTGCCAACGCGTTCCTCGGCATTAACCACAGCTTGGCGCACAAATGGGGCGGTCAGTATCATACTGCGCATGGACGCACCAATGCGATTCTGATGCCACACGTTATTCGCTACAATGCGAAAAAACCGACGAAATTCGCATCGTTCCCGAAATATTCGCACTTTGTAGCAGATGAGCGGTATGCTGAGATCGCGCGTATTCTGGGATTGCCAGCTCGCACAACCGAAGAAGGCGTGAACAGCTTGATTAAAGCAATTCGTGATCTGAACAAAAAACTGGGTATCGAAGAATCGTTCCAGGAAATTGGATTTGACGCCAAAGACTTCGAATCACGTGTAGATTACTTGGCAGATCGTGCCTTTGAAGACCAATGTACAACTGCGAATCCAAAACTACCGCTGGTAACCGAACTTGCCGATGTTTACCGCAATGCATTCTATGGCAAGTTTGAATAACAGGCAGCATAAATAATCATCAACCTATTCAGGTTGAGGCAATGGATTTAGGGTTCCCCACATCGGGGAGCCCCAATTGCCGTATCATTGCATCGAAGTAAAGAACAGAGAGAGGAAAGGAGGTGGGAGAAAGGAAAGTGAGCACGGGAGAAAACGGATAGATCGTTGTAGGAGGTGAGACAAAGAGGGCAGAAAAACGAAGGGAGCGAAGCCCTCATTTTTCAGAAACGTTAGTCAGGTCTTGTGCAAGGTCGAAGCGTAACGTCCACAGGCGCTGTGTAGACAAAGTCATCGCAGAAGAGTCAGCATGGGCAGAAAAACGGAGAAGCAGAGCGTCCGTTTTTCAGGACCCTCCTTCAAGCCCTGTAGTTGCTCCGGGCATAGCGGAGCAATGGTTCCCAAAACAGGTAGGAACGGAAGGGGGAGGTGGCTGTTTGCACAATAGAGGTTCACACGATAACGGAGCGGGCAGGACAGACGGAAGAAGCGGAGCGTTCGCATTTATCAACGGATTTTCACTTTGGAAAAGTGAATGGAAAAAATCCGGGGATAATGGCGATCTGGAGTTGTCCTGCCCGCGGAGAGGCTAAGAGTGAACAATCCCTTGTCGTGCAATTGGACAACACCCAACTGGAGTGACATAGATTGCCTGCTTTGTGACAAAAATCACAGATGGTGAAACCCGCACGACGTATACTGAAATTGTAAGAAAAACATTCATTCCGCGGTTCCGGTTCCCCAGTAGAGAGATCGTGTTCCGGATTATGTGAAACAATTCACAAAAAATCGCGGCTCTGAACACTCCAAAATACGTTTATTGCAGCAATGCGAAGTTGTTCAGAAATCCAAATAAGCGGAGGGATTACGATGTCGGTGATCGAAAAAGAGGTTAAACAACAAACAGGCTGGAGAAATTTTAACAAAGGAACATGGACTAAAACGGTAGATGTGAATGATTTTCTCGTACACAATCTGTCTCCATACTATGGGGATGAATCATTTCTAGCAGGCGCTACTCAGAATACAAAGGAATTGTGGGATATCGTCTCGGATCTGACCAAAAAAGAGCGGGATAATGGTGGAGTTCTTGATGTGGATGTGAATACACCTTCTACCATAACATCTCACCAACCGGGTTACCTGGATCAGTCCAAAGAGCAGATTGTTGGTGTTCAAACAGATGCTCCATTCAAACGTTCCATTCAGCCATTCGGTGGTATTCGTATGATGATTGATGCTTGTGAAGCATACGGTTTCGAAATGCCACAAGGTGTCATTGATATATTTACAAACATTCGTAAAACGCATAACCAAGGTGTATTCGATGCTTATACTTCCGAGATGCGTGCAGCACGTAAAGCAGGGATTATCACAGGCCTTCCTGATGCATATGGCCGCGGACGGATCATCGGAGACTATCGTCGGGTTGCACTATACGGGGTAGATTTCCTGATTCGAAACAAAAAAGGTGAACTCAATGCACTGGAAGTCGACGTCATTGATGAAGATGTTATTCGACTGCGCGAAGAGTTGTCTGAGCAGATTCGTGCACTGCAAGAGCTGAAACAATTGGGTGAAATGCATGGCTTCGATATTTCATTGCCAGCTACTACTGCAAAAGAAGCGTTCCAATGGCTGTACTTCGGTTACCTTGCAGCGATCAAAGAGCAAAACGGTGCTGCGATGTCGCTTGGACGTGTATCTTCTTTCCTGGATATCTACATTGAACGTGATTTGCAAGAAGGTGTCTTGACAGAAGAACAGGCTCAAGAGCTGGTTGACCACTTTGTCATGAAACTGCGGATTGTCAAATTCCTGCGTACGCCGGATTACAATGAGTTGTTCAGTGGTGACCCGACTTGGGTAACCGAGTCCATCGGCGGCATGTCCATGAATGGTGAAACACGGGTAACCAAAAACAGCTTCCGCTTCCTGCATACACTGCACAACTTGGGTCCTGCACCAGAGCCGAACCTGACTGTACTGTGGTCCACGAAATTGCCTCAAGCTTTCAAGGATTATTGCAGTAAAGTATCTATTGAAACTAGCTCCATCCAGTATGAAAATGATGATCTGATGCGTCCAATCTACGGTGATGATTACGGGATTGCCTGCTGTGTATCCGCGATGAAGATCGGTAAACAAATGCAGTTCTTCGGGGCACGTGCCAACTTGGCGAAAGCATTGCTGTACGCAATCAACGGTGGCCGTGACGAAAAATCGGGAGCACAGGTTGGCCCAGAGTATCCTGCGATTACAAGTGAAGTACTGGACTACAATGAAGTCATGAAACGCTTCAAACCAATGATGGAATGGCTGGCTAAACTGTACATGAATACTCTGAACGTGATCCACTATATGCATGATAAATACAGCTACGAACGAATCGAAATGGCACTCCATGACCGTGACATTCTGCGTACAATGGCATGCGGTATTGCGGGACTGTCGGTAGCAGCTGACTCACTTAGCGCTATCAAATATGCCAAAGTTAAACCGATCCGTAATGAGCAAGGGATTGCAGTTGACTTTGAAATCGAAGGTGACTTCCCTTGTTACGGGAACAACGACGATAGCGTAGACAGCATTGCTGTAGAGCTGGTGGAAAGCTTCATGGGCATGATTCGTAAACACAAAGCTTATCGTAACGCCACTCCAACTCAATCCGTACTGACGATTACTTCAAATGTGGTGTACGGTAAGAAAACAGGAACAACACCAGATGGACGTAAAGCAGGCGAACCGTTTGCACCAGGGGCTAACCCAATGCATGGTCGGGATAAAAAAGGAGCACTGGCATCCCTCGGCTCTGTAGCGAAACTGCCTTATGAACACAGCCTTGACGGTATTTCCAACACCTTCTCCATCGTGCCAAAAGCACTGGGTAAAGAAGATACTACACGCAAATCCAATTTGACCGCGATGATGGATGGATATTTTGGTCAAAACGCGCATCACTTGAACGTAAACGTATTTGATCGTCAGCAACTGATTGATGCTATGGATCACCCGGAACAATATCCGCAATTGACTGTAAGGGTGTCGGGTTATGCGGTCAATTTCATTAAACTGACGCGTGAGCAACAGCTGGATGTCATTAACCGTACTTTCCACGGTTCGATGTAAGTCACTTTTCCAGTAATCCAGTCCAGGTTACGAAATCAACATAAAAAGCAGGCGCATAGCGGATGCGAAAAGAAAGGAAGAGGCAGCATGGTTAAAGGACATATACATTCACTCGAAACTTTCGGGACGGTAGACGGCCCAGGCATCCGCTTCGTGCTTTTTATGCAAGGATGCCTGCTCAAATGTCAGTATTGTCACAACCCTGACACATGGGCACTGGATGGTGGGAAGGAAATGACACTGGAGGAGGTAATGGCTGAAATCCAGCCGTACCTGTCCTACTACCGTAGCTCTGGTGGTGGACTAACCATTTCTGGCGGTGAACCTACACTGCAAGCGCATTTTGTCGCAGAGGTGTTCAAGGAGGTAAAACGTCGCTGGGGACTCCACACAACACTGGATAGTAACGGGTTCAATGAACCAGATCGTATTCATGACTTGTTAGATAACACAGACCTTGTATTGCTCGATCTGAAGCATATGGATGACGAGAAGCATATCAAGCTGACTGGCAAATCCAATGAACGAACATTAAAGACAGCACGATGGTTATCCGATCATGGCCGCAAAATGTGGATCAGACATGTATACGTGCCTGGCATTCATGACCAGGAAGAGGATTTGTTGAATCTTGGTCGTTTCATTGGCACACTAAATGGCGTGGAGAAATTCGAAATTCTTCCTTATCATCAAATGGGGATCTACAAATGGGAGGCGCTGGGTAAAGTTTATCCGCTGGATGGCGTACCTTCACCAACCGAAGAGGAAGTTGAACGAGCATATCGCCTGATTGAGCAAGGCCGAGAGGAAACAGCAGGATTGGCTTGTTCAGGAGATTAAGCGAGTAGTTATTCATAAGTAGCCTTTACGAACGATGTTTCGTAAGGGCTATTTTTATTTTTTTCAAAGTAATTCTAGTCAAAACAAACTGGATACAAAATAATGGAGGATTATGAACGAAATGTATCATTTAGAAATGTGGGTAGGAGAGCTTGTTTATATTAACACATCACTATTTTCATAGTTTTTCACACGTAATAAAAGTTTACAATTCTTATTCATTATTTTTAGCAACTTTTCCCGTTTCGGAGCGTCTAATCATATGACTTTTAGAGGGGATATTAATAAAATGGGAGCAGAAGGAGCCAAAGACAAAGAATGAATTTGAAGAAGAAATTATCCATACTTACCGCTTTTGCTGTATTTCAGGCCTTTGCGGTCATTCCTGCGAATGCACAAACAGCAGAATCAAGCGATACTACGTCAGTGAATACTGCAAAAGTGAAATCCGTTGAGGTTTTGAAAAAAGAGCAGCCGATTAATGAATCTGAAGTAAAAACAGGAACGGCTACGCCGGCTACCAATCAACCAGGTAACACACAACCCGCTAACAATGAAAGTACGATAGAGACGGAAACCGAAACCGAAACCGAAACAACTGCTCCTTCCGGAACAGAAGCTAAGCCGGTTAATCCTGAAACAGATGAAGAACAAGGAGAAGGCGAAGATACAACCCCGACACCTGTAGAAGTGGAACAGCCAACGACAAGTGGCACGTCTGCTACTGCAAAATCTGGCGGTGATCTCACCCTTTACATGAATAGCAGCAAAATGGTTCAAGACGGGAAAACATATACAGCTGGACAGCCAATGGCTGTGAAAAATGGTGTGTCATATGTTGCCATTCGCGCTTTGGTTGACCGGGTAGGCTATGATGTGAAGTACGACAATACCACCAAAGAGACGATTATTATCAGTGGTACAGACGAGCTTCGTTTTAAAACAAACAGTAGAGTGTATACCGTTAACGGTGAAGCTAGAACGATGAAAGGTGCTGCATATCAAGAAAAAAATACGTTTATGATTCCATTAACGTCGATTACACAAGCACTCAAAATCACATATACCGTTAATCAGCCTTCCAAAACGGTTGTGTTGAAGCTAAACTCGAAGCCGGTAGCCAGCTTTACGGTTCAAAAAGAAGTTTTTGCCGGGGAATCCGTGATCTACACAACAAAAAATAGCGCAGCGAATGGTCTGACCATTGTGGATGAACGCTGGACAGGACGCCAGGATTCTTTTGACGAGCCAGGGGTTTACATCGTAACCTATGCCGTTCAAGATTCAAGTGGTCAATGGAGTGATCCGTTCTCACTTACGATCAAAGTAGAGCGTCCTAATCTTCCGCCAGTAGCTATGTTTGTAACGGACAAGGAAGAGTACAAAATGGGTGAAAAAATCACCTATATTGATCAAAGTACAGATGATGAGAATGCAATTGAGAAAAGAGATTGGGAAAATAACGCTCTTGCGTTTTTCGTTCCAGGCCCTAAAACCGTATCTCTTACCGTTACAGATAAGCATGGTTTGAGCAATACGTATACGAAAGTCATTAATATTACAGGTGAGACGCTCTATAGCATGTCTGACTTCAATCAATTGTTTACACCAGTAGGTGAAAAGTTTTCGTTCAATGGCGGGGAAGTACCTGCTATGGAAAAGATACCATTTACGTACAATGATGAGTCCAGCTTGCTGATTCGCAGTAACAGCCCTGAAACTGTTAACCAGGAAGGGATCGTCTACAAGGAATCTTCTATTGGACAGACACGTTTCATGATTCACCATGTCAACAATACGGGAAAAAGAGTGAAGATGTACGTAGTTGCAACAAACAACAATCCATATACTGCCGTGTTTGAACAGCAAAATATGGGTTTTGCAGGTCCAACTCCATTTGCTACGGTAGCTGGTAAATTGTCTATTGATAAATGGTTGCAATCCATGCAAACTGGCGCAGATCAGAAGAGAGTGTATATCGAGCCAGGACAAAGTAAACTGATCCTGACGGAACTTAACAACATTCCGATGAAAGAAGCACAGGTTATCTCACTTTACTCGGACGCTTTCAGTGATTATGAACTTGACTACAACGTTATCATGATTGAAGAAAATAAAGATCCGATGACCGAGTTGTCTTCATTGCCTGTTCTGGATCGCGACGGTGTTCATAACCGTGGGACTTATCCGAATGCAACACGGAGCATTACGTATGATCAAGAAGTAGGCACGAAGCCAGCACGTCTTCCATTAGGAGATAATGCAAGTGACCCGAACCTTGTGGGCACAGATCCTATGGCTTATACCGATGCTTCTAACGCAGGTAACTTTGGTGTACTGTACAAAATTACTCTGAATAACGTTGCTCCGCGTACACTTATTTCATTTAATCCTCGCGGAGGCAAATATTATGGATCAGCACTTGTGAACGGGCAATTGGTACAGTTGTCCAGTAAATCCTTGAGTGCGCCGAATGAACAAGGTGTGCTGTATCGCACAGGTTCTTATGGAGAGAGTGTAACCATTATTTTCTCTGCAGCACCAGGCAGCAACTTGCCTGTAAATCTGCTGTTCACACCACTTCCAGCAGAGAAGTAAGGGAACAAGATTTAAGTGAATGTACGGTTTGGAGTGAAAGCTTATAATTTTTATACCCGTTCACCCCAAAAGTCGCTCTAATTATTCATCTTCTGAACCGTCAGAAAGGACTCCATGAAAATGGAGTCCTTTCTTCATTAAGTTGATGTAAAAGGCGCAATGGACTTGGATTGTATACCTTCGTTGACTCTACACTTCATTTCATGCATTATTAGAGGTGGGCGAATAGCACGAATAGTTGCTTTTGTCCAAGAAGAATATCGCATGATGAAGAATGCAAAAATGTTTGTATGACAGGAGGTGCTTTAAGTCATGCTTTCGACAGAACAAATTATAACGACGATGTCTTCACAGGGGTTACGGATAACCGACCAGCGCAAATCACTTGCCCGGTTATTTGCCGAATCACCGGGGTATCTTGCACCCAAGGACGTCTACGAATATATGGGTAAAACCTACAGCGGATTAAGCTTTGACACCGTATACCGCAATTTGCGTGTAATGCAGGAACTGGGTGTACTGGAGCAAGTCATTTTTGAAGATGGCGTGAAATTCAGGGCACATTGCAGTGAACATCATCATCACCATCATATGATCTGCCTGAATTGCCAGAAGACATACCCGATCGTTTTTTGCCCGATGCAGCTTGCTGATGCTCCAGAGCAATTTCAGGTTGTGGATCATAAGTTCGAAGTGTTCGGATACTGCAAGGATTGTGCTGACTATGCTCCTGCCAAGAAAGATTCGGCACACCAGCATGTGCATAGTCACGGAAAAAACTAGGGATGAAACTTTCACGCAAAATCGTGCAAGCTCCGATCCGGGTGTACCGCAATTACATTTCTCCCTTAAAACCGCCAACATGTCGATTTTACCCAACGTGTTCCGCGTATGCGATGGAAGCGATTGAGGTGCATGGTGCACTTAGAGGTTCACTTCTAGCTGCGAAGCGGATTGCGAAATGCCATCCGTTTCATCCGGGTGGCGTAGATCTTGTTCCACCAAAGGTAGAGAAAAAAGCTGCTGTATCAGAGCCTTAAAGTATAGTCGACCTTGGCAATGAATTTATCCATGAACTGTAGGTTCCTGAAGCTCGCAGGTTGGATCTGCTCGGCGGTATACTTGACAAGAAGGTTAGCATTTCAGTATATTTTCTGTATATGATTTTCCAGTGAAGGGATAAGTACAGACACACCCCCAGCGCAGAGAGCCGGAGAAGCTGAGAACCGGTCTGGGAGGAGGATGGAAGATGGTCCCGGAGGAACCTCTTTCGAGCGTACAACCAGCGACTTGTCGCTATTGTCGTAAGGCTGAGGCGTGATCCAGCGTTAATGGGCGGTCGAAAGACCGGATAAGCCTGCGTTTTGTGAAAAATGTGGGGAATTTGGGTGGTAACACGTGAGAGATACTCTCGTCCCATAGGGCGGGGGTTTTTTTGTGTTTATTTTCAGTTTAGCAGCCTGGACCCATCAGGACATATCAAGGAGGAGAATAATGATGACGAACCAAAAAACATTTTATTTGACAACCCCGATATATTATCCAAGCGACAAACTACATATCGGTCATGCGTATACAACAGTAGCTGGAGATGCGATGTCCCGTTACAAACGTTTGCGTGGGTACGAGGTACGTTATCTGACAGGTACCGACGAACATGGTCAGAAGATTGAACGTAAGGCTCAGGAGAAGGGAATGTCTCCTCAAGCTTTTGTCGATGAGATTGTAGTAGGGATCAAGGAACTGTGGAACAAACTGGACATCTCTAATGATGATTTCATTCGAACAACCGAAGAACGTCACAAAACCGTTGTACAGGATATCTTTGACCGTTTGCTGAAGCAGGGCGATATCTATAAAGGGGAGTACGAAGGCTGGTACAGCATCCCGGATGAGACATATTACACTGAAACTCAGCTGGTGGATGTGGAAAAGAATGAACAAGGTGAGATTATCTCGGCTAAAAGTCCGGACAGTGGTCACCCGGTAGAACTTGTCAAAGAAGAATCGTATTTCTTCCGTATGAGTAAATATGCAGATCGTTTGCTGAAATATTACGAAGAGAATCCTGATTTTATTCAACCGGAATCCCGTAAAAACGAAATGATCAACAACTTCATCAAACCGGGTCTTGAGGATTTGGCTGTATCGCGCACAACATTCGAGTGGGGTGTCAAGGTTAAAGGCGATCCGAAACACGTCGTTTACGTATGGATTGATGCGTTGTCTAACTATATTACAGCACTGGGCTACGGTTCTTCGGATTCTTCATTGTACGACAAGTTCTGGCCTGCAGATGTTCATCTGGTAGGGAAAGAAATTGTTCGTTTCCATACGATATACTGGCCAATTATGCTGATGGCGCTGGATCTGCCATTACCGAAAAAGGTGTTTGCACATGGCTGGCTGCTGATGAAAGATGGTAAAATGTCCAAATCCAAAGGGAATGTAGTAGACCCGGTGACGCTGATCGATCGTTACGGTCTGGATTCCCTTCGGTATTACTTGCTGCGTGAAGTACCTTTCGGTTCGGATGGCACATTTACACCAGAAAGCTTCGTTGAGCGTGTGAACTCGGACCTTGCGAATGATCTGGGCAACTTGCTGAATCGTACCGTCGCGATGGTGGATAAATATTTTGAAGGCAAAGCTCCTGCTTTTGCTTCCAATGTAACGGAGTTTGATGCTTCGCTGGAAGAGGCAGGACATGCAACTGTGGAAAAAGTAGAGCAAGCGATGGAGAACTTGCAGTTCTCTGTGGCGCTGACGGCCATCAGTCAATTTGTTAGCCGCAGTAACAAATATATTGACGAGACACAGCCATGGGCTCTGGCACGTGATGAAGCGAAACGGGATGAGCTGGCATCTGTCATGTCTCATCTAATTGAAAGCTTACGTATTGCATCCATCCTGCTCCAACCGTTCCTGACTCGCGCACCGCGCAAAATCTGGGAACAGCTAGGCATTCAGGAAGGTGAACTGACGGCTTGGGATTCAACGAAGCAATGGGGCATGGTGCCTGCTGGCAACACATTGCACAAAGGCGAGCCAATCTTCCCGCGTCTTGATGCAGAGCAAGAGATTGCTTATATCTCTGAAGCAATGACAGGAGGCCAAAAGGCTGAACAGTCTAATCCAAGCCAAACAGAAGCGGGATCAGAAGCTTCCGCGCCGGCGGAACCTGTCGCTGCACCTGAAGGCAAGGAAGAGATCGGCATCGACGATTTTGCCAAAGTGGAGCTGCGCGTGGCTCAAGTTATTGCTTGTGAACCTGTTAAAAAGGCAGATAAGTTGCTCAAGCTGCAACTGGATCTTGGTTATGAAAAGCGGCAGGTCGTGTCTGGTATTGCGAAGTTCTATTCGCCAGAAGAGATGGTTGGTCGTAAAGTGATCTGCGTGACGAACCTCAAACCAGTGAAGCTTCGTGGAGAACTGTCTCAAGGTATGATTCTCGCAGCTTCGCATGGCGACCAGTTGACCTTGGCGACAGTGCCTGACAGCATGCCTAACGGTGCGCAAGTGAAATAGAGAAGGTATAGAGTATAGAACGAGTTATTTTACAGCCATAGTTGCTGATTGAAACAAAAGTGGTCCGAAGTGATTCGGACCACTTTTGTTGTTTTATAGATAGATCTGATCGAAGGTAAACAAGCATATACTGTTATGAACTCCGAACTTACGGAAAGAATGAATAGAACATAAGCCTTGACAAGCACGGTGATGTTACCTATAATTCTTTCAGTAATGATTACGATTAAGCGATACGGAGTGAAGTATAAATGACATTTGATAAAAAGGGTAGACAGGCTGAGCGGAGTCAGAATCTCAAACTCAACAGAAGGAGTACATTCAAGCTTCTTTGGAGTAGTTTCCTCATCCTAACTTTGCTCGTATTGTCCGCATGTGGACAGAATAGCAATAATACAGCCAAGATTGTTGAAGGCAAAGTGAACGTTGTGACAACATTTTATCCGGTATATGCATTTACCACGGCAATTGGTGGAGAGGACGCTAATGTCATTAACCTGCTGCCAACGGGAGTGGAGCCTCATGATTGGACACCGAAGAGCCAAGACATCGTGAACACATCCAAGGCACAGCTGTTCCTTTACAATGGAGCAGGACTGGAAGGCTGGGTGCCGAACTTTCTCAAATCACTGAACAGTGATTCAAAAGTGAAATCCGTGGCAGTGAGTGAAGGCATCGAGCTGTTAACGGCCGAAGGTGATGACGGCCATGGCCATGGACATGAACATGGCGAAGAGCATGGGGACGAACATGTTGATGATCATGCAGACGAGAGCGGCCATGAGGAACAGGTAGCTGACCATCATATTGATCCCCATACATGGGTTAGCCCTAAATCTGCAATGATTATGGCAGAAAATATCAAGAACAGCCTCGTAGAAGTTGATCCTGCACACCAAGCTGGTTACGAGCAGCGTTACGAAGAGCTTCGTACTAAACTTGAGGCTCTCGATCAGCGTTTCACCGATGAACTGGCCTCAGTGCCAAACAAGGAAATTGTGGTATCGCATCAAGCTTTCGGCTATCTTGCACGTGATTATGGCTTGAAGCAGCATGCCATCATGGGGCTTTCCCCAGATGCAGAACCGACAGGCCAAGACATTGTTAAGCTGGCTAAACTTGTTAAAGATGAGGGGATCAAGTACATTTTCTTTGAAGAGCTTGTCTCGGACAAACTAGCCAAAACACTTGCGAGTGAAGCAGGCGTAGAAACAATGGTGTTAAACCCGGTGGAAGGACTAACCCAAGAACAGGTTAACAACAAAGATGATTATTTCACTCTGATGGAGAAAAATTTGCAAAATCTGCTGATCGCATTAAAATAAGAAGAATGAGAGTAAACGTCCAGAAGTCTTTGCTGTTTCATCGGCGAAGACTTTTGGAGTGTTATGCAGTATGTTTAGGTCATTTATTTATTATGAAGGGCGGCTTTGCCATGCAGCAAATCATGCCACTATGTCATGATCCAATTATCGAGATTGAAGATCTTTCGTTTTCCTATGGAGATCAGCGTGTGATTGAAAATCTCAATTTTATGGTGCAACAGCGAGATTTTGTAGGTATTATTGGTTCCAACGGAGCAGGGAAAACAACGTTGCTTCGTATGCTGGTAGGGTTACTGCCTCCTGCACAGGGGGACATCAAACTCTTTGGTCAGTCGATTCGCAAATTTAAGGATTGGAACCGGATTGGATATGTGCCTCAAAAAAATGCATTTAATCCGTTGTTCCCGGCTACTGTCCGTGAGGTGGTCATGTCCGGACTGTACAATAACAAAAACATGTTTCGCCGAATCTCACGCCAAGCTCATCAGCAGTCCATTGATGCGATGAAAGTGATGCGAATCGAAGATATCGCAAACAAACGCATTGGACAATTGTCTGGCGGTCAGCAACAACGGGTTTTTCTTGCTCGTGCGCTGATCAATCATCCGGATCTGCTTATTCTTGATGAACCTACCGTGGGAATTGATGCGGAGTCACAGGCTAGTTTTTTTGAACTGATTACACACATGCATGAACATCATCGGATGACGTTTCTGATGGTATCACACGACATGGACCGAATGGAGAGTTATTTGGGCTCGGAAGCAGCCCTTAGTAATGGCAAGATCCACTTCCATGTACGGCATTCACATGAGATAGAGGATTGTGCAGAGACTAACCTGCAGCATACTACCGCGCAGGTACGCTAGTTATGTTTGTGGGCCATTTAGATTAACAGGCCGAAGGAGTCGAGTTTGTTTTGGAGATATTATGGAGTGATTTTTTTCAGCGTGCACTTGCAGGTGGATTGCTTATCGGCATTACGGCTCCGCTGATCGGACTGTTCCTCGTATTGCGAAGATTGTCGATGATAGGTGATACCTTGTCACACGTCACGATCGCAGGAGTAGCGCTCGGTTTTCTGATCGAGGTGTATCCGATCGGTGTAGGTCTGATCTTTGCAGTACTCGCCTCGTTCGCCATTGAGAAGCTTCGCAAGGCATATAAAAGCTATGCGGAATTGTCCATTGCTATAATCATGTCTGGAGGCGTGGCGCTGGCATCCCTCTTTTTCACATTAGGGAAAGGGTACAACGCAGATGTGATGAGTTATTTGTTCGGCAGCATCTACACACTGGATGCAACAGATCTGAAGTTGGTTGGAATTGTGACATTAATCGTAGTTATCGTCGTGGCCCTTTTACATAAGGAGTTCTTCTTGCTCAGCTTCGAAGAGGATGCGGCTGCTGTCACTGGACTACCAGTTAAAATTCTAAATATGCTGATCACGGTGATGACTGCTCTGGTGATTAGTACAGCGATCAAAATTGTTGGGGCGTTGCTGGTGTCAGCACTGTTAACCATCCCTGTAGCCGTCAGTTTGCTCATGGCTCGAAGTTTCAAATCAGCGATCATTCTCTCGGTCGTAATCGGAGAGCTTGCTGTTGTAATTGGACTGGTTACAGCAGGGATATGGAATCTTGCTCCAGGTGCGACCATTGTACTATTGCTGATCATGATGCTGATCCTAACGATGATTGGAAAAAAAGGGTTTCGGGCTTGACCTCATCCAAACAATGATCAAGTAAGTGAGCTCAAGGAAGGGAGACATTGCTTCATGCCTGATGTTAATGTATGGCTGGCTTTTATTGCCGGCCTCGCTTCTTTTATATCACCCTGTTGTCTTCCGCTGTATCCTTCTTACCTATCCTATATCACAGGAATGACTGTTCAACAGTTAAAGGAAGATCGTAATCAGCGGGAAGTACGTTTGAAGACGATGACGCATACATTGGCGTTTATTTTGGGCTTTTCCGCTGTGTTTTATTCGCTTGGTCTTGGTGCAGGATTATTTGGACAGTTTTTCAATGAAAATCGGGATCTAATTCGCCAACTGTCAGCAATTCTTATTATGTTGATGGGGTTGTTTTTATTAGGCATTTTCAAACCTCAGTTTTTAATGAAAGAACGAAAGCTGGACATGAAGTGGAAACCAGCGGGGTATTTAGGGTCATTTGTTTTTGGGATTGGCTTTTCCGCAGGATGGTCACCTTGTATTGGACCGATTCTGGCGACCATTATAGCGATGGCTGCGAGTGAACCATCCACATGGCTGACACTGATCACAGGATACACTGTAGGATTCGCTTTACCTTTCTTTGTTTTGGCATTTTTCATTGGATCTACACGCTGGATTTTGCGGTATTCAAATGTCATGATGAAGATTGGCGGGGCATTGATGCTGATCATGGGTATCTTGCTATTTACAGACCAGATGACCAAAATAACCATTTGGCTGCAGAAAATCACACCAGAGTGGATGATTATATAACAGTAGAACCGCAGAATATAAAACGACAGAATATAAGGTGAATCGTTTACCTGAAGCAGACTGCACCAACCAGGTCATCTGGAGCATGCAGCCTGCTTTTTCATTTTGAACGTGTAAAATGTGAAAAGTTAAAAAGATATCTCTTTTAGGTGAAATAATCGATGTTCGCTAACGGGAAATGCTCGAAAATGCGTTCAGTGATAAACTCACGCAGAGCATCCTGTTGATCGTCTTTGTATACATATTTGTATTGGCCCCATCGGCCCCATTTCATTTTGCGCTTCTCAATATCCATTTCCAGCTTGGTTTTGGGATAACGTTTCTCTATAGTTGCTTTTGCCGTTTTAGTGAAACGATGCTGAATCATCTCAAACGTTAGGTCTTTAGTTGCTTCTTCAGGCAAGGTATCCGCGAGTTTTTGCAGCAATTCTGCATAGCCCTCTTGCCAGCCATCATACCAGATGATTGGAGCAATAATAAATCCGAGCGGATAGCCAGCATGGGCAATTTTTCCTGCCGCTTCGATCCGTTCTTCAAAACGTGAAGTTGCAGGTTCAAAGTTTTTAATAACATAGTCGGCATTTACGCTAAATCGGATGCGAGTGTGGCCATTATGCTTGATCCCCAGCAGAGGCTCCACATGATGATATTTGGTGACGAAGCGCAATCGCCCATACTCTTCATCTGCCATAAAACGGATGAGGTCGCTAAGGTTCTCTGTGATATGTTCCAAGCCAACAGGATCCGAAGTACAAGCAGCTTCAAAACGAGTGATTTCAGGTTTTCGCTCCTCGATGTACCCCTTGGCTGCCTCAATGATTTCTTCGGTATTTACATATACACGTACATAAGGTTTGGCGCCCAGTGTTGTTTGAAGATAACAATAATGACAATGCCCCATACATCCTGTCGAGATTGGAATTGCGTACTCCGCTGATGGTTTCGACTGGTCGAATTTTAGCGTTTTACGGACACCGACAACCAACGTTCGCTTGGCCATTCGATACTTCTCCTGCTCCGTCTCACCGGGCAGATTGGTGATTCGATTGTGAGAGGTTGTCATCTGATAAGGAATATTTCGAGAAGTCACCCATTCCATAATGCGTTTGCCTTTTTCATATTCCAATGCACCGGGTTCAAAGTACACTAAATCGGGAATAAAAGGTTTAGTGCCCTTTGCTTTTCGAACAGGGGGCTGGGCCACACTTGTGCTCACAAAATCACTCCTTTCAGTACGGAACTGAACTTAGTTTGCCTCTACAAAAGAAAAGTCACGCCTGCCAAATCCTTGTGGAATGAAACGGACTGAAATGGGTAGGACTTGCCAATGCACATTGATAACATGTATCATTAGAGGATAGGGACCTGGTACGAAGAACCGGTCAGAGAGAAGAGAGGGAAGCAGATGCCAACGCCCAGTATGGAAGATTATTTGGAGCGTATATACAAATTAATTGAAGAAAAGGGCTATGCTCGTGTGTCTGATATAGCTGAAGGACTAGAAGTACATCCTTCATCCGTGACGAAGATGATCCAAAAGCTGGACAAGGACGAGTACCTGATCTATGAGAAGTACCGCGGGCTGGTACTGACACCCAAAGGAAAAAAGATGGGCAAAAGATTGATGGAGCGCCATCATCTGCTCGAAGAGTTCCTAACGACCATCGGTGTGCAGGAGGAGAATATTTATAACGATGTGGAAGGTATTGAGCATCATTTAAGCTGGGATTCCATTACGTGTATAGAATCTTTGGTGGAATATTTCCGTCAGGATGAGAGTCGCCTGCAAGATCTGAGAAACATTCAGGAAATCATGAGTAACACGGACTCTTGAGCCTTGAATTTATATCGTAACACGTGAGAAATGCTTCTTGCCAAAGGTAGGTATATGGCGAGGGGCATTTTTATTTTTTATGTTTATGGATTGTATACGATATTTTGAGCTCACCCCGTCATTTTACCAATTTCGCAACTAAACCACTCTGCCATGCGTCTATTAAACTAGTAGAATTTACCGCAAATTATAAAGATGCTGGAGGGTTGGATTAAATGAAGTTTCGTAAAGGACTCATGTTTTTACTTATTTTCGTACTTGCATTACAGACAACCGGTTTCACTGCTCAGGCAGCGGCCAAGAAAGAGATTGCAATTTTTCTGGATGGCCAACGTCTGGAAACGGATGTGTCACCTTACATCATGCCGAAGGTGAACGTAACGATGGTGCCGCTGCGTGTCATCAGTGAAGGACTGGGGGCTACTGTTTTATGGTCCCAGGCAGACCGGACGGTGACGATTCAGAAATCGGACTCGATCATTAAGATGACGAGTGGACGTCAGCAAGCCACAGTAGATAATGCGGTGGTCAATTTAGATGCTTCAGTACAATTAAAGCAAGGTCGTGTGATGGTCCCGATTCGTTTTGTAAGTGAGAATTTGGGCATTCAGGTCAACTGGAATCAGACTGCCCAGACGATTGATCTGTACAGTGTAGATGTCATGAAGCCAATACCAGAACTGCCGCCAGTAACTCCTGTACAGCCCGGGGAAGAGGCCAAGCCGCCAGTCACCGATGAGATGCGTGGAGCATGGATCTCAACAGTGAATGGGGACTGGCCATCTTCTGGAGCCAGAGGCAATGTGGAAAAACAAAAGCAGGAGTACACTAGTCAACTTGACCAATTAAAAGCAATGGGGATCAACGCAGTATTTGTGCAGGTTAGAGCCAATGCAGATGCCGTTTATCCTTCCAGTCTGGTGCCTTGGAATAGCGTCTTGACAGGGACACAAGGCAAAGATCCGGGATATGACCCCCTTGCTTTCATGGTTGAGGAAGCACATAAGCGTGGTCTAGAATTCCACGCCTGGTTTAACCCGTTCCGCGCAACCAATTCAGCATCAACTGCTAATCTGGCAGCTAATCATGTTTCCAAACTTCATCCAGACTGGATTGTGAATGCATCTGGTAAATTATACATTAACCCAGGTATTCCAGAAGCAAGGCAGCATATTATTGATGCCATTATGGAAGTTGTGAACAATT
This sequence comes from Paenibacillus sp., assembly GCA_017512705.1. GTDB lineage: Bacteria > Bacillota > Bacilli > Paenibacillales > Paenibacillaceae > Paenibacillus. The sequence goes on from JAFWEX010000070.1 coordinate 36,569, forward strand.
ATAATGTAGATGGTGTACATCTAGACGATTATTTCTATCCATCTAATGTAACCTTTAATGATGATGCTGCTTTCAAAACATACAATACGCTAGGTACAGCCGACCGCGCAGCATGGCGCCGTGACAACATTAATCAATTTGTGAAACAGCTTGGTCAGAGCATTGACCGGGTAAAAGCGAATGTTGAGTATGGCATTAGTCCATTTGGGGTTTGGCGGAACAAAGCGAATGATCTGACGGGATCGGACACCAAGGCGGGCGTCACCGCATATGACAGCATGAATGCGGATGTCAGAACATGGATCAAACAGGAATGGATCGATTACGTTGCACCTCAAGTGTACTGGAGCATGACTCTGAGTGCAGCGAGATATGACAAAGTCGTCGATTGGTGGGTGAATGAGGTAGCGAACACCAATGTAAAACTGTACATTGGCCATTCTCCATATAAACTGGGAACACCAGAGATTGGATGGCAGTCGTCTCAAGAAATCATTGATCAGTTAAACTACAATAAAAAATACCCGTCGATCAGTGGGGATATTTACTTTAGTTCACAATATCTTACGAAAAACCCACTAGGCATAATCGAGCGTTTAAAAGCCTATTATGGGCTGTAGGCTTCAACAAGAAATGATATAAATACAATCTCAATCTCTTTTCCATCATATCATGGTTATATAAACAACCCTCGTTCTCATACAGTGGCAATAGAAGCACGTCTGCCTGGGAGAACGGGGGTTTTTTTGTGTTAATTAATGGAGTGTTTGAAGGTGGAGGGGTTAAGGGGATCTCACTGGCTGGTGCCGTACAGGGAGCGCAAGACTGCGGAATAAAGTTCAATCGGGTCGCTGGAACATCATCCGGTTCGATTGTTGCTGCGCTTCTAGCTGCTGGTTATCGAGCAGAAGAAATGAGAGTGATTATTGAGAGTACACCGTTTGCTTCGTTGCTGCAACGGTCACCCATTTTTAATACACGATGGATTGGACCAGCAGCAAGGCTGTTTTTTAAAAAAGGACTATATTCAGGCGAAGCACTGGAAGCATGGATACGTGAGATGCTGGCACAGAAAGGAATACGAACGTTTGGGGATTTGCCGCAGGGAAAGTTGCTCATTACAGCATCCGATATATCTAATGGGAACATTCTAGTGCTGCCCGATGATATCCGGCGATTTGGCATCGAACCGACTAAACTGGAGGTTGCCAAAGCGGTACGTATGAGTTGCAGTATCCCGTACTTTTTCGATCCCGTCATTATTCGGAAATCACCGATCATGTCCAAAGGTTTATCTTTCCAAGATCAGTTTGTTTATGTGGTGGATGGTGGGTTGCTTAGCAATTTTCCACTCTGGTTGTTTGATGGAGAGCGCTCGGCGTCGGGAGGAGAGATCATTCCGGTAGTCGGTTTCAAGATGGTGGGCAAGACTGAAGTGGAACCCTCACGAATCAAAGGACCACTAACCATGCTGCAAGCGCTTGTGGAGACGATGTTAACGGCCCACGACGAACGTTACATTGAGCAGATCAATCGGTTTCGCACCGTCAAAATTCCAACGCTTGGTATCAAACCAACGCAGTTTAATCTTTCGATTCAGGACAGTACGAACTTATATCGATCAGGCGTGGCCGCCGGGTTGGAGTTTTTCAACGAATGGAATATGAAAATGTATAAAGAGCAGCTAGAGAAGCAGCGAAAAGAACGTCAGAAGAAACAGGCGGATTCACCACCACTGGTTCATGTATGACAACAAAATAAGCAATTCTCCTTTTGATGGAGAATTGCTTAGAAGGTACATTTTCATCATAAACGTGTGGATTGATCAACGAAAGGGTACTTAGTGATACTTGGGAATGTCCTCTTCGTTATTTTTACCTTTCTGCCCTTGGATAACCTGGAAGGGGTATTCCTTACGTTTTTTGGACGAACTGCTTTTTCTGGTAACAGTATTATGCTGTGCATTGATTTTAGCCATTGTTTTCGCCGAAGGTTTGATCTTCGGTGTTTTTGCTTTTCGTGACCAGCGAGCAGGCGGATATTTGTACAGCAGGAACACAACTCCGAACACGATTAGTGGGATGAGAATATTGGCCAAAGACAGTCTGCCTAATAATCCGATCAACCCGAAAGTAGCCAAAATAATCAACGCCCAAAATAAAATACCCTGCTTATTCATATCATTCACCCTTTCACAGGATCAAATGTTGCTACAGGAACTTCAGTTGCAGTCGACACGTTAGCGAGCTTGGCATCCAGTTCACGCATCCGGTTAAATGAAGCGATGGAAACTTCCACTTGAGCATTGGTAGGCTCTTTGGTCGTGAGCAGCTGTAGCCACAGACCCGGATATCCCAGATAGCGAAGTACAGGAATATCTCGAAGCGAGTTCGTGATTTTCAGCAACTCGAAAGAGATACCCAGCACGGCTGGCAATAAGAGCAGACGCTGTCCCATTCGTTCCCACAGGTTATCATAGGTGAAAACGGAGTAAAGGAATATACCGATAATAACAGTCAGCATGATAAAGCTGCTTCCACAACGGTAATGGAGTCTGCTGTACTTCTGAACATTCTCAGGTGTTAGTTCTTCTCCTGCTTCATATGCGCTAATCACTTTATGCTCCGCCCCATGATATTGGAACAGACGTTTGATCATAGGTGTCTGAGAGATTAACCATAGATAGGCAAGCAACAAAATCAGCTTGATAACACCTTCCAATACATTATGCAGAAATTGATTTTCGAATACATTTTTAAACAAGAAGTCCTCGATCACGACAGGAAGCAGTGTCAGAACAACCTTACCAAAAAGGAAAGACAAAATCGCAACAGCGGTCACACCAATAATCATGCTAAGGCTCCAGCCGGACCCTTGTTTTTCTTGTTGTTTTGCTTTTTCTTCCGGTTCCAGTTCATCATCAGCATAAGCGTCAGCAGAGTAGTTCAGATGTTTGCTGCCTTTGACACTTGAATCTATAATGCTGACAATTCCGCGTAATAAAGGAATCCGCCGCAATTTCATGACCCAGGTCTTGTCTTGCTTGGGAACTTCCAGATACGTAATTTCGCCGTCTTTTCTGCGAACCGCTGTAACATTGACGTGTTTACCGCCAAACATTACGCCTTCGATGACAGCTTGCCCCCCGTAGCTGACAGGCTTGGATTGTTGAGGCAAATTATTCACCTTCCTATTCTGTTCTAAGCCTTTACAATGAAAGGCAGTTTATAACCTTATTGTATCGAATTTTGAGAGCAATTTCTAGTTTTCGAGAGAATCGCCAAGTGTTGCTGTTAAGATTGTCCTATTTTGAACATACTACGCCCTAGAACTGTGAAGAAATATCTAGCATTGTTGCGAGATGATCTTGCCAAGAAGGGGATATGGATAATGGCTAATAACCACGAGGATGTAATCAAAAATCAAAATCACGAAGCAAAAAATGATGGTCATATACAGCGGCAGCAAAAGGACGAACACGATAAGGGATCTATAGAACGACGTTCTGTCCCTAGGCAAAGGGATGCTCACTATTATACGAACCGGTTTTCTTTTGCGCTGGAGCTGGGGTTCTTTGCCGGGCTGTTCTGGGGTGGTATACATTGGCTGTTCCATCTTCTGCATTTTACCGTTGTACCTATTGGTTTTCTGGCAGAGCCTTTCTTTAAACATAAGTTTATATATACTGCTGCAGGTCATTTGACAGGCTGGCTTTGTTTCATCGTATTTTCCATCTTGGCTTCGCTGCTATACACCTATACCATTCGAAAATTAAAAGGACCATTCCCCGGTATGGTGTATGGGATTGTTTGGTGGATAATTCTCTTTGTTCTGCTAGGCCCAAAACTAGGCATGATGAAACCGTTGAATCGGTTAACATGGGATTCGATTTTTACAGAAATTTGTTTCTTTCTACTCTGGGGGCTGTTCATTGGGTACACTGTAGCAATGGAGTATACGGACGAACGGAAACGGGAGCCGGAGCACGCAGGGGCCTAGACGCAAAAAAGCTTCTCAATCCAGTGATGGCTGTGTTAAAATAGCAGTTGGTTATTTGCAGAGAGGGTGGAGCAGCAATGAAACGAATTATTGTGATCAATGGCCCGAACCTGAACATGCTTGGTATTCGTGAACCTGGCATCTATGGAACGCTTAGTCTGAAGGATATTGAAGACAACATTCGCAGACAAGCTGAGGAACTGGGAGTCTCCATCGCTTTTTATCAATCCAACCACGAAGGGGACATTATTGACCGTATTCATGCCGCAATGGGTGAGGCAGACGGAATTATGCTTAATGCTGGGGCGTTTACTCATTATAGCTATGCTATACGTGATGCAATCAACGCCGTGAAAATTCCTACCGTGGAGGTTCATCTATCCAACATTCATGCACGCGAAGCGTTCAGACATCATTCAGTGCTTGCAGCAGAAACGATCGGGCAGATTGCCGGATTTGGCGAAGTAAGCTATGAACTGGGATTGCTGGCTCTCGTGCGTCATCTGGACAAACTAACCTGAGCCGGGAACCCGGGAATGTGAGAGAAAGAAGGGTTACCGATGGAAAACAAACGAGTACACAAGTTACGTGAGGCGATGGCCGGGCGTGAACTCAAAGCAATGCTCATTACGAATCCGATTAATCGTCGCTATATGACGGGATTTACGGGCTCGGCAGGATATGTGCTGATTACTGAACAGGAAGCTTATTTGCTCACTGATTTCCGTTACATGGCACAGGCATCCTCGCAAGCTCAAGGCTTTAACGTTGTGGAACACGGTGTAAAACCGATGGATTCTGTTCGTGATTTGCTGGTAGCGGCGAATATCAATGAAGTTGGTTTTGAACAGGATTCGGTTACGTATGGTACGCATGCTGCATATGCAGAAACGTTGCAATCAGTTAAACTGAAAGCTGTATCAGGCATTGTGGAGCAGCTTCGTATGTTTAAGGATGCGGACGAGATCGCAGTGATGCAACGTGCTGCAGATTTGGCAGATGCTACGTTTAGCCATGTCTTGCAATTTGTCAAACCGGGCATGACTGAACGTGAAGTCGATCTAGAAATGGAATTTTTCATGCGCAAGCATGGAGCAACGAGTTCTTCGTTTGACACGATTGTCGCTTCAGGTGAACGTTCTGCGATGCCACATGGTGTAGCAAGCAGCAAGGTGATCGGTCAGGATGAACTGATTACATTTGACTTCGGTGCGTTGCTGGATGGTTACTGTTCCGATCTGACACGTACGATTGCAACAGGTAATCCTGTACCTGAACTGCGTAAGATTTATGACATCGTTTTGGAAGCACAGTTACATACGCTGGAGAACTTGAAACCAGGTATGACCGGACGGGAAGCGGATGCACTTGCACGGGATATCATTGCAGGCTATGGATATGGAGAACAGTTTGGACACAGCACGGGCCACGGCCTAGGTATGGAAGTTCATGAAGCTCCACGACTGTCCAAGCTTAGCGATGATGTATTGAAACCTGGCATGGTTGTTACGGTTGAACCGGGAATTTACATTGATGGACTTGGCGGCGTACGAATTGAGGATGACGTTGTGATTACCGAGACAGGTATCCATATTTTAACGAAATCTGACAAGAAATTCACCGTTATTGGCTAACATACCACACATTTTTAATTATATCAGGAGGGATTTTTTGTGATTTCAGTTAACGATTTTAAAACAGGCTTGACCGTAGAAGTAGATGGAGATATCTTTACCGTACTTGATTTCCAACACGTTAAACCAGGTAAAGGTGCTGCATTCGTACGTTCCAAATTGAAAAATCTGCGTAACGGGAACACCGTTGAGCGTACGTTCCGTGCAGGTGAAACGATTGGCCGTGCAATTATCGAAAACCGTGGTGTATCTTACCTGTATGCAAGCGGTTCGGAGCACACGTTTATGGATAACGAAACTTATGATCAATTTACGCTTTCAAGTGATCAGCTGGAGTGGGAATTGAACTTCTTGAAAGAGAACATGAACGTGAAAATCGTTAGCTACCAAGGTGAAATCCTGGGGGTCGATCTACCTACCAGTGTTGAACTGAAAGTGGTAGAGACTGAGCCAGGGGTTAAAGGGAATACAGCACAAGGTGCTACAAAAAATGCAAAACTGGAAACAGGATTGAATGTACAAGTTCCTTTGTTTATTAATGAAGGCGATGTGCTTCTGATCGATACACGTGAAGGTAAATACTCTTCGCGTGCGTAATTTCTAACTAACGTAAGCTCTAACGTTTGAGGAAAACCCTTTGCCGACTAGTTGGCAAAGGGTTTTTTTGAAAAAAGATTAGCCTATCAGGCGCTTTCGTAATATACTGGGTTAAAGTCATTTCTCGCAGAGAATAATGACGAAAGATATCAATTGATGCATACTGCACAAGGTAGGGAGTGGATTTGCGTTGTCATTGTACGTCATGAAATTTGGGGGTAGCTCGGTCGGAGATACGGAACGTATGAAACGTGTAGCCGGACGTGTTGTGGAAAAAGCGGATGAAGGACATCAATGTGTTGTTGTAGTTTCGGCCATGGGAGATACAACGGATGAATTGATTGATCAGGCGAAGGTACTGAACAGTGATCTGCCTGCTCGTGAAATGGATATGCTCCTTACGACAGGTGAACAGATTTCCATCTCACTGTTATCCATGGCGATTCAGGCTATTGGACGCAAGGCTGTGTCCTTTACAGGATGGCAAGCTGGCTTCCGAACAGAGCCAGTGCATGGAAAAGCCCGGATTCAGGATATTCGTCCTGAGCGTGTCAAAGCAGCTCTGGATGAAGGGAATATTGTTATTGTTGCCGGATTCCAAGGCATGACGGAAGAGGGCGAGATTACCACGCTGGGGCGCGGTGGTTCAGATACAACTGCTGTAGCGTTAGCAGCAGCCATTCAAGCTGATGCTTGTGAAATCTATACGGATGTGGACGGGATCTATTCCACAGACCCGAGGATCGTGAAAGTGGCGCGCAAACTTAAAGAAATATCATACGACGAAATGCTGGAGCTTGCGAATTTGGGAGCGGCGGTACTGCACCCGCGTGCGGTTGAGTACGCGAAGCATTCCGGTGTACCTCTAATTGTAAGATCTAGCTTTAACCATAATGAAGGAACGGTAGTGAAGGAGGAAGCAGCAATGGAACAAGGCGTAGTGGTAAGTGGTATTGCTTATGATAAGAACGTCGCTCGTATCAGTATTTTGGGAGTACCGGATGCTCCAGGTGTTCTCGCCGAAGTATTTGGAGAATTGGCGTCGGAGCAGCTGGATGTAGATATCATCGTACAAAGTGGAGTGAAGGATGGCAAAGCAGACTTTTCGTTCTCGGTTGCGCTGTCTGATCGTGAGAAAGCTCTACATGTCATTGAAGGTTTGCACAGCCGTTTGCCTTACCGTGAAGTGACCTCCGAAGAAAACCTAGTTAAAATTTCAATCGTTGGTGCAGGTATGGTGAGTCATCCAGGTGTAGCTGCTAAAATGTTCAAAGTAATCTCCGGTGAAGGCGTAAGTATCAAGATGGTCAGCACGTCCGAGATTAAGGTGTCTTGCGTTATTGATGGAGAGAAACTTCATGATGTGATTAGAGCTTTACACACAGCGTATGATCTTGATGCGACAGAGCAAGCGGTAATTGGTGGACCGCAAGTTCGCAGATAACGAATAGGTTCTAAATTAGAAGAGGTGTATCGTTGCCACTGGGCAACGGTACACCTCTTCTGTTCTACTATGACCGTTTATACATATTGCCTTCTATGAAATTTACGGTAAGGTTTTAACTCACACCCTTCTCTCATCTCTGGTACACAATCCAGCAGATTTAATTGAGAGCAGTAGGTAACATCATGCATTTTCCCCAGTTTATCCAGTCTCCGTGCACTGGATGATGTTCGGATTAGATCCGCTATATGATCATGACATGAAGACACAGCTTGATGCAGAATGATGCCAAGATCATTTAATTCAAGCGGAGAGTTGGACTGACGGTACAATTCTTCAATAATATATCCAGCACATAAGCCATCCTCCAGAGCAAACTCATCTTGCTCTCCAGCGCACAGTAATAATACATTTCGTTGCAGCTCTAACAGAGCAGTAGCAACAGCTCTAACGTTTAACATAGCTCCTGCGAGAATATGTCTCGCTCGGGATGCTTTGATGAGAGCTCTAGTACCGTCCGTCGTCGTGAGGATGATGACTTTGTGGGCAATGTCGCTACTCATATATTCATAGGGGGAATTCCCCGCCTCGAATCCGTTTATTTTTTTGTCAAAACGTTCCCCACCACGAATGCTGTTCCCCACCATCATCTGCTTAGCTTGCGGAACGGTCTCCGTGGCGATAACACCTGCAGCATGATGGGCCAGAGCGGTCACAATCGTGCTTGTTGTCCGTAAAACATCGATGACGACCACACTCCGACCTTCCAGATCTACCGTACGCAATTCATTTACATTTCCTACAACGTCGACACGCACTCCCTACAACTCCTTTCTGTTCCAAGAATCAAGCATCTGCTTCTCAACTGGAACAGTCCATTCTTTCTGGAAGCACTATATGCATGCGTGCCTAGACAGGTGCCTAGACCAAGAGATGTCTATGAGTTTTGGCTCTCATCCAGCATTACGAAGAAATGATAGATTTCAGCGTCATAAAATGAATGTACAGGCATAAACTTGAGATATGAACAAGCATCAGAGATGCAATATGCAATATGAAATATACAGTTGGAGGAGCCTACTCATGAACGTGAAATGGAGGGATCTTTTTCCGGAACCCATCCGAACGATGCTGGGCAGAATGCCGCCCACTCTATTGGAACAAGTGGAAGAAATCCGTATTCGAGAAGGTAGACCTTTGGAAGTCAATGCAGGGAATACGTACCACTTCCTTACCTCGGAAGGTTTACCAACGGGAAAACCAGAGGAAGCTTATATTCCTCAAAAAGAAGTCACCCATAGGCTACTTGATCTTATAAGCAACCATTCGCTCTATACGTTGGAAGAAGAACTGCGCAAAGGATTCATCACGATCCCCGGAGGACATCGAATCGGACTTGCTGGTCGAACGGTGCTGAGTGGTGGGCGTGTAGAATATTTACGGGATATCAACGGATTTAACGTCCGTATAGCCCGGGAAGTGCAAGGAATTGCTGATCCGATTCTTCCTTATCTGTTGGATATGAAGAGTGGACAGGTGTTGCATACCTTGATTCTGTCTCCACCACAGCAAGGAAAAACCACATTACTACGAGATTTGGCAAGACAAATCAGCAACGGATCGAAGCTGAACGTTGGTGATGAACTGAGACAGGGCATTCGTTCAAGGCTTAAAGTTGGAATCGTAGATGAACGTTCTGAGATTGCTGGAAGTTACAGAGGCGTACCCAACTTTGATGTAGGCCCTCGGACAGACGTTATGGATGGATGCCCCAAGGCAGAAGGTATGATGATGATGCTTCGTTCCATGTCGCCGGACGTTCTAATTGTGGACGAGATTGGCCGTTCAGAAGATGCCGAAGCTGTTATGGAAGCTCTCCATGCAGGCGTTTCCGTCATTGCGACCGCGCATGGAAGAGATTTGGTTGAACTATCTGCAAGACCCGCTTTGAGGACATTAATAACAGAGCAGATGTTTCAGCGTTATGTGCAGTTGCAGCGGACGAGCAGAGGCATGAGCTTTCGGTTGGCGGACGGCAAGATGAGAGGTCTTCAGCAAGCCGAAGCAGGAGGTGAAGCCTTTGGTTAACATGCTTGGTGCCGTACTGATTTTACTAGCCAGTACGCTCGCCGGTTTCTACAAAGCAAGGCAATATGCATTGCGACCAAGGCAATTACGTGAGTTAATCGCAGCGCTACAACGGCTGATGACAGAGATCAATTATGGCTTAACACCGCTTCCTGATGCAATGAACAAGATGGGGGCTCAGACGAAAGAACCGATAAAAACTCTTTTTTTACACGCAGCTGCACAGATGGAGCCCCCACATGGCCGTACAGCCCGGGAGAGTCTCCAGAACGGTGTAGAGCAAGCGTGGGGAAGATCCGCCATGAAGTCAGACGAACGGGAAGTCATGATGCAGTTGAGTTTCAGCCTTGGCACCAGTGATCGTCAAGATCAGACCAAACATATTTCGTTAGCCATTCAGCAACTTATGCATGAGGAATCCCGCGCACAGGCCGATCAAGTTAAGTATGAACGCATGAGCCGCAGCCTGGGGATGCTTGTCGGAGCGTTAATCGTCATTCTGATCTTCTGAAATAGCCGGGATAGCGAGGTGCCAAGGTCATGAATTTAGAAGTGAACGCAATCTTTCAAATTGCGGGCATTGGAATCATTATAGCGATGATTCATACCGTGTTGAAACAAATGGGAAAGGAAGATATGGCTCACTGGGTGACCGTAATCGGATTTGTCGTTGTACTGTTCATGGTCGTCCGAATGTTGGACAGCTTGCTGCAAGAGATTAAATCCATATTTCTTTTTCAATGAAAACGGTCATGAAGCCGGATGGTGGTGACCCGTGGAAATTATTCAAGTTGTTGGTCTGGCACTTATCGCTACCGTTCTGATTCTAGTCATCAAAGAACAAAAGCCGATGTTTGCCTTTCTCATAGCAGCAGCAACGGGTGTTGTTATCTTTATGCTGCTGATTGGCAAGATCGGTGCGGTGATTGAAGTGTTGAAGCGCCTTGCTGAAAATTCCGGCATGGAGAGCATTTATCTAAAAACGGTATTGAAGATAATAGGTATTGCTTATATTGCTGAATTCGGTGCTCAGATTGTCAGGGACGCAGGTCAGGAGAGTATTGCATCCAAGATTGAATTGGCCGGCAAAGTGTTGATTCTTGTACTCGCCATCCCAATCATTAGCATCATTATCGAAACCGTTATGAAACTGATGCCGGTGTAGAAAGGGCGTGCGGAGCATATGAAAATCTTGCATCATAAGCCGCAGTGGCGCCTAATGATTGTGCTGATGCTCTGCTTGATGTTCGGTCTGATCGGACAGGTTGCTGCAAGCACGCCATCTACCGATTGGATGCAACAGCAAGCTGATCAACTGCCGAAGGACCAGGTGGAGCAATATTGGGATCAGCTAATGAAACAATATGGTGGCCTTTTTCCAGAAGGAAAGACACCATCCTTCATGGATATGTTGATCCCCGGTAATGAGGGATTCAGCATGAAGTCAGTATTTGCTGCAGTGGGTACGTTCGCGCTACATGAGGTTCTATATAATGGCAAGCTGCTGGTCACCATCGTGATGTTAACCGTACTGAGCATGATTCTGGAGACATTGCAGACCGCATTTGAAAAGAACAATATTAGCAAAATTGCCTATGCGATCTGTTATTTAGTCATTATTATTCTGGCAATTAACAGCTTCAGTGTGGCTATCGGTTATGCAAAAGAGGCGATAGCCAGCATGATCAACTTTATGATGGCGATGGTGCCCCTTTTGTTCACGCTACTGGCTTCCATGGGGAACGTCGTAACAGTTTCTATGACTCACCCGTTGATCATTTTCATGATTCATCTCGTGAGTACGCTGATCCATCTGCTGGTTTTCCCGCTTCTTTTTTTCTCGGCGGTACTGCACTTGGTCAGTTCGGTCTCGGATAAATACAAACTGACACAAATGGCAGACCTTTTGCGAAACATAAGCGTAGCCTTACTTGGTATCCTGCTAACGATGTTTCTCGGTGTCATTTCAGTACAAGGAGCTTCAGGTTCTGTGGCAGATGGTGTCAGCCTCAAGGCAGCCAAATATATTGCAGGAAACTTTGTGCCTGTTGTAGGTAGAACTTTCGCTGATGCAACAGATACGGTCATCACGGCATCATTGCTGGTCAAAAATGCAATTGGGCTGACGGGAGTCATTATTATTTTGTTCCTGTGTGCTTTTCCGGCCATCAAGATTCTGGCACTGGCATTGATCTACAATGTGACGGGAGCGATTATGCAACCACTAGGGGATACGCCGATTGTAGGCTGTCTGCAAGCGATTGGTAAAAGTATGATTTATGTATTTGCTTCCCTGGCCGCGGTTGGACTCATGTTTTTCCTGGCAATTACGATTTTGCTGACTGCAGGTAATTTAACCGTTATGATGCGTTAAATTTCTGCATGCAGGGAAAGGGGCTGAAGAAGATGGGGTGGCTGAGCAACTGGCTCCAGGATCTGATCATGATCGTTTTGCTGGCAACTTTCGTGGATATGCTGCTTCCGAATCGTTCCATGGAACGTTACGTCAAGCTTGTGCTGAGCCTCCTCATCTTGCTCACTCTATTGTCTCCCATAACCAAGCTGCTGCGAAGTGATCCTGTAGGCGAACTGAAACGAGCCATGACAGCAATGGAAGCTCCGCAAGATGAGCAAACACTAGAGAAAATTCTGGCTCAGGGTAAGCGAATGCAAGCGAGTGAGCAAAAGGAATCACTAAAGTGGACGGCCAAGGAACTGGCTAACGTCATGAAAGGACAAATTGAAGAAACGACTAGTGTGAAAGTTCAGTCTGTTAATGTACAACTGGTGATGAAAAAACAGGAGCTGGATACGGAAGTAGCAGCTGCTACGGAGCTGCCGGTCATTCAACAGGTGATCGTTCAGTTGGCTCCTGAGGCCGCAGGCTCAAAACCCGATTCGGAACGGGCAGAGCCCGTAAACAGTCAGCCCATGTCAGGGACGACGGTTTCCTCCGAGGATAGTGAACATGAGCATGGTACTCGGCCGATTCAGATTGATGCGATAGAAATTGCAAATGTTCAGATTGAGTCAAGCGGAGAAGAATCGAGTAGTAAGCATCTCTCTGATACCCAGGCAACCGATTCATCGATCACCCGCGACTCTAGTACAAGTTCTGATGATGAGCAAGCGAGTGCTTCTCCGTCTGAACATGCTGTACAGATTATTACGCTGTTAAAAGAAAAGTGGGAAGTCGATGCGAGTCAGGTTCGAGTGACCCAGATGGAAAATGCAGAAGTTCTCTGAGAAGGAGGGAAGCCGATGAAACAATGGTTCAAAAAGCTAGAAACCTGGTTTGGTGGCGGTGAAGGTGGGGCGAAGCGTAGTCAAACCTTACGTTGGCTAATCATTCTGGGACTGATCGGTGTAGGCATCATGCTGTTTAATTCTTTTGTCAACGTTAAAAAGATTGATTCTGAAAACATCGGTCGGGAACCACCGGAACAAGCTGCATCCCTGTCAGCCATCCAGAGTGACGTGCTGGAAGAGAACCCTTTTCAGGCCATCGAAATTGCATTCGAAGACAAGATCAAAGGCGTGCTGGAAAATATTGTTGGCGTAGGCACGGTGGATGTGATGGTCACTGTCGATTCCACGGAAGAACTGGTGGTGCAGCGGAACGTAAAAGATTCACAGCAGCTCACCGAAGAGACGGATGCCAATGGCGGTAAACGACATATGACGCAATATACCCGAGACGGAGAGATTATTACCTATGAATTATCAGGAGATCAGACACCCATTGTAACGAAAAAGCTGAAACCGCAAATTCGCGGTGTGCTCGTTGTGGCGAGAGGTGCAGAGAACAAGGTTGTTAAAGACCTGATTACAGATGCTGTTGAAAAGGGGTTAAACGTAGCGGCGTACCGCATCTCGGTTGTTCCACGCAAGCAAGATTAACTGTTCCCTATACTCGCAAGGATCCTAAACTCACAAGAAATATGTTGTCAGAATCAACCCTATTTTGAGGAGGATATTCTAAATGAATAACAAACGTCAAACAATATGGCTCGTCTCTATGCTGAGTCTGATGGTTATTTTGTCCGCATATTATCTGTTTACTGAAGATTCGGGGCCAGTGAATCCACCAGTCGCGGATAGTCAACAAGTGGACGGTATGAAACAGGGCGAAGCAAAGGAAACAGCAGGTATTCTTGATCCAACAGAGGGACTGGTGGTTAACGAGGTTGTAAATAGCGGTGAAATTACCGATGATTCTGGCGCATTAGACCCGGCTGGAAGCCCGGCAGATGTCAAGGGACAGGAAGTAGGAAATGCAGAGAAAGCACCTGCAACGGAGTCGGGCACAAAAGAAGGAGAGACCCCAAAAGAGACAGAACAAGGCTCGGAAAAAGGAGCAGCTGCTACACCTGATACCGAGAATAAAACAGAGGGCGAAGCTGCTAAAACGGACGAAGAAGTTCTCAAAGAGATGGAACAGCAAAATACAGCCGCATCAGCTAGCAGTCAGTTCCAGAATTACCAGTGGCAACGTGAGGAAAGCAACAATCGCAAGTATGAGGAACTGATGACTATTGCAGGTGATTTAAGTAAGACACCGGAAGAAAATGCGAAAGCAACCGAACAGCTAAGAGCACTGGAAGATAAAGAGGCGAAAATTACAAGCATCGAAGAAACCCTATCTCAACAATACTCCAACGCAATTGTCGAGGAAGAGTCGGATATGTATAAAGTCGTGGTTCTGAGCGATAAACTGGACGTTAAGCAGGCGGTATCCATCGTTGATCTGGTCATGAAAGAACTGTCTGTATCACAGAACAAAATCAGTGTGCAATACGTCACAGAAAAGTAATTAAGAATATGATATGGAGGCTCGAGAGCTGGTTAGACTCTCGGGCTCTTTCCATTTTTAATGATTATGATATAATACTAAAAGCCATATGACCGTCCTAGTGAGACTGGCATGATGCCGAAGGAGTGAATGATGGAAATGTTTAAACTAAGCGAAATCAAGGAACTGATTAAATTGGTTGATGAAAGTTCCCTTCAAGAATTGGAAATTGAAAATGAAGGATCACGTCTATCGATCCGCAAACCGGTTAAAACGGAATTCGTACAGGCTACTGCCGTACAACCACAGATGATTGCTGCTCCGCAGGTTCAACCTGCTGCTTCCGCAGTTGTGAATGAGGCTGCTCCGCAAGCCGATACAACTAGTCATTTACATAAAATTGTATCTCCAATGGTAGGTACGTTTTACAGAGCTTCCTCCCCGGAAGCGGGTCCTTTCGTCAATGTGGGTGATAAAGTTGTTGAGAAAACAACGGTATGCATCATCGAAGCCATGAAGTTGATGAACGAACTTGATGCTGACATCAAGGGAGAAATCGTTGAAGTGCTGGTTGAAAATGGACAGCTTGTCGAATATGGACAACCTCTCTTCCTGGTAAAACCGGAATAAACGGTTCTACTTGTTAACAGTAGTTGCATGAGCTTCGAAGGAGGACAATAACGAAATGAAATTCCAAAAAATATTGATTGCCAATCGTGGCGAGATTGCCGTGCGTATTATTCGTGCATGCCGCGAGCTTGGTATATCGTCAGTAGCTGTATATTCGGAAGCAGACAAAGATTCTCTGCACGTCCGTCTTGCAGACGAGGCTTATTGTATCGGACCAACACTGTCCAAGGACAGCTACCTTAATTTCACAAACCTGATGAGTATAGCTACGTTGACTGAATGTGATGCAATCCATCCGGGATATGGCTTTTTAGCCGAGAATGCTGATTTTGCAGAAATCTGTGATTCCTGCAACATTACATTCATTGGTCCTTCACCCGAAGCCATCACCAAAATGGGTGATAAGGCTGTAGCCAAACAGACGATGAAGGATGCAGGTGTTCCAGTAATCCCGGGATCAGACGGTCTTGTGGAAACAACGGAAGAAGCGATTATGATCGGTCGTGATATCGGGTATCCTGTTATCATCAAAGCTACCGCAGGTGGCGGAGGTAAAGGGATTCGGATCGCTGAAGACGAGGAGCAATTGGTCAAACAGATCACAGCTGCACAGCAAGAAGCTCAGAAAGCGTTCGGTAATGCCGGTGTATATCTGGAAAAATTCCTGACAGGCATGAAACACGTTGAAATTCAAATTATGGCTGACAAGCACGGCAATGCCGTGCATCTTGGTGAGCGTGACTGCTCGGTTCAGCGCCGCCGTCAAAAGCTCGTTGAGGAAGCGCCGTGCCCTGTATTGAATGAAGAAGTGCGTACTCTAATGGGAGAGGCTGCGGTTCGCGCTGCACTTGCGGTGAATTACTCTGGAGCAGGTACGCTGGAATTTTTGCTTAGCCCGAACGGTGAGTTCTACTTTATGGAGATGAATACACGAATTCAGGTTGAACATCCAGTAACCGAGATGGTAACGGGTGTGGATTTGATCCGTGAAATGATCTCCGTGGCAGAAGGTAACCCGCTCTCTTTCCGTCAAGAAGATGTAGTTATCAATGGATGGTCAATCGAGTGCCGGATTAATGCTGAAGACCCTAATCGTAACTTCATGCCTGCACCAGGTAAGATTGGTTTTTATCTTGCGCCGGGTGGTCCTGGAGTGCGTGTCGATAGTGCAGCGTATCCTGGTTATACGATTTCACCGTTTTATGACTCCATGATTGCAAAGTTGATCGTTTGGGGTGCAACCCGTGATGAAGCGATCGCCAAAATGAAGCGTGCCTTAGCAGAGTTTGCTATAGAGGGTATCTCTACTACAATCCCTTTCCATCAAAAACTGCTGGATCATCCAACGTTTATTCGCGGAGATTTTGATATCAAATTTCTCGAAGAAAACGAGATTTAATCGTCATATTGGGGTTGTTTGTCATAAACTAGCCCAAATGATATAGTATGTAATAATAAGAGCGCATGTCTCCTGCATTGGATAAGCCCGCACATCTAGCGGAGTATGCAGGAGTTCCGGCAAAGCCGGACCGGGAGGGGCTACGATTTTTTGCTAAACCGCAGTCCTGACGGATGGCCGCAAACTTATCTCGCGAAAGGTGTGTTAAACATTTATGAGTACACTACCGACAGAATTTGAACGTACGGATATCGGTGAAATCCAGATCGCACCTGAAGTTATCGAAGTGATTGCTGGACTCGCTACAGTTGAAGTTAAAGGGGTAGCAGGCATGAGCGGCGGATTCGCTGGCGGATTTGCAGAACTGCTCGGCCGCAAAAACCTTTCAAAAGGGGTTAAGGTTGAGGTAGGTCAACGCGAAGCTGCAGTAGACGTTTCTGTTATTATTGAGTATGGATACCGTTTGCCGCAGGTTGCTACTGAAATCCAACAAAACGTCAAGCGTTCGATTGAGAACATGACTGGTCTTAACGTGAATGAAGTGAACGTACACATCCACGATGTTCAGTTCAAGAGCGCAGAAAAAGTGGAAGAGATCGACCTGAACACGCAACGTGTAAAATAAAAAAGACCGATTTCCCCCGGCACTTCTGTCGGGGGTTATCCCGTCTTGGACAGGTCATTGGTAATCCAACTAGCTGGACAAGGTAGTGCGGGATATACCTTCTCCGCACGATAAGCAATGTGAGTGAGCAAGGGAGGCTGTGCAGTTCGTGGCTAAAATACTGGATCGGCTTCTGTTGTTTATATACAGCATAAGCGTAGGAGCAATATCGGCAGCTGTCATTTTACTGATTAGCGGTGTGCTGCCATACGAATTGAATTATCAGCAGGAACAAAATATCATTGTGGCTTCCATTGTCGCAGCTGCGATTTTGTTTGTCCTGAGTTTACGTTTTTTCTACATCTCGATTCGGCGTGAACGTGGGTCATTGCCGTCTGTGGATCAACGTACAGAGTTCGGGGAGGTACAGATTTCGATGGAGACCATTGAAAATCTCTGTCTGAAGGCAACTTCCCGTTTTCGTGAAGTACGTGACGTCAAAGCGCGCATTCGTGTGGTAGAGTCAGGATTGGAGATCAAGATTCGGGCAGTTGTGGATGGTGAGACGCCTATTCCGGTGCTGACTACGGATCTACAAAAGGCGATACACGATCATGTACAAGAGATTACAGGGATTCCGGTTTCTTTTGTAACGGTGTATATTGCGAATGTGACCCAATCGCCTAACTACAAGAGTCGCGTGGAATGAGGTGAGTTTCACTGATGTTGTGGAAAGAGATGTGGGACAGCTATAAGGGACGTATTCTTGGTGTTGCTTTTGGCATCTTATTGGGATTTCTTTATGTGTGGATCGGTTTCTGGGATATGTTGTTCTTTGCACTCTTGGTGTTCATCGGTTATACGTTTGGCAGACGAAGCGATGCGAAGCTTGGCTCGTTTATTCCCTGGGGGGAGTTACGACAATGGCTTGGAGACCGCTGGCGTTTGTTTAAATAAACCTATAAGAACCCTGCAATATGTTTCTTCCGAAAATAGAACTGTAGTTTGAGTTGCCCGATTTTCGGAGGAAACGTTTTGCAGGTTTTTTTGTGAGAAGAGATCCCGATATCAAAGAAGACCCTTGGGTATCCTGTATAGGATAGTGAAGTGGTTCTTCATTTAAAATAGCATGATGACGCTCGGAAGAGAGCGCTGCAGGAGGCAGGATATGAAAAGACGTTTAGCGAGGGAAATTGCAGTACAAAGTCTGTATCAAATGGAAATGAACGAAGTAAGTGCATCTGAAGCGGTTGACATGCTGATTAATGAAGCGGCGGAAGAGAATGAGACGGAAGTTGAAATTCGTGATGAGGATGTCATGCGCAGCTATGTTACCGAGATGGTGCAAGGTGCATGGAGTCATAAGGAAGCCATTGATGGGTTGCTGGTGGATTATTTGAAAGGATGGCAGCTTAGTCGTTTGTCCCGTGTAGATCGCCAAATTTTACGTTTATCCACGTATGAGATGGTGTTCCGTGATGATGTTCCAGCGAAAGTTTCGGTCAACGAGGCGATTGAGCTTTCGAAGTATTTCGGTACGGATGAGTCTGGGAAGTTTGTTAACGGCGTGCTGGGTCGAATGATTCAGGAAGTGGACAGCATTAAGCAAAAATTATCCTGAGATCAATCCAGAATCGAGTAGACAGGCCAGCTTTTCTTTTGAGATCACATTCAGATCGTTTTATCTAATATATGTTCATATAAGGGAGAGAGAACAATGACAGCATCTATTATTAACGGTAAAGAAGTATCCCAGGAGCTCCGCGCAAGCATGACCGCAGAAGTAAAACAGCTTCGTGAACAAGGAGTAGTGCCAGGTCTGGCTGTAGTGCTTGTCGGGGAAGATCCAGCTTCTCAAGTTTATGTGCGTAATAAGGAAAAAGCATGTCATGACCTCGGTTTTTACTCTGAAGTACATCGTTTGGATGCAAGTACATCACAAGCGGATCTGCTTGCGCTCGTGGACAAGCTGAACAATCAGGAATCCATTCATGGCATTCTTGTGCAGCTGCCGCTTCCAAATCACATTGAAGAGAAAGCGGTAATTGATGCGATTGCTGTAGAAAAGGATGTAGATGGATTTCACCCTGTGAATGTTGGAAATCTTGTTATTGGTGATGACAGCTTGCTGCCATGTACACCTGCCGGTGTTATTGAACTAATCAAACGTACAGGACTGGAAATGTCCGGTAAACACGCTGTAGTTATCGGTCGTAGCAACATTGTGGGCAAGCCGGTATCCTTGCTGCTTCAACGTGAAAATGCGACGGTAACGATGTGTCACTCTCGTACTGCTAATATGAAAGAAATTACACGTCAGGCGGATATTCTGGTTGTAGCGATCGGTCGTGCAAACTTTGTGGATGCGGACTATGTCAAACCCGGCGCTGTTGTCATCGATGTCGGCATGAATCGCTTGGATAACGGCAAACTCGCAGGGGACGTGGATTTTGAAAGTGTAAAAGAGGTTTCTGGACCGATCACACCTGTTCCTGGCGGTGTTGGCCCGATGACCATCACGATGCTGATGCAAAATACGCTGATCGCGGCAAAACGCGCTCACGGATTGGCCTAGGGATCTGTCTGTGGCAGAACAGAAAATCTATTCTATTAAAGACCTGAACCGATATATCCGGATGAAGCTGGAATCGGATCAGGTTCTGTCGGACGTCTGGTTGCGCGGAGAGATATCTAATTTCACGCATCACTCCAGCGGCCATATGTATTTTACGTTAAAGGACAAGGACAGTCGGATTAAATCCATCATGTTTGCGTCACATAATCAGCGTTTACCCTTTGTACCGAAGGAGGGTGCAAGGGTTATTGCGCGTGGTAACGTTTCGGTCTATGAACGAGACGGACAGTATCAATTTTATGCGACACATATGCAGCCAGACGGAATTGGCAGTCTCTATCTGGCCTATGAACAGCTGAAGAAGAAGCTGGAGGACGAAGGGCTGTTATCTCCTGCTCGCAAAAGGCCCATCCCACGTTATCCACAAACGATTGGTGTGGTAACTTCACCTACAGGAGCTGCTGTTCGTGATATCATGATCACACTCCGCCGAAGATATCCTTCGGCTAGCGTTATCTTGTACCCTGTACTTGTTCAAGGCAAGGGAGCTGCACCATCCATTGTCAAAGCGATTAACAATCTCAATCGTATGGGTGAAGCAGATGTGCTAATTGTAGGCCGGGGCGGTGGATCATTGGAGGAACTGTGGGCTTTTAACGAAGAAATAGTTGCTCGTACGATTGCAGATTCAACGATTCCAGTGATCTCTGCGGTTGGTCATGAGACAGACTTCACCATCGCAGACTTTGCTGCTGATTTGCGTGCTGCGACCCCGACTGCAGCTGCGGAACTCGCTGTACCCAATCGCGCTGAGCTATTGGATCAGATTGCACGAAGGCAGCGCCAGTTACAGAACAGTCTGAAGCAGCGTGCTGTATATCATCGTGAACGGCTGTCTCGTCTACAACGCTCCCCGGTACTGGTGCATCCGCGCAGAACGTTGATGCAGCATGCGGAACGTCTGGATATGCTGCATCAACGCTTGCAACGAAGTGTGGATACACGCATGAAGTGGACGGTAGAAAAGCAAGAACGGTTACGGGCAGCGTTGCAACGTTTCAATCCCCGTGAGCAGGTGAATGCAGCTCATCGGGACAATGCCGCAGCTCGCAAGCAACTTGAGATTGCGATGCGATCCATCACACGTAGCAAACAACAGCAATGGAAGTCACTCGTACGACACCTCGATGCACTGAGTCCGCTAAAGGTGATGTCACGGGGGTACAGTCTCGTCTATGACGAGCATGAACAACGGCTAATTAAATCCTTAAAAGATGTACAACCGGGAGATTCGGTTAAGATCAAATTAGCGGACGGACAGCTTGACTGTCAGGTCTGGGGAATGAAGGAGGACAATACTATCCATGGCGAATGAACCGGAACTGAATTTTGAAGAGGCAATGGCGGCATTGGAGGATATTGTTAGTCAACTGGAACATGGAGATGTTCCTTTGGAGCAAGCAATCGATTTGTTTCAGCGCGGCATGAAACTTTCCCAGTTATGTGGTCTGAAGCTGGAACAAGTGGAACGTAAGATCGAGATGATCGTAGAAGAAGATGGAGAACTTCGCAAGAAGCCTTTTGGTACAACGGATGATGAGAGTGGTGAAATTCATGAGTAACCGTCCTTCATTCGAAGTCTACCTTCAAGAAGTAACTGGTGAAATTACTGAAGCTTTGCGGCATATCCTTCCCGAACAATGGGATGTGCCGCATTCTTTGGCGGAAGCCATGCAATATTCGTTAATGGCCGGCGGCAAACGGCTTCGTCCACTTCTGGTCGTTGCTGCGGCGGAAGCATTCGGTGCGGAGCGGACAGCTGCGATGCCGGCAGCCTGCGCCGTGGAGATGGTTCATACATATTCGTTGATCCACGACGACCTGCCGGCAATGGATAATGATGACTATCGTAGGGGAAAACTAACGAATCACAAAGTTTATGGTGAAGCTACAGCTATCCTTGCGGGGGATGCACTGCTGACACATGCTTTCTATAGCATTGTTCAGGCTGGTCGTCAAAGCGGGGTAGGTGCTGATGCGCTGTTGTCCATTGTTGAAGATTTAGCTGAACTTGCGGGAGCTAGAGGCATGGTTGGAGGCCAAGTCGCTGATATGGAAGGCGAACAAGGAATGACCGATTTATCTCAGCTCCAATATATCCATTTGCATAAAACAGGTGATTTAATTGTTTTTTCGCTCATTGCAGGAGCTCGGATCGGTGGAGCAACAGAAGGACAGCTCGAGGCGCTACGCGTATTTGGCCGAGATCTAGGGCTCGCGTTTCAGATCCAGGATGATATTTTGGATCTGACGGGTGACGAGCAGAAAATGGGCAAAAAAACACAGAGTGACGTCCATCAACAGAAGGTGACCTATCCGTATTTCATCGGAATGGAAGCTTCATTGGCTGAAGTGAAATCGCTCACGCAATCTGCCAAGGATGCACTTGAGCGAGCCCAATTGCCAGATGCTTCAAGGTTAATGGAGATCGCCGATTACCTGATGAGGCGAGATCATTAAATTTTGCCTATCCCGCTGATTCAAAGTGAAATGAGTGGTGTAATAACTTTAATGGCCTTTTAGTACCTAAAACAAACCAGTACTCATTATGCAAGAATACATAATTCAAAGCTATAGATATGAACGGGAAGCGAATCACCTCGTGATCAGGTTCAATGGGCTGCAAATTATGATTCTTGTTCGTTTATGGTATAATGGTTCAATGTTATTCAATCCATTTAGCATATGAATGATACACATCTAATAAACAAACATTCTAGGAAAGCGGGGAGATTCTCGTGCTGCTTCCACAAATTAAACAACCCAGTGATCTAAAGGCGATGTCCCAGGATGATCTTGCTCTTTTATCGGCGGAAATCCGGCAGTTTCTGATTGAGAAGCTGTCTGTTACAGGTGGGCATCTAGCACCGAACTTAGGAGTGGTTGAGCTCACGGTGGCCCTGCACTACTGTTACAATAGTCCATCGGACAAAATGATTTTTGATGTAGGGCATCAGGCTTATGTGCATAAAGTTTTGACAGGCCGGATGGATCGCTTCGACACCCTCCGTCAACAAAACGGATTATGTGGATTCGTTAAACGTAACGAAAGTGAACATGACGTGTGGGAAGCCGGTCACAGCAGTACTTCTCTATCTGCTGCTATGGGTATGGCTCTGGCCCGGGATTTAAAAGGTGAAGATAATCAGGTCATTGCCATTATTGGCGATGGAGCACTTACAGGTGGTATGGCTTTTGAGGCACTCAATCATATCGGTCATGAACAACGGAAGTTGATGGTTATACTGAATGATAATGAAATGTCTATAGCACCCAATGTAGGAGCTATGCATAAATATTTGAGCAAAATTCGTTCTGACCGTCATTACTTGAAAGCTAAAGATGATGTAGAAGGAATTCTCAAAAAAATTCCGGCCATTGGTGATCGTTTGGCGAAATCAGCTAGCTGGATTAAAGACAGTGTCAAATATATGATGGTTCCAGGTGTTCTTTTCGAAGAACTGGGCTTCACGTATTTAGGTCCGATCGATGGGCATGACATTCCACAACTGATTGAGGCGTTCAAACAAGCGGATAACGTAGAAGGCCCTGTATTGGTCCATGTGCTTACGACGAAAGGAAAAGGCTATCAGCCTGCAGAGGCCGATTCTCATAAATGGCACGGTATCTCTCCGTACAAAATTGAATCAGGTCAAGTGCTGAAGGCGGTTGGCAAACCGATGTATACCGAAGTGTTTGGTCAGACGCTCGTAGAACTTGCGAAAGAAGATGAACGCATAGTTGCCGTTACCCCTGCCATGCCTACAGGTTCAGGTCTTATTCCTTTCAGCAAGGAATTTCCAGATCGTATGATCGATGTTGGAATCGCGGAGCAGCATGCTGCCACGATGTGTGCGGCATTAGCAATGGAAGGTCTGAAACCGGTCTATGCGGTGTATTCCACGTTTATGCAGCGTGCTTATGACCAGATTGTTCACGATATCTGCCGTCACAATGCCAATGTAATATTTGCTATTGACCGTGCAGGTTTTGTTGGACCAGACGGAGAGACGCATCAAGGGGTATATGATGTTGCGTTTATGCGTCATATTCCGAATATCGTACTGATGATGCCAAAAGATGAGAATGAACTGCGCCATATGATGAAAACGGCGCTTGATTATAATGAAGGTCCGATTGCATATCGTTACCCGCGTAACAATGTGGTTGGTGTTGCTTTGGACGATGTATTGGTTCCAATACCTATTGGATCTTGGGAACAGTTACGTCCAGCAGAAGGATATGCTATTATTGCCTCCGGTTCCATGGTTCAGCTGGCTGAGGAAGCCGCAGATACGGTGAAACGGGAAGGAATGAATGCCGGCGTTATTAATGCTCGTTTCCTCAAACCTTTAGATGAACAAATGCTGCGTGATCTGGCAGTCCGGGGTACTAAGCTGATTGTGCTAGAAGAAACCTCCCAAGCAGGCAGTATGGGAAGTGCAGTATTGGAATTCTACGCCGAGCAAGGTATGCATGATGTTCATGTGCATCTGATGGGCATCCCGGATCGTTTTATTGAACATGGCAGTATCAAGGAGCAACGTGAAGAAGTTGGTCTTACTGTGGAGAATGTATGTGCAGAACTCCGGAAAATGGCAGTTCAATCTTCATATGGAATGTCCAAAACACGTTTTCCTTCTTAGAAACAGAATGAAGCGATAAGGAGAAATACATGTCACTCCCGAAAGAACGAATTGATGTACTGCTGGTGGAGCAGGGATACTACGAAAGCCGTGAAAAGGCCAAGGCTGCGATCATGGCTGGACTTGTGTACGCCAATAATGAACGTATTGAAAAAGCAGGCATGAAAATTCCGAGAGAGGCTGAACTGAAGGTTAAAGGTTCAGTGCATCCTTATGTAGGCAGAGGCGGACTGAAACTTGAAAAAGCAATTCGTCATTTTAGCCTGGATATGAATCAACTTGTCATGCTGGATATCGGTTCATCCACCGGTGGTTTTACCGACTGCGCTCTTCAACATGGCGCATCTCATGTATACGCGATTGATGTCGGGTATAACCAGCTAGACTGGTCGCTGCGTAATGATGAACGGGTTACCGTCATGGAACGTACGAATTTCCGCTACGTTACACCCGAGGATCTGCATGGGCCTGTGCCTAACTTTGCAAGTATTGACGTATCTTTTATTTCATTGCGAATCATACTTCCACCACTGTTAGCTTTATTGCAGCGACCTGCGGATATTGTAGCTCTAATCAAACCACAGTTTGAGGCAGGGCGAGATAAAGTAGGGAAATCCGGTGTTGTCCGTGACCCGAAAGTGCACAAGGATGTATTGCAAACGATGCTTCATTTTGCCAGTCAACTCGGGTTGCACCTGAAGGGACTGACGTTCTCCCCCATAACAGGCGGGGAGGGCAATATTGAATTTCTCGCACACTGGCGTCTGGAAGCACCGGAGGCCACACAACCAGAGAACGACGAGGCTTCACTAGATGCTCTTGCAGATCAGGTGGCCAAGGAAGCCGCTCATACTTTTACGGGAAACTCATCATAGGATGAGTTTCTTTTCGCTGGAAAGATGTTTTGGGAAAAAGGAAAACGGGTGTTCGATCTCGAATATGTTTTCTTGAGGTGAGCGGTGATGGATGGTCAATATGACACAATGGTTATTGGTGTATTTGCTATCTGTTTGATCGTTTGGTTGTTTCTGGCATTGCGCAGTTGGATGAATCGACCCATTCCGGTAAACCTGGCTGAATTAAAACTTAATGAAAATATTCAAGATTCTCCTGCTCTTCAATTACTTGAAGCGAATGGCTATGAGGTGATCGGCGGAAAAATGAAAATACCTTTAGCCTTTGAGGCGGATGATTCTATTTTGTATAGCAGGTTATTTATTGATTATGTTGCAGAGCGGGAGGATAGCCGATATTTGGTCAAAACATCCCGTCGCAGACAACCGCTTGAACGAAGCGGACCTGTTATAAGGGATCGCTTCCTGCCCTTTTTATTAATGTATCCAGGATGTGAAGGGCTGCTTTATGTAGATCTGGAAGATTCCGATATAATGGTAATCAGACTTATGGATTATCAAGAAGACGTGTATGATGGAGAAGATCTGGACTAATATATAGTAAATGTGAAATATGGAATAAAAAAGCATTATGGTGGAGGTCATGACCACATCATTGCAATACATTTTAACTGGAGGCATGTATGAAAGGACAACGACATATCAAGATCCGTGAAATCATTAGTCAAAATGAAATAGAGACCCAGGACGATTTAGTTGAAGCATTGCGTCAAGCGGGATTTCAGGTTACACAGGCGACGGTATCGCGTGATATCAAGGAGCTTCTGTTGATCAAAATTCCGATGGATGATGGCCGCTACAAATATTCTCTGCCAACCGATCAGCGTTATAATCCAATCCAGAAGCTCAAGCGTGCTCTCGTGGATAATTTTTTACACATTGATCACACCAACAATCTTGTGGTGATGAAATGTTTGCCGGGAACTGCGAATTCCATAGCCGCTTTACTTGACAATATTGAGTGGACTGAAGTGATGGGCACAATCTGTGGAGATGATACGATCCTTATTATCTGCCGTACAGAAGATAACAGTGTCACTGTCATTGAGCGCATCATGGGATATATTGCCTAAATCAGCCGGAGGTGTTTTTGCAGATGTTAGTTACATTATCGATTCGCAATCTCGCCGTGGTGGAAGAAGTGGATGTCGTCTTTCATCCGGGATTTCATGTATTGTCAGGGGAAACTGGCGCAGGTAAATCCATCATTATTGATGCGCTCGGCTTGATTGCCGGAGGAAGAAGTTCAGCGGATCTCATACGTTACGGATGTGACAAAGCAGAGATGGAAGCGCTGTTTGAGATGGAGCCAAGTCATCCGGTGTGGAGTACGCTGGAGAAGCTAGGTATCCACTGTGAACCTGAGGAGCATCTTGTGATTCGGCGCGAATTGAACACACAGGGCAAAAGTACGTCACGGATTAACGGACAACTTGTGAATCTAACGATGCTGCGCGAAGTGGGTGATAAGCTGATTAACATTCACGGCCAGCATGAGCATCAGAGTCTGCTGCGTGCAGAAAGTCATCTTGGGCTGCTGGATACGTACGGCTCTGAGACGATCGGCCCTGTTAAAGCGAAGTATCAGGAGCGATACAGCAAATTTATTGCGGCGGAGAAGGAACTTCGTGCGCTTCAAGAGTCGAGTCAGCGGGCTTATCAGCTGCTTGATATGTACCGTTTTCAACTTGAAGAGATTGCTGCCGCTGGCCTTACCCGTGGGGAAGATGAATTACTCAGCGAAGAACGGGTCAAACTATCCCATAGCGAGAAAATGATGGACAGTGTCGCTGGTGCTTATGAACTGCTCAGTGGACAACGAGGATTAGAAGCGGTAAGTATAGCTTTATCCCGAATTGAGGATATTTCTGGATATGACAGTAAAGGGTTGCAGCCCATTGTGGAGCAATTGCAGACCGCTTTTTATCAACTGGAGGATGTCACGTTTCAGCTTCGCGACTATCGGGAACGAATCGAATTCAATCCTGGCAGATTGGAGGAAGTCGAGCAGCGTTTAAACCTGATTTCTGGACTAAGACGTAAGTATGGAGACAGCGTAGAACTCATTTTAAATTATTATGACCAGATTAGTCATGAAACCGACCAACTTGAAAACAAAGATGAACGTTTGGAGAAGCTTCGTACGGAGCGTGACCAATTGTTACTACTTGTAATGGAATCGGCTGAAGAGCTAAGTAAAGTACGTAAGCAATGTGCGGAGGAATTGGCCGCTCAGGTGGAAAGTGAGTTAAAGGACTTACAGATGGAAA
Organism: Paenibacillus sp.; assembly: GCA_017512705.1. Lineage (GTDB taxonomy): Bacteria > Bacillota > Bacilli > Paenibacillales > Paenibacillaceae > Paenibacillus. The sequence goes on from JAFWEX010000070.1 coordinate 64,221, forward strand.
GAACGTCGTTACGTGTTCAGGTTGTACCGGCTGAGGATCCAAAAGGCATCGAATGGAATGGACGGCGTATTCGATTGAGTCGACAAGGAGCGGATAGTGCAGAATTTCTGATCTCGCCGAACCCTGGAGAGCCTCTACGTCCATTAGGTAAGATCGCTTCGGGCGGAGAGCTGTCTAGAATTATGCTGGCGATGAAGAGTATATTTGCTCGTCACGACCGGATTCCAGTATTGATTTTTGACGAGGTGGATACAGGGGTTAGCGGGCGCGCAGCCCAATCCATCGCGGAGAAACTTCATCGTTTGTCTGCTACATGTCAGGTGTTCTCCATCACACATCTGCCGCAAGTGGCTTGTATGGCTGATCATCAATATTTGATTGAGAAACATGTTTATGATGGTCGTACGATGACTCAGGTGGAATCCTTGTCAGAGGAAGGACGCGTGAAGGAATTGGCACGTATGCTCGGTGGTGTGGAAATTACAGAAAAAACGCTGCATCATGCGCAAGAAATGCTGAATCTGGCGGAAGCCAAAAAAGGGTGAAACGTACGGCTGGCGTAATGATTGACAGTAATAAAAGCCTGGGGGCAAGGTTATCTTATAGGTACGCAATTGGCGACCACCTTTCGTCAAGCGAAAGAAGCAAAGGGAGTGTGACAGCCATTGAATTCGCCCCTCAGGACAAAATTGCTAGGTCTTTTATTTGCTTTCTTTCTATGTGTACTTAGCCAGATCATTCAGCCGATGCAGAGTTATGCTTCCCTGCCAGATGAAGTGCAGGTGTTTGCTGGCCGAAAAACAGACGTTAGACTGGCCTTACCTGCTGCTTCTAGTGCAGTCGTTGATCGGCCGGATATCGTTGGCTTGGATCATCCGACTGGATCGAAGGTCACTGGTCAGCAACCTTTGCATCTTCACCCTCAACAGACGGGGCACGCAAAACTGACCTTGAAATTATGGGGTAAAATTCCTGTCAAGACCGTTAATGTTAAAGTAATTCCTGATCTGCGCGTTGTACCCGGGGGTCAAACGATTGGCGTCAAGGTTAAATCTGCAGGTATTCTCGTTGTTGGACATCATCTTGTGCATTCAAGTCCAGATGAACAAAAATCACCAGGTGAAGTCGCAGGAATCAAATTAGGTGATTTGATTACTCATATGAATGGACAACGGTTGGATGGTGTATCAGGTGTATCTGAGGCTGTTGAACTTGCAGGTAAGAGCAATCAAAGTATTGATGTTGTTCTGAAACGAGGTAACGAGACCATCAAAACCAAGTTGACTCCGGCGTATGATTCGGAAGATAAGGCCTGGAGACTTGGGTTGTACATTCGCGATTCAGCAGCTGGAGTTGGAACGTTAACCTTCTATGCACCAGATCAAGGGGTATATGGGGCTTTGGGTCATGTCATCACAGATATGAATACGCAAACGTCTATTGTTGTTGGAAGCGGACAGATTGTACAGTCCAATGTAACATCCATTTCTAAAAGTGAAACGGGTGATCCAGGTGAGAAAAGAGCTCATTTTCTCAAAGAAAGTAAAATTCTAGGAAACATTGAGCGTAATACAGCGTTTGGAATCTTCGGCAAGATGTCTCAAAATCCGGATCACAGTTTGTATTCGCAAGGTATTCCCGTTGCTTTTTCTCATGAGATCAAGGAAGGGAAAGCGGAGATTCTAACTGTGGTGGAGGGGCAGCAGGTGGAGAGATACTCGATTGATATCGTTCACGTAGCCAATCAATCGGAACCAGCAACCAAAGGACTTGTACTACGTATTACCGATCCCAAGCTAATTGATAAAACAGGTGGCATTGTGCAAGGGATGAGTGGCAGCCCGATCGTTCAGGATGGTAAGCTGATTGGTGCAGTAACTCATGTATTTGTGAATGATCCGAAATCCGGTTATGGATGCTTTATCGAATGGATGCTGCAAGATGCAGGTGTGATGATGAAAAAAGAACAAGAAAAAAACCTTAAGGCTGGATAACAGCTTTAAGGTTTTTTTGTCGAAAGTGAACATATTATATCATAAGTTGAAATAAAATATTTATTATAAAGGATTAAGAAAAAAAAATAAAGAAAAATAATTTTCGACAGGAGGAATTTCAATTGGTGTGTCGAAAATTAAACGTGTAAGGAAATGTACGAAATTGTAAAAGACGAGGTTCAAATAAAAGGAGGATACCGTTTTGCAAAAAATTGAGGTATTGCTGGCCGATGATAACCGTGAATTTACGAATTTGCTCGCCGAATATATATCCGAGCAGGAAGATATGGAAGTAACCGGTATTGCATACAACGGTGAGGAAGTGCTGCAATTATTGGAACAAACTCGGGATGTACCGGATGTGCTGATTCTTGATATTATCATGCCTCATCTGGATGGACTCGGTGTGCTGGAACGCCTGCGCGGTCTGAACCTGTCTCCACAGCCCAAAGTGATTATGCTCACCGCATTCGGCCAGGAGAATATCACACAGCGTGCCGTGCAACTCGGAGCTTCCTACTACATTCTTAAGCCGTTTGACATGGAAGTATTGGCGAATCGGGTGCGTCAACTTGTTGGAACGCAAACGACAATGTCAACGAGCAACAGCTCATCTTCATCCTCCATGTTCATGAACAAGTCTAACGTTGTGCCAATGGGCAAACACAAAAATTTGGATGCCAGCATCACGTCAATCATACATGAAATCGGAGTTCCTGCGCATATTAAAGGATATCAGTATTTGCGCGAAGCCATCACAATGGTATACAACAATATCGAAATTTTGGGCGCCATCACCAAAACATTGTATCCGGCCATTGCCGAAAAATTCAAAACAACCCCGTCCCGCGTCGAACGTGCCATCCGTCATGCCATCGAAGTGGCTTGGACTCGCGGCAACATCGACAGCATCAGCCACCTGTTTGGCTATACGATCAATATCAGCAAGTCGAAACCAACCAATAGCGAGTTCATCGCGATGGTTGCTGACAAGCTGAGAATTGAGCATAAGGTTAGCTGAAAGGATCAGGAATAAACAACAAGCACCTCTCCGACATCTCGCACAAGCGAGTATTGGAGAGGTGCTTTTTTTTGAGCCGTTGATCCAGGTAGATAGTTCTGAAACCTATAAGAAGCTGTTGAGTGAGAAATATAAGTTGTTGACACAAAATTACTTTAAACTATGTAAAACGAAATGGGGCGTTTTAAATTCGAATATCTACAGAGGAATAAGTCGAAGCCGGAGGTGCACTAGTGCTGCTATCTATAGGACTTACCGGTAACTGTCCAGGTTTCTTGTCTTCTATAGTTCGTTCCTTTTTTTCTGATGGATTGGATGCTTTGGAGTCAACCTCATTTACTTCATCCTTGGATAACGTTGAAGATGATGAGAGCTGCTCTGAATTTTTTGGTGCGGATTCGTGAATTTCAGCTGCCAATTCACCGATCTTGCGACTTACCGTGCTTATCTGAGAGTGGGTATCCGCTACTGCTTCTCTTCTGTTCTGAAAAACGGTTTGTTCAGCATTTTCCAGCATCATGGATTTTCCAAGATCAGTGCGTTCAGTGTCCTCTAGCACAAATCGATCAAACCGAGTTTCTCCCTCGATTGTATTAATCGAACCTTGCATTCTGTCTCGCATACCAACAAGCTTTCCCATCTGGTTATATGTCTGACTATTTTTGATGAGATGTTCAAGTGAAGGTGACGATTGATCATCGGATTTAGTTGTCTGCTGTTGAGGTTTTTCAGGAAGTTGTCTCGATTTGTTCTTTTCCTCCAACTCTTCCGCTTTAATCTGTGCAATCTGACTATCCAGCTGACCAATAGAAGTGGTGAGGTTTTTTATTCGTTCAGCTTTTGTTGTAGTATCTAACTCATCATTAGCTTTAATAGCTTGCACTTGATCATTCAATTTTACTTTCTGCTCCATCAACCTCTGAATTTCTTTGTCTCTATTAGACATTAGACTAGCAGAAGTGAAGGTACTCTTACTGGTAGGTGAAATTGAGTTCATATGCGTGTCTCCTTTTTATATAGTCACAGTTATATATCGGAAAGTTGGCGAGATTAGTGAATATTCTTCTTACTCTTCATGTCAAGAAAAGTGTTTCATATCCGTTGTAAAATGCAGTAAGTAGTTAAAATGTGGATATCACAGTTGTTTTCAAATACATCTATAAGTGCACATCTAGTCCATCGTCACATTCGATTGCTCGTTCAGAGCTGAACGTTCAAAAATGTAAGATGATATAGTCATTGTAATTTGAACGGATTTCCATTAAACTAAGATTTAAACGATAATGAGAATCAATATCATATAAACGAGAGCCATGAAATGGAAGATGGAGGTCTTATACAGATGAATCAAGAATTGGAGCTTTATGATGTAACGATCATTGGAGGCGGCCCTGCGGGTATGTACTCTGCATTTTATAGCGGCATGCGTGATATGAAGACTAAATTGATCGAAGCACGCGACAGACTGGGGGGACGGATGCTTTTTTATCCGGAAAAGATGATCTGGGATGTTGGCGGAGTGACTCCGATTCTCTGTGAAGATCTGATCAAACAGCTTGAGCAGCAAGCACGTACATTCGATCCTACATTCGTATTTGAACAGCAAATTGAAGGATTTGAGCGCCAGTCTGACGGAACAATTCTGTTAACAGCTGCTAGTGGTGAACAACACTGGACACGCACAGTCATCCTTGCAATCGGGTATGGCATATATAAAATGGCCAAGCTGGAACTTGAAGGTGCGGACCGTTACGAAGTATCTAATCTTCACTATACGGTACAAGAACTGGAGCCTTTCCGCGGCAAACGTGTCCTAATCTCAGGCGGGGGCGATTCGGCTGTTGATTGGGCTAACGAGCTAGAGAGCTTGGCAGAGCAGGTTACAGTGGTGCATCGACGGGATCACTTTGGTGGTTTGGAACGCAACGTATTACGCATGAAAGAGTCTTCCGTAGACGTGCGAACACCTTATGCGATTGAGAAACTGCATAGCTTAAGTGGTGATAGGATTGAAGAGGTAACGATTAAGCATACAGAAAGCGGAGAAACGGAGAGACTTGAAGTCGATGCAGTGATCGTCAATCATGGGATGAAGAGTGATTTCGGTCCAATCCGTCATTGGGGATTAGATCTAGGGGAGTGGCATGTCAGCACAACGGAGCGACTTCAAACGAATCTCCCTGGCGTTTTTGCAGCAGGT
>JAFWEX010000071.1 GCA_017512705.1 Paenibacillus sp.
AATCCGCCGTACAGCATCAAGTGGGCAGGTGATGAGAATCCTTTGCTGATCAATGATCCCCGCTTTGCTCCGGCTGGAGTCCTTGCCCCGAAGAGCAAGGCAGATCTGGCTTTTATCATGCATTCTCTTTCCTGGCTGGCTCCGAATGGCACGGCAGCGATTGTCTGCTTTCCCGGTATCATGTATCGCGGTGGGGCAGAGCAGAAGATCCGAAAATACCTGATTGATAACAACTTCGTTGATTGCGTAATCCAGCTTCCGAGCAATCTGTTCTTTGGAACTAGTATTGCTACGTGCATCATGGTGCTGAAGAAAGGCAAGCCGGACAGCCGTGTTCTGTTCATTGATGCCACAAACGAGTGTATCAAGGTCACAAACAACAACAAGCTTACTCAGGCGAATATGGACAAGATTGTTGATACCTTTGCCAATCGTGAAGAGATCGAGCATTTCTCGCATCTTGCCTCTTATGGTGAGGTTTCCGGGAATGATTACAATCTCTCCGTATCTACCTATGTTGAAGCAGAGGATACCAGAGAAAAGGTTGATATCGTGAAGCTGAATGCAGAGATCCGCGAGATCGTCGCCAGGGAACAGGTGCTTCGGGATGAGATTGACAAGATTATTGCGGAGATTGAGGGGGCAGACGCATGAACAGACTAGATGAACTGATTGCGGAACTGTGCCCAGATGGTGTGGAGTTCAAAAAAATAAAAGATGTCTACACTCGGCTAAAAGGTACTCCAATCACCGCCGGCAAAATGAAAGAAATAGATAATCCTGACGGAGAAATCAGAGTTTTTGCAGGCGGGAAAACAGTAATCAATGCAAGAGAAGAAGATATTCCCAATGCTAATATTACACGGGTTCCGGCAGTCTTGGTACAGTCTCGAGGTGTTATCGATTTTGTGTTTTATGAAGAGCCGTTTACCTTCAAAAATGAAATGTGGGCGTATACGCATAAAGAACGTATTGCCGTTAAGTTTTTGTACTATGTACTGAAGAACAATGCTCAGCATTTTAGAGATGCGGCTTCTGGTATGGGGTCATTACCACAGATCTCTTTACCGGTTACGGAAGAGTTTAAAGTCCCTGTACCTCCTCTGGAGGTACAACGCGAAATTGTCCGCGTGCTGGACAATTTCACGTTCCTTTCAGCGGAGCTTTCAGCGGAGCTTTCAGCTCGCAGAAAGCAGTATGAATACTATCGGAATCAATTGCTGACGTTTAAAACAGAAGTTTGCCGGATTCCGATGGGTGATCTTTTCGACTTTAAGAATGGGCTTTCCAAAGGAAAAGAGTTCTTTGGAAGAGGAACTCCCTTCATTCGATATACTGATGTATATAATCATAGATCACTCAAAAGAGAGGATATTGATGCTTTGGTCGAGTGTACATCAGATGAACTACGTAAATTAAAGGTATCAAGAGGTGATGTGCTATTCACAAGGACTTCTGAAACAGCTGAAGATGTGGGCTGGTCATCTGTAATGCTCGACGAGTTAGAAGATTGTGTTTTTAATGGGTTTACGATTAAAGCCACCCCTAAAACAGATCTTCTCTGGCCTGAATATTGCGCTTATTGTTTTGCAACTGATGACTTCAGAAACTATGTCACAAAGAGGTGCGCTTTTACCACAAGGGCGTCTTTGACAGGAGGCACCATAGCAGGTTATAAACTGGCAGTCCCTCCGATTGATGTCCAGAAGAGAATTGCAGATGTTTTAGATAATTTTGAAACAATCTGTAATGACTTAGGAATCGGTTTGCCAGCTGAGATTGAAGCGCGGCAAAAACAATATGAATATTATCGCGATTTGCTCTTGACATTCGCTGAGACTGGTAGCACGCTCGTGACAGACAGACAGACAGACAGACAGGCTGAAATAACGCTGTTGCAGTATGTGTTTGGATATGTATCTTTGCCGCTTGGAGAGACCTGCGACATGAAGGCTGGTAAAGCCATAAAGGCTGCTGAACTGGCA
>JAFWEX010000072.1 GCA_017512705.1 Paenibacillus sp.
CCGCAACTGAAAATTGTGCATCTGCATCCAGCCTGCAGGAGATGCAGCGTTATGCATATCACCTTGAAGAATGTATATCGCGTAAGAATAACGATGTCGAACATGCTCAGGTCAATGTTCAGCGGAATCAAAGCTTTCTGAATGGCAAAATGATTGACGAAAAAGTATGGCTTGGAGCGAGAGATAAGGCCAAAATCAGATTTCAGCAGGAGATGCTCCTCCGGGAACAGAACGATCTGGACGAGATGGCTACTGTACGCTTCGCTGCCAAAGCCGGACGCGCGAACTGATGTGAGCCGGATGCGAAGTTGTCTCGTGAAGGAGGAATGAACGGTGGCTGTAAAAGACACTGATATCGAAAAAGAATCCGGGAGTGGATGGGAAAAGTTTCTCATGATCTCGATCCCGATTGTATTTACAGTAGTGCTGCTAGGTGTATTACTTACTCTATTTAATGTAGATATACGAAACAACGCTCTTGAATTTGCCCAAAAGATACCCGTAGTCAAGAACTGGGTGCCTGATCCAGTGCTCGACCCTGAGAAGGAAAAGCTAGAGAAGAGCGAAAAGCAGGTTGAAAGTGCCGAAGCAACAATTGAAAAGCTGAAATCTCAAGTAGCTACTAAAGAAGCTGAACTGAAAACGGCTAAAGAGGCTACTGCTGCTGAGACGCAGAAAACGGCTGATCTGCAAAAGAAACTGGATGAAGCCAATAGGGCGGCTGAAACAGCTGTAACAGCACAACCTGAAGAAGAGAACGACTATCAGAAGCAGATTAAAAGTCTAGCTAAAATGTATGCTGATATGAGTCCGAGCAAAGCTGCACCGATTTTGCAAAATATGACGAATGAAGAAATGGTGTTAATGCTTGGTTCAATGCAGTCTACTGCACGGACGAAGATTCTGGAAAAGATGGACCCCAAGACAGCGGCGGATGTAACTATGCTAATGAAGGATTCAAAGCCTTCTGGTGATCTTGCTTTGGATGCATTGCAGTCCAGATTGAAAAAGGAAACAGAATCATCAACGACGACAACAGCAACTAATAGCAAGAATCTCGACAAAAATCAGTTGAGCCAAACCTTTGCCTCCATGTCACCTTCCAGCGGTGCCAAACTGTTGCTGGAAACGTATAAATTAAGTCCGGATAAAACATTGACAATACTTAATTCAGTAAATGATGCAACTCGATCACAACTGCTTGAAAACATGTCAAAAGAAGATTCGGTCGAAACGGCGAAGGTACTAAACCGGCTTATGGGCAATAAGTAACTCAATTGAATCATAGAAAGGAGGTGAAAAAATGTCACTCGTATATCAAATGAATTCTGGAGGCTCTTCAAAGGTTTCTGGTTCGACTCAAGCTTCATCATCAAGTCAGACTAAAGGTTCAGTTGATACTAATGGCGACAAGTTTAATCAGACGTTAGCTCAGTCATTGTCTGGGTCCGGGGTATCTGGTGAAAGCAATGAAACAGCTGCTTCTTTAGCAAACCAGGCGGCTAACCTGCTCAGGTTTACTTTCTCTTCAGAGAACGAGCAAAATGACGCCTCTTTAGGGGACATGCTAAGCTCACTTTTTGCTGAGACGGAGAAAACTGATCTAAGCGATAAGCTTGAGAAGCTATTCGGGGAAATGGATGGTTTAGATGAAGCTCTGGAAAATGATCCAGTACTACTTGCTAGTCTTCAAACCTTGATCCAGCAAATATATACCCTTTTGAATAAGAAGTCAGATGGTGATACATCAATCCATTTGAATGAAGGTTCTGCTACTGATTCGATAAAAGCCGCGAATTCTTTACCTGTTGCAGAGTTGTCTCAACATCCAGCTACGATCCGTTTTGTACTACAGGATGCGTTGACACAAATTGCTGCTAAAGTTCAAAAACCGGATATGGCCGTGATGGAATTTGCACCCGAATTCAAACAGTTGCTTGATGAATTGCAAGGTCAGTTGAAGAAAGCCGGAATTGAAACAGATAGCAAAAAAGGTTGGTCTGAACTCAAATCGGTCCTTGATTCATTCTCTGTAATGAAGGAACAGGCTTTTCAAACCGCAAGTGCTACTTCAGTACCTGCACATGAGGGAGAGACGGAGACCCCACATCCAACGATCATAACTGCTGGTGAACTTTCTTTGAGAAGCTCAGGTACGACAGTTGGAAAACCAGCGGAGCCTGTTATGCAAGCATCACTGTTTGCTAAGGAAATGACACAATTTGTAGTTAATAAGCTGGATATCGTGCAACAAAAAGGATTTTCAGAGGCAACGATTTCACTCCGTCCTGAGCATCTGGGAAAATTGGACGTTCAGATTACATTACAGAACGGGCAATTGGTTGCCAGGTTTGTCACGGAACATGTGATGGCAAAAGACATGCTTGAGCAGCAAATGATGCAATTGCGTTCTTCACTGCAGGCTCAGGGTATCCAAGTCGAGCGACTGGAAGTAACTCAGAACAGTTCACTGGGATCCGAGATGTATCAGAATGGCGGCCGGCAACAAGGGAACCATTCTCAGCAGGAACAGCGTTCACATGAGCGTGGAGAACATACAGATGAAGCTATGACAGCAGCTGAACTACAGGAAGAGTTGCGTAACTGGCGTAGTGAACAGGTAGAAGGCATTGAAGTTCGGCGTGATTCATTCAGTGCAGAAGCTTAAATAGAAATGAGGTGAATACATGGCTAATGAAATTGTTTCTACTAATAATGTTTGGCCGAATTACTCCGCTGCCAATAAAGCAACGACAAGTGCTGCGACCAAAGAATTGGGTAAAGATCAGTTTCTCAAAATTTTGATTACCCAGTTGCAAAATCAGGATCCGATGCAGCCGATGGAAGATAAAGAATTCATCGCTCAAATGGCACAGTTCAGCTCGGTCGAGCAGTTGGTTAACATTTCAACACAGCTTAAAACGTTGAATCAGTCACTTGGAGCCGTATCAAGCATGATCGGTATGGAGATCAGCTGGATTTCATCGGATAAAACGGAAAAAGGTACTCTTCGTCAAGGCATCGTAGACTCTATCATTGTAAGGGATAGTGTTCAATACGCGAAGGTAGGCAAAGATGAAATCAAGCTGGATGAGATTATTCAGGTGAATCTTGCAAAAGAGGCTGAAGAGAATAAGGTGCCTCTCCAAAATATTCAAAGTGATTCCGAAAATGTAGAACTTTCAGAGCCTTCGGGTGTTAAAGCAGATTCTAGTGAATCCAAAGATCGTGAGAACACGATATGAGTGACCGCTTAACAGTTGGACAATTGTATACAGGGCCGGTTACTCCAAATATACTTCATAAGCCTAGACCGGGAGAAGCAGCGAGTGTACCTGCTAAACCTTTTGCCCAGGTTCTAGAGGATAATCTACTTAAGCTTAGCAATCACGCAGCAAAGCGATTAGAACAGCGGGGTATTGAGCTGAAAACAGAGCAGATGAAACAAATTGGTACTGCACTGGATAAAGCTGCTGCTAAGGGAGCCAAAGAGTCATTAATTTTGATGCAAGATATGGCTTTTATCGTGAATGTCAAAAATCGTACAGTGGTTACAGCGATGGATAGCGAGAGTATGAAAGATAACGTCTTCACTCAAATCGATAGTGCTGTGATTATATCTTGACCGGCTGGCCCTTCTCGGGAGCCGGAAAGCCGCTGACCGACTGATGCGGCAACCAATATAAGGCTGGGAGGATTTTATAAAATGTTGAAATCAATGTACTCAGGCGTTTCCGGGATGAGGGGTTTTCAAACCAAACTCGATGTCATTGGTAATAATATTGCGAACGTAAATACGGTTGGATTTAAAGGAAGCCGAGTCATGTTCAAAGACATTATGAGCCAAACAACATCAGGCGTAACTGCTCCAACGGATACACCATCGGGTGGTGTTAATGCGCAGCAGATCGGCCTAGGTGTGTCGATCGGTTCCATTGATACGCTTCACTTGGCAGGCAGTCCGATGACCACGAACAGACCTACTGACCTTCGGATTAACGGAGATGGGTTTTTCCTGGTTAGACTAAGCGAGGATCAGGAAGTTCCGTACTTAACACGCGATGGTAATTTTACACTGGATGCCAATCGTAACCTCGTAACTTCTGATGGTTTATTCGTATTAGACAGTGGCGGAGGAAACATTCAGGTTGGAGACGATGTTGTTTCATTCACCATTGGACAGGATGGAACCATCCAGCAAACGATGGCTGATGGAACAACTGAGGCTGGAGTGCAACTCGGTATTGGTAAAGTTGTCAATCCATCAGGTCTGGAGAAGGTTGGGGGTAACTTATATCGCATGACCGCAAACGCCAACCCTGATGGAGAACTTGAGATATTGACAGCGAACAGTACAGAAAATGGAACTGGAGCTATTATCGCGGGTCAGCTGGAAATGTCAAATGTAGACTTGACAAGTGAATTTACCGAAATGATCGTAGCTCAACGTGGATTCCAGGCCAACTCCCGGATCATTACAACATCAGACGAAGTGCTTCAAGAGGTTGTTAACCTGAAACGTTAATAACTGAGCAGTAATTTTGAAATCGTGGGGGAGCTTGCTCCTCCAATGATTGAGGGGGCTTAGCATGATTTCAGTTACGCGGTTAAATGGTTCTCCCATGTGGTTGAATGCGCTGATGGTAGAGATCGTGGAGGAGACGCCGGATACCTATATTACTCTAGTAACAGGAAAAAGACTAATCGTTCTTGAAAAGGCTGATGAAGTGATTTCCAAAATCAAAGAATACAATCGTGAAATTGGAGTTCAGGCAGCCACGATCAAAGTGCAACAAACGGAGGAGTCCTGATGAAAAAGATGATGCCCTGGATTGCAACGGCCTTGCTTGCAATCACACTCATTGTTGTCGTAGTTTTTGTATTTATGCAGGGACAGAACAAGAGCGATAATACACATACAGCAGCAGCTGCTGAAGTAAAGAAAATGACAGCAGATGAAATTGTAGAAGTTTCATCGGAGCTTGGAGAGATCAAAACCAATCTAGCAGGTGCAGATCATATTATTATGGTTAGTTTCTCTTTCAAGTTATCTGATAAGAAAGCCAAAGAAGATTTTGAGAAAATTAAGAGTATTACCGTCAAGCCAATTATTATTCAGGCGCTTACTGACACCAAGGCTGAGGAACTGAGAACAGCCAGAGGTATGCAACAATTCAATGAGAAACTGACGAGTCTAATTAATGAGGCATTGCCTGAGCCAAAATTGAAAAGCACCAGCTTTTCAGACATTGTCATAGCACCAATGTAGTGAACAGAACAAGCTGTAAACCTGTAAGGGGGTGAGAACATGGTGGATGTATTATCACAAAACGAGATTGACGCCCTATTAGCAGCCCTTTCTTCTGGCGAAATGGACGCTGAGGAACTGAAAAAGGAAGAAACTCAGAAAAAAATTAGATCTTATGACTTTAAGCGGGCAGTTCGTTTTTCCAAAGATCATATTCGAAGTCTCACCCGTATTCACGAAAATTTTGCACGTTTTCTCACCACTTATTTTTCGGCCCAGCTGCGGACGTTCGTTCAGATCAATGTCGTGCAGGTAGAGCAATTGCCTTATGATGAGTTTATTCGTTCTATTCCCAAAATGACGATTTTGAACATTTTCGAAGCAGAGCCATTGCAGGGACGAATGGTAATGGAGGTTCATCCCAACGTGGGATATGCAATGCTTGATCGTCTGCTTGGAGGAATCGGTAGTGCTCCGGCCAAAATTTCAAACATGACAGAAATTGAAACGACGATTATGGAGCGTATATTCAGTCGGGCATTCGAAAGTCTGCAAGAAGCCTGGAAGACCGTGCTGGATATTACGCCAAGATTGGAAGCGCTGGAGACAAATCCGCAATTTATGCAGATTGTTTCCCCCAATGAGACCATTGCCTTGATCTCGCTTAGCACTAAAATTGGCGACACCACAGGCATGATCAATTTGTGTATACCGCATGTCGTTCTTGAGCCAATCATGGCTCGGTTATCAACACATCAGTGGTTTATTTCGGAGAAGAAAACGAAAGCTCCGGAAGAGTACGAAGCGTTGAAAACCCGGGTGCATAAGGCGAAATTACCTATTATAGCCGAGCTTGGTGAGTCCAGAATTTCGATAGCCGAGTTTTTAGGATTATCGGTAGGCGACGTCATTACGCTTAATAAACCGGTGGAAGAGGGGCTTTCCATTAAAGTTGGTGACAGACTGAAGTATGTCGGCAGTCCGGGAACCATTAAGGACCGTGTGGCTGTGCAAATAGATCAAATTGTCACCGAAGGAGTTGAAGAATTTGACGAGTAAGGATTATTTATCCCAAGAAGAGATCGATGCTTTGCTGCGGCAATCGGAACCCGAATCTGATTCGGAACCCGCCCAGAAAACGGTTGATGATTTTCTGACGGAACTTGAACAGGATGCCTTGGGAGAGATTGGAAATATTACATTTGGTAGTGCGGCGACAGCGTTGTCTACGCTGCTGGGACTTAAAGTAGATATTACAACACCTAAAGTATCGATCATAAGTCGAACCCAGTTTGAAGAAGCGTTTCCGAAACCGCATGTTGCTGTCCATGTGAATTACGTGGATGGATTTGAAGGAATTAACTCACTGGTTATTAAAAAGAGAGATGCTCAGATTATCGCTGATCTCATGCTTGGCGGCGAAGGGAATCCGGCTGACGAAGATCTGAACGAAATTCATATCAGCGCGGTTCAGGAAGCGATGAACCAAATGATGGGATCGTCTGCTACCTCTATGTCGAGCATCTTCAATCGGTTTGTAAATATTTCTCCACCTGGTATTGATATTCTCGACTTGGAGAGTGGGGAGGGTGTCACCAATCTCCCTTCAGATGAAACACTCATTCGAGTTTCGTTTCGTCTGTTAGTAGGGGATCTGATCGATTCTAATCTAATGCAATTGCTACCGGTGCCTTTTGCTAAAAACATGGTAGAAATGTTAATAGGAGGGGCTCAAGAGTCCACATCTAATGCACCTGTAAATTCGGCGCTAGAGTCTCCATCGATTCCAACTGCACCACCTGTAACACCTGAGGCAGCACCAGCGCCACCACCGATTATGGAGCAACCAGCGGCTCAACAACAGATGCCTCCACATGTTCCACAGCAGCCAGTTCAAGACTACAGTGGGTATGGACAGACACCTATGGAGATGCCACAAGGTATGCCTCCACAGCAGCCGTATGGTATGCCACCACAGCAACCATACGGAGCACCTCAACACTATGGTGGCGCACCAAATAGGAACGTGAATGTACAACCTGTTCAATTTGCCAACTTGCAAAATGGGGCTTACGGTCAGGTTGACGAGAACAATTTGAATTTATTGATGGACATTCCCCTTAAAGTCACCGTAGAATTAGGGAGGACCCAAAAGCAAATTAAAGATATATTGGAATTATCGCAAGGTTCGATTGTCGAACTGGACAAGTTGGCTGGTGAACCTGTCGATATCCTCGTTAATAACAAGTTGATTGCCAAGGGAGAAGTTGTCGTTATTGACGAAAACTTTGGTGTTCGTGTTATCGATATCGTTAGCCAATGGGACCGCATTCAGAAATTACAATAAGCACAATCTAGGGAGGATTTGAATCAACATGGCAAACCGAATTTTAGTCGTAGACGACGCTGCATTTATGAGAATGATGATCCGGGACATCTTGTCCAAAAACGGATATGAAGTCGTAGGAGAAGCGCCAGATGGGGTACAAGCAGTTGAGAAATTTAAAGAACTGCGTCCAGATCTGATTACAATGGATATCACAATGCCTGAGATGGACGGTATTGCTGCTTTGAAAGAAATCAAAAAAATTGATGCTAACGCAAAAGTAATTATGTGCTCTGCGATGGGACAACAAGCGATGGTTATTGATGCGATTCAAGCTGGGGCTAAAGATTTCATCGTTAAACCTTTCCAATCTGATCGGGTTATCGAAGCAATCAGTAAAACACTGGGTGCTTAAGTAACATGTTGATGGCTCAGGGTAATACTCCAGAACCAGCTGGCGCAGGAATGAATTACTATCTACAGCTTGTATGGGTGATTGTTGTCCTGGCCGTCATCCTGGTCCTTATTGTCTACCTTATCCGATTCTTGAACAAACGAAATCAGCAATGGTTTCGAGGTGGCACCATCCGCATTTTAGGAGGAGTCGGTCTAGGACAGAACAAGTCACTGCAAATTTTAGAGATTGGCGGAAACGTTTATTTGATTGGTGTGGGCGATAATATACAGTTGCTCGATAAGGTTTCGGATCTGGAAGAAGCTCAGAGAATTATAGATTCCTTTGAAAAGGATGCTGCTTCACAGCAAGGGAGTCTATCACCTATCATCGCCAAGCTCGCTAAACGTCTTCGTAAAGAAGAACCGCCTCGGGAAATGGAAATTGAGGACACCACTTCTTTTCATGAGATGTTTGAATCCAAACTTCGGCAGATGCCAAACCGTAAAGAGAAGATGGAAAAGCTCCTGGATCAAGACAATACTACAGATCGGTCGAGGGATTCATGAAGAAAAAGATTTGGTTAGCGTGTTGTTTCATAGGACTTATGAGCCTGGCATCTGTTACGGTGGCTTTTGCCGAGCCGATTCCTAATATTGATATCCAGATTGGGAATGGTGACGGCAGCACGCCAAGTACAAGTTCGTTATCAATCATTTTATTAATTACAGTGCTTAGTATAGCACCTGCAATACTAGTATTGATGACCAGTTTTACCCGGATCGTTATTGTGCTTGGGTTTGTCCGAACTTCGCTTGGAACCCAGCAGATGCCTCCGAATCAAGTTTTGGTCGGTCTGGCTCTTTTTCTGACACTATTCATTATGTCGCCAACACTCTCTTCTATTAATCAAGTTGCTTTGCAGCCTTATCTTAAGGGAGATTTGACACAAACGGAGGCGCTAGAGAAAGCAGCTGATCCGATTAAGAAATTTATGTTTACTCACACACGTGAGAAGGATATCCTGCTGTTCATGAAATACAATCAGGCGGAAAAACCTGAAACGTATCAAGATATTCCCATCACCGTTTTGGTACCCGCATACGCAATCAGTGAGCTCAAGACAGCATTCCAAATGGGATTTATGATATTTATTCCATTCCTGGTGATCGACATCGTTGTGGCGAGTACACTCATGGCCATGGGTATGATGATGCTTCCCCCGGTCATGATCTCATTACCATTCAAAATACTGCTCTTTGTTCTGGTAGATGGGTGGTATCTGGTAGTCAAGTCACTATTGCTGAGTTTTAACACTTGAATCGGAGCGTTAAAGGAGGACGGTCATGACTTCGGAGTTTATTATCGGTCTGGCCGGAAAAGCAGTATATACGTCTTTGCTGGCCAGTGCACCTATGCTTATACTAGCTCTGGTTGTAGGACTTATGATTAGTATTTTCCAAGCAACAACTCAAATTCAAGAGCAGACTTTAGCCTTTGTGCCTAAAATCGTCGCTGTACTCTTAGCGGTGCTTTTGTTTGGGCCTTGGATTTTGAATCTATTAGTCGATTTTACTTTTAACATATTCGATAATCTTTACAGATACATAGGGTAGGCAATATTGATGGATACCTTGTTACAAAGTTTCCCTGTTGCTCTGCTCATGTTTTGTCGAATAGCCTCATTTTTTGTAACTGCGCCTGTCTTTTCGGCTCGAAACGTACCTACTTCATTTAAGGTAGGGATATCTGCCTTTGTTACATTGACTGTATATATGACCTTTGGAATTCATCAGACTGTTCCAACAGACTTGAGCTACATTTTGCTGATTATCAGAGAAGTCCTGATTGGTCTGCTTTTAGGATTTGTAGCTTATCTCCTGATGACGGCTGTACAGACTGCGGGTGCATTTATTGATATCCAGATCGGTTTTGGTATAGCCAACGTGTATGACCCGATGACGGGAGCCTCTGCACCACTTACAGGTAACTTTAAATATGCTTTTGCTATGCTCTTGTTTCTAACAATGAACGGACATCATTACCTGTTGGATGGCATCATATACAGCTATAAATGGATTCCGTTATCGAATGTATTCTTTCTGAGATTAGCGGACGGCAGCATAGCAGAATTTCTCGTACGTACATTTGCGCAGTCTTTCCTGCTTGCTTTCCAGATGGCTGCTCCGGTAGTTGTCGCATTGTTCCTGACAGATGTAGGTTTAGGTTTTTTAGCCAAAACAGCTCCGCAGTTTAATGTATTTGCTGTAGGTATGCCACTCAAGGTGCTCGTCGGAATAGCGATTTTGCTCCTGCTTGTTCCTAGCTTTGCCTTTGTGTTTGGCCAATTGTTTGAGGTCATGTTCCGTTCGATGGAAAAATTACTCGGGACGATCGGACAAAGGCCGGTATGAGTGAACGGAGGACAGGATTAAAGATGAAACTTCAACTCGACCTCCAGTTGTTTTCAGGGGAGAAGACAGAGAAAGCTACCCCGAAAAAGCGACAGGATACACGTAAAAAGGGTCAAGTCGTTAAAAGCATGGAGCTATCGGGTGCCTCAATTCTCCTATTCACATTTCTAACCATGATGATATTTAGTTCGTTCTACAAGGATCGCATGGTTAAACTGTTTACGGATGTTTTTATCAATCGGCTCAGTATGAATGTTACTGAAGAAAATGTAATGTCACTGATGATGCGTTACGGGATTGAAGTCATGTTAGTACTTGCTCCCGTTTTGCTTGGCGCTGTCTTGGTTGCATTAATCGTGAATTACATGCAAGTCGGTTTTCTTCTCGTAGGTGAGGGTTTGAAGCCGAAGCTCGAGAAACTAGATCCGATCAAAGGTTTTAAAAATATCTTTTCACTTCGTTCGTTAGTTGAATTTGCAAAATCCGTTCTGAAAATGTCCATTATCGGTTATCTTGTGTACAGCACGATTACAAGTTACCAGGCTGATATTGCTTCATTATCACACTTTACAATGGATGCCATTTTACAATTTGCAGCTTCAATTACTTTGAATCTTGGTATTAAAATTGCAGTTGCACTGCTGGTGCTTGCCGTATTCGATTACATGTATCAGAAGTATGACTATGAGAAGAAGATACGGATGTCGAAGCAAGATATCAAGGATGAGTATAAGAAAATGGAAGGCGATCCACTGATCAAGGGCAAAATTCGGGAGCGTCAGCGACGTATGGCTATGCAACGTATGATGCAGGAAGTACCGAACGCGGATGTCATCATTACGAACCCGACACACTTTGCTGTAGCACTGAAGTATGAGGGTTCTGAGATGGAGGCTCCGCAAATCATTGCTAAGGGACAGGATTATGTCGCTCTGCGAATTAAAGAAATTGCCAAAGAACACGGTGTGATTACGATGGAAAACAAACCGCTGGCTCGGGCATTGTTCCAGAGAGCTGAGATTGGTGACGCTATACCAGCCGATTTGTTTCAAGCTGTAGCCGAAGTGCTGGCTTATGTATATAAACTAAAGGGCAGAACGAAATAAAAGGGATCGGAGGCCGTACATTCATTGAAAACAAAAGATTTAGCAATCCTTGCGGGTATTATCGGCATTGTGTTGATGATGATTCTCCCGATCCCAATCTGGCTGCTCGATTTGTTGCTTGTTATCAACATCTCAATGGCGTTGATGATTCTGCTTGTTGCAATGAACAGCAAAGAAGCTTTGCAATTTTCTATTTTTCCAGCTTTGCTGCTCATTACAACTTTGTTCCGACTAGCTCTTAATATCTCTACCACAAAGTTGATTTTAGGTAAAGGAGATGCGGGAGCGGTTGTTTCAACCTTTGGCAGCTGGATTGCTGGTGGACAAATCGCAATCGGGTTTATTGTATTTTTGATTCTGGTTGTGGTTCAGTTTATCGTTATTACTAAAGGTTCTGAGCGTGTAGCTGAAGTAGCAGCAAGGTTCACTCTCGATGCAATGCCCGGTAAACAGATGAGTATCGATGCAGACTTGAATGCCGGTCTGATTAACGAACAGCAAGCGCGTGAGCGTCGTTCGAAAATCGAACGTGAAGCCGATTTTTACGGAGCAATGGATGGTGCAAGTAAATTCGTCAAAGGAGACGCAATTGCAAGTATTATCATTCTCCTGATCAACCTGATTGGCGGCTTTATCATTGGTATGACAGTGCATGGATTGGATTTCTCAACATCACTCTCGACTTTCTCGGTTTTAACAATTGGAGATGGATTGGTTAGTCAGATTCCCGCACTACTCATTTCAACGGCGGCGGGTTTGATCGTTACCAGAGCTTCATCGGAAGGAAACTTGGCAGAAGATATTACTGGCCAGTTGTTTACATATCCGATACTAATTTATATTGTAGCTTTTGTTATCGCAATGCTAGGGTTTTTCACGCCAATTCATGTTATTACAACACTGCCGCTAGCAGGTACACTTGCTTTTGCCGCTTGGCGAATGCAGAATAATTTGAATTTGAAACAAGAAGCGGAAGAACAAATGGAAGAAGAACAGCAGATTGAAGAAGTCCGAAGCCCTGAGAGTGTTATTAATTTGCTTCAGGTAGATCCGATTGAGTTTGAGTTTGGATATGGGCTTATTCCACTAGCGGACAATCAACAGGGCGGAGACCTGTTGGACCGGATCATCATGATTCGTAGACAATGTGCTCTGGAATTGGGCTTGGTAGTGCCCGTCATTCGTATTCGGGATAATATCCAGCTCAGACCTAATGAATATGTGATCAAAATCAAAGGTAATGCGGTTGGTGGCGGAGAACTGCTCCTGAACCATTATCTTGCAATGAGTCCTGGATATGACGAAGAATCTGTAACAGGAATCGAAACAACAGAACCAGCCTTTGGTCTCCCTGCACTGTGGATTGATGAAGTAACTAAAGATCGAGCAGAGCTCGCAGGATATACAGTTGTGGATCCTCCTTCTGTAGTTGCAACTCATTTGACAGAACTGATCAAAAAACATGCACATGAATTGATTGGGAGACAAGAGACGAAAGCGCTTGTGGACAACCTCAAAGAGAATTATTCTGCTCTTGTGGATGAAGTGATTCCATCTGTTCTTTCGATTGGTGATGTACAAAAAGTTCTTGCCAAGCTGCTGAGTGAAAAAATATCCATAAGAGATATGGTAACTATTTTTGAGACGCTTGCAGACTATGGAACATATACAAAGGACCCAGATGTGTTGACGGAGTATGTGAGACAGTCATTGTCTCGTCAGATTACACAACAATTTTCACAAAAAGGTGAAACACTTCAGGTAATTACTGTTGGACCAGGTCTTGAGAAGAAAATTGCGGAAAGTGTGCAGCAATCGGAGCAAGGCAGCTATCTGGCACTGGACCCAGTCTCTACCCAAAGTTTGTATCAAAAGCTGAGTGAACAGGTTAATCGTTTGATTCAATCAGGGCAACAGCCAATTGTGTTGACTTCTCCAACCATTCGAATGTATCTGCGTCAAGTTATTGAACGAACGATGCAGGACATTCCGGTGCTTTCCTACAGCGAGTTGGAGCCGAATGTTGAAATTCAAAGTATCGGGGTGGTGAACTTATGAGAGTAAAACAATACGTTGTTGAGACCATGCCCGAAGCTATGCTTCAAATTCGCAAAGATCTGGGAAGCGACGCCGTCATTCTGTCCACCAAAGAGATTAAGGTGGGCGGAGTGCTCGGGATGTTCCGCAAGAAACGCATCGAAGTGGTTGCAGCTGTAGATAAGGAACAGACAGATAAGGTGAGAGAAGCTTCTGCGAAACAGATCCAAAATACGCTTCAGTCTGTACCTCGTGCATTTGTACCTGAAGCTTATGCTCAAACCGCTCGTTCGTTTGTTGCTGAATCTGATGAAGGGCGAGCAGCAAATGCTGCTGATCAACACAAACAGGAGAAGACGGTGGCTATTCCATCTGTATCAGAACGAAGAGATATCGATGCAAAAATGGATTACGAATCAGTTCTTCTGCGCAGTGAGCATAAACCGCAACCGCAAGGGGCGGATTTTTCTGGTTCAACCTCTACTGTGACAGAGCGTGTTACACATCAACACGAGGATAAGTTGTTGAACGAGATACAAGATTTGAAGCAGATGATGACCAAACTATCCAAACAAGGTACTGTTGCGGACGCTCTTCCTGAAGATTTAAGGGAGTTTCAGGAGCAATTGACCGAACAAGAAATTTGGCCTGAAGTATGGGAATCCTGGTTTGATCCGATTCAGCGAGGGTTGTCTGAGGGTGAATTAAGTGAAGCGGATGTCAAAGATGCGCTTCGGTCAGAGGTTACGGCTTTTCTAAAAGATCGCATTCATGATGGGATTCTACCCAGCACTCGGATTGTGTATGTGGCTGGACCAACAGGAGTTGGCAAAACCACAACTATTGCCAAGCTGGCTGCTGAACAGATGTTCAAAAATCAACGTAAGGTAGGTTTTATTACCTCGGATACGTACCGAATATCAGCGGTTGAACAGCTTAGAACATATGCCTCGATTCTCAATGTGCCACTCGAAGTTGTTCAGTCCCCGGGAGATACGCAACGTGCAATTTCCCGCTTGGCACATTGTGACTTGATCTTTATGGATACGGCAGGCAGAAACTATAGGAATGAATTACTAGTCTCAGAGCTGCAAAGTCTGCTTGCTGATGTGGAAAACAGTGAAACCTTTCTGGTTATGAGCATGACTGCGAAAAGCGCAGATATGATACAAATTACAGATCATTTCAGCAAATATGGTCTGGATAAAGTGATCTTTACCAAAATGGATGAAACAGGGACCTATGGTTCATTGTTTAATCTCCTGCATCGCTTCCCACTCAAACTCGCTTATGTAACAAATGGTCAGAATGTGCCAGATGATTTGTTGAAACCGGATGCGGAATGGTTGTCCAAAGTGTTATTGGGAGAAGAATCACAATGAAGGATCAGGCCGATTCGCTCCGAAATTTGGTCTCTGGAATCTCGGACAACAATGGGAGCAAGGTGAGTAACCGTTCCTCTAAGATTATTACCGTAGCTAGCGGTAAAGGTGGTGTAGGCAAGTCTAATTTTACATTAAACTTTGCACTCACTCTACACGGTATGGGAAAAAAAGTATTGGTGTTTGATGCAGATATTGGTATGGCTAATATCGATGTTTTGATGGGAACTTCTTCTTCCTATAATCTGTATCATCTTTTATACCGACATAAATCTATAAGGGAAATCATTCAACTTGGTACCAATGGCCTGCCATATATTGCGGGGGGGTCGGGAATGAAGGAACTATTCTCTTTGTCTGATCAAGATCTGGAGTTTTTCGCTAGTCAGGTGGAGGACATTGCGCAGGAGATGGATTACGTCATTTTCGACACGGGGGCTGGCCTTTCTCGAGAAAATATGAGATTCATTGGTGCTGCTGATGAATGCCTGATCGTAACTACACCTGAACCGACTTCTATAACCGATGCTTATGCCTTAATCAAAATAATGCATAGCCAGGAGAATGCAACTCCTTTTCGTATGATCGTAAATCGGGTCGAGGACGAACGGGAGGCGGAGCGTGTAGCGGAAAAAATAGGTGGAGTGGCAAGAAGGTTTTTGCAGACGGAGATTCCGCTTCTAGGATATGTCTCAGAGGATGCCCAGGTTGTTTCAGCCGTGAAGAAACAGATGCCCTATCGTCTGGCCTATCCCAACTGCAAGGCTTCCAAAGATATACAGAAACTTGCACTTCGCTATTTAGCTCAACCTGGAGCTACCGGATCCGGAACCTTGTCAGGAATCAGAGGATTTATGAAAAAATGGCTTAGACGAACAACATGATTTCTGAATAAAGGAAACAGAGGTGACACAATATGGCGGTCTATCAAGTGTTAGTTGTCGATGATTCCGCTTTTATGCGCAAAATTGTGACCGATTTAATTGAAGTGGACCCAGAGTTTAAGGTTCAAGCAACGGCGTCAAACGGTAAAGAAGCCATTCAAAAAACGTTAGAGCTGAAACCTGATGTTATTACGATGGATGTCGAAATGCCTGAAATGAACGGACTAGATGCACTTAAAACAATCATGGAGGGTTCCTCAGTTCCTGTTATTATGCTTTCTGGTATCAATGAACAAGGCATGAAAGAGACTATTATGGCTCTCGAAGCTGGTGCATTCGATTTTATTCGAAAGCCTTCTGTTGTGCATGATCAGGACATAGCTCAGGTTGGGAAAGCGTTAGTTGAACGAATGCGTGCAGCTATGGAAGAAGTTAAACGAAAAGCTGAGCGCAAAGAGTCTATTAAAAAATTGGAGATCGCTCGCAACAATACGGTGATCCCTCCATCACAGCTGTTAAAGAAGGATAGACTAACGAAGGAAATGATTGAACCGATTAATAAAACCGTCTTACCTAAGGTCCCGACAAGCGAAGATCGTAACGCAGGCGTTCAGGGGAGAAAACAACCGATTATACCGGCGTATCCTCCGAAAGTGGAACGTACGATCACTGAAAAGGGAAACATTGCTGATCATAATCCTTCTGTTCGTGCGAATGCAGATAAGGTGGGCAAGCCGCCTGAAAGTCTACTGGACTCTCGTAAAGAGATCAAACAGTCAAATGCATCTCGACCAACGATGGTAAAGCCAGTAACTAATTTTGCGTCTGAAACTGCAGCAGGTTCACCCCAGCTTAACACGAGTCATAAAACTTCAGTTGGATTGGAAGGACCATTTAACCAACTAATAGCGATCGGTTCTTCAACCGGAGGACCAAGAGCACTAAAGACTTTGTTGGAAAAACTGCCAGCAGATCTGCCGGCACCTGTAATTATTGTGCAGCACATGCCGCCTAATTTTACCCGTTCACTTGCTCAGCGTTTGAATACATTCAGTCCACTCCATGTGGTTGAAGCCGAAGACGGTATGATACTTAAAAAAGGAACGGCTTATATCGCACCTGGTGGTTTCCACCTGAGAGTGCACAAGACAGCAGATGGAAGATTCATGTTGAAACTGAGTGAGGATCAACAGGTGAATGGTCACAGGCCTTCAGTGGATACGCTGTTTGAATCGCTTCTGCCATTTACATCTTTACAGCGACATCTTGTTCTTCTGACAGGAATGGGAAGCGACGGAGCACGTATGATGAAGAGATTATACGAAGCAGGAGTTACTTCAACATTTGCTGAAAATGAAGAGACTTGTGTTGTCTACGGTATGCCGCGTTCAGCTGTAGAGCTGCAATGCGTGCGTCATCTTCTGCCCCTGCAGGAGATAGCCCCAAGGCTTGTTCAAGCAGTGAAATAACGGAGTGTAACTAACGGAGGAGGTGCCTCACAATGGACATGAACCAATATTTATCCATGTTTATTGATGAGTCTAATGACCATCTGCAATCCCTTAACGAAAACATGCTACAACTTGAATCAAACCCGGAAGATCTGGGCATTGTGCAGGTTATTTTCCGTTCCGCTCATACGCTCAAAGGTATGGCGGCAACTATGGGATTCGAGGATTTGGCTTCACTGACACACAAAATGGAAAATGTACTGGATATGGTTCGTAATGAGAAACTGAAAATGCAGGATTATATTTTTGACACGATGTTCAAGAGTCTGGATGCTTTGGAGAATATGGTTCAGGATATTACCGGAGGCGGGGAAGGTAAAGCGGATGTATCCTCCATTGTGGCTTCACTTCAAGCGATTGAAAGTGGTGAATGGACAGGAGGTAGTGCTCCTGTTGCACAGGCTGAAACACAATCGGATTCCTTAATCTCCAATGCTGTAGAGCTGGACGAATACCAATATTCAGTACTCGATCAATCTATAGCAGAAGGACACAGAGTTTTCTATATCGACGTCCTAGTAAGTGAGCATAGCCAGTTAAAAGGTGTTCGGGCGTACATGGTGTTTGATATGCTCGAGCGCTCTGGTGAAGTTGTTAAAGCTTTCCCTTCGGTTCAAGATATCGAGCAAGAAAAGTTTGAGCGCAACTTCTCGTTGTATTACATAACAACTAAAGAGGCGCAAGAGCTGGAAAAAGCTATTCTGAGTATTTCCGAGATCGAAAGTGCCAAATTGATTCAATTGGATCAAGAGACGTTGCAGCAGATGACCAATCAGGTTGCTGCCACTGTTGCTGTCGAGGATACACCAGCCCCTGAAGTTGACAAGGATGCACCTGCTGCAGATTCTGCGTCTCAAGAGGAAGTTAAAGCAGCTCCAGTGAAGGCAGCTGCCCCAAAACAAGCGGCCGCTCATTCACGTACAATTCGTGTCGATATTGAGCGTCTTGATGTGCTGATGAATTTATTTAGCGAATTGCTGATTGACCGTTCCCGTCTTGAGCAATTAGCTAGTGAGACCGGCAATAATGATCTGTCTGATACAGTAGCGCACTTAAGCCGTGTTAGCACGGACTTGCAAAATATTGTACTGAAGTTACGGATGGTTCCTGTAGATACAGTATTTAATCGCTTCCCGCGCATGATTCGTGATCTGGCAAAAACTCTGGATAAAAAGATCGATCTGGTCATTACAGGTGCCGAAACAGAGCTGGACAGAACTGTTATTGACGAGATTGGTGACCCGCTGGTGCATCTGCTGCGTAATGCGGTTGACCATGGGGTAGAATCCATCTCTGAGCGGATTGCTGCTGGAAAACCTGAAATGGGTACAGTTAATTTGCGGGCCTTCCATAGTGGTAACCATGTATTTATTGAGATTGAAGATGATGGTAAAGGGATTTATCGAGACAAACTCCTGAAAACAGCGATCAAACGTGGCGTTGTAACGGAGGAGCAGGGTGCGAAAATGAGCGATGACGAAGTGAATCAATTATTGTTCGCTCCTGGTTTTAGTACAGCTGATAAAATTTCTGATATTTCCGGTCGTGGGGTAGGTTTGGATGTTGTAAAATCAAAAATCACTTCACTTGGCGGTAATGTAACCATTACATCCAAGCCAGGCAAAGGTACCAACTTCTCCGTACAACTTCCGTTGACGTTGTCTATCATTGCTGCAATGCTTGTACGGCTTGGTTCAGAGAAGTATGCTGTCCCATTGTCTTCGATCGTAGAGACAGCTATCGTACAACGTAAACAAGTTAGAAATATTCATGGGAATAAAATGATTACGTTCCGTGAGTCTTTGATTCCGTATCTATCATTAAGTGAAGTGTTTGGTGTGCCGGATTTCAATGATGCCGACGAGCAAGAAACTGAAATTGTGGTCATTCGAAAAGGAGAACGTCTGGCAGCTGTAGCTGTGGAAGAATTCATAGGTCAAAGCGAAATCGTACTTAAGTCTATGGGAACTTATCTTCCTGCCATTGAAGGCATTTCTGGTGCAACGATACTTGGAGATGGACAGGTAGCTCTAATTCTTGATCCTAACGCGTTTATCAAATAAACATACAGTCTGAGGGAGGTTTTTTATATGGAAGAAGAGTTGAAAGTTATTGTCTTTAAATTAGGGTCCGAAGAGTACGGTATTGAGGTAGACAAGG
The DNA here is from genome assembly GCA_017512705.1 of Paenibacillus sp. Lineage (GTDB taxonomy): Bacteria > Bacillota > Bacilli > Paenibacillales > Paenibacillaceae > Paenibacillus. The sequence goes on from JAFWEX010000072.1 coordinate 19,463, forward strand.
TTCAGACAATTGAGCGTATGATGCCGATTACTCGCGTTCCTAAGACACTTTCTTTTGTAAAAGGGGTTATCAACCTGCGTGGTGTTGTTATACCAGTTATTGATCTTCGCGGACGCTTCTCCCTTGCGGAAACGGAGTATACGGATCAAACACGAATCGTGATTGTTGGCGTCGATGATATGCAGGTTGGATTTATTGTTGACTCCGCGAATGATGTAATCGACATCAAGAGCAGCTCGATTGACACACCACCGGAAGTGGTCGGAGGTGTTAAAGCAAGATACCTTCGAGGAGTCGCTAAATTGGAAGATGGGCGTTTGTTGATTATGCTCAATCTTAACGAAGTATTAAATAAAAGCGAGATTGTGCAGCTGGAAAGTGTTGAGGGCTAGCACAGTGGAGATGTTTAACCGATTTGAGGGTTTACAAATGGATGTGCTCAAAGAGGTCGGTAATATTGGAGCAGGCAACGCCGCTACGGCGTTGTCTCAACTCCTTAATAGACCGATTGATATGGGTGTCCCCACAGTTCAGATGCTCCCGTTTGAGGAGGTTGCTGAAAAAGTAGGTGGCGACGAGCGCATTGTAGTTACTGTATTTCTTCGTGTGGAGGGTGAAGCTCCGGGCAATTTATTTTTTATGATGACGCCTGAGGCTGCAAAAATGTTACTGAATCGCCTTGCTGGGTTTGAGTTGAAAGAAGGTTTGACGTTTACCGATATGGAAAACTCTGCTCTGTCTGAGATTGGTAACATTCTGGCGGGATCTTATCTGTCTTCTCTTGCAGATTTCACGAAGCTGTCCATGTATCCAACAGTTCCTGGGCTAGCTATTGACATGGCTGGAGCGATTCTGAGTTACGGGTTATTGCAATTTGGAGAAATGGGCGATGCAGCATTATTAATTGATACTTCTTTCTTCGAGGGTGAAGATCAGGTGGAAGGGCAGTTTTTCCTGATTCCCGATCCAACTTCATTTGCAAAGATTTTTGAATCGCTAGGGGTGCCACTTGACCATGATTGAGGACAAGAGCATCATTAAAGTTGGTATGGCAGATCTGAACATCGCTCAACTTCCCGGCGTAATTCGTACAACAGGCTTAGGATCGTGTGTAGGACTTACGATGTACGATCCACAGTTGAAGATAGCTGGTATGGCGCATGTCATGCTTCCGAGTTCAGAAATTGCCCGTGAAGGTAAAATAAACACGGCGAAATATGCAGATACAGCATTGCCCGAATTGCTTGAAAAAATGCTGAAGTTGGGTGCCTCTCATTCACGTATTGTATCGAAAATGGCTGGAGGATCACAGATGTTCGCATTTTCAGGTGCTGGTGACACCATGCGTATTGGACCACGGAATGCTGATACTTGTCGAGAGATGTTGGAAAAACTCAAAATTCCTCTTTTGGCCGAAGATACAGGAGGAAATTATGGTCGGACTATCGAAATGAATTGTGAGACAGGACTTTTAACTATTCGTAGCGTACAAATGGGTGTAAAGGAACTATGATACATGATAGGAAACTACCGCATTAATCTTGTAGCAGGCATAGTCGGATTCGTTCTTACTTTTTTTGTAGCATTCAGCAGCAATGTGTTGATGACCAGTTTAGTACGCGGGTTCATAGGATTCGCTGCTTGGTATGTCCTAGCATATGGTCTGCGTTGGGGATTGGGAGTATTGCTTAACCCTCGAGTAGAAAATGGGTCTGTTTACGATACAAATACTGGTCATCTAAGAGGTTCACAGGTGGACATCAAAGTCGATGACGATGGACAAGAGCTGAAAGACTTGCTCAAGAATGGACAGAGCAACGTCGAAGAAGCTGAACTTACATCATCTGAGACGAAAGCTCCAACGGGATTTGCCCCTTTGGATCCGCCTAAACTCGTTCGGACCAAAGAGCCGGAGGAGTTGGCGCAGGCCGTTCGTCACCTGACAGACAAATAAGGAGGGTGAAAGCAATTGAACGAGCGTAAAGCTTCACATTTGAACTATTCTGATCTGTGGGAAAAGTGGAAAGAACATGGCGATCTTGAAGCAAAGAAGATGTTGATTGAAAAATATCTTCATATTGTTAATTATGTGTCAGGCCGTCTGGCAGTGGGATTACCCAAAAACGTTCCAAAAGATGACCTTGAAAGTAATGGTGTAATGGGACTTATTGATGCTTTGGAAAAGTTCGACTATGAACGCGGGCTGCAATTTGAAACTTACGCCTCTTGGAGGGTCCGGGGAGCTATACTGGACGGATTACGTCAAGGAGATTGGGTTCCCCGGTCAGTGCGTGAAAAGGCGAAACGGATTGAAGACGCATACCAGCAATTGGAACAAACTTATTTGCGTTCTGTGAGTGATGAAGAAATGAGTCAATATCTAGACGTCTCAACCAAAGATTTTCAACAAATGCTTCAGGAGGTAGCAGTGATGTCGCTGTGCTCACTGGAAGATCCGATCCGGGAAGAAGAGTCAGAAACGCGTCTATCTTTAATGATAGATGAGAAGGCCAAAAATCCGGATTATAAGGTCAATGAGTTTTACCTGAAAGAAGCACTTGTTCAAGGACTTGAAAAACTCACGGTTAAAGAACGAACGGTGGTTTCTCTTCTGTATTATGAAGATCTTTCACTCAGTGAAATCGCAGAAGTTATGTCCCTTTCACCGTCTCGTATCTCTCAATTACATTCCAAAGCCATATTACGGCTTCGCGGTACGTTAGACAAACAAAAAGACTTGCTGATGCGTAAAGACTAGATAGCAGAAGCTAACCATAAGTCAAGGGAGTGGACAGGCTAACAAGGAAGGAAGATGTGCGTTGACTCAACGGACTGCGATGGATAAATGTATAAACGTTGTTTTATCAGATGATAAATGCGCGGCTTATATTGAATACTACAACGAAGAGGAAGGATTTTCCTGTACTATCGAAGAACTTGAACAATTTGTGGAGAGCAAGGGCGTTATACACGGTCTATTGCGAGAAGCAATGTTGGTTTTTGTGAATAATCCGTTAGCTTATCTGCAAGAGAAATGCAAAATAGCCGAAGGAATTACACCTGTACATGGAGTCGATGGATATATTCATGTTTTGATCGGCAAGGAAGTTGGCAGCGAGCAGCGTCCATTGGAAGCAGAAGATGGGAAAGTGGATTACAAAGAGTTGATACGACTAGACAATGTACGTAGCGGCCAGATCATTGCAAAGCGCATCGATCCAGTTGAGGGTGTACCAGGAAAAGCGGTTACTGGCGAGGAAATTCCTTATCGCTCGGGGAAAGAAGCTAGATTTAAAGCGGGGAAAAACGTTGTTGTTAATCCTGAGGGTTCTGCCATGTATGCTACAATTGACGGTCTAGTTAGTAGAACAGAAGGAAGCAAACTTAACGTATTTCCGGTGTATGAAGTCAATGGAGATGTTGATTATAAACATGGAAATATTGACTTTGTAGGTAATGTTGTCATACGTGGCAATGTACTTACCGGTTTTAAAGTAAAGGCAGCAGGTGATATTCGTGTCGCCGGAGGTGTCGAAGGAGCAGAATTGGAAGCAGGCGGCTCTATCGAAATTACTGGCGGAATCATAGGTTACAACAAAGGTTTGGTTCATGCTGAACATGATGTGAAATGCACATTTATTCAGGAAGGCAACGTTGACGCAGGTGGAGATGTGCTTGTGACCCAAAGTATTATGCATTCCAATGTACGCGCCGGTCATGCTGTGATATGCGCAGGAACGAAGGGGCTTATCGTCGGCGGCTCAATTCAAGCTGGGGAGCATGTATCTGCCCGTGTTGTGGGCAATAGCATGTCTACATTAACCTCTATTGAGGTGGGCGTGTTGCCAAGACTACGAAATGAAATGAATGAATTGCGTAAGGAAATTAAAGAACAGACGGAGTCTTTGGACAAAACGAAGAAAGCATTGACTTTACTTGACCAAATGGCTGCAGCAGGACAGCTGACCCCAGACAAGATGGCTATGAGAATTAAATTAAACGCAACTCAAAAAACAGCTCTTATGAAGAGTGAAGAAATGAAACTACGTATCCTGGAAATTGAAAAGGTACTCGAAGATACAAGCAGAGCCCGCGTTGATATTTTGAAGATGGTTTACGGAGGCTCTAAAATAGTTATCGGCAGATACATGAAATTTATTAAAGATCCGATCAGTCGAATGTCATTTTATTATCAGGACGGGGATATCACGATGGCGCCGTTCGTTTAAAAAACCAGCAACGGCTTGTAAGGGAATCCATTCGAAACCGTGAGGTGAGCGTATGAGTTTCAAAGCAGTGGAGTTGCAGATCGCGGTGCCGCGTACCAGCGAAGCGGGAAGATACCAGAATGAAGCCCAGCAGAGACCAGTTACCGACCAGAATCTGCTTGCTGAACAGATGACAAAAGAAGCGAAGGTAGCAAGTCAACGTAGCGAGGCTATGGCAGAGACGTCGCACACTTCGGTGCGAGAGGATCATTCGAGCGGCGGAAATCATCATAGCGGGGCTGATGCACGGGATGGGGCCGAAGGTGAGGAAGAGATCAAACCAGCAGAACATCCCTACAAAGGTAAACATATTGACCTATCTATGTAGCGGAGTATGCATAGAATAGGAGTTTGCACCCCGCCCTGGTGGTCGTTATAAAAGGAGAGAAGTCATTTGTCACCATGGATCATAATTGTCATATTAGGAGCATGTGCCATTGCATATGCATTCATTATGCCCCGAAAAGACAAGGTACAACAGCCATCGCATCAACTGGTGCAAGAGATGGAGTCGACGCTCGAACATTATATGACAGAGATTGAACAAGAGAACGACGCTCTAATTCAACGTGTGGCTGAACTTAAAGGGGAAGCCACAGCAGCAGATCAGCGTTTGCAGTCACAACTGCAGGAATTACAACAGCGATTGGATCAACTGGAGCAGCAAAAAGTAAGGACGACAGAAACTGTTTTGTCAGCTCCAGTCGATAGTGTACTCGGGCAGACTTCAGATGGGCTTCAGGCACAGAAGCTTTTGGAGAATGTACGAGAAGACGCGAATCAACAACCTGGATCAGCTACCGCAGAATCACAGGTTAAGGAAGAAAACGTAGAACCACAGCGTGAATCGATCAAAGATCGCTATAAAGAACTGTTCAGACTGCATGATAACGGTAAGTCTATGGATGCTATAGCTAAACAGACTGGGATTCAGCTTGGTGAGGTGCAATTAATACTGCAGCTGGCAGACCGGGAGGATAACTGACCATGGACAAGCGATCTTTGTGGATCGGAATAGGAAGCGGTATGATTATTGGAGCCATTTTGCTTCAACTGGCCACCGTCGGGCAAAAAGCTCTGTCTGACACTAATCTAGAACCAACGCAATCTGCCAATTGGACGAAAGAACAACTGGAGACTGCTGCAAAGAGTCTGGATATGAAAGTGGTTGATGCTCAAGATGAGCTCTATACGGAATCAGAGTGGGTTGAAAAGAAAAAACAAGAAAGCAGTAAGATGCAAGGAAATACAGCAGTAGCTTCAGATCAAACTGCCTCTGCTGCACCAACAGAACCAGATAAGCCACAACAACCAAAGTCAAGTACCGTTAAAGAACAGACCCAGCCTAATACCAACAAACCTGAAACACCAAGCAAACCTAAGGGGACGGCTGTATCGTTTAAGGTTCGTTACGGGAACAGCTTGGTTATGGTAGCTGAAAACTTGAAGAAAGCCGGTATTGTAGATGATGCACATGCTTTTATCAAGGCAGGCAAAGCTGAAGGCATTAACAAAAAGATCCAAGTGGGTACCTACTCTCTTGAAAAGGGCGAGAGTTTCAAGTCAATTATTGCTAAAATTACGAAGGAACCGTCAAGCTGAGCTATATGCTCGGACTGAACGGTTCTTTTTGGTCTCATGTAGCCATAAAATTTAGATTGAGATAATGTTGCAACAGGCTTTTACTTATGCTATAGTAGTTAACGGTGTTAAAACACACGCTATGCTAATTTTGTTGAGGGTGCTTTCCTTATGGAGAGTCTTAGCGAAAAATGATGCTGGCGGAGGACACAATAAAAACCATATTAGGAGGTGTGTGAAGATGGCAGTAATCTCCATGAAGCAGCTTCTTGAAGCTGGGGTACACTTCGGTCACCAAACTCGTCGTTGGAACCCAAAAATGGATCGTTATATCTTCACTGAAAGAAACGGAATTTACATCATCGATTTGCAAAAAACGGTGAAAAAAGTCGAAGAGGCTTACAACTTCGTTAAAGGAATCGCAGGCGAGAATGGTACTATCCTGTTTGTAGGTACTAAGAAACAAGCTCAAGATTCCGTTAAAGAAGAAGCTGAACGCGCTGGTCAATTCTACATTAACCAACGCTGGCTCGGCGGTACCCTGACTAACTTCTCAACTATTCAAAAACGTATTGATCGTTTGAAACAGTTGGAAGCTTGGGAAGAAGACGGTACTTTCGCTGTTCTACCTAAAAAAGAAGTTATCTTGCTTCGCAAAGAAAAAGATCGTCTTGAGAAATTCTTGGGCGGTATTAAAAATATGAAAGGTCTGCCTAGTGCTCTGTTCATCATCGATCCACGCAAAGAGCGTATCGCTGTTGCTGAAGCTCGCAAATTGGGTATCCCAATCGTTGGTATCGTTGATACGAACTGTGACCCAGACGAGATCGATTATGTTATCCCAGGTAATGACGACGCAATCCGCGCCGTTAAATTGCTGACAGGTAAAATGGCTGACGCAGTTATCGAAGCTAACCAAGGCGAAGAAACTTCCGCTTAATAGTTTTCGAACATATCATTCATGAATTTAATGAAAAGGGTGGTTGGTAGGTGTATAACCTCTCACTACCCTTTTTTTAGAGTGAACTTACAATACTTAATCTGGAGGGAATTTATAATGGCAGTTAATGCGAGTGCAGTAAAAGAACTTCGCGAAAAAACAGGCGCAGGTATGCTTGATTGCAAAAAAGCGCTTGAAGAGGCGAATGGTGATGTAACAAAAGCGGCAGAATTGTTGCGCGAGAAAGGACTTTCCGCAGCAGCTAGTAAAGCAGGACGTGCGGCTACTGAAGGTGTAGTTGAATCTTACATCCACGCTGGCGGCCGTATTGGTGTCTTGGTAGAAGTTAACTGCGAAACAGACTTTGTTGGTAAAACGGACCAGTTCAAAGATTTTGTTAAAGATGTAGCAATGCAAATCGCAGCAGCTAATCCTAAATTTGTATCCCGTGAAGAGGTTCCAACAGAGGAGTTGGAAAAAGAGAAAGAAATTTTGAAAGCTCAGGCGCTGAATGAAGGTAAACCAGAAAAAATCATCGAGAAAATGGTTGAAGGCCGTATCGGTAAATATTACGAAGAATACTGTCTGTTGGAGCAAAGCTTCGTTAAAGATCCGGATAAAACAATTTCTCAATTGCTGAACGAAAAAATCAGCCAAATCGGTGAAAACATCTCCATCCGTCGTTTCGTTCGTTACGAACTGGGTGAAGGTCTGGAGAAAAAAGTAGATAACTTCGTAGAAGAAGTTATGTCACAAGTAAACAAATAAGACGCTTACCAAACCGACAAGCTAACAATGATTTTCGAAGATATAAGAATGATGAATCTTCAAAGCGTAAACTCCCTTATATCTCAGGAAAACTTTGACTCTTCGGTTATTGTTTTTCGCATGAATGGAACACTTCTGTGTTCCTTTCTTTTTAAGCAGGAGTCCATGCGCGAGAAGTTTTGTTGGTTGAACACTGGGAGGTGTTCAATTCAAAGTGGAGGGTGAACAATTGGAACAGCCAGTATTTAAACGTGTTGTCTTAAAAGTGAGCGGAGAGTCTCTCTCTGGTCAAAACGGCTATGGCATTGATGCAGTTACGATCTCATCCATTGCTCAGCAGGTAAAAGATGTAGTAGCTCTGGGTGTACAGGTTGCTATCGTATGTGGCGGAGGGAACATCTGGCGTGGTATAGCTGGCAGTGAAAATGGTATCGATCGTGCAACTGCTGATTATATGGGTATGCTCGCTACGGTGATGAACTCACTCGCGCTTCAAGACGCGCTTGAACAGATTGAAGTGCCAACTCGTGTGCAGACTTCGATCGCTATGCAGCAAATTGCAGAGCCGTACATTCGTCGTAAAGCCATTCGTCATCTGGAGAAGGGCCGCGTCGTTATTTTTGCAGCAGGTACAGGTAATCCGTTCTTCTCCACGGATACAACAGCAGCACTGCGCGCAGCGGAGATTGAGGCAGAAGTCATCTTGATGGCTAAAAATAAAGTGGATGGTGTCTACTCGGCAGATCCATTCAAAGATAGCACAGCTGAGAAATTTGAGCAGTTGACATACCTGGATGTACTTAACAAAAACCTTGGAGTAATGGATTCAACGGCATCCTCGCTCTGCATGGATAACAACATTCCGTTGATTGTATTTAACATTACAGAACAAGGTAACATCAAGCGCGTTGTTCTGGGCGAACGCATCGGAACAATCGTTAAAGGGAGTGTAGATTAATGCCACAAGCAGTTAAACAACATGCTGAAGAGCGTATGGAAAAAGCGATTCAGGCACTGCGCCGCGACCTGGCTACTTTGCGTGCAGGACGTGCAACACCGGCTCTTCTGGATCGTGTACAGGTCGAGTATTATGGTGCGATGACACCGTTGAATCAGTTGGCTAATATTAGCACACCGGATTCCCGCACGCTGATGATCCAACCTTGGGATAAATCCTCATTGAATGACATTGAACGTGCGATTATGAAATCCGATTTGGGTCTTACACCGGCTAACGATGGTAGTATGATTCGTCTATCCATCCCGCCGCTTACAGAAGAGCGCAGAGCTGAGCTTGTCAAATTGACTAAAAAGTTTGGCGAAGAAGGTAAAGTCGCTATTCGTAATATTCGCCGTGATGCGAATGATGATATTAAGAAAATGGAAAAATCCGAGATTTCCGAGGATGAATCCCGGAGACATCAGGAAGACATCCAAAAATCGACTGATAAATATATCGCTGAAGTCGATAAGGTACTTGCTGCCAAAGAAAAAGAAATCATGGAAGTGTAAGACAAGCGCAGCCCCTCCATTCCGGTGGGGTTTTGTCTCTTTTTCTAAGCTTCAGATGAAGAAACTTCAGGGATTTTGGAGGAACAGGAATGATCAAACGGGTTCGGTCGTGGTGGAATGGGGCTGACAAGCAGGAAACGCTGACTATATCCGAGGATAATATCCCGCAGCACGTCGCTATCATCATGGACGGTAACGGACGATGGGCCAAACGTTTGGGCTTACCGCGTATAGCTGGGCACCAGAACGGCATGAAGGCAGTTAAGCGTGCAACCATCGCGGCGGATGAACTAGGCATCAAATATCTGACGATGTACGCTTTTTCGACAGAAAACTGGACGCGACCAAAAGAAGAAGTGGATTTTCTGATGAGACTTCCGCAAGAGTTTTTGGCTATTGAATTGGATGAATTGATAGAAAAGAATGTACGTATCCGTATGATGGGGCATGAGGAACATCTACCTTCGCATACGGTCAACGCTTTGCGGGAAGCCATTCGTCTTACAGAGCATAATACTGGTCTTGTATTGAATTTCGCGATGAACTATGGAAGCCGCCGAGAGATGACGGAGTGTGTGAAAGAAATAGCAATGCAGGTCCAATCGGGGGAATTAGCTGCAGAAGATATCACACCTGAACTTATCGACAAACATATGCTGACCGCAGACATGCCTGATCCGGATCTGTTGATCCGAACAAGTGGAGAACTGCGACTGAGCAATTTTATGTTATGGCAGCTTGCATATAGTGAATTATGGTTTACGAATATATACTGGCCCGAATTTGGCAAACAGCACTTGCTTGAAGCAGTAGCCGAATATCAGCGCAGAACAAGGCGTTACGGCGGTTTGAAATAGATGGAGGATGAAGCCGTTGAAACAGCGATTAACGACTGGAATTATAGCTGGTGTGGTTTTTTTAGGGTTTTGTATGCTTGGCGGACCCTGGTATCACGGGTTGGTCTTGCTAATGGCTGTCATCGGTTATTATGAGTTTGTAAAAATGACAGGGGTGAAGCCTTTCTCAGGTGTAGCCCTAATTGGATATGCAGGAAACATCTCCATTGTATTTCCTTGGGGAATGGTATGGGACGAACGACCCTTGTCCTTGTTTCAAATATTGTGGATAGTCATGTTGATTTTGATGACGGCCTCGGTTGTTACCAAGAACAGACTTCCAATTAATGTAATAGCTATGCTCTTCATTGGGGTCCTGTACATAGGTATAGGGTTCTATTACATCGCAGAATCGAGACATTTGGTTCATGGTTTGTTCTGGACATTTCTGTTGCTCGGTTCGATCTGGGCAAGTGATGCGGGGGCTTACTTTGTAGGGAAATGGATTGGGAAAAACAAACTTTGGCCTTCAATCAGTCCGAATAAGACGATAGAAGGAGCTATGGGTGGTATAGTTATTTCCATTCTGACTTCGGTTGTATTTGCCCTCTCCTCTGATGGACTGCTCTCTTGGCAGAGAGCGATCGTGATCGGACTAGCCTGCGCAGTTGTTGGTCAGATGGGTGACTTGATCCAATCTGCTTACAAACGAGTATACAACATCAAGGATTCAGGTAACCTACTTCCTGGGCATGGTGGTATTTTGGATCGATGCGATAGTTGGATTGTGGTGTTTCCATTCGTACATATTCTGATGTTACTGCCCTATTAAGAAAACACAGTTCTAAGATCGGAAGTGTGATCGCGGCAGGTGTCGGATTCATTAGAGGTGAGGTGCAGCAATGAAAAAAATAGCGATTCTTGGTTCGACAGGATCGATTGGAACGCAGACACTAAGTGTCGTTGATATGCATCCAGAGCGGTTTAAAGTGGAGGCGTTGGCTGCCGGAAATAATGTGGACCTGATTATTGAGCAGGCGAATCGATACCAACCTAAAAAAATCTCGGTAGGGACGAAAGACCTGGCTGATAAAATCGCTGCACATGTTCCATTAGGAACAAAAGTGTATTACGGATCTGAAGGCCTTATTGAAATTGCTGCAGGAACAGAAGCGGAAACGGTAGTTACGGCTGTTGTAGGCAGTGTTGGATTGGAGTCTACGCTTGCTGCGATAGAGTCGGGCAAACAGATTGGCTTAGCGAATAAAGAAACTCTCGTAACCGCGGGTCATATTGTTACAGCAAGAGCAGAAGCAAAGGGAGTATCTATTCTACCTGTAGATAGCGAACACTCGGCTATTTTCCAATGTTTAAACGGAGAAAATCGGTCTAGCGTTGCAGGAATTACATTAACTGCATCCGGTGGTTCATTCCGGCACCTTACACGTGAGCAGTTGAAGCAGGTAACTGTAGAGGATGCACTTAAACATCCAAACTGGTCAATGGGCTCCAAAATAACGATTGATTCCGCAACGATGGTTAACAAAGGTCTTGAAGTTATTGAAGCACATTGGTTGTTTGGTCTAGATTATGAACGAATTGCGGTTCTGCTTCATCCCGAAAGTATTATTCATTCATATGTGGAATTTGAAGATACCAGTATTATCGCACAACTTGGTACTCCAGATATGCGTGTTGCGATCCAATACGCGTTGACCTATCCTGAGCGTGTGTCTTCTCCAGCAAACCGATTGTCACTTGCCCAAGTAGGAAAACTTCATTTCAAAGAGATGGACATGGAGCGCTTCCCTTGTTTAAGAATGGCGTATGAATGTGGTAAAATGGGAGGGACGGCAACGACGGCATTTAATGCGGCAAATGAGATTGCTGTAGCTCGTTTCTTGCAGAAGGAGATCTCATTCCTTAAAATAGAAGAGATCATTGCTTCTGTGCTGGATTCGCATCAGAATGTGGACAATCCTGATCTGGAACAAATTGCTGCTTGTGATCAGAATAGTCGCAGACTGGCGTCATTGTTGTAATCTCTTTTTTTTCAGACAATCTGGAAGAAGTGATTCTCTTGTGTGGCATTAGAGAATAATGATAATCTAGAGGGACAGACTGCGGTATTTGCCGTGAAGGAGGATGGATAGGGATTGGAAACCATACAAGTGGTATTTCTAACGGTGCTCATGTTCTTTGTCATCGTGACGGTACATGAGTGGGGGCATTATTATTTTGCCAAACGCGCCGGCATTCTTGTACGGGAATTTGCGATCGGTTTTGGTCCCAAATTATTCTCATATAAAAGAAATGAGACGCAGTTTACGCTGCGCTTACTGCCTTTTGGCGGATATGCACGGATGGCAGGAGAGGACCCTGAATTAGTCGAGATTCAGGAAGGACAGACCATTGCGGTACGCTCTGCGGATGATCAGGTTAAGATGATCTATCTCGATCAGTTGGATAATCGCAAAAATGTAATCCGCGGAGAAGTGATCTCCATTGATATGGAGAATACCCTTAAGCTTCAGCTCGACGTAGACGGCGAGATACAGCATTATGCGATTCACCCTAAAGCTATGCTTGTGAGCCGCGGTAAACAGACACAGATTGCGCCTAAAGATCGTCAGTTCGGAAGCAAGACGGTTGGACAACGGGCAATGGCCATATTTGCAGGTCCGCTCATGAACTTTATTCTTGCTTTTGTACTGTTTGCAGTATATGCACAGATGGCGGGCGTTCCAGTGGAAAATCCGAAAAATCTGGAGATTGGTGAAGTGCTTGAAGGCGGAGCTGCAGATCAAGCTAACTTACAAAAAGGCGATATTATTGAAACAATTAATGGTGCGGTTATCGGAACCGACTCAAAAAAAATGGTAGACATGATTGCTGATTCCAAAGACAAACCAATGGAATGGACCTTGCGCCGTGGAAATGAGACCTTTAATATTACGATCACACCTCGAGGCATCGAAGGTCAGGAAGGTGGCAAAGTTGGGATTGTACCTACACTGCCCACACGTTCCGTAGGATTCATTGAAACCTTTAAAGTTTCAGGCGTAGCAATGGTCGACACAACCCGAGTTATTTTTGAAGGGTTCCGACACCTGATCAACCAATTTAATATGGATGATATTGGCGGTCCTGTTCGTACGTTTGAAGTAACTGGACAAATTGCCAAACAAGGAATTGAACAACTAACAAGATGGGCAGCGATTTTGAGCCTCTATCTCGGTATTTTTAACCTGCTTCCGATTCCTGCACTTGATGGCAGTCGTCTTATATTTTTGGGAATTGAAGCCCTTCGCGGGCGTCCGATTGATCCAAATCGGGAAGGGATGGTACATTTTGTCGGATTCGCGATGCTCTTTGTACTGATGTTGGCTGTAACATATAATGATATACTTCGTTTAATTAACGGATAATTACGGTTTGACTAGGTGCTGAGTATTCAGTACTGGTCGTTATGGGAGGACGCTGGTGTCTTATGTCAAAGGAAAATGATAAACAGTTCGTGACTGAAATTACACCGCAGGGAGAAGATTTCTCTCGCTGGTACATTGATGTTATTAAAAAAGCAGATTTGATGGACTATTCACCGGTTCGCGGCTGTATTGTGTTCAAACCGGACGGTTTTGAAATCTGGGAGCACATCAAGGATGAGATGGATCGCCGGTTCCGCGAAACGGGCCACCGTAACGCATACTTCCCGATGTTTATTCCGGAGAGTTTTTTCCAAAAGGAAAAAGAGCATGTGGAAGGTTTTAACCCGGAGCTGCCTTGGGTAACCGAAGCAGGTGGGGAAAAGCTGGAAGAGCGTTTGGCGATTCGCCCTACGTCTGAAACGATTATTGGGCATATGTACTCGAAATGGATTCAGTCCTATCGCGATCTGCCAGTTCTGATTAATCAGTGGGCAAACGTTGTTCGCTGGGAAAAAAGAACGTTACCTTTCTTGCGCACCAGTGAGTTTTTGTGGCAAGAGGGATATACAGCGCATGAAACCGAAGAGGAAGCACGCGAAGAAACGATGAAAATGCTTGAAATTTATCGTGAAGTTGTAGAAGAGTATCTTGCCATTCCGGTAATCACGGGTCAGAAGACCAAATCCGAGAAGTTTGCGGGTGCCGTAGATACCTTCTCTATTGAGGCGATGATGAAAGACGGTCGTGCTGTACAGGCAGGGACTTCCCACTATATGGGTACCAACTTTGCCAAAGCATTTGAGATTCAATATTTGAGCCGCAATAACGTATTGGAACTTGCTCATACCACTTCATGGGGGACGAGTACACGTCTGATTGGAGCTTTGATCATGGTTCACGGTGATGATCGAGGCCTGGTGCTTCCACCTAAAGTTGCACCAACACAGGTAGTCATGATTCCAATCGGACCACCAAAAACTCGTGATGCAGTTGTAGGTCGAGCGGACGAGCTGTTCGCAGAGCTGAAGAAAGCTGGCATTCGTGTGAAAATGGATGATCGAAGTGACGTTCGTCCTGGCTGGAAGTTTAATGAATATGAAATGCGTGGAGTTCCTATCCGCTTGGAGATCGGTCCGCGTGATATGGAAAATGGCGTATGTGTTCTTGTATCCCGGATTACGGGTGAGAAGAAAGTGGTAGAACAGGCGAATCTGGTTGAAGAAATTCAAACTATGTTGACACAGGTACAGGCAGACATGCTTGAACGTGCACGTAAGTTCATGTCGGATAACTTCTATTCTGTAGATACGCTGGATGAAATGAAAGAACTGATGGAAAACAAACGCGGCTTTACACTGGCTGGCTGGTGTGGTTCCGAAGCTTGCGAAGATAAGGTAAGAGAAGTCACGGGTGCAACTAGCCGGAACATTCCGTTCCAGCCTGCGGAAGAAAAGCACACATGTCTGGCTTGTGGTGAACAGGCGAAACACACGGTAGTGTTTGCAAGAGCATACTAAGTCAGAACAGATTGACGAAGAAAGCTTATTCACCAACTAGGTAACGAATGAAGAGCTTCTGTCGGATAAAATGGGTCGGTGCGGGTTCGGATCGGGGACATTTTTGATTGCAGAAGCTTTTCATGTTTTAAGGGGGTATAGGAGGAACGCGATGAGTGGTTTTGAGGAGAAGAGAAAACGGTTTGAGTTGTTGATGAAACAGGCAGAGCTTCCAGCAGGTCTAACGGATCCCTATTTCGTGGATGGATGGATCGAACGGGTAGAGACGAATCGCAGCAACCGCGAATGGCACATCTTGATCTACAAAGATAGATTGGTTCCTGCACCAATCTATCGGACATTTAGTCTGCATATTCAGGAAAAAATGAATCATATCGCCAAAATTACATTCGGCTTTAAATATACTGAAGAGCAAGTACAGGCAGGTGATATCGTAAGAGAATATTGGAATCTCTTTTTAGAGTGGGTTACCCGTGAGATCCCTTCGGTAAATGGTTGGATGAATCGCGCATCTTTAGAGTGTGAAGGTGACTTGTTGCAATTAACGATGAGTGATTCAACTTCGATGGAACTGGCTCGCAAGAAACAGATTGATCAAGCGATTACCACATTTTACGAAAAGTATTTCAATCTGCCACTACGCATTAAATTGCAGGTAGGCGAAGTGGGAAGCAACAGAGAGGCAATGGAGCAGTTCCAAGCTCAGAAAAAGGTGGAAGAGCGACAAGTCATTGAACAAATGATGAGTGAGGTCACCGAAATGGAAGCTCCGGAGGAAGAAGAACAAGGCGATGTTCGTTTACAGATGGGTTACGAGATTAAAGAGCCAGCTGTACCTATGCAAGAAGTGCAGGATGAAGAGAAAAAGATTACATTACAAGGCTCGATCTTCGGTTTAGATCGCAAGGAGCTGCGCAATGGGAATACGCTCTTTACGTTCTACTTGACAGATTTTACGGATTCGATGCAAATGAAAATGTTTGCGAAAACAAAAGAGGATGTCAGAATACTTAGCCTGCTTGCCAATGGCAAATGGGTGAAGGTCCGTGGACGTGTTGAGTATGACCGGTTTATGCAAATTCCTGAACTGGCTATGATTCCTTCCGATCTGACCGAGATTAAAGCACCGCCTTCTCGCAAAGATACAGCGCAGGAGAAGCGGGTTGAGTTTCACCTGCACTCTACGATGAGCACGATGGATGCAGTCACATCCATTGATAAATACGTGAAAACAGCTGCCGATTGGGGGCATACAGCGATTGCAGTAACCGACCACGGTGGTGTACAGGTCTATCCTGAAGCAGCAAAAGCGGCGAAGAAAAACGGGATTAAAATGATCTACGGTCTCGAAGCCAACGTCGTGAATGATTCTGTTGCCGTTGTGTTGCAGCCTCAGCCGATTGAACTGAAAACAGCAACATATATTGTATTTGATATCGAGACCACAGGTCTGTCGGTCACACAAAACAAAATTATCGAGATCGCGGCGGTAAAAATGCAAGAAGGCAAAGAAGTGGACCGTTTTGCCACATTTGTTAATCCACATGAACGCATTCCGTATAACATACAACAACTTACTAATATTACGGATGAGATGGTTAAAGATGCACCGGAGCTAGAGCCGGTCATACGTGATTTTGTGGCTTTTGCAGGGGATGGAGTACTCGTTGCCCACAATGCACGCTTTGATATGGGCTTTATCCAGGCCTCACTCAAAAATCTGGGTATGCCGGAGATGCCTAACCCTGTGCTGGATACCTTGGAATTGGCACGTCTTTTATATCCTAAAATGAAAAACCATCGGTTGAATACATTGGCAGATAAGTATAAAGTTGCGCTTGAAAGTCACCACCGGGCGATTGACGATACGATTGCTCTTGCCGGAATTTTAAATGGCCTTATCCAGGATGCTGCACAATTAAAGGGTTTAACAATGCTGGATCGATTAAACGATTTTGTTGGGGTAGACTTGTCCAATACACGTCCTTTCCACTGTGGAATTTATGCTTTAAATGATGTAGGAAAGAAAAACTTGTACAAACTGGTTTCGCTATCACATACGGAATACTTCAAGCGGGTTCCATGTATACCAAAGTCCAAGTTGGTAAGCTTGCGAGAAGGACTAGTTGTCATATCCGGCTGTGAAAAAGGAGAGTTTTTCGAGGCTGTATTGAATAAATCGGTAGAAGAGGCGGAGGAAATCGCCGAGTTTTATGACATTCTAGAGATTCAGCCTCTAACGATGTACATGCATCTGGTCGACAAAGGGCTTGTTGCCACACCGGAAGAACTGAAGCTCGCGATTCGTAAAGTCGTAGAGATTGGAGCCAAATTGAGTAAACCGGTGATTGCTACAGGCAATGTGCATTATCTGGAACCGAGAGATAAAATATACCGCGATATTACGATTCATGGCATTACCGGGTTCAGTCCGCTGAAAGATCAGCGCAAACCAGATGCTCATTTTCGAACAACGACCGAAATGCTCGAGGAATTCCAGTTCCTTGGTCAAGACAAAGCATATGAGGTCGTTGTTACCAATACCATTGAGCTTGCAGAGCGTTTCGAGGAAATCAAGCTTTTCCCTGACAAGCTCTTTACTCCGATATTAGAAGGTGCTGACGAAGAGATTCGGAATACCTGCTATAACACGGCGAAGTCCATTTATGGTGAAGATCTGCCTGAAGTCATTGTTGCCCGATTAGAAAAAGAATTGCAGCCGATTATCAAATATGGATTCTCAGCGAACTATCTGATCTCGGAGCGCCTGGTGAAGAAGTCAAACCAAGATGGATACTTGGTAGGTTCAAGGGGGTCCGTTGGATCGTCCGTTGTTGCAACCTTTTTAGGGATCTCGGAAGTTAACCCACTGCCTGCACATTATATCTGTGTGAATCCCGAATGCAAGCACAGCGAGTGGTTCCTGGACGGCAGTGTGCCAAGTGGATTTGACCTTCCAGAGAAACCTTGTCCGAATTGCGGAGGCAACCTGAGGGGTGAGGGGCAGGACATCCCGTTTGAAACCTTCCTTGGTTTTAAGGGTGACAAGGTTCCCGATATCGACTTGAACTTCTCGGGCGATTATCAACCGCATGCGCATAACTATACCAAAGTACTATTTAGTGAAAAGAGTGTATTCAGGGCGGGCACGATCGGGACGGTTGCAGAGAAAACAGCATTTGGTTTTGCCAAAAAGTATGAAGAAGAACATCATAAAAAATGGCGCGGTGCAGAGCTGAATCGTTTGGCATCAGGCTGTACAGGTGTTAAACGGAGTACCGGACAGCATCCCGGCGGTATTGTCGTTGTTCCGGATTATATTGAGGTGGAAGATGTTACGCCTGTTCAATACCCGGCAGATGACGTGACAGCTGAGTGGAAAACAACACACTTTGACTATCACGCGTTTGAGGAAAACCTGCTAAAGCTCGATATTCTGGGTCACGATGATCCAACCATGATGCGGATGCTACAGGATCTTACGGGCGTAGATCCAACGACCATTCCAATGAATGATCCCAAAGTAATGAGCATGTTTAACTCCACAGATGCTCTTGGTGTAACGCCGGAGCAGATACGTTCACCTGTTGCCACCTTTGGTGTACCGGAGATGGGGACGAAATTCGTACGACAAATGCTTGTCGAATCACAGCCGTCGTCTTTTGCCGATTTGTTGCAGATTTCAGGACTTTCACACGGTACGGGAGTTTGGCTCGGGAATGCACAGGATTTAATCAAGAATGGGACATGTAACATCAAAACAGTAATTGGATGCCGTGATGATATTATGTTGTTCCTGATCTATAAAGCTGGCATGGATGCGAGCTTGGCGTTTAAAATTACGGAAAGTGTACGTAAAGGACGGGGACTGCCGCAAGAGTGGATTGATGAGATGAAAAAATGCAAGGTGCCACAGTGGTACATTGATTCTTGTCTCAAGATTCAGTACATGTTCCCGAAAGCGCACGCAGCGGCTTACGTTATTTCCGCAGTTCGTACCGCATTTTTCAAGCTGTATCATCCGATTGAGTATTATGCAACGTATTTTACCGTTCGTACAGACGAATTGGATATAGAGCTGGTGTGTCAAGGTTATGATGCTATCTATCGTAAAATTGTAGAGATTGAACAGCTCGGTTTCCAGGCGCTGCCAAAAGAAAAAAACATGCTTCCTGTTCTCGAAATGGCACTGGAGATGACAGCTCGTGGCTTCTCGCTTAAACCGATCGACCTGTATCGTTCAGAAGCAACCAAGTTTATCGTAGATGGAAATTCATTGATTCCTCCATTCTCTGCACTCGCAGGGATTGGGGATAACGCGGCACGCAACATTGCTGCAGCTCGTAATCACGGAGAATTTTTGTCAATTGAGGACTTCCAGCAGAAGTCCAAAGCGACTAAAACGATTGTGGAGTTGCTGACGAATATGGGATGCTTCCGTGGCTTGCCCGAGAGCAACCAGCTTTCCCTGTTCTAAGAGATCATAGCAGCCATTCTGCATGTCTGAATCAGTGAAGTCAGATTTTTCCTTCATTAGTGTAGCTTGTGTGCTAAGGGACGGGTTACTTGTCACTATTACCAGACTATGTTATAATTTCTGGAGTGAACGAGATAGTACGAATTTCTGAAGAGTGGGGAAACCCACTCTTTAGTCTTTGGTATACATGAATCTTGGGTAATTAATTATCTGCCAGCAATGATTGCTGGTGTAACCTAAGTTGGAGGTTATCGGTTTTGAGCACAACAAATATTAAATCTACCGTGGAAGAAATGATCCAACCCTACTTGAATGAACAAGGCTTCGAGCTGGTTGACATCGAATACGTCAAAGAAGGCAGCAACTGGTTTTTACGGGTGTATGTCGACAAAGAGGGTGGAATCGACATCGACGATTGTGTCTTGATCAGTGAAAAGCTTAGCGCCAAGCTGGATGAGAACGATCCGATTCCATCTGTTTATTTCCTTGAAGTGTCTTCTCCTGGTGCGGAACGTCCACTGAAAAAAGCGGAGGATGTTGCCAAGTCTGTAGGTAAAAATGTATTTGTTACAACCTACGAACCGGTGAACGGAATGAAGGAGTTCGAAGGCAAGCTGATTTCCTTTGAAAACGAGGAGCTTGTCATTGAAGCAGGCAAGAAGCAGCATACCGTTTCTTATGAAAAGGTTGCCAGTGCGCGTTTGGCTATTGTGTTTTAAAAGCCTTGTTCACTTGATTAATGAAAAGACACATCTCACGTAAACGGCAAGGTGCTCACAAGTTTAGAGCCTTCGCCGTTTTACGTATGGGATGCTATGTTTGAAAGGGGGATCAACATTCATGAGTATGGATTTTATTGAAGCAATGAATGAATTGGAACGGGAAAAAGGGATCAGCAAGGATGTGCTGTTTGAAGCGATTGAGGCTGCACTTATCTCCAGTTACAAGCGTAATTTTAACACGGCACAGAATGTGCGAGTGGACATGAATCGTAATACGGGGGTTATTCGGGTATTTGCACGTAAGCTGATCGTGGAAGAAGTTCTCGATTCGCGGACTGAAATCTCATTGCCTGCTGCACGGGAGATTAACCCACACTTCCAGCTGGAAGATATTGCGGAGATTGAAGTTACACCACGTGACTTTGGACGTATTGCTGCACAGACGGCTAAACAGGTTGTTACCCAGCGGATTCGTGAGGCCGAGCGTGGTCTGATCTATAATGCTTTCGTGGATAAAGAAGAGGATATTGTTACGGGAGTAGTGCAGCGTCAGGATTTGCGCAATATCTACATCGATCTGGGCAAGATTGAAGCGGCACTGCCGCTCACCGAGTTAATGCCGAACGAGAAGTTTGTCCACGGTGATCGCATCAAAGCGTACATCACGAAGGTCGAAAATACGACTAAAGGACCGCAAATTATTTTATCCCGTACTCATCCGGGTCTGTTAAAACGACTCTTTGAGCTGGAAGTGCCTGAAATTTTCGATGGCGTAGTTGAAATCCGTTCTGTTGCCCGTGAGGCAGGGTTTCGTTCCAAAATTGCTGTTCACTCCCGCAACGAGGAAGTCGATCCGGTTGGTTCTTGCGTAGGGCCAAAAGGAATGCGCGTGCAGACCATTGTGGGTGAGCTGCGCGGTGAGAAAATCGACATCGTTCGATATTCCGAACAAGTAGATGAATATGTGGCTAACGCATTGAGTCCTTCCAAAGTGCTGGAAGTTCACGTGTTCGAGGAGGAGAAGATGGCTCGGGTGATCGTTCCTGACTATCAACTGTCCCTTGCCATTGGTATTAAAGGCCAAAATGCCAGATTGGCAGCCAAATTGACGGGCTGGAAAATCGACATTAAGAGCGAGAGCCAGGCGGAGCAGGAATTCGGCAGAGAAAAAGATTCTTCTTCGGAAATGCATCAGGATTCTGTCTCCGTCGATTAAAGGAAAGCACGGGGAGGCGCTGACGTATGAAACCTAAAAAAGTGCCGTTGCGTAAATGTGTGGCATGTCAGGAAATGATGCCCAAAAAGCAGTTGATTCGCATCGTTAAAACGCCTGAGGATGAAGTACTAATCGATTTAACCGGTAAAAAGTCTGGACGGGGTGCATATCTGTGCGGGAAAGAGTCCTGTTTCAAGCTTTCTCTCAAAAATCGCGCTCTTGATCGCGCGTTAAAAGGTAAAGTTTCGTCTGAGATCTATGAACAGCTAGCGGTTGATTTTATTGCAGTAGAGGATGAATTCATTGCTGCACAGGAGCGTGAAGATCATGAGTGATACGAAAGTACTCTCTTACCTCGGGCTCTCTATGCGTGCTGGTAAATTGCTCACAGGCGATGAGATAGTACACAAGGCGGTCCGTTCAGGCGAAGCCAAAATGGTTATTGTTGCAGGTGACGCCTCACCAAATACACAAAAGAAATTTCGCGACAAATGTGCTACTTACAAGGTTCCGCTTCTTATCGGATTGGATCGTGATCGTATAGGGTCAAGTATCGGTAAAGACACGCGGGTTGTTCTTGCGGTAACAGACCTTGGGTTTGCAAAGATGATCTCCAAACAAGTCGGTATAATGTCGGAGGTGGAGTATATTGAGTAAACAGGAAAACAAGGAAAAATTGCGAGTTTATGAATATGCGAAGTCCCTTAACATGAGTAGTAAGGAAATTATAACTATTCTTAAAAAACTGGATATTCCTGTTAACAACCATATGAGTGTAATGGAGAATGGTTCGGTTGGCAAAGTGGAACAATTTTTTAAAGATATTAAATCCACAGCTGCCTCGAAACAAGGGAATGAAGCCAAGCCGGTTTCAACTTCGGCGGTGCGCAGTGACAAACCAGTGGACAGCAACAAGCCGGGCGGCGGAGTGAACACGCCGAATAACAGTAATACAACCGGTAGTCCCGTACAAACAAAAATACAACAGGAAAAGCAGGTAGGTATGAACAATAGAACAAGTTCCAATAATAACAATGGCGCTCAGAGACCAAGCGGCCAAGATAGCCGTAACAGAACAACAAATTCCCAAAGCTCAAGCCAAGGGGGACAATCAGGAAATCGCCCAAGACCAGCTTCAGGTGGTCAAGGTACCACGGGGTCCCGCCCACAAGGAACGGGTCAACGTACGAACAATAACAGCGGTCCTAACAGAAACGCAGGGCCGAATACTGGCGGTAACACTGGTAACAGCGGGAACCGTAGTGGCGGACAAAGCCAAGGACAAGGCGGCGGCCAACGCAGAGGTGGTCAAGGAAACACTGGTAATCAGAACGGCAATCGTTCCAATACTGGTGGCGGTGGTGGAAGACGCTTCGACGACAATCGTGGCGGCGGTAACTTCCGTAATAACCGTGGTGGCAAGAACAATCGCAACAGAAATCAGCAACAGTATGTGCAACGTGAGAAAATCGATAATACACCGAAGAAAATTATCGTTCGCGGAGACATGACTGTTGGCGAAACAGCGAAACTTCTTCATAAGGATGCTTCAGAGGTCATTAAAAAGCTTATTGGTATGGGTGTTATGGCAACCATTAACCAAGAGCTCGACATTGATACCATTCTCTTGCTTGCAGGTGAATTCGGTGTTGAAGTTGAAGTGAAGATCGTTCTTGAAGATGACCGTTTCGAAACCTTGGAAGAGAATGATGATCCTGCGGATCTTCAATCCCGTCCTCCGGTTGTAACAATCATGGGACACGTTGACCATGGTAAAACTACATTGCTGGATGCTATTCGCTCTGCGAATGTATCTGACGGCGAAGCTGGCGGAATCACTCAGCATATCGGTGCTTATCAAGTTGAAATTAACAATAAAAAAATTACGTTCTTGGATACTCCAGGTCACGAAGCGTTTACAGCGATGCGTGCGCGTGGAGCACAAGTTACAGATATGACGATTATCGTTGTAGCTGCTGATGATGGTGTTATGCCACAAACGGTTGAGGCGATTAATCATGCCAAAGCCGCTGGCCTGCCGATTATCGTTGCTGTTAACAAAATTGACAAACCTAGTGCGGATCCTGACAAAGTGAAACAGGAACTGACGAACTATGAACTCGTTCCAGAAGAGTGGGGCGGAGACACCATCTTCGTGAACGTATCTGCGAAACAAAGAATGGGTCTGGAAGATTTGCTGGAAATGATTTTGCTCGTTGCTGAAGTTAATGAGTACAAAGCAAATCCTGATAAACGTGCCCGTGGTACAGTAATTGAAGCCGAGCTGGATAAAGGTCGCGGTCCTGTTGCACGTATTCTTGTACAACATGGTACGTTGAAAGTCGGAGATGCGTTCGTTGCGGGGAACTGCTTCGGTCGTGTACGTGCAATGGTCAACGATAAAGGCCGTCGTCTGAAAGAAGCAGGACCATCTACTCCTGTGGAAATTACGGGTCTGACTGAAGTTCCAGGTGCGGGAGATCCATTCATGGTGTTTGAAGATGAGCGTAAGGCTCGTTCTATCGCAGACAAACGTGCGATTACGCAGCGTGAATCTGACCTGGGTACAAATACACGTGTAACGCTGGATGATCTGTTCCAACACATCAAAGACGGTGAGATCAAAGATTTGAACGTGATCATTAAAGGTGACGTTCAAGGTTCAGTCGAGGCGTTGAAAGGTTCCCTCGCGAAGATTGAGGTTGAAGGCGTACGAGTGAAGATCATTCACAGTGGTGCTGGTGCGATTACTGAATCCGACATTATTTTGGCGGCAGCTTCTAACGCCATCGTGATCGGTTTCAACGTTCGTCCTGAAAATCAGGCGAAAATCACTGCAGATCAAGAGCAAGTAGACATTCGTCTGCACCGCGTCATCTACAGTGTTATCGAAGAGATTGAACAAGCGATGAAAGGTATGCTTGATCCGATTTACAAAGAAAAAGTGATCGGTCATGCTGAAGTTCGGAATACCTTCTCCATCAGTAAAGTGGGTACTATTGCAGGGTGTATGGTTACTTCCGGTAAAATTACCCGTTCAGCTGAAGCTCGTTTGATTCGTGATGGCATCGTACTTTACGAAGGTAAACTGGATTCCCTGAAGCGTTATAAAGATGATGCCAAGGAAGTGGCTCAAGGCTACGAGTGTGGTATTACACTAGATAATTACAACGATCTTAAGGAAGGCGACGTTATTGAAGCCTTCATTATGGAGACCGTACAACGATAAGCAAGGAAGTATGAGGTGAACAACAATGGCTAAGATTCGTACAGGTAGAGTGGGCGAGCAGATCAAGAAAGAACTAAGTCTGCTGATCCAGTCAGAACTGAAAGATCCGCGTATCGGTTTTATTACCGTAACGGGAGTTGAAGTGACTGGCGACTTGTCGCAAGCCAAAGTTTATCTGAGTGTCTTTGGTGAACAGGAACAGAAGGATAACTCGCTGAAGGCACTTGCCAAAGCAAGCGGGTTTCTGCGCACGGAGCTCGGTAAACGAATCCGTTTCCGTCATGTTCCCGAGTTGATATTCAAGATCGACGAATCGATTGCATATGGCAGCCGAATTGAAAAGCTGCTCGGCGATATTGGTTCCGACAAAAACGAATCCCAGTAACAGAATAGAGGAGACGGCAATGCACACTTATGAACAGGCGCTTCAGGCAGGAAAACAATTCTTGCTGGAGCATGACGATTACCTGGTCGTGTCGCATGTACAGCCGGACGGTGACGCAGTCAGCTCGACGGTAACGATGGGCTGGCTGCTGTCATGTCTGGGAAAAACATTCACCATGATCAATGAAGGTGAAATTCCGCAGCGCATGCGTTTTTTGTGGGAAGCGGATACGATTGTGAACATGACCGAACACCCTCCAGAGCGCAAGTATAAAGCGATCATCTGTGTAGATTGCGCTGACTTTGCTAGAGTGGGGCTTACACGTCATTATTTTGAAGAAGACGCAGTTATTTTGAATATTGACCATCATCCTACTAATAATGGGTATGGAGCAGTGAACATCATTAAACCTGATGCAGCAGCAACAGCCGAAATTTTGTTTGAGTTGCTGCAACGCTTCGATATTACATGGGATAAGGAGATCGCTACGGCAGTATACACAGGTCTGCTAACAGACACGGGTGGATTCCGCTATGCGAATACGAGTCCAAATGTAATGGCTGTGGCTTCCGAGTTGCTGAAGCAAGGTGTAGATGGACCATATCTTGCACAAACGCTATTGGAAGAGTTGACGCTTCCGCAAATTCACATTTTGAATAAGGCGCTCTCATCTCTACAGATGTCGGAAGATGGTAAAATAGCCTGGGTGGTTATTACACCAGAGGATATGCAAGAATGTAAAGCAACCAACGAAGATTTGGAAGGGATCGTCAACTATACTCGTAACATTCGTGGGGTGGAAGTTGGTATCTTTTTCAAAGTAATCAACGATAATGCAGTTAAGGTGTCTATGCGCTCAGCGGGCAAAATAGATGTGGCAGCGTTGGCGCAGACCTTTGGTGGCGGCGGACATGTTCTCGCAGCGGGATGCCGACTGGAAGGTACATTGGAAGACATCGTGCAAAACGTTCTGAAGCAGGTGAGAGCACAATGGTAAAATCATTTGAAGGCGTGCTTCCCGTATATAAACCTGCGGGATTCACTTCTCATGATGTTGTAGCTAAAATGCGCGGGATTTTAAAGATGAAGCGTATTGGTCATACAGGTACTCTCGACCCGCAGGTCACTGGAGTTCTTCCACTCTGCCTTGGACGAGCGACAAGGGTAGTGGAGTATATGCAAGAGCTGCCGAAGGAATATATGGCGACGCTAAGACTAGGATTGGCTACGGACACAGAGGACTTGACGGGAGAAGTCATTGAGCGTACTGAATCTGCTGTAGAGGTCACACAGGATCAGGTTCAGCAAGTATTGGAACAGTTCCTGGGTACGATTTCACAGGTGCCGCCGATGTTTTCTGCGGTAAAAGTAGATGGAAAACGGTTGTACGAGCTTGCGCGTGAAGGCAAGACCGTTGAGCGTAAGAGCCGGGAAGTGACGATTTACGAACTGGAACTTACCGGGATCGAAATTCATGATGGCATAACGGATATATCGTTCCGCGCCTTGTGCTCAAAAGGAACGTATATTCGTACCTTGTGTGTAGACATCGGCCGTTCGCTTGGATTCCCATCTACCATGGTTAAGCTGGAACGCACGATATCAGCAGGAATATCTGCCGATCACTGTCTACGTATAGAAGAAGTGCAGCAGCGCATGAACGAAGGAACGCTGGCAGAGGCACTTATTCCTGTGGATGAAGCTATTTCTTCCATTCCCGCCCACAAAGTTGGAGAGGAACAGACGAAGGGGGCTCTACAGGGCCAAAAGCTGTCTGCGCGTCTGTTGGAGCCGCCTGTGGAAAAGCCAGGACTGCTACGTTTGTATGCTCAGGATGGAACGTTTCTAGGGATATTTGAGCGGGATGAATTGAAACCAACTGTAAGGGCTGTTAAAGTCTTCTTACCGGAATAATAAGGTACCGGGCTTGGAGTGAGGACGAGGTTCAAGCTTGGCCCATCAAGTGAAATGCAGGTGAATGATTGTGAAAACCGTAATGCTAACCTATCCGCAGACATTACAATCAGCGGACTTGATTACACATCCCCAAGTGCTGGCAATCGGTCAATTTGACGGGTTGCATCTCGGACATGCAAGCGTCATTCTATCCGCTGTTCGCATTGCAAGGGAAACGGGCATGAAAGCAGCCGTCATGACTTTCCATCCACACCCGAAGGAAGTTATGCGTAAAGGAGATTACGAGGGTTACCTGACGCCTCTCAGGGACAAAGAAGAGATTTTGGCTGGGATGGGTGTAGACATTCTTTATGTCGTTGAGTTCAATGAGCAATTTTCAAAACTCACACCAGTCCAATTTGTTCATGAATTGCTGCTTCCTCTCCAGACACGTACAGCTGTTGTCGGATTTGATTTTCGTTTTGGTCACCAAGGTGCGGGAGATGAGCAGATGCTGCGCACATTGGGGGATGGAGAAATGAAGGTTGAGACAGTTTCTCCCTTCCTGCTTGGCGGGGAGAAGGTAAGCAGTTCGCTGATTCGTGCACTTTTGAAGCGGGGCGAGATGGATGAGGCAAGCCAGTGGCTCGGGCGTCCTTATAGTGTCAGAGGTACTGTGATTCACGGAGAGAAACGGGGGCGTACCATTGGTTTTCCTACCGCTAATCTTGAACTTGTTGACCATTATGTTACGCCGGCCAAAGGCGTGTATGCCGTGAGAGTATATTTTGGGGATCAAGAACTTGCAGGTGTGATGAACTTGGGTGTAAAACCGACTTTTCACGAGAATGGAATGAGACCGACCTACGAAGTGCATCTGCTTGATTTTGACGGCCAAATTTATGATCAGGAACTGAAAGTGGAGTTAGTGCACTACATTCGAAACGAACAGAAATTTGGCTCAATTGATGCCTTGATTGCTCAGATTCGAGAAGATGCTTTGACTGCTGCTCGCTTATTGTCCTAAAAATAATAAAGTTTATGTTTACATTTACTTTGTCCAGGCAACTATGGTATAATGTACTACGTTATCGATTGAGATGACATTAACCTTAGCTTGGTTACGCGCTCTCACCGGCGGTGACGAGGCTAACGGCGATTATAATGAAGGAGGTGAATAGGATGGCATTGACTCAAGAACGTAAACAACAACTGATCGACGAGCACAAAACTCATGAGTCCGATACTGGATCACCTGAGGTGCAAGTTGCTATCCTTACGGAAAACATCAGAAGTTTGACAGACCACTTGCGTACGCACAAGAAAGACCACCACTCACGTCGTGGACTTTTGAAAATGGTAGGTCAACGTCGTAAGCTTTTGGCTTACGTGAAAAACAAAGATGTTAAACGTTACAGCGCACTGATCGAAAAACTCGGATTGCGTCGTTAATTATCGTACATGTTTTCAAAATCAACCTGGCTGTTATCCGCATTTCTTGTGTCTAACAAGACAAGCGGAGCTTACAGCCGGGTTGTTTTGTAGATGAACATGTTGCCATATATTTGTAGCTAAGGGCTCCGCAAGGAGCTTTTGTTTTGCAAGTCAGCCTGCACAACGTCTTTCTATAGCTAATGAATGATGGACAAGCAGGAAATACTGTGAATATGCAGAATCCATTGTGAATAGGAACGAATTAAAGGAGGAATCTCATGGAACAGCGTGTTGAAATGCAGCTTGGCGGAAGAAAGCTTACGCTTGAAACCGGGCGTTTGGCCAAGCAGGCGAATGCTGCCGTTAAGGTAACATACGGAGATACCGTAGTATTGTGTACCGTGACAGCATCAAGTGAACCGAAGGATCTGGACTTTTTCCCACTGACAGTGAACTATGAAGAAAGATTGTATGCAGTAGGGAAAATTCCGGGTGGATTTATCAAGCGCGAAGGTAGACCATCTGAAAAAGCGATTTTGGCAAGCCGTCTAACAGACCGTCCGATTCGCCCATTGTTCCCCGAAGGTTTCCGTAATGATGTTCAAGTGCTGAACATTGTTATGAGTGTGGATCAAGATTGCGAACCTCAGATCGCTGCAATGATTGGTACCTCAGCAGCGCTGAGTATTTCGGATGTACCTTTCAGTGGTCCAATTGGTGGAGTTAAGGTTGGACGTATTGATGGTGAATTCATCATCAACCCTACCATTGCACAGCTTGAAGTTAGCGACATCGAACTTGTTGTTGCCGGAACTCGAGATGCCATCATGATGGTTGAAGCTGAAGCGAATGAAGTATCAGAAGAAGTGATGCTCGAAGCAATCATGTTTGGACATGACGAGATCAAAAATATTGTTACCGTTATCGAACAACTCGTACAGGTAGCAGGCAAGGAGAAAATGGAAGTTAAACTCCATGCCGTGAATGCAGAAGTAAATAGCAGTGTTCGTGAGTATGCAAGTGCTCGTTTGGTGGAAGCTGTTAAAATTGCTGAGAAACATGCGCGTCAGGATGCTATTGATGCAGTGAATGACGAAACGGTTGCTCACTTCGAAGAGAAGTATCTTGAAACTCCTGAATTGCTCAAAGATGTGAAAGAAGTGCTGCACGATATCGTAAAAGAAGAAGTGCGCCGTCTGATCACTCACGATAAAGTTCGTCCAGATGGACGTGGATTAGCTGAGATTCGTCCAATTGAATGTGATACGTCCCTGCTTCCACGTACACATGGTTCAGGTCTGTTCACACGTGGACAAACACAAGCACTGAGCGTTTGTACTTTGGGTGCACTTGGCGATGTTCAAATTTTGGATGGCATCAGTTTGGAAGAAACGAAACGTTTCATGCACCACTATAACTTCCCGCCGTTCAGCGTAGGTGAGGCTCGTCCACTTCGTGCGCCAGGGCGTCGTGAAATCGGGCATGGTGCGCTGGGTGAGCGTGCGTTGTCCAAAGTAATTCCTTCTGAGACGGATTTCCCGTACACGATTCGTTTGGTATCTGAGGTATTGGAATCCAACGGCTCAACATCCCAAGCAAGTATCTGTGCGAGCACACTTGCAATGATGGACGCAGGTGTACCAATCAAAGCTCCTGTAGCGGGTGTGGCGATGGGTCTGATTAAAGATGGAGAGCATGTATCTATTCTGAGTGATATTCAAGGTATGGAAGATCACCTGGGGGATATGGACTTCAAAGTAGCGGGAACACCGGAAGGTGTAACAGCTATTCAAATGGATATCAAAATTGATGGCATCGACCGTCAAATTTTGTCCGAAGCTTTGGCTCAAGCAAAAGAAGGACGTATGCACATTTTGGATAAGATGACCGACGTGATGAAAACACCACGTGAGCAATTGTCCCAATATGCACCTAAAATTACAACAATGCACATCAACCCGGATAAAATCCGTGACGTCATCGGTGCTGGTGGTAAAATCATCAATAAAATCATCGAAGAAACCGGTGTTAAAATTGATATCGAGCAGGATGGACGCGTCTTTATCGCTTCTTCCAACCAGGAGATGAATGATAAAGCCAAAGCCATTATCGAAGGAATTGTACGTGAAGTTCTGGTTGGCGAGATCTATGTCGGCAAAGTAAAACGCGTAGAAAAATTCGGTGCGTTTGTGGAAGTGCTGCCAAACAAAGAAGGTCTGGTACACATTTCTCAACTGTCCACAGAGCGTGTAGCAAAAGTGGAAGATGTTGTAGCTATCGGTGATTCCATTACGGTGAAAGTCACTGAAATTGATCCGCAAGGTCGAATCAATTTGTCCCGTAAAGCAGTATTGACTGCTGAAGCTCCTGCGCAATCGTAGGAAGCTGAAATTTAAATCTCATAGGTAAGATTGAATGAAGAGACAGAATGCGAATTTCTGGCTCTTTTTTTAACGTTTAAAAAATCAAGAATACATCATTCCATACGATGTAGCTTTTAATCATATTCTTGCCCTTGTCCTCATATGATGGGGACAAAGATGGCAGGAGGATGGTGCTGTGAGAAACCAATCCAAAAAACTGGCGTTTGTTCTCGCGGGTGTGGCATCGGTCATGCTAATTGGACAAATCGACAGTGTACGTACATACATTACGGAGATCCGTGATGGCCCCGGTACACAAAATGCGTTTGATATGTTTAAAGAAGCAACTGGGGAAGAATCATTGTTATCTGCGATAAAAGATAAGGCAGTCGAAACTCGAATTGCTCCTGTGAATGCGAGAGTGGATCGGGTATGGAAAGCGATTCCCGGTTATAATGGTCTGGAGATCGACGTGGAAGAAACCTACCGGAGAGCACTTGGCGGCACACTAAACACCAAAATTTCGTATGTATATCGACAGATTGAGCCCGAAATTCAATTGAAAGATCTAGGAGCACATCCCGTTTACCGAGGAAACGAAAGTAAACCGATGGTGTCCTTTATGATCAATGTGGCGTGGGGGAATGAATTTATTGTTCCGATGTTAGACACGCTTGATGCCGAAAAAGTAAAAGCTACATTTTTTCTGGATGGAAGCTGGCTGAGCAAAAATGCTGATCTTGCCAAAGAAATTCAGAAGCGTGGTCATGAGCTATCCAATCATGCTTACTCACATCCAAATATGAGTCGGTTGAGTGCCGAACGGGCAAGGTTGGAAATTAGCAAAACGGAAGATCTTCTACAGCAAACGCTTGGGGTGAAAAATCATTGGTTTGCACCACCTTCAGGTGATTTCAATCAAAAAACAGTGGATATTGCGGCATCCATGGGACTACAAACCGTTCTCTGGACGGTGGACACAGTGGACTGGCGGAAACCAAGTTCCGAATCTGTCATCGCCAAAATCGCGAGTAAGACCGAAGCAGGTTCATTAATTCTAATGCATCCTACAGCCTCTTCGGCAGGAGCGCTGAAAGGTATGATTGATTCGATTCGAGCCAAGGGACTTGAGCTGGGGACAGTGAGTGAGACGTTGTCTTCGGAACGGGTAAAGACGTCTTCGGTTGAGTGAACGCCTTTTTTTTGTTAATATCAAAAAGTTGGGACCAAATGTCGATTTCGAATCTTGTATCATAGAGATCATAGAAATCAAGGCAATTATAGAGATGTAGGAGGGCCAACCGTGAAAAAAATTCAGCTGGGCAATGGCCTCAGAGTCGTGATGGAGCAAATTCCTACCTGTCGTTCCGTGTCTTTTGGAATATGGGTCAAAACAGGTTCACGCAATGAGCAGGCCGAAAATAATGGGGTATCCCATTTTATTGAACATATGCTTTTTAAGGGCACGGATCGTTTCGATGCCAAAGCCATTGCGGAGCAGTTTGACGCCATCGGCGGTAACGTGAACGCATTTACATCAAAGGAATATACCTGTTATTATGCAAAAGTGTTGGATGAGCATTTGCCAATTGCGGTCGATGTGTTGTCCGATATGTTTTTCCGCTCTAAAATGGATGAGGATGAATTGGTCAAAGAAAAAAACGTGATTCTGGAAGAAATCTCAATGTATGAAGATACGCCTGATGATATGGTTCATGATCTGATGGCTTTGGCGGCATATGGCGAGCATCCACTTGCATATCCAATTTTGGGTACAGAAGAACGCCTTAAAACGATGGATTCCAGCCATTTACGTGCATATATGAAGGAGCATTACACCATCGAGAACACGGTTATCAGCATTGCAGGCAACATTGATGACAGTGTGGTTGATCTGATGGAGAAACACTTTGGTGCGTTTGATGTCAAAGGGGTAACGGAGGAAGTGACAATGCCGGCGTTCCATGGCGGACAACTCTTCCATAAAAAGAAAACGGAGCAGAATCACATCTGTATCTCATTCCCGGGCTGCAAAATTGGAGATCCACTGCAATTTGCTATGGTCGTGTTGAACAATGCGATCGGTGGTGGCATGAGCTCCAGACTGTTCCAGGAAATTCGTGAAAAGCGTGGACTCGCCTATTCCGTGTACTCTTATCACAGTTCTCATGCTGACAGCGGTCTATTCACGATATATGCGGGTACGGCTCCGAAACAGACCATAGAAGTGCTGGATCTGACGAAGGAAGTGCTGAGTGACTTGGCTGTTAATGGGCTATCCGAGGATGAACTGCGTAAAGGCAAGGAGCAGCTGAAAGGAAGTCTGATTCTGAGTCTGGAGAGTACTGGTAGCCGCATGAATCGTCTTGGGAAAAATGAATTGATGCTGGGTAGACACCATACGCTGGACGAAATGATTACCAAAATTGAGCAAGTTACAATGAATGATATTGACGCTGTACTTGATCTGATGTTTGCAGAACCGTTTGCCCTCGCTATGGTAGGAGCATCAGACAAGTCAATTGCAGGACTGAGAAGGGATGATTTGGTTGCATTACGTTCAAATAAAGAAATTACCAGGTAATGAGGATATCAAGCTGCCTCAAAAAATGTCTGAATTGGCTGCAGGCTTTGATGTTGTTGCTGCACTGGAAGAAGAGGTCGTGCTACAGCCGGGACAGCGTACTTTGATCCCGACTGGACTTGCGATGGCGATGCCAGCTGGACTGGAAGCACAAATTCGTCCGCGCAGTGGACTAGCCTTCAAACATGGAATTACTTGTCTGAACACACCAGGCACGATTGATGCCGATTATCGCGGTGAGGTTAAGGTGTTACTCATTAACTTGGGTCAAGAGCCGTTTACAATTGTGCGCGGAGAACGGATTGCTCAAATTGTGTTCCAGACGGTACCAGTGATTGAACTGACAGAAGTGGCTGAACTCTCGGAGACTGTGCGCGGCGAAGGTGGATTTGGCCACACAGGCAAGTAACACAAGGCATATCTTAACTCTAATCCAATATATAGTTGTTTACTTATGCAAAAAGTCGTCCTTCGTAGGACGGCTTTTTTTGCGTTAAATATAGATTTGATTCAATTTTTTTTCACCCACTTGTGGGCCGTTGCATACGATAAGGCATACATGTGGTGAAAGGAGTGACGTCCCGATGCTGACTGGAGTCCGGATTGTCGTTCTGGGCGGAGATGCAAGGCAAATAGAAGTCATTCAAAAGTGTGCCGAGCTGGATGCAGCGGTTAGTGTGGTAGGCTCCGATCAACTGGAACGCGTGATTCCAGGCATCGAACACCGCGAACTTGAAGATGATGTGCTTGCTTCTGCTGATGTGCTGGTATTGCCAGTAGTGAGTTGTGATGATCAAGGGAAGATAAGCTCTTCATTTAGCAGCAACTCCATATATTTAAAAAAAGAACATATGGCAGCCTTGCCGGAGCATTGTACCGTTTTTACAGGCATGGCAAAACCATTTTTGCGTGAACTCTGCCAGGAAAACGGCCTTCGACTTGTGGAGGTGCTCGATCGTGATGACATCGCGCTATACAACTCCATTCCGACAGCGGAGGGAGCCATTGCCATCGCAATTAAGGAGACGGATTTCACAATACATGGGTCGGAGTGCATCGTGCTCGGCATCGGTCGAACAGGGTTTACTTTAGCCAAAACACTGCAAGGGCTAGGAGCCAATGTACGGGTGGGTGTTCGGCGAAATGAAGATGTTGCTCGCGCAGCAATCATGGGCTGGAAGCCTTTCATGACAACGGATTTAGCCACTCAAACCGGGGATGTTGACTTGATTTTTAATACGATACCGACTATGATAATCACAGCACAAATCCTGTCCAGAACGCCTCAAAAAGCAGTCATTATTGATCTCGCATCTGCCCCTGGCGGCTGTGATTTCAGATATGCCGACAAACGTGGCATCAAGGCACTGCTCGCACCAGGCCTCCCCGGCATTGTTGCTCCCAAAACGGCTGGCGGCATTATTGCCGACGCGCTTATCCGTTTGCTATTGGAAGAACAGAACGCACGGGAGGTTAAATCATGAACTGGCAGGGTAAAACGGTAGGTTACGCAATTACGGGGTCTCATTGCACGTTTGAAGAGGTTATGCCGGTTATTAGTCGTTTTGTAGCCGAAGGAGCGAACGTTGTTCCGATTATTTCGAACTCGGTACTAACGACGGATACACGCTTCGGCACAGCGCAGAATTGGCAAAAACAATTGAAGGATATAACGGGCAATGATATTATCTCTACAATTGTTGATGCGGAGCCTTTAGGCCCCTCTAAGTTGCTTGATGTGCTGGTCATTGCTCCATGCACGGGAAATACTACGAGCAAGCTGGCTAACGCGATGACAGATAGCCCGGTACTTATGGCTGCGAAAGCACAGATGCGTAATCAGCGTCCGCTTGTGCTCGCTATATCGACGAATGATGGTCTTGGTCTGAATGCAGCGAATATTGCTAAACTGTTAGTGGCCAAATATTTGTATTTTGTGCCATTTGGTCAAGATGATCCAATCAAAAAACCAAACTCGTTAGTTGCCAAAATGGAGCTGATTCCGGAAGCTTGCTGGAGTGCGCTTGAGGGTAAGCAACTGCAGCCAATGATAGTGGAGCGTGCTTCACAATCATAAGGATCACCGACAGGCAATAACGGCTAGACGCTAGGAGAATTGATGAAGGGTTCGAGAGACAAAGAAAATCATGGGGGACGATAGTCTGCTTATGCAGCTACCTCTAACCACGTTCCTGTTCATAAAGGCATTCCTGCTTGCCAACGATTATCTGACAGCAAGCAGGGGGGTGTATTTGAAATACATTCATACATGCCGCATACATTGCTGAGATTACGCATCGGAACGCGCCCAAGGGTGATCCATTTGTTGATTTGACCCGTGTCCCATCTTCTTGCGTACACAAATGGAGGAATAAAGATGCGTATTATGGTACAAAAATTCGGTGGCACATCTCTTTCTACCGTCCAGGCAAGAGAGCATGTGCTCCGGCATGTGAAACGTGAGCTTGAAGCAGGATTTAACCTGGTAATTGTCGTGTCAGCTATGGGTCGTCGTGGCGAACCCTATGCAACAGATACACTCTTAGACTGGGCTTCTCAGAACGGAAATGCACTATCATCACGCGAAAAAGATTTACTGCTGTGCTGTGGTGAAATCATATCTGCAACAACATTAAGTAGTTTGTTAGAAAATGAGGGCATTCCAACTTCAGTATTGACCGGTGCACAAGCGGGATTTGTGACGGATGACAATTTCGGGAATGCCCGAATATTGGATGTCCGTCCTGTTCGCGTGCTTGAACAGCTTCAATTGGGTCGTGTGGTCATTGTAACTGGATTTCAAGGACAGACGGAGAAGGGGGATTTCACCACACTGGGACGTGGAGGCAGTGATACATCCGCTACAGCTCTGGGAGCCGCACTACAAGCCGAGATGGTGGATATCTACACGGACGTGAATGGAATTCTAACTGCTGATCCCCGGATTGTCGAGGATGCTCGTCCGCTGACCGTAGTTAGTTATGCGGAGATATGCAATTTGGCCCACCATGGTGCCAAAGTCATTCACCCGCGAGCGGTTGAGATTGCTATGCAGTCCCAAATACCGGTACGGGTAAGATCTACATTTGCGGATACAGAGGGGACGCTGGTCACACATCCCGAAGGATTTCAGGATGTACAGACAGGCATTATCGACCGTTATGTTACAGGTATTGCTTATGTAAGTAACGTTACGCAAATTACAGTAGATGTTCCTGGCGGTACGGATCACCTGCAACTGAAAGTATTCAAATCGATGGCTGAGAATTCAATCAGCGTTGATTTTATTAATGTTACCCCTTCGGGAGTCGTCTATACGGTGTTTGATAGTGATTCCGAGAAAGCGATACGTGTATTGCAGGAGATTGGTCTTAAGCCTCAAAGCTTGTCTGGCTGTGCCAAAGTATCCGTTATTGGCGGGGGAATTAACGGAGTACCCGGAATTATGGCTCGCATCGTAGAGTCATTGACACTCGCAGACATTCAGATTCTGCAATCCGCGGATTCCAATACAACGATCTGGGTGCTTGTCAAAAAAGAAGATATGGTTCAGGCCCTGAGGGCACTACACGCCTCGTTTGAACTTCACTTGTAAAGACCGAACTTAGGGGAGTCAGGCCTGTTTTGAGGGAGGAAATCAAATTGGACTTTGGAAGATTGATTACAGCAATGGTCACTCCGTTCAATGCACAAGGAGAGATTCATTGGGAGGAAACGGCGCGTCTCATCGATTATCTGATCGTTGATCAAAAGTCGGATACTCTCGTGGTTTCTGGGACAACAGGAGAGTCTCCAACACTAACTGATACGGAGAAAGTTCAATTATTCGAATTTACAGTGAAACATGCGGCCGGACGGTGCAAGATTATTGCGGGAACAGGTAGCAACAATACGGCGCATTCGATTCATATGACACAAGAAGCTGAACGTGTTGGAGTAGACGGGGTATTATTAGTCGTTCCATACTATAACAAGCCAAGTCAGGAAGGCATGTACAGACACTTTGAAAAGATTGCTGCTGCAACTGCACTGCCAGTGATGCTTTACAATGTGCCTGGGCGTACTGTTGCAAACCTATGTGCTGAAACGACCTTGCGTCTGGCACAAATTCCGAATATCGTGGCGACGAAGGAATGTGCCTCTATGGAGCAGGTGACATTAATTGCAACGAGTGCTCCAGATCATTTTAGAGTGTATTCGGGAGATGATGCAGCGGGTCTACCTGCAATCGCTGTTGGAGCTCACGGTATTGTTAGCGTGGCGAGTCATG
Source organism: Paenibacillus sp. (assembly GCA_017512705.1). Classification (GTDB taxonomy): domain Bacteria; phylum Bacillota; class Bacilli; order Paenibacillales; family Paenibacillaceae; genus Paenibacillus. The sequence goes on from JAFWEX010000072.1 coordinate 56,889, forward strand.
TAGTTGGAGCGGAAATGAAAAGAATGATCGAAGCCTTTTACGGTGGTGAACCTCTTGAAGCGACACGAATACATCAGAAGCTATTTCCACTCTTTAAGGGTCTGTTTGAATGTCCACAGCCTTTGCCAAATCCGGTAGCAGTTAAGTATGCTTTGACGTTACAAGGACTGAACGTAGGTTCAGTGCGATTGCCTTTAATTCCGCCAACGGCAGAAGAGCAAGATTATATTAAAAATTTACTTCAACTGTAAATATCAGGTTGTCTTCCGTAATCGTTTATTCAATGTAAGCATAAACGCTTTGTTTAACGAAAGAACCGCACCTCTGAGAATGAGGGTGCGGTTCTTTTTTTTAAAGAATGTCGTAAGGTTTCTTTTTTATTAGGAAGGGGAAACTACAGGTTAACGAGAGAGTGACTTGTTTTTTCTGTTTTTAATCATGTATAATGATGTCAAGTGACTGGGTGCGGTATTTTTTTGAAATTGAAAGCGACATCGTTTTGCTGATGTGGCTTTGCGGTGAAAAAGGAAGGAACGGCTAAGAGGGACAATTCAGATCCAACCTGTTGGTGATAGGAATTACTTCGAAGAACTTCTTCCAAATATCGTGAATAAAGGTGTTCCTTTACATTCATTCCTGATTTTCAGGGGTGTAATGTGTGAACTACTTTTCTTAACTTACAATAAATAATAAGGTACGACGTCCAACTACCATAGGAGGTTCAGATTCATTTGTCTAAGAAAAATAATAATAACGAGAAGTTGATGATTTTTGCACTGGGCGGCGTAGGCGAAATTGGTAAAAACATGTATGTTATCCAATACGCAAATGACATTGTTGTCGTAGACGCTGGTCTTAAATTCCCTGAAGAAGATATGCTTGGTATTGATATTGTTATCCCCGACATTTCGTACTTGACTGAGAATCGTGATAAAGTACGAGGCATTGTTCTAACTCACGGACACGAGGATCATATCGGCGGTTTGCCATATGTTCTCAAACACTTGAATGTTCCTGTATACGGAACCAAGCTTACTTTGGGTCTCGTAGAGAACAAATTGAAAGAAGCTAATTTGCTGGGTGAGACGAAACGTATTCTCATCAATGTAGATTCAGTGATCGAACTGGGTTCAACGCTGAAAGCATCGTTCTTTGCTACTAACCATAGTATTCCGGATTCCGTCGGCGTATGCGTCGAAACACCGGAAGGTGCAGTTGTTCACACAGGTGACTTCAAATTTGATCATACGCCAGTGAATGGTCAATATGCGGATCTTCAACGTATGGCACAAATCGGGAGTAACGGCGTACTCGCGTTGTTGTCAGACAGTACCAATGCAGAGAAGCCTGGATTCACACCATCGGAGAAAAATGTAGGAATCGTGTTGGAAGATATCTTCCGTAAAGCAAGCCAGCGTGTCGTTGTTGCGACTTTTGCTTCCAACGTACATCGCATTCAGCAAGTGATCAATGCAGCAGAGGTAACTGGAAGAAAAGTTGCAGTTATCGGACGCAGCATGGTAAATGTGGTTGGAATTGCTTCAGATCTAGGTTATCTTGAGATTCCGGATGGTATGATCATTGAACCGGAAGAAGTAGGCAAAATGGCCGCAGATCGTGTGGTTATTCTGTGCACAGGTAGCCAGGGCGAGCCGATGTCTGCCTTAACGCGTATGGCGCGCTCTACACATCGCAAAGTGGATATCCTTCCAGGAGATACCGTTATCATTGCAGCAACCCCTGTACCAGGTAACGAGAAATATGTTGGTCGTACGATAGATGAGCTGTTCCGTCTTGGCGCACACGTGCATTACAGCGGTGCTAATAGCGGCGTTCACGTATCGGGTCACGGTAGTCAAGAAGAATTGAAGCTAATGCTCAATCTGATGAAACCGAAATACTTCCTGCCAATTCACGGTGAATTCCGGATGCAGCGTCGTCATGCGGTTCTTGCTGAATCGGTAGGAATTGATCCAGACAACATCTTCATTACAGACATTGGTGAAGTTGTAGAGATTCAAGGTGGAGCAGCGCGCAAAGCGGGTAAAGTAACCGCAGGTAACGTGTTGATTGATGGTCTGGGTGTGGGTGACGTAGGTAACATTGTACTGCGTGATCGTAAGCTGTTGTCTCAGGATGGTATCCTTGTTGTTGTGGTCACGCTCAGCAAGCAGGATGGTAAAATTGTTTCCGGTCCTAACATCATCTCTCGCGGATTCGTGTATGTGCGTGAATCTGAAGGACTACTGGATGAGGCTAACCGCATTGTTAGCAGCACATTGCAGAAGCTCATGAGTGAAAATGTGAATGAGTGGGCATCCCTCAAAACGAATGTAAAAGATGCACTGGGACGTTTCCTCTATGAGCAAACTCGTCGCAGACCGATGATTTTGCCAATCATTATGGAAGTTTAAATGAAGATTATTCAAACCTATATATAGGCACACAGTCGCCCCTTTTCTACGAGTAATATTGGACGGTTCCTCGTAGAGAAGGGGCTTTTTTGCGTTTTTAGGGAAATAGGAACCGTTTTGAAGGCAGATCCATGGAAATGATTGTGCAGGTAAAGTATAAGCTTGTTGGTAGATTCCCCATACTAAGGTAAAGATAAACCATTACATCGTTCAGGAGAAGGAGACTGCATAAATGAATAAATATATGAATGACAAGCAAACACCACAATCCAATCAGCCCGAGACAGAGGCTCCAGAGACGCCAATGCAGGAGGAAAAACAAGTTTCGCCCGTGACGGAGTCGATTCAGCAGTTTGGGCAAACTCAATCCCCAGCTAGTGAATCCAATATTTACTGCGTGACGATTATTGGTCAGGTAGAGGGGCATTTGATTTTACCACCGCAAAACAAAACAACCAAGTATGAACATATCATTCCCCAGCTTGTAGCAGCAGAACAAAATCCAAAAATTGAAGGCATTCTCATTATTCTCAATACGGTAGGTGGAGACGTGGAAGCAGGGCTGGCCATTGCGGAGATGATTGCTTCTTTGAGTAAACCAACCGTGACGGTGGTTATTGGGGGAGGACATAGTATTGGTGTGCCGATTGCTGTTGCTTCGACATATTCCCTTATTGCTGGAAGTGCCACAATGACGATTCATCCGATTCGTATGAACGGACTTGTGATCAGTGTACCACAAACATTCGAATACATGGAAAAAATGCAGGAACGAGTTGTCCGTTTTGTAACATCACACTCCAACATATCCGAAGATATGTTCAAAGAACTGATGTTTAAGACAGGGGAGTTGAACCGCGATATTGGAACAGCTGTAGGCAGTTCTGATGCAGTAAAATATGGACTGATGGATGCTGTTGGCGGCATTGGTCAAGCAATTACACAATTAAATAAACTTATGGGAGAAAAAAGACAGATGATACAAGCAGGGGGATACACGCAATGACAACGATGTATACCGTCATGCCCCCGGAGCAACTATGGTCAGGAATGTGGACGGAGGCTGAGGAGACAAAAGAGATCCGCATGAATGGTTTGTTGATGCAGGTTAGACCGTTGAATGATACGGAAGCCGTAATTGTACGTCTGCTTGACTGTCCGCTTGATGCGTATTTGAATCCGGCCAACCTACCGGGCTCAACAGTACCGCTCTCGGGTAACACGAGTCCAACATAACGCGACGGATTCAGACAAATGGCGCATAAAAAGAACATATGTACGGATTATATTTGTATGGTATAATATTCTTCTGGGGGTGACCTGATTTTGGCCAGAAGAAAAAAGAGGAAAAAGAAGGGTGCCGGATTTAGCGGCGTCTTAAAATATGAAATTTACGGCATTGTGCTTATCACACTGGCTGTTATAGCACTATCTGGAGAAGCCACCGTAGGACGATCGCTTTCCAAGATGTTTGGACTGATGCTTGGTAAGTTTTATTTTGCGATTCCACTGGTGGGTATTTATTACGGTTTAATGGTGATGATTCACCGAAAGTGGCCGAGTGGCTGGACTTCTCGCAAGACTGGACTGGTCTTGCTGGTTTTTGCTTTAACCCTAATGAGTACAATTTCCGCAATGCATCAGAAGTTGATCCCAGTCGGGGCGCTTGAGCCGGGAGCGGTTTTGACCCAAGTACATAATGATATGCAAACTGAACTTCTAACACCTGCTGCACCGGGGGAACGCGATTCCATGCTGAATAAGGACATCAGTGGAGGATACCTGGGTGCGGGTCAGTTCGCTTTGTTCTTGTGGTTGTTCGGTAGTCTTGGTGCAAGGCTCATTATGATTGTTATGTTTGTGATCAGTTTCATGCTTATTACCAGTTTGTCATATGTGGATTTGATACGGATTTTCCGAACAAAAATTTGGGACGCTGGTAGTTCCATGTACAAAAAGCTGGAGTCAAGACCATCAAGACGTGTTTCTTCAAGCTCTGCGAACGCTAAAAAAGGCAACGCTCGGAAATTGGCAACTGTCCCAGTCGACGACGAAGAGGAAGACGATGAGCACGATCTGTACGATTCCCAAGAAGGGCAACTGCCAAAACGTAAAGCTCCGATCTTCTTCCAACTTTTTGGCAAATGGGGGGCTGAGCGTCAGTCAGCGGACTTGAAGAACCAATCTGAAGAGCTGGATGTGCCCGAGTCAGAACAAGTTGTTTATCGGGCTGGGGCTGGACGGGAGTCGTCTACGGAGACATGGTATGAAGAGTCTGAAACGGTAAACAAAGGAAGCGCTGCAGCCGCAGTAGGTGCAGTAGACCCGGTAATCCAGTCCAGAGCTGACTCTGCACCGATCATCCGTGACTTTTTTGAACATGTTAGAGCGGAAGACTCACATAAGGATGACGATCTGGATGATGCATATCCGTTCCCGGATGACCTGAGCGATAACGGTAGCACCGCGGATCAAGCTGACCGAGGCGACATTAAATTTACAGATGAAGTGGTCGAAGCAGATTGGACTGATGCGCATGGTTCAACAGAGGTGCTGCAAGATGAGGCTCAACATCATATATCTGATGGAGAACCTTTGGGAGAGGGAGTTGACCCTGCGTCGGAAGAGGGCATTATGGGAGCAGATCCTTTGCAACCAGTCACACCGCCTCCTCCTCCACCGAAGCCGTATAAGCTGCCTTCATTCCGTCTTTTGGCCAAGCCTAATAACGGAGGGAAGGGCGGAGACCAGAAGGATTATATGCAGACCGCACGCAAGCTGGAGGCGACCTTAGAAAGCTTCGGTGTACGTGCCAAAGTGCTGGAGGTTGTCCGAGGCCCGGCAGTGACAAGGTATGAAATACAACCTGATATTGGTGTCAAGGTTAGCCGGATTGTTAGTCTGACAGATGATATCGCTCTCGCCTTGGCTGCTAAGGATATTCGGATGGAGGCGCCGATTCCTGGGAAATCTGCTATTGGTATAGAAGTTCCAAATGGTGAGGTGTCGGTAGTAACGATGCGAGAAGTTATGGAGACAGCAACCTTCCAAGAAGCTGAATCCAAAGTAACGATTGCTTTTGGCCGGGATATATCAGGTCAGACCATTATAGGTAACCTGGCTCGAATGCCCCATTTGCTCGTGGCAGGCGCTACCGGATCAGGAAAATCGGTATGTATTAACGGCATTATCACCAGCATTCTGTACAAAGCCAAACCGGATGAAGTCAAATTTCTGATGGTCGATCCCAAAATGGTCGAACTGAATGTATATAACGGAATTCCCCATCTGATGGCCCCGGTTGTGACCGATCCGAAGAGGGCATCACTGGCACTTAAGAAAATCGTAGTGGAGATGGAGAAAAGATATGAACTCTTCTCCAAATCAGGTACACGTAACGTCGAGGGATACAATAATCTGATGAAGGATAACCCGGCAGCGGTACTTCCTTATATTGTAGTTATTGTAGACGAGTTGGCTGACTTGATGATGGTAGCCGCCGGAGATGTAGAGGATGCGATTGCCCGTCTTGCGCAGATGGCTCGTGCAGCCGGCATCCATCTTATCATTGCGACGCAGCGACCTTCTGTGGATGTTATTACGGGGGTAATCAAAGCGAATATTCCTTCACGGATTGCCTTTGGAGTATCCTCACAGGTCGATTCACGTACTATTCTGGATATGGGTGGAGCGGAGAAACTGCTAGGTCGCGGTGACATGTTATTCATGCCAATGGGCGCTTCCAAACCGATTCGTGTTCAGGGTGCATTTATGAGTGATGAAGAGGTCGAAAATATCGTCAATTACGTTCGTGGGCAAGGTGAAGCGCAGTATGATGAATCGCTCGTTCCAGAAGTGGACGACTCCAATCAGGCCACCGAAGAAGTACAAGATGAGCTGTATGAGCAAGCTGTACAGATCATTTTAGAAGCAAAACAAGCTTCGGTCTCACTCTTGCAGCGACGGATGCGGGTTGGATATACGCGTGCTGCTCGCTTGATTGATTCCATGGAAGCCAGAGGGATCATTGGGCCGTATGAGGGCAGCAAGCCGCGTGAAGTGCTGGTATCGTTAGAACAGTATCAACAAAACAAAATAAGCTCGTAGAGAAGCGCAAAGGGCCTTCAACCATTATGGTTGAAGGTTTTTTGTTGTGTAGAATCGTTGGAGTCTGCCAATTGCTCCAGAGTTCGGATGATTTGGTGCATAGGAAGCAGGTCTGCTTGTCATAATAACGTTAGCGATTCTGTTAAATCCCACAAGAGAAAGGTAGAGCATAGTCGATGCGAAAAATGAACCTATGGCTTTTCACTGCTATTTTGCTGATCGCTGCGCTGGGAATCCGATATTTACTCCCTGAGCATACAGCACCTCAACAGGCAGTTCAGAACAACACTCCGGCAGAGGAAAACGCAATGCCGACCTTCAGTAACAATACTGTGAAATACGGCAGTTACGGCCAGGATGTATATGAACTTCAGGGCCGCCTGAAGTATTTGGGTTTCTACAATGGCAAAATCGATAGTAATTTTGGTAGCAAAACGCTCAAATCAGTGAAATGGTTCCAAGCTGAATTTGGAATGAAGGTAGACGGCGTGGTTGGAGCAAAAACAAAATTGAAGCTGTACAATGCCAGCACCAAGTGGTCACCTACAGAACCCCCTTTGCATAAAGGCGGATCTAGCGGAGGCGGAAGTGGAAATACGGCTAATAAAGAGCAGGATAATATGGGGTCTGCCAATTCGCTGGGTCTCACCGAAAACGAACTCAAGATTATGGCGAATGCCGTATATGGCGAAGCTCGTGGGGAACCGTTTGAAGGACAGGTGGCGGTAGCGGCTGTAATTTTGAATCGCGTAAATGACGCCAATTTTCCATCTACTCCTTCAGGGGTCATTTTTCAGCCGGGCGCATTTACAGCTGTAGCGGATGGACAAATTTATTTGGAACCTAACGAGCAGGCTAAAAAAGCTGTAGAACAAGCTTTGAATGGATGGGACCCTTCCGGTGGATGCTTGTATTATTTCAACCCTAGAACAGCTACTTCCAAATGGATTTGGACACGTCCACAGGTGAAAACCATCGGACAGCATATCTTCTGTATGTAATTGGCGGAGAAGCAACCAGGAGGCATGACTTCGGTTGCTTCTTGGCTTTTGAATGGTTTAAAATGGTGGTTACGTTTAAGCTTGTTGGGATTGGTTCTAAATGACGCCGTAAAGGGGTTTTGACACTTGAATACCGCAGAATTCGAACGGAGTAGCCAGAAAAAGTTACGAATACATGTACTTCCAACCAAACGTTTCAAAACATTCGCGATTTCCTTGTATGCCGGAGTTCCTCTACGTGAGAACACGGTTACTCCTGTGGCGTTGACACCGTTTGTACTAAGACGAGGGACCGAATCTTATCCGGAAACAACGCAGTTTCGAGAGCAATTAGAACATCTGTATGGAGCGGGATTTGGTTTTGACGTCTACAAACGTGGCGATTATCAGATTGTGCAGTTCCGCATGGATACCATTAACGATTCTTTTGTCGGCGGCGGAGAGCAGCAGCTTCTGGATCGTTCATTTGCGTTTCTAGGCGAAGTACTGACCAAGCCTGCACGCGAAAATGGGCACTTCAAAGCGTCGTACGTACAGGCTGAACGAGAGACGGTTCGTAAAAAGCTGGAGTCGATTATTAATGACAAAATGCGTTATGCGGCTGAGCGCTGTATTGAAGAAATGTGCAAGCATGAGCCATACAGACTTCACCCACTAGGAGAACGAAAAGCGCTACCAGCTATTGATGCTTCCGAGCTAACCTCTTCTTATGAGAATTGGTTAAGGGAAGCGAGTATGGACCTGTATGTGGTTGGAGATACGACCCTTGAAGAAGTGGAAGAACTTGTGCAGCGTCATTTCAATCTGGAACGCACATCTTCCTCCGATTATCAGGCTCAGGTGGCGGTTCGTGGGGATGAAGAGACGAATACGGTTATTGAACGGCTGAACATTGGTCAGGGCAAGCTGAATATGGGTCTGCGCACGTCCATTACGTATGCTGATGACCGATACGCTGCAGCACTGATGTATAACGGGATTCTCGGTGGATACCCTCATTCCAAGTTGTTTGTCAATGTTCGTGAAAAGGAAAGCTTGGCCTATTATGCATCTTCCAGATATGATGGGCACAAAGGTATTGCTACGATTCAATCGGGGATTGAAATCCCCAACTATGAAAAAGCAGTCACCATTATCAAGCAACAGCTTGAGGAAATGAAACATGGTCATATCACCGATCTGGAGATGTCACAGACCAAAGCGATGATTCGCAATCTGCTGAGGGAAATGCAGGATGCTGCCTTTGAAATGATTGCTTACGATTTTAACCGTCAGTTGTCTGGTAAGGAGAGAACAGCTGAGGAGCTGCTTGCTCAAATCGAGCAGATCAGTAAGCAGGATGTTCGTGAAGCCGCAGAGCAGTTCCGTCTGGATACGATCTATTTCTTGCGGGACGAGAAGGGGGAGTAATCGTGGAGAGCATTCGGTATGAACATCTTCAGGAAACATTGTATTACGAAGTGATGGATAATGGACTGCATGTCTATGTTTTGCCCAAACCAGGCTTCCAGAAAACATATGCCACTTTTGCGACTAAATATGGGTCAGTGGATAACCACTTTCAAGTGGAAGGACAGGACGAAGTGAGGGTACCCGATGGCATTGCTCATTTTCTGGAGCACAAAATGTTTGAGGAACCAACGGGTGATATTTTTGCAACGTTTGCTTCTCATGGCGCTTCGGCAAATGCATTCACGAGTTTCGATCAAACTGTATACTTGTTCTCGGCAACTGAAAATATAAATGAAAATATACAAACATTAGTTGATTTTGTGCAAAATCCGTATTTCACAGACCAAAATGTCGATAAGGAAAAAGGCATCATTGAACAAGAAATTAATATGTACGCTGATAATCCGGATTGGCGGGTCTATTTCGGATTAATCGAAGCGATGTATCAAAAACATCCGGTGCATATTGACATTGCGGGCACTGTTGAATCCATTAACACGATTACCAAAGAAACGTTGTATACGTGTTATAACACATTTTACCATCCCAGCAATATGCTTTTGTTTGTCGTGGGCGGTGTGGATCCTGAGCAAGTCATCGGTATGGTTCGATCTAATCAGGCACAGAAGAATTACGAGCCGCAGGGTCAGATTCAGCGCTTTTTTGAGCCTGAACCCGAGCAGGTTAGAGAGACAAGACGCGAGGCTAGGTTATCCGTTTCCCTGCCAAAATGTTTGTTTGGATTTAAGGAAACAGAAGTTGGGCTTGCAGGAGAAGCGCTTTTGCGCCGGGATACAACCACGCAGTTGATGATGGATCTATTGTTTGGGTCAAGCACACGGCTGTTTCAGAAGCTTTATGATGAAGATCTGATCTCAGACAGCTTCGGGCACGATTATATCAGTTCGCCACAGTATGCCTTCTCTGCAGTAGGTGGAGATACCAAGGATCCGGATCAACTGTTGAACAGGATACGTGAAGAAGTGGACGTGTTGGTAGAAAAAGGGTTCGACGCTGCCGACTTTGAACGTGCGCGCAAAAAGAAAATCGGTGGGTATTTGCGGATGTTGAATTCACCCGAGAATATCGCCAATGAATTTACGCGTATGCAATTCCGTGGCAGTGACTTTTTCAATATGCTTTCGCTCTACGAATCAATTACGTTGGAAGATGTGAATCAAAGACTAAAAGAGCATATACGCTGGGATCAACTGGCTGTATCGCTCGTTGTGAGTCCTTAACCTGGAGAGGGAACTGGACGATTTAAAAGTTATAAATGGGCTGAAGTGAACAGCTATTGGGGGGACGACAATGAAAGCTATTGGGGAAATGACTGTGCTCGTTACCGGCGCAAGTGGGGGAATCGGAGCAGCGATTGCAGAGCGATTTGCCAGTGTTGGTATGAACGTTGTATTGCACTACATGAAATCACATGAAGCAGCTAATGAAGCAGCAAGACGTTGCATGGAGAAGGGGAACGGACGCATTATGACGGTTTCCGCAGATCTTCGCAGCAGGGAACAGATTCAGCGTATGCGGGAGAAGCTAGCGTCGCATGAGCTGTTGCCAGATATTCTTGTAAATAATGCTGGGATATCCCATTATGGTCTGCTCGCGGATGTGACAGACGAAATCTGGGATGAAGTGATGGCAATTAATCTGAAAGGTACTTTTCTATGTACACAGGAGATGATGCCGTATATGATCTCCCAGCGATATGGTCGAATTATTAACGTATCGTCCATTTGGGGATTGTCAGGTGCATCCTGTGAGGTGCTCTATTCAACGACCAAGGGTGGAGTCAATGCCTTTACCAAGGCACTCGCCAAAGAGCTGGCTCCGTCCGGCGTTACGGTGAACGCTGTTGCTCCCGGGGCAGTTCAGACCACGATGTTAGACCACCTTGATCAGAGTGAATTGAAGATGTTGGAAGAAGAAATTCCTGCAGGGCGATTGGCGCAGCCGGACGAAATTTCGTCACTGGTTTATTTTCTTGCGTTGCCTGAGTCGGGTTATATCAATGGACAGATCATCAGCCCTAATGGAGGATGGTTAACTTAAATCTGTGTCTATAAAAGAATAACTTAGGCTCCCATTGGTACGTAAGTAAAAGATTAAAGGTATAGTGTTCGTTGTTCAACACGGACCGTTATTTTATTTCAATAGCCTGTATATAAAATGCCCGGCAAGCGCATATTACAACTGTTGATTTTAAATCTCATGCGTCAGCTAAGGAGGATTTATCATGTCAACAGAAAAGACAGTAGTTTCTAACTTTGACACCTGGAAGAAGTTTTTGGGTGATCGCGTACTGCAAGCAGAGAAGATGGGGATGAGTGAAGATACCATCAACAAACTGGCATACGAGATCGGTGACTTCCTTGATGAAAAGGTTGATCCGGCGAATCATTCCAACCGGGCATTGAAGGAACTATGGGATGTCGGCGATGCAGATGAGCGTCGTACGATTGCGCGCCTGATGGTCAAATTGGCCAAACAAAACGCATAAGGCAAGAGGTGAAGAGCTCCCTTAAAGGGGGCTTTTCTCTAATGATTACAAACGGATTACAGAGCTGTTCTTGTAATTCATTTTCATTTTATATATCATTAACGTGACCCATTTTTAGAAGATGATCCAGAATGATGCTCAGTGAACGCGTTCTGACGTTGTCGAATAATGTGGAATAATGCATTACGGGGTGTAAAAATGGAAACTAAACAATGGTATATGGAATATAAAATACATAAGAACAGACCTGGTCTTCTGGGGGATATCGCCTCGATGCTGGGGATGCTTGAAGTTAATATATTGACCATAAATGGTGTGGAAGGAAAAACACGCGGCATGCTGCTTGAATCTGATGATGATGAGAAAATTCGGCTGCTTGGAGAGATGCTTCGTAAAGTAAACAGCATTACAGTATCCGCTCTGCGCCAACCTAAATTGGTGGATATTCTGGCCGTACGTCATGGAAGGTATATTGACCGTGATTCAGATGACCGTAAAACATTCCGTTTCACCCGTGATGAACTTGGGTTACTTGTTGATTTTTTGGGTGAAGTATTTAAAAGAGAAGGTAATCAGGTGATCGGCTTACGTGGAATGCCTCGAGTTGGCAAAACAGAATCCATCATTGCAGGAAGTGTGTGTGCCATGAAACGGTGGACTTTTGTATCTTCTACACTTCTTCGGCAAACGATCCGTAGCCAGATGTCCGAAGACGAATTGAATCCGAATAACGTCTTCATCATTGATGGTATTGTCAGCACCATTCGCTCTAGCGAAAGACATTATAATCTGCTGCAAGATATTATGTCGATGCCAAGCACCAAAGTGATTGAGCACCCTGATATTTTTGTGCAGGAATCCGAGTATGATTACAATAATTTTGATATTATAATTGAATTGCGTAATAATCCTAATGAAGAAATTATTTATGATACGTTTACGGCTAGCTATACAGATGAACTATAAAGCACCGTACGGAATCATGGAATAGATAATCAACAAGTATAGAGATAAACATAAGGAGGAGATGGCATGTCTGAACTGGGTCAGCAGTTAAGAGAGGCCCGGCTGCAAAAAGGGATGAGTCTCGATGACGTACAGGAAATGACTAAAATTCGCAAGAGGTATTTGGAGGCGATAGAAGCAGGGGACTACAAAGTGTTGCCTGGTAGCTTCTATGTGCGCGCATTTATAAAAACCTACGCGGAAACAGTTGGACTGAATCCGGATGAGCTGCTGGAAGGGCATAAAAAAGACGTACCTGCAGAAACTGCCGAAGCAACGATGGAACCCGTAATTCAGAAACGCTCAAGCCGACCTACAGAGCGGAGTAATCGGTGGATGTCTGTTGCTCTAATGTGGACATTTCCACTTTTAATTATCGTTCTTTTGTATTTGTATATTGCATCCAATAAAGGTGACGATACGGATCCACAAGGATTGGATGATACCAAAATAACAGATAGTCAGAAGGCGGCTGACGATAAGCCTGATCCGCCATCTGATAACGGACAGGTGACTACCCCACCCGCATCAGATCCTGGAACGGATAATTCCGGTACGGGTGAAGCTGGTGGAAACGGTGGCGGTACTGACGTGAATGGTCAGACTGACGAACCAAATAACGGTCAAACCGATGGCCAGACTGATGGACAAAGTGGCGAACAGACCGGTGAGGATCAAGAGGAAGTAGCACCTAGCACACCAGGCTTAGTCACTGTTTCGGAGGACGGGAAATCGGGCAATATTACTAACTTCAAAGTTAGCGGTAGTGCAGGACAGCCTGTAACGGTAACTATCAAAGCTACAGGGAAAAGTTGGCTTGAAGTATATAAAGGCGAGAATTCCAGCGGTGAGAAGCTAGAATATGGCAATACAGCCGACGGTGACGTATTCACATTTACGCTGGATAACGCGGGAATCTACATTAAGTCTGGTTATGCTGCTGCAACGACCATTGATGTGGGTGGCCAAGTGGTAACCGATGGAAAAGCGACTAACCGCATTCGTCTCAAGTTGGATACTGATAGTGCAGCTTCGGCTACAGGAACTGAAGGAACATCTGACATCAATACTGGCGATTCTCCAGCAAGCGGAAGTTCCAGTAACGAATAACCTCGCTGACTGCAGGAGACAATAAGTTTGTCTTCAATTGCAGTTAACTTATGGTGAAGTGAGGTGGAAGGCCATGACAGTCAGCTGGATCGTAACCGGTTTAGGGATCATTGTCAGCCTCCTGGGTTATTATCTGACTCCAAGTGCCTGGGGTTATGGAATATTGGGCTTTGGGCTTGCACATATCGTTTTGGGTGTGCTGGATATGTTCAGACAACCTGACCGCAGCCGGTATTAGAAGTAGCTGGACTAGTAAGCATTTTTGGTGGCCGGACGGTACGCCAAAAATGCTTTTTTCTATGGGCAGTAAGGCTAAAATTAGACTTTTGCTTGACGTTTACTCTATAATGTTACAGAACATATGATTAACTGAAAGGGTGACTCGGTTTGAGTTCAGAAAATTCATTTGATATTGTGTCCAAAATGGACTTGCAGGAACTGACTAATGCTGTTACACAAACGGAAAAGGAAATTGGCAATCGTTATGATTTCAAGGGTAGCAAGAGTAGCTTGAAACTTGACAAGGATGCTTTAACAATTGTTTCGGACGATGAAACCAAATTAAAGGCTGTTATTGAAGTGTTGCAATCTAAAATGGCAAAGCGGGGGCTACCGCTGAAAAACATGGAGTACTCCAAAGTAGAACCTGCTTCATCTGGCACAGTTCGTCAACGTTTGAATTTCAAACAGGGGATTGATCAGGATGTAGCCAAAAAGATTAACATTCTCATTCGGGATTCCAAGCTCAAGGTAAAGAGTCAGATTCAGGGGGACCAGCTTCGGGTTACAGGGAAAAGCAAAAACGATCTGCAAGCAGTAATGCAGATGCTTAATGGAGCTAACTTGCCTCTAGATCTCCAATATACCAACTTTAAATAAGAAGTTCCGGTGCAGCAATGTCTTTTTGACACTGTATTGGCGCATATATTATACTAAATGTGCATTGCTGGCAGTCACGCATCAAGTCCAGTCTTCATCGTTTGCTGACTTTGTGAAAAGCAGTACACTTCTGAAAGTCACCGGAGCGATTCAAAGCGGTTTTGCGTTTGAGCGGTTGACTTTATTTTTGCGTTTCTACATAGGGTTACATGTAAATACAAGTCGACGGTTCAATCGTTCATTCCTGCTCAGATGATGAATACGGAATTAGGGTGAATGTTTGAAGTAATGGAGGATACAGAGGGAGGGCGTCTTGTGAATTTACCCAACCGGATTACGCTTGCACGAATTTGCTTAATCCCTTTTTTGATGGTGTTCCTGCTCGTGGATTTTCCATTTTATCCGGAGCCGTTACATCTTGGGAGCTTGGTGCTTCCGTATAACCAATTAATTGCTGCTTTTATTTTTATCGTTGCTGCAAGCACGGATGGAATAGACGGCTATCTTGCAAGGAAAAACAATATGGTCACCAATCTGGGCAAATTGCTTGACCCTCTCGCAGATAAGCTGCTGGTTACCGCAGTTCTGATTTCACTGGTTCAGATGGGCAAGCTGGACTCATGGATTGCAGTAGTTATCATCAGCCGTGAATTCGCTGTGACGGGCCTACGGCAGATTGCTTTGCTTGATGGCTCGGTTGTTGCTGCGAGTGCTTGGGGGAAATTGAAGACGGTCGTGCAGATTATCGCAATTGTGTTGCTGCTGCTAAACAATTTTCCGTTTTCATACACAGGCATTCATGTTGATGTTATTGCCGTATGGGCAGCAGCTCTGATCACCATCTGGTCTGGAATCGATTACTTTATCAAAAACAAAAATTTGCTTAACCTATCAAAAGCGTAATCATTTATGCTGAAATGGGTAATGATGAAGTACTCATCGGGTTAAAGGGCAATAGGAACTGTTCCTATTGCCCTTTGATTACTCAACAAGTGCACAGGAGGATACTGAAATGAAGGCAGAGATTATCGCAGTCGGCACAGAGCTGTTATTAGGACAAATTGTGAATACGAATGCCAGATACCTTTCCCGGGAACTTGCTGCAATGGGGATCGACGTGTATTTCCAGACGGTGGTTGGAGATAACCTGAATAGGCTCAGTGAAGCGATACGTATCGCTGCGGGACGAGCAGACATTATTTTATTTTCCGGAGGCATTGGCCCCACTCAAGATGATTTGACCAAAGACGCACTAGCTGCTGTATTGAATCGAAACTTGCATATAGACCGCATGGCGATGGACAAAATTGAAGGATTTTTCCGTGATCGGAATGTGGAGATGACAGAAAATAATCGACGCCAAGCTATCGTTATTGAGGGTGGGACACCTTTGGCTAATGAGACAGGGCTGGCTGCTGGTAATGCCATTGCTGATAATGGTAAATTTTATGTCGTTATGCCTGGACCACCAAAAGAACTGATCCCCATGTTTGAGCAGGAAGTGAAGCCTTGGTTGTTCCAGCATGCTCTTACAGAAGAAATGCCGATATATTCCCGTATGTTGAAATTCGCTGGAATTGGTGAATCTGCGTTGGAAGATCGGTTGCTGGACCTCATTGATGGGCAGACAGATCCTACAATTGCTCCCTATGCGAGTGAGGGGGAAGTGACTGTGCGTGTGTCCACCAAGGCTGCAACTGAAGGAGAAGCCAAGCTGAAGCTGGACGCCATGGAGGTGCAGATCCGCGAACGTTTGTCCGAACATCTCTACGCTAACGAGGATGTGCCTATTGAGTACACTATTGTTACTATGATGTCAGATATGGGGCTGACCGTGAGTGCAGCTGAAAGCTGCACAGGAGGACTTGTAATGCAGAGCCTTACTTCTGTGCCTGGTAGTGCATCTATGCTGAAAGGCGGCATTGTATGTTATTCCAATGAGATAAAGGAAAAGCTGCTGAATGTACCCCATAGTTATCTGGAAGGCAAAGATGCACCTGGCGCGGTTAGCCCAGAAGTGGCAAAAGTGCTTGCAGAGCAGGTACGTATGATTGGTGATGCAGATTTCGGATTGGCTATTACGGGGGTTGCTGGTCCAGGATATTCGGAACGTAAACCGCCAGGACTTGTGTTTATCGCTTTGGCTGAACGCGGGAAAGAAACAGAGATTCACGAACTGCGCATCAATGGCAATCGGGAGACAGTCCGCATTCGTTCGGCAAAAGCAATTTTGTATCGACTGTGGAAAAAATTAGTGGCTATTGATTAATTAAAAGGCTGCTGATTGCATTTGCATGATTAAGGAAGAGGAAGTATAATGGATAGAGACGGAAGAACCGTAAAATGAGGCTTTTCAGCCTTGTTTACGGTTCTTTTTCTATTTTTATATCGATTTTCATGAGGAAGAGGCGCCTCGGCCGGAACAAAAAAACGAATGTATGTTCGAAAAAAAGCTTGGCAAACGAGTTAAAACAAGGTATCATTACATTATAAACAGTAAAGGGTGTGAGTTTATTGTCAGACCGTCGTGCTGCGCTGGATATGGCGCTCCGTCAAATAGAGAAGCAATTTGGTAAAGGTTCCATTATGAAACTGGGTGAGTCAACTCACATGAATGTGGAAATCATCCCCAGCGGATCTTTGGCTTTGGATATTGCATTAGGAACAGGCGGCTTGCCTAAAGGCCGTATTGTTGAAATATATGGACCTGAGTCTTCAGGTAAAACAACCGTTGCATTGCATGCAATTGCAGAAGTTCAGCGTGTTGGTGGACAAGCTGCGTTTATCGATGCAGAGCACGCACTTGATCCGAATTATGCAAGCAAACTGGGCGTTAACATTGATGAATTGCTTTTGTCTCAACCGGATACAGGAGAGCAGGGATTGGAGATTGCCGAGGCTCTTGTGCGTAGTGGTGCAGTAGACATTATTGTTATCGACTCTGTAGCAGCTCTTGTACCAAAAGCAGAGATTGAAGGCGAAATGGGTGATTCTCACGTAGGTTTGCAAGCGCGTTTGATGTCCCAAGCATTGCGGAAATTATCTGGTGCAATTAGCAAATCCAAAACAATCGCCATCTTTATCAACCAGCTTCGTGAGAAAGTGGGTGTCATGTTTGGTAACCCGGAAACGACACCTGGTGGCCGTGCGCTGAAGTTCTATTCCACGGTACGTCTCGACGTACGCCGTATCGAGAGTATCAAATCGGGGAATGACATTACAGGTAACCGTACTCGTATTAAAGTCGTTAAGAACAAAGTAGCACCTCCGTTTAAACAAGCGGAAGTTGATATTATGTATGGTGAGGGTATTTCCAGAGAGGGAAGTATCATTGATATCGGTACAGATTTGGATATCGTGAATAAAAGTGGCGCTTGGTATTCATACGAAGGCGAACGTCTGGGTCAAGGCCGTGAGAACGCGAAGCAGTTTATGAAAGAGCATAAAGAGATCGCTGATGTGATTGAGCAAAAAATTCGTGAAGCCAGCAATTTAACAACTGCTGTTCCCGCACCAACTAGCGAAGAACAAGAAAAAGAAGCGGCTGAAGAACAAGAGTTATTCGAAATTAACGAGTAATTTTTCTGTACGTGTCAGATTATCCTGTCTTCTGACACGTACAGAACTTGTATAAGTGAACGCTAATGCTTACCTAGTTAAATAGGAATAGTTTCTTGCGATGCTAACAGCCTCTGTCCATTTCGGACAGAGGCTGTTAGCATCTATGCCATAGGTGACCTGAAGTACAGGGAAAAATAGAGGGGAATCGATTTTCTTACCCCGATAGAGCCAATAGGAGCGTGAGGATCATCGTGAAGCATCCACATAACGAGTATGAATTTGATGAAAAGCTTGAAGAAGAACTGCATGAACAAATGGAGTTAGACGGCATTTCTCAACTTCCAGAAGATGAAGAGCTTATGATTACCCGCGTAGAACGTACCAAAAGCAGGGAAGCACGCTATCGGATTTCATTCGGCATATATTCCATTACTGTCCTTGAAGATGTGATGATTAAATACAGAATGACACGTGGCAATACCTTCATGAAGAAAGATCTGGAGGAAATTGTCGTAGCCGATGAACGTCAACGTACCTATGTTCAGTCCTTGCGTTTTTTGGAGTTTAAGCAACGAACGCGTCATGAATTAGGCCAAAAGCTGAAACAAAAAGAGTTTGCGCCACCGATCATTGAGGAAGTATTGGATCGATTAGAACAAGAAAAGCTCGTCGATGATGACCTGTTTGCTAAGGAATGGACAAGACAGCGTATGGAGGGACAGCGGAAGGGAAAACTGTGGATAAAGCAAGAATTGCGTCAAAAAGGTATTGCCAATGAACTTATTGCAGAAGTATTAGACGAGGTAAGTCCCGACGCAGAGTTGGAAACTGCTTTGGCAGCTGGCCGTAAAAAATGGAAACAGGTTCGTGGAGATGTACAAGAGAAGAAACGTAAAACGTTCCCCTACCTGATGCGGCGTGGTTTTAGCATGGATATGGTACGTCGTGTTGTGAATCGTTTAATTGAAGAAGATGGAGCGGAAGATGCCGAAGATGATGAAGCTTTGTTATGGGACTAAACGCTAAGACTAACAATACGGCATTCTCTTGACAATTTCTTTCGTGAAATACTAAAATGGACATGAGTCTGTAAGAAATCGCAACCCTTTTTCCTTCCAAAAAAGCGGTATGGATTTCTACGGATTTATACCATTCCTAATTATGGGTTCACTGGTAACAGTGAATAGTACATGTAGTCATGTACATGTGAAATGAACATCGGCGGGGGATCGCCGTGAGTATTCGTTATTCCCAAACATATGTGAGGCTTGAAAACAGCAAATTGACCCAAGGAGTGCCTTGGAGGAACCAACGAGGAGGTGAACAGTATGGACATCTTTATTACGATCATTCTCGTTGTGGCCGCGCTCGTTATTGGGTTCGGAGTCGGATATTTTATTCGCAAATCTCTTGCAGAGGCTAAAATCTCAAGTGCGGAACAAGCTGCCGTACAAATCGTGGAGAACGCGAAGAAAGAGGCAGAGGCACTCAAGAAAGAAACGGTGCTGGAAGCAAAGGATGAGATTCATCGCATTCGCGCCGAAGCTGAAAAAGACACTCGTGAACGTCGGAACGAAATTCAACGACAAGAGAGACGATTGTTGCAGAAAGAAGAGTCGCTGGATAAAAAATTGGAATCACTCGAACGTAAAGAAGAGCAAGTGGCGAACAAAGAGAAACGTATTGATGAAACACAGCAGCAGATTGAAATGATCTACAAAAACCAGGTGACGGAGCTTGAAAGAATCTCCAATCTCACCATGGAGGACGCTCGCAGTATCATACTGTCCAACGTAGAACAGGAAGTCCGTCATGAAACGGCTCAGATGATCAAGGACATTGAACAGCAAGCGAAGGAAGAGGCGGACAAGAAGTCCCGTGAGATTATCACACTCGCTATCCAGCGCTGTGCAGCTGATCATGTAGCGGAGACAACTGTATCCGTTGTAACGTTACCAAACGAAGAGATGAAAGGCCGGATTATCGGTCGAGAAGGACGTAACATTCGTGCGCTTGAAACCCTTACAGGGATTGACCTCATTATCGATGATACGCCAGAAGCTGTTATTCTGTCGGGCTTTGACCCGATTCGTCGTGAAATTGCTCGTACTGCACTGGAGAAACTGGTGGCAGACGGTCGTATTCACCCAGCACGTATTGAAGAAATGGTTGAGAAATCCCGTAAAGAAGTGGACGAGCGTATCCGTGAGTACGGTGAGCAAGCTACCTTTGAAGTGGGCGTACATGGTCTGCACCCAGATCTCATTAAAATTCTGGGCCGCCTGAAGTTCCGTACAAGTTATGGTCAGAACGTCTTGAAGCATTCGATGGAAGTTGCATATTTGGCAGGACTAATGGCTGGAGAACTTGGGGAAGACGTAACTTTAGCAAGACGTGCAGGTCTATTGCATGACATTGGTAAAGCGCTGGATCACGAAGTGGAAGGATCACACGTCGAAATTGGCGTGGAGCTAGCGAAGAAATACAAAGAACACCCAGTAGTTATCAACAGTATCGCTTCTCATCACGGAGACTGTGAAGCAACATCAGTTATTGCGATGCTAGTTGGTGCAGCAGATGCGCTGTCCGCAGCACGTCCAGGTGCACGCCGAGAAACGCTGGAAACGTATATTAAACGACTGGAGAAACTGGAAGAAATTTCGGAATCCTTCGAAGGTGTCGAGAAATCGTATGCCATTCAAGCTGGACGTGAAGTACGTGTCATGGTACAGCCTGAGAAGATCGATGATGCTGAAGCCTTCCGTCTCGCACGTGACATTACGAAGATGATCGAGAATGAACTTGATTATCCAGGTCATATTAAAGTCACCGTGATCCGGGAAACCCGTGCAGTTGAATACGCAAAATAGAGAATTAAGGAAAAGTGGCCGCTTCAGTGGGCCACTTTTCCTGTTGATGAGCCATGCAGCAGCAATCGAGGAGGCAACAAATCATGAAAGTTTTATTTATTGGGGATATCGTAGGCAATGTAGGGCGTAAAGCGCTAAAAGAAAATTTACCCTACCTGAAATCGAAGTATAAACCACATGTCATTATTGTAAATGGTGAGAATGCAGCAGCAGGGCGCGGCATTACAGGAGCTATTGCTAATGAATTTTTTAACTGGGGTGTCCATGGTATTACACTGGGCAACCATACTTGGGACAATAAGGATATTTTTGACTTTATAGATGATGAACCACGCATGGTTAGACCTGCCAACTTTCCCCCAGGTACGCCTGGACGCGGATATACGGTCGTTAAGGGAGAAGGCAAGGAGCTCGCTATCGTCAATCTACAGGGGAGAACGTTCTTACCTGCCATTGATTGTCCTTTTCGTGTAGCGGATGAGATTGTGGACGAGCTGCGTAGAGATCATAAATGCATTTTGGTCGATATGCATGCAGAAGCAACATCCGAGAAGATTGCTATGGGCTGGCATCTGGATGGGCGCGCATCCTTTGTAGTAGGTACACATACCCATGTGCAGAGCAATGACGAACGTATTTTGCCTGGTGGTACAGCGTATTTGACTGATGCAGGCATGGTTGGTCCGCGAGACGGCATTCTCGGTATGGAGCGTGAAGCGGTACTGCGCAAATTTTATACTCAGCTTCCCGTACGCTTTGTCGTAGACGACGGCAAATGGCATTTTCATGGCGCAATCGTGGACATTGACGAATCAACTGGAGCGGCAACGCGAATCGAAAAGATTCGTTTGATGGAAGACGAGTGGCGTATGGAATAAAGGGCATTGTCCCTTTTTCCCTGAAACGCTGCTAAAAAGAAGGAATTTTTTCGCCTCCCGCGAATAACATCTAGTAAGTGGAAACAAACTTTCAACATTCCCAGGGAGGTACTTACCATGGATGTATTAAAAGTTTCAGCAAAGTCCAACCCTAACTCTGTAGCCGGCGCTCTTGCAGGAGTTCTTCGTGAACGTGGAAATGCTGAACTGCAGGCAATTGGAGCGGGAGCACTGAACCAAGCCATTAAAGCGGTAGCGATTGCCCGGGGATTTGTAGCACCAAGTGGAGTTGACCTGATTTGTATTCCAGCTTTTACAGACATTGTGATTGACGGTGAGGACCGAACGGCCATCAAGCTGATTGTGGAGCCCAGATAATACATGAATTGTGCGTATGCATGAGCCTGTTTACGATTGAAGTAGACAGGTTTTTTTGCGTTATTTTTAGAAAGTTCACAAGAGGATTGGGTAATAAATAGATAGCAGGAGGATGAGAGATGTCGAGAACAGAGTGGCAGATTGCTGATTTTCATTGTGATGCATTAAGTAAAATGCTGATGAAACCTGAGCTGTTATTTGAGGAGGCTTCCGAGCTGGATGTTAATTTGCGACGCATGAGAGAAGGCGGTATAGATTTACAAGCGTTTGCGATTTATCTGCCGGAAGTGCTGGGTCGAGGCAAGTTTGAACACGTCATGGGGCAGTTGGAACTGTATCGTAGAAACATAGAGTGCAGCTCAGAGCGCCCCAGCGGGGTTAAGACGCTATTATGGCGTGAACAGGCAGTTCAGATGCAGACCGGGTCGAAGAGCTCTCCGTGGGGGCTAATTACGCTTGAGGGCGTCGATGGACTGGAGGGTAACCTTTTTTATCTGGAATTATGTTTTCAGATGGGAGTACGCATCGTGGGTTTAACATGGAATCATGCGAACTGGGCTGCTGATGGGATTATGGAAAAACGCGGAGCTGGATTAACGGAAAAAGGCAAGGAACTCGTACATCTCTGCAATCGCATCGGAATGCTGCTAGATGTGTCCCATTTATCAGAAAAGGGTTTTTGGGAACTGGCCGATCTCAGCGAACGCCCTTTCATAGCTTCTCATTCAAACAGTTATAGAGCATGTCCACATGCACGTAATTTGAAGGATGATCAGATTCAGGCTATTGTGGCCAGAGAAGGACGCATTGGTTTGACATTCGTGCCTTGGTTTGTGAAGGGTGAGGGTGAAGTGCAGATAGAGGATTTGTTGCCTCATATTGAGCAGATTTGTTCGCTTGGCGGTTCACATCATCTGATGATGGGGTCCGATTTTGACGGCATTTCTACAAAAATTAAAGGGTTGGAACATACGGGATGTTATCCCAAGCTGACCGAGATTTTGTTAAAACACTATGATGAATCGCTGGTACATGGCTGGCTGTGGGGGAATGCAATGCGTTATCTGGGGGAACACTTGCCAGAAGGAAAACAGGTGGTAATTTGAATCCATTCAATCAATGAAGATGGTGTGGATAATGGGATTTATCTCACTTTTTGCAAGAACTATTCCTTGAAATGGAAGTATTTTTGTTAAAATAAGTGAATTTCATGAATTTTCAGTGGTTCGTTTTCATTTTGCAAAGAAAAGGAGTATAATACCACTTGGATTGTTAAGAGCCTGTCTACAGGCCGTAGATAAACAAGGAGTGAATTTACGATGAGTAAAACAGTACCTGTGGGCGTATCCGCCCGTCACATTCATGTATCCCAAGAGCACGTTGATATTTTGTTCGGCAAAGGTTACGAATTAACTGAATTTAAACCACTGTCCCAGCCGGGACAATATGCTGCGAACGAGACTGTAGCAGTGATCGGTTCCAAAGGACAGTTCGATAAAGTACGTATCCTCGGACCTGTTCGTCCGGAAACGCAACTGGAAATCTCCATGACAGATTCTTTTGCCATCGGTGTAAAAGCACCTGTGCGTGAGTCCGGTAGTATCGAAGGAACACCAGGGATTACGATTAAAGGTCCAGCTGGTGAAGTAACAATCGACAAAGGTGTCATTGTTGCAGCTCGTCATATTCATTTCCACACATCCGATGCAGCAAAATGGGGCATTGAAGACAAGCAAATGTTGAAAGTACGTTTGGGCGGAGAGCGTGGTCTAGTTTTGGAAAATGTACTGGCACGTGTATCGGATTCCTTCGCACTAGATATGCATATTGATACTGATGAAGCGAATGCTGCAGGCGCTCGTAATGGTGACACAGCTGAAATCATCGACTAAAAAGTTCTAAGCGATCTTTGGCTACAACGGTTGCTGTACGAAGAACGTATTTGAATTGTAAAACACCTGAGTAAACTGACGGCGAAAGTTCTTTCGAACTGTGCATCAGCGTGCTCAGGTTTTTTTTATTTAGGGTTGAAGATGTGATAGGAATCACTCGAAAGTGGTATCGTTTGCTTGTGGAACTACAGCCCAATTCATGTTATAATTTGATGTAATGCTCTTTTGAAGCATGAGGAACGAAATGAACACATTTAGGCATGAAACAGATGTTTTTTTATGAATAGAGGCTGTAAGGAGTGACCGAAGGAAATGGTTAAAGATTCAAAAAAGGATTACTCCCAATATTTTGATTTCTCCGATGCTAAAATAATTCCACAAGATGAATTCAGCAAGAAAATAAGAATTCGTGGACGTGAAATTAATATTAAAGCTGAACCGAACCAACGCCAGGAGAAACAACGGGGCAAGGAAGATATTCAAGTTCTGTATGATACTGCTGTTCCTGATGAACTGAAGACGATCGGGAAAGGCAAACGTTATATCGTATATACGTATGGATGTCAGATGAATGAGCATGATACCGAAACGATTAAAGGTCTGCTGGAGACGATGGGGTATGAGGCTACAGAAGATCGCAAAGCTGCGGATATCATTCTGCTCAATACTTGTGCGATTCGTGAAAATGCGGAAGATAAAGTGTTTGGCGAGTTAGGTCATCTAAAAGCGCTAAAGCTGGAAAATCCGGGCTTATTACTTGGCGTATGCGGGTGTATGTCTCAAGAAGAGGTTGTTGTTAACCGGATCATGCAGAAGCATGGTTTTGTCGACATGATCTTTGGTACCCACAATATACACCGTCTGCCACACCTGATTCAGGAAGCAATCTTCAGCAAAGAGATGGTTGTTGAGGTATGGTCCAAGGAAGGCGATATCATTGAGAACCTGCCTAAGAAACGCGAAGGCATGCGTGGTTGGGTGAACATTATGTACGGCTGTGACAAATTCTGTACATACTGTATTGTACCATTTACCCGAGGCAAAGAGCGCAGCCGCCGTCCAGAAGATGTTATTGCAGAAGTAAGGGAACTGGCTCGGCAAGGATTTAAAGAAATTACACTTCTGGGTCAGAATGTGAATGCCTACGGCAAGGACTTCACCGATTTGAAGTATAGCTTTGGTGATTTGATGGACGACATTCGCAAGATCGATATACCGCGCGTACGCTTCACAACAAGTCATCCGCGCGACTTCGATGATCATCTGATCGAAGTGCTTGCAAAAGGCGGAAATCTCGTCGAACACATTCACTTGCCAGTGCAATCGGGCAGCACGGAAGTGCTCAAACGGATGAGCCGCAAGTATACGCGGGAACATTATTTGAATCTGGCGGCCAAGATCAAAGCTGCTATACCGGACGTTGTTTTGACAACAGATTTCATTGTGGGATTCCCTGGTGAAACGGACGAGCAGTTTGAGGATACACTTTCGCTGGTTCGTGAAGTCGGTTATGATTTTGCTTATACGTATATCTATTCTCCGCGTGAAGGTACGCCAGCAGCGGTGATGGAAGATAACGCGCCGATGGAAGTGAAAAAGGAACGCTTGAAACGCCTGAATGAAACGGTCAACGAATACAGCCAGCGTAGCAACGAACAGCAACGTGGCAAGATTGTTGAAGTGCTTGTCGAAGGCGAAAGTAAACGTAACTCGGACGTTCTGGCTGGACGTACACGCAGCAACAAGCTGGTGCATTTCGAAGGGTCTAAGGAACTGATTGGTACGTTTGTGCAGGTGGAAATTACAGATCCGATGACGTTTTATATTCGTGGGAACCTGATCACCGAGCCCGTAGCTGCGAATCAGTAGCGGCTACTCGAGCGCTACAATCTAATCACACACCTAACAAGGTGAGATTTTCGGTTTTAATACCAACATCCCTAATTAAGAAGAATATTTTTTTGTACTTGGGTCAGGGGTGCGGCGAGACGTAGCGGAGGGAACGGAATCGATTCTGTAGAAGCGAAGCGTTCGCCTTTATCCCCGGATTTTCCCCTTTTCGAAAGGGATCAAAAAAATCCGGGGATAACAGCGATCGAAAGAACGATCCGAACCCGGAGCGGCCACCTGAGCATCACTCTTTGACCTCAGTGCAATCCTAATATTCATCTTATATCATCTCATACGAATGGAGCGATTACAGTGGCGCAGGAAGAAGTGCAGTACAACCATTATGGAATGCCAACCTACGATACGCGCAATCTGATCATACGCGACGACATTATGGGAAAGGCCAAAGAACTGGCGGATATGC
>JAFWEX010000073.1 GCA_017512705.1 Paenibacillus sp.
CAGAATGAGAATGCTTTGAGGGATCTGGAACTGGAGGAACAGCTTCCCGGTGTACAGATTTCCGTCTGGAACAGTACGCCTGACATAGATTGGAAATCGAGAGCAGCTGAAGCAGATATCGGCATTGTGATGGCGGATTATGCGACCGCATATACAGGCTCAGTGACCGTACTTTCCTCACCAGAGAAGGGACGTTCCGTCAGTTTGCTGCCGACTGTACTGATTCTGATTATTCCGGTGCATAGGCTGCACACGAGATTGGGGGAGACGTTAATTGACTTCGACGAAGCGGGAAGAAAACAGCTACCGGCAGGTATTCATTTTATTTCAGGGCCTAGTCGATCATCGGACATTGAAAATGATTTGACGATTGGCGTCCATGGACCAGGTATTGTATATGGTGTACTTGTAGGTTGATCCGTTTGTAAGGTGAGGTAAGCTAGCGTGAACAGTTGACTGTCCTTAGGTGGTTCTGCCTGGGGCAGTTTTTGTATTACTAGAGATATACGAATCCAGTTGTAAGGTCCTATGACTTAGGACCGTTGAATCGTAGAAATGGAAATGATATGGTAAATAAAGAAATCAAGAAATACCCATTTTTTTTACTCTAAATTGACCAAATTACGATTACGGTCAATCAGTTTTGGGTATGACATATAAACAGAGTAGGTTCCAAGTTGAATGGTTTGTTTGAGCCAACTACAAGTCACCATGTGATGAAACCGAAGGGGATTCCGACCTAGCTGACGCTAGCCTGCTAGCAAGCGATAGAACGGATCTTTCACATTTTGAGAATAAGAAGGAGTGAGAGTCAATGCCACCTATTTCAGTACCTCAGCCCAAAACATACGGT
This sequence comes from Paenibacillus sp., assembly GCA_017512705.1. Lineage (GTDB taxonomy): Bacteria > Bacillota > Bacilli > Paenibacillales > Paenibacillaceae > Paenibacillus. The sequence goes on from JAFWEX010000073.1 coordinate 854, forward strand.
CCATTAGGTAATCTGCCACACTTGAACTTTGATGAGCCAACCCAGTCTTTGGTTAAGTTGGCTGATGAGTATGGACCCATTTTTCGAATGGATTATCCCGGAAGAAGCGAGCTTTATATTTCAAGTGAAAAGTATGTAGCTGAAGTGACGGATGAGTCCAAATTTGATAAAAGAGTATGGGCGCCGCTCGCAAAAGTGCGTGCTTTTGCTGGGGACGGGCTCTTTACAAGCTGGACAGACGAGCCTAACTGGAGAAAGGCGCATAATGTGCTGCTTCCAAGCTTCAGTCAACGCGCAATGCAGGGATACCACAACAAAATGGTAGATCTTGCTGTGCAGCTTGTTCAGAAGTGGTCCAGACTTAATCCGGATGAAACGGTGAATGTGCCTGACGATATGACTCGTCTTACATTGGACACCATTGGTTTATGCGGATTTAATTATCGATTTAATAGCTTTTACCGTGAGGAGCCACATCCATTTATTACAAGCATGGTGCGGGCATTAGATGAATCGATGAGTTCTTTGCAGCGTTTGCGCTTGCAAGACAAATTAATGATCAACAAAAAGAAACAGTTTGAGCAGGACATTCGTTCCATGTTTTCACTGGTGGATCACATCATTGCAGAACGTAAGTCACAGTCGCAGGAAGGGGCAGATGATCTGCTGTCTCATATGCTCAGTGGCAAAGACCCGGAGACGGGCGAAACGCTGGATGATGAAAATATTCGTTATCAGATTATTACATTTTTGATTGCGGGTCATGAGACGACCAGTGGTTTGTTGTCTTTTGCCGTGTATTACCTGATGAAAAATCCAGACAAACTAGCGAAAGCTCAAGCAGAAGCGGACGAGATTCTGAAAGATCCGGTGCCAACATACAATCAGGTTCGAGGTTTGAAATATATTCGGATGGTGTTGAATGAAGCTCTGCGCTTGTGGCCAACCGCGCCAGCATTCTCGCTGTATGCGAAGGAAGATACGGTGCTTGGCGGGCAATATCCTCTTCAGAAAGGCGACAGCGTTAGCGTGCTCATTCCCAAGCTGCATCGTGACCGTGACGCGTGGGGAGACGACGTAGAAGAGTTTAGACCGGAGCGTTTTGAAGATCCAAGTAAAGTGCCACATAACGCCTATAAACCTTTTGGTAATGGCCAACGTGCATGTATTGGTCAGCAGTTTGCCCTTCAGGAAGCCACGCTGGTTCTAGGCATGGTGTTGAAACATTTTGACTTCATAGATCACACGAATTATCAGTTGAAAGTCAAAGAAACATTGACACTTAAACCTGATCAATTCATCATTCGCGTACGTCCACGCGGAGTTCAACCGCTAATGGCCGTACCTGGTGTGGCTATGCAAGAGCCTGCTACAGCCGTGAAAAAGAAGGAGCAAGAAGTTGTTGATGCACACGACACTCCGATGCTTGTACTGTATGGCTCCAATCTGGGCACAGCCGAAGGCATCGCTCGTGAAATTGCAGATATGGCCAGATATCAAGGTTTTCGCAGTGAAGTAGCTACGCTGGATGATCGAGTGGGCAACCTGCCGCAAGAAGGGGCTGTTGTTATTGTCAGCGCATCCTATAATGGTCAGCCGCCAAGCAACGCCAGCAAATTCGTGGAATGGATTCAACAAGCAGGTCCAGATGAATTCAAGGGCGTGAAGTATACCGTACTTGGATGTGGTGACCACAACTGGGCGAGCACGTACCAACGCATTCCGCGTTTGATTGATGAACAGCTGTCCTCACGAGGGGCGAAGCGGCTGTCGTCTCTTGGTGAGACGGACGCCAGCGGGGATTTTGAGAAGCAGGTGGAAGATTGGACGGAACAATTATGGCCTGACTTGGCACGAACACTGGAGCTGCAACTGAATACAGACGCCAAGAAGGAGCGTAGTTCCCTGTCAGTACAATTCGTCAGTGGGATGGCCGTGACTCCGCTAGTGGAAACGTATGACGCATATGTGACTTCTGTGTTGGAGAACCGAGAGCTTCATGACGAAGGTAGTGAACGCAGTACAAGACATCTGGAGATCAAACTGCCCGAGGGAATCACATACAAAGAAGGCGATCATCTAGGCATACTGCCGCAAAATCCACCTGAACTTGTAGAGCGTGTGCTCCGCCGCTACGGATTCACCGGAACCGAGCATCTGGTACTGGATGCATCAGGGCGCAGCGCAGCCCATCTTCCGCTGCAACGTCCAGTAAACCTCTATGACCTGCTTACCCATAGTGTGGAACTGCAAGAAGCCGCAACACGTGCGCAACTTAGAGAACTTGCGGCATATACGGTATGTCCTCCACATAAGAAGGAGCTTGAGGCGCTGCTGGATGAAACGTTATATATGAAAGAAGTACGCAGCAAACGCATCTCCATGCTGGACTATTTGGAGAAATACGAAGCTTGTGAACTGCCTTTTGAACGTTTTCTGGAGTTGCTGCCTTCCTTGAAGGCCAGATATTATTCCATATCCAGTTCACCACGAGTTCAGCCGGAGCAGGCTAGCATTACAGTAAGCGTCGTGAAGGAGCCTGCGTGGAGAGGACAAGGAATATATAAAGGGATCGCATCGAATTATCTATCCGGCTTGAAGTCTGGTGATGAGGTCGTAATGTTTGTCCGCACACCGGAATCCGGCTTCCAGCTGCCAGAACGTCCAGAAGTGCCGATTATTATGGTTGGCCCGGGTACAGGTGTAGCGCCGTTCCGTGGTTTCTTACAGGCCAGGCATGTAATGAGAGAGCAAGGGATGCCGGTTGGTGAGGCCCATCTATACTTCGGCTGCCGCAATCCTGAGCATGATTATCTGTATAAAAACGAGCTTGAAACTGCACAGCACGAAGGACTCGTACACCTTCATACGGCGTTCTCCCGTGTACAAGGGGAAGAAAAGTGTTATGTTCAGCATCGGATGAAAGAGGATGCACATCTGCTGATTCCTTTGCTGGAGGACGGTGCCCATCTCTATATTTGTGGAGATGGTAGTAAAATGGCTCCCGATGTTGAAGCCACGCTGAAGCAAGCCTATATGGACATCAAAGGAAAGACCTCACAAGAAGCAGAAACGTGGCTTGATCAGCTTCAGGAGCAGGGCCGTTATGCAAAGGACGTTTGGACAGGGATTTAATGGAGTATAAGATATAAGAAATTGTTTCATTAAACGCTAAATCAGATTTCAGATCGAATGTAGCCAAGTTACAGTTTTTATGTAGCAATGATCGGCATTAGCCTCGTGGTGAGAGCGGAGACAACCGCTTCTCACCTTTTTTCTTTCATCGAGTTGCCGTACAAGAGTTCAATGTTCCTCTACGCAATTCTTTCTATGAACGACGGAGACAGGCACGTTTCCGTTGGAGCGTCCGCTTACGAGGTCGGTAAATCGACTCCACGCTGGAGAGTGGAAACAGAATACGCGAAGGGGATTTTCCTTTTCCTTGCAGCTCAATATAATTGAGTCCAACGCTCACCAGTTTGATATTTCTGAATGCATTTCGTGATGGGAACGTCGTGCGAATGCCAACTCTAATCCCTCGTTGTGTGCGTGGAATGTCGAATACCCGAATGGAATTCAGGCTAAGCGGAATAAATAATTGACGATTGATTTTGATGAAATTACGAGGGAATACCCGACGAATCCGTCCAGGCTCCATACCGGAACGCGGGGCGTTAAGCTCAGCAAGATGTCCCTCGAGTTGGGCCAACCGCTGCTGGAGTGTAATGCCTGTTCGAAGATGCTGCCAGCTCATAAATCATCCTCCGTTCGTCATATAGTCCTAGTATATGAATGGAGCTATGCGGAAGGTGAGTACTTGACAGCCCATGTTCAACGTTAGATTTTTAGGTGCATAAAAAGTGTAGGAAGCGTCTAATTGAAATGAAACTAGAACAGGCGTAAGCTCAGAGATTCCAGACCCCTGAGCTTACGCCTTATTTATGCTAGAATTGCACTAATGTACCGACCTTCACAGGAAGGCCTGTGGCGATAGCGCGATTGGCTGCTATACCTGTTAGGATCGAGCGGGCACCATCCACATGATTAGCTGCACGATGGAACGGATCTTCTGACGGCGCGCCGAACAGGTCGTTCAGCAGCACAGGGTCACCTCCGCCGTGACCGCCTTCTTTTTCCTCCACTTCTACTTCATAAGGTGCGCCGAACATTGGCAGCACGCGTAGCGTTTTGCCGATCAGAGCGCCTTCCTTGCTCTTATCGCCCAGTGAATTGACGTAGGATTGCTCCACAATACTCATCTCGATACGTCCTTTAGTACCGTTGATGGCGATGCGATAACCTTCCCACGGCTGATAAGCGACAAGGGAGTAGGTGAGGATCGCTTTGTTTTGATACTGGACTAGAACACCCATCGTATCCTCAATGTTGATGCCGTCTCCAAATACACTTTGATCACGCTGGTATCCATCTTCTGTCTCGGCATCGAGATACATCGATTTCAGATGATCATCCGAATCCAGATGCAGGGCGAATGGATCATCCTGTGCTAGCGGATTGCCTGTAGCACGGCTATAAAATTGAGTGACCCCGCGATCTTCTGCATTTTCTCTGCCATAGAACATCAGATCTCCAAAAGCAAATACGGTATCCGGTTGTGAACCAATCCAGAAGTTCACCAGATCGAAATGATGCGTAGACTTGTGCACTAGCAATCCGCCGCTATTACGCTTGTCCCGGTGCCAGCGGCGGAAGTAATCCGCACCATGCCGAGTATTCAGTAGCCATTCGAAGTGTACGGACGTCACTTTGCCTATCGTATCGTTCAGAATAAGCTCTCGTATTTTTGTATGATGTGGTGCATAACGATAATTGAATGTCACGCGTACGTTCTGTCCGGTACGTTTCACAGCATCCAGAATATCCTGACATTTCTCTTCATTGATGGTCATCGGTTTCTCGGTAACGACGTCACAACCAAGCTCCATCGCCCGGATGATATATTTATGGTGTGTCCGATCCACACTGGTCACGATCACGTAATCCGGCTTCTCGTTCTCATTCATCTGGTCAAATTGATCTGCCAGGTACGTTGGCACTTCAGTATAGTTATATTTTTCTCGCAGCAGCTTATTCGCATAATTCATACGTACCTGATTGATATCACAGAAGCCGACAAGCTCGGAAGTTTCATTAAAATCCCGGGTCAAGGCACCGTAGAAAAATTCAGCACGACCACCGGTTCCGACTAATACATAACGTTTCTTCTTACCCATGCATATCGCCTCCTCCAATATAGGTTTAGCCTATAACAAGGAAGCACTTCTTTCGCCGCATTTTATGCGAAACCGCTTTCAAAGGCCGCATATTTTGCTATAATTATGAAAAAGGAGAGAGGGATAATGACCGAAGCCATTCGTGGGGATTATCAGGATACAACGGATTTATTACATATCGAATACGATCGCCGTATCGGATATTTTTCGATGACAGATGATCATTTTCATGAGCACTATGAGTTATATTATTTGCTTTCCGGTGACCGCATTTATTTTATCAAAGATCGTTCGTACCGGATTAAAGCAGGGGATTTGGTATTTGTAGACCGCAGTACGGTGCATAAAACATTGGAGAGCGGAGTGCCCGACCATGAGCGGATCGTACTGTACTTCCAGCCCGAACTGTTTGCCGCTATGGCGGTCACGAGTGATATGGCTGAGAAATTGACGGAGCCTTTTCGATGGGACGTACCCATTGTGAGATTTCCCTCTGATATCGTGAAGGTGACCGAAGCAATCGTAACAGAAATGGTGAATGAGATGCGTAAGCCTGACGAGGGAAGTGGCATGGTGCTGCGTCATCGTACGTTGGAGCTGCTACTCCATACCTACCGTCATCGTCATCTAGGACGTATACACACAGAGGATCAAGATCCCGTTCTTCATCCCAAGATTCAAGTTGTTGTCCGCTTTCTGAATGAAAATTATCAAAATCCGCTAACACTGCCTGAGGTGGCAGACCAGTTTCGCATTAGTCCACATTATCTAAGCCGGCTGTTTAAACAAAAGACGGGTTTTGCCTTCAGTGACTATCTTAATCTGCTCCGAGTGAAGGAGGCACAGCGTTTGCTACGAGAGAGTAATGAGTCCGTTACGGACATTGCGATGCTAGCAGGGTTCGGCAATTTTTCGCATTTTGGCAAGATGTTCAAGCGAGCTGTTCAGATGTCACCCAGGACGTACAGGCAGGAGTATAACGGACGTAGTGAGATGAAAAAACACAATCCTATGAAAGTATAAGATATTAGTCAGAGTGAGTAAGAGTTATAAGCATGATGAGCTTCCATTTGTCTTTCATGTATAACATATATTCCTATATAATCATTTATATATTTATGGATCTAATCTAGTCACCTCAGATGAGCTTCATATATTGGATAAGAAGAGAGGGGTTCTAGTTATGACAAGAGTCGAAACCAGACTACAGGAATTAGGAATCAAGCTTCCGCAATCGAGCGCACCTGCGGGCAAATATGCAAACGCCGTAATCGTGAACGGAATCATGTATGTATCAGGAAAAGGACCGGCAACGGATGAGCGCGGTAAACTGGGTGTAGAATTCACGACCGAACAAGGATATGACTTGGCCCGGAACGCAGGGCTGGAAGTACTTGCTGTCGTTCGGGATGTGCTCGGATCGCTTGATCGGGTCAAACGAGTCGTTAAAGTGCAAGGGTTCATCAACGCCTCGGTTTCCTATCAGGAGCACCATAAGGTGCTGAATGGAATTTCCGATTTAATGATTGAAGTTTTCGAAGAAAAGGGCGTGCATGCCCGGTCGGTCTTGGGTGCCGCATCCGTTAGAGATAATCTGCCGCTGATTATTGATTCGATTTTCCACGTAGAGGAGTAGGATTCATGACTGATTCAGATGTGTTTAACCCTATGATGCTCGAGTTCCCCGAGAGCTTTCATACGGAACGACTTACCATTCGTGCACCGCAGTGGGGGGATGGCAAGCATGTCAATGAAGCGATTCGGGAAAGTGTGAATGAGTTGCGTCCATGGTTACCTTTTGCCGAGAACATCCCTTCACTAGAGCAGTCAGAGATAACTGTACGTAAAGCCAGACTGAAATTTTTGGAACGAAGTGACCTGATGTTGCACTTGCGTGATAAAGTGACGGACGAGTTCGTGGGCAGTAGCGGCCTTCACCGGATAGACTGGAATGCTCGCTGCTTTGAGATTGGTTATTGGGTGCGCACCTCCCGGTCGGGTGAAGGCCTGGTCACAGAAGCTGTGGCTGGGATTGAACAATTTGCGATCATGCACCTTCAGGCTAATCGGCTTGAGATTCGGTGCGATGCCCGTAATGTCCGAAGTGCCAAGGTGGCGGAACGGTCAGGCTACACCCTTGAAGGTGTACTTCGCAAAATAAAACAGGATCGAGCAGGTACGTGGGTGGATCAGATGATCTACTCCAAAGTGAGGGGTGTTGAGTTCGATTCGAGAACGCAAGGATAACCCGGCGGGATAGACTCCGTACACTGGATGAAACAATCTAGACAACATGATGAGATAAAAGAGGGTGAAGAGTACATGCTACACACACTGGAAGCGATCCGAATCTACAAATCAGGTGAATCACAGGAACGATTACATCAGATGCCACAATGGCTGCAATGGCTCGCAGCAGCTGAGAAACCGCGCATTAATCTGGAGCGTATCCATTCCATTGCTGAGCTTCAAGAGACCAATGCCGTATTGGATTATACGGAGCGCACACTTCAGGTACTGGACGGCCTTCAGCTTTCGTTTTGGATTCGGGAGTTGCTGGAGGAAGTTCTGGTCTGGTCAGAGACAGCAAAAGGGGGATCGTCGGATCAGCGCAGAACATGGCAGCATCAGGGCATTAACTTATTCGTACATAATATTGGCTCAGCTCAACTTTTTAACATGTATATGGATGAAAGAAGTGGGACGAAGTCACCAAGACATGAAGTTATTTCTAACTTAATTGCGACGCATGGATTGATCGGACAATACATACGGGGTGAAATTCCATTTGCGGAAAATGCACCGTTACGGTCTTTAATTACCGATGGATTCGTTACTTGCAGTGAACTGCGCACCATGCTGATGGCTTTGAATGAATGTATTATCGCAGGAGTTGATCCCGGTCTCTGGAATCAGGTTCAGGGTGAAGTACAGCGAATTGTAGAGTGGATCGTGGAAGGAACGGAGTATAAGGATTGGAGCATGAAAGAGCGGTTGTCCCGTTTGAGAAGCAGCTCAATCCGGCAGGGTGAACTCATAGACGAGTCCTATGCCAAGCTTGAACAGCAATTTGCTGTGGAAAAACAGTTGGCTCCCCTCGCTTCACGTACCTTGTGGTATGTCGAGTCAGCCATGAAGGATTTTTCGCTGGAAGAGATGGTGAAAGTATTTTTGCTCACACTTCACAGCGAGGAATGGAACAACGAGAAGGTGGATTCCAATCATGCTGCTATTCCGTCTTCTGTGACTGATATACGTCATATCAGCTTCGAACCGTTAATGAACACGATGGTTTACGACTACAAAGGTGTCAAAAAGCTGAATATCTATAAGAAACGGATGATTGAAAAATATTTGGAGCAGTATTCCTGGGAGCAGATTATTGCTGGCAAGCGAATTCCCTATCCGCATCTAGAACATCGAATCGAACGTTATCCGGACCTGCCGGATACGTTGTTTGTCACCTTTGAATTTTCACCTGCGGCCGAGTCATTGATTGCTTTTTGTGTTGAAGCTGAGAAATCTCCGCTATACGAGCAGGCAGTGCTGATGTTATTCGATCTTTTTGGTCTGCGCCGGGATGCATATGATCGGTTTCATAACGAAGAGACATATCTTTCGGATATGAACAGTTCCGGTGATTACAAGAAAGTGCTGCTGGATTTTATGGTTGGCACGCGTGTGCTCGATATCGGCCCGGGTGGTGGTGTGCTGCTGGATCTGATCGAGCAGGAGAAGCCAGAAGTTGAGGCGATTGGCATAGATATTTCCTCCAATGTTATAGAGGCACTGGAGCGTAAAAAGCATCGGGAATCCCATCGCTGGCAAGTCATGAAGGGTGATGCTCTGCAACTGAATCAGTATATGGAGCCTGGCACAGTGGATACGGTTATTTTTTCCTCCATTCTGCATGAGTTGTATTCATATATCGAGTATGACGGACGCAGGTTCAATACAGATACCGTAGCGGCCGCGCTACAAAGTGCTTTTCAAGTGCTCTCCCCGGGAGGAAGAATACTCATCCGGGATGGGATTATGAGCGAACCTGAGTCTCAGCAGAGGCGAATTCGGTTTTTGGAACCAGACGGTATACGTTGGTTGGAACGTTATAAGGCGGACTTCAAAGGACGCGAGATCACTTTTGACCGGATATCGGATCATGAAGTCATTATGCCGATTAATGATGCGATGGAATTTTTGTACACTTATACCTGGGGTGAGGAAGCCTATGTACATGAAATTCAGGAGCAGTTCGGTGTATTTACACCGCGAGATTATGAGAAATGTATCCGTGAAGCGTTAGGGGAGCAAGCAGATATCACTTTGTTGCGCCACTTCCTGCAAAAGGGATATACCGAAGCGCTTGCGGAGCGAATTGTTTTTATGGATGAAACGGGTGAACCGGTATCCTTGCCTGACAGCACCTGTTTGATCGTGATTGAGAAGAAGGGAAGGTTGAATGAATGAGCGCAGAAGCTCATACAAGCTTATATTTCGTAAGACATGCAGAGTCCGAATTCATTGAAGGACAAGAACGCAAGCGCGGACTGACTGATCAGGGGCATAGAGATGCGGAGAAAATCACCAATCTTTTGCATGCAGAGGATGTTGAGGTCTTCTATTCCAGCCCGTACCTTAGAGCTGTGCATACCATTCAGATGTTGGCTGATGTGGTCGGTAAGCCTGTATTCATTGAGGAAGATTTGCGTGAACGTGCGTTGTCGGGTTCTCATATCAAACATGATGATTTTTACGAAGCGAAACGGCAATTATATCTCGATGCTGCGTTTGCTTTTTCGGGTGGAGAGTCGGGCAATGATGCTCAGGCAAGAGCAGTGAAGATCATTGAACAATTGTTAAGAAAACACGCCGGAGAAAAGGTCGTGATTGGTACCCACGGTGATATCATGACTCTTATTTTTCAGTATTATGATCCTGCATTCGGTTTCGAGTTTTGGAAGAGTACCACAATGCCGGATATTTACAGGTTGGATTGGAATATGGCTGATCGTAAACTGTTGAAGATTACACGGATGTGGGAGTGAAATAGGTGAAAATTACGTTCGAGGAAGGCACGTATACGATTGAGGAATTAAGCGTTGCGCCGCTACAGAACAGAACATATTGTATATTTGATCTGGAAGGAACGGGCATTGATCCGACTGTAGAAGGTGTAACTCAGTTTGGTGCAGTGCGTTATAGGAGGGAAGAGGGAGTTGCTGCATCTAGCTTCTCTTCACTGGTTCGGGCCTCCAAACCGATTCCGGAAGCCGTCGAAAAACTCACGGGTATCACGAATCAAGAGATGTTGCAGGCACCGCTTTTTAATGAGGTGTACGAGCATTTTTGCAACTTTATTGGAGACCAGGTACTGGTAACCCATGCGGGATATGAATATGATCTGCCTATGCTAGAGCGTCATTGTCTGGAATACGGGTTAACCATGTTCACGAACAAGGTGTTGGATACGAAAGCGATGTTTACTTACATCCATCCTGAGGTAACGGATGTGGTTTCAACCGATTTTCTTATCCATTACTACGGTCTGGATACGGATGGCATTCACAGACATGATGCGCTGGAAGACTGCGGTATCATCGCCCGTATATTTGAATATGTGCTTGAAGAATATGAGCAACAGGGATTGGATTATTTTACAGCAGTTCCTGATAAGCGAATGAGACGTTTTGTTATACCCGAGATGTATTTGAAGAAGTAATAAGAGGGAATAAGAAGGAGTGAACCCATGAGCAGAAGCGATGTGAACACATTATTAGCGGATTTGAAGGAAGGGCGGCTGCTTCGTGAACAGAATTTCGAAGGACTGGATATAGAGGCTGTGCTGGATGAACGTGATGAAGCTCCATTTGCGGACCACTGGATGCAGGCTTTTGAACAATGTGCCAGCGATTCCGCAGTTGCCGAAGAAGAAGTGCTTCGGCAGATTAGGGAGACGGCCTTTAAGCGCACATTAACCTTAACGGGGGAACCGGAATTAGCTGGCTATGTCAGCGATGATTTTGGACTGATCGCGAGTTATTTGCTGCAAGAAGGCGAGCAGAATTCTTTTGTGAATCAATTGCTCAATAGCTATAATCAAGGGAATATGCCCCGGTGATCATAGCGGGAATTAGAACGTGATCTGAGATTTAATATCATTATAGCGTTGTAGCCCGTCTAACGTTGACTCGGGCACCAAGCTCCTCCAGCCTAGCTGGAGGAGCTTTTGCTGTAAAGCGCTCTAATACGGTGGAGATTTAACAAAAAAACAGAATAACGATCACAAAATGCAGCAGTCATAGTCTTTGAGATGGGTGTTACAACATAACATTAGAATGAGGGCAGCGCTATGATGGATAGCTGTCATTCAATCACAGCCGTGAAGGCAGATCGGAGACTGTAATGACAAAACGGGTGATGCTGTTAGAGGAAGGTATGGCAGATCAGGAAGAGTTGACTCACAGTGTCGGGATTGCTCTCGCGGAGCTGATGCAGGCAGGGTGGTCTGTTCCGGCGGGAATGATTGTCACGTCAGATGGCTGTGACGAACTTTGTACCCGTCTTGGATATCTTTCCAATGAGATTAGGGAAGAACTAGGCAGTGCCATCCGGCGTATGGAACAGGCGACAGGAACAGTCTTCGGGGACCGAAATTATCCACTTCTGCTGCATGTGAGGACGAACCAGACTACGACTTCTATGGCAGTTACTTCATCAGCTGCTGAATCGTATACAATACCTTACGTTGGCTTGAACGACTACACGGTCGAAGGCTTTGCTCGTCAGACTGGTAACCGGTTATATGCGCTTCAATGTTACCTAACTGCATTACAGCATTATGGTCATATGGTTCACGGTATCTCCTATACAGCTACTGTGCAGACAGCGGACGAGAAGCCGTGCACTTCAACAGAGGAAGAGCTTGAATCGTTAATAGCGGATTGCAAAAGATGGATTCAAGCCAATGGGGGAGAGCCTTTTCCACAGGATGTGTATCTTCAACTACAAGCTGCGATTCGGGCGGTGTTTTGCTCCCCGCGCAAAATGGATCATAAAGCCAATTTCTATAAAGAGAAAGAACATAAGGGAGAGCCTGTTCTAATCCTGGCTGCCATAGAGGAGGAGCACAGAGATTGTAAGGGAAGAGTGTATACACGCAATCCGGTAACGGGGGAAAAGGGCATGATGGGAGGCGATCTCCCGGCAGGAAGCGATAAGGAAAAGGACAGGGAGAGGGAGAGGGAGAACACACTCTCTTTACTAAAGAAAAATTATGCTGAACGATACGCGGATCTTGAACAAATCTGCAACCTGTTAGAGAATCGCACAGGAGCAGTGCTGGAAATTGCCTATGTCGTGACCGCGTCTTCCATCTGGATTCAAAGTATACAGCGTGCGAGATTAAGTCCAATCGCTGCCGTCAAGAGCGCAGTAGATTTCGTCAACGAAGGATTGATTTCCAAAGAGGATGCCATCCTCCGAATGGAATCAGGCGATCTGATGGCTTGTATGGAACAGGATTCACCAGAACTAAAGCGTTTACTCGGATGGGCCAATGAAGTAAAAGAGCTTACCATTTTGGCAAAAGTTGAACTTGCAGCTGACGCTTGGCAGGCACGAATCTGGGAAGCTGAGGGCATTGGTCTATGTACGACCGAGACGATGCTGATGTCTCCGTCCAGAACGCCATTTGTACAAAAGATGGTGACGTCACGTACGGAAGCAGAACGCAGGCGGGGTATGGAGAGGTTACTACCCATGCAGCAGGCTGACATGGAATATCTCTTTGAAACAATGGACGGACGTCCGGTGACTATTCAATTATTTGATGATTCATTGCTTGAGTTATGCTCAGATCACATGGTGCTCGAACAGCAGGGCAAGCATCTCCGTGTCGTTTTGTCCGAAATTCATGAAATGCAGGTTGAGGCGATCTTCCGTGCAGCTGTTAAAGGGATTCGTGAAGGGTATTGGGTTCGTCCCGAAATTATGATTCCATATGTAGAGCATGTGCATGAGATGCAAAAGATGCGGGACATGGTAGATCATGTGGCGAACCAGGTGCTTGGTGAAGAACGGCGACACTGTGTCTATAAGGTAGGAGCAGCGATTACATCACTAAGAGCCTCATTAACGGCTGCACAACTTGCGCGTCATGCGGACTTTATTTCGTTTGACACGGATGAGCTGACCCAATCGATGTTTGGATGTACCGGGCAGGAAGCAACCGAGCGAGAACAGATTTTTGGGAAAGTTTTTGAAACGGAAACCAACCCTTTTCAATCACTTGATATTGAAGGTGTTGGTCGTTTGGTAGAGATGGCGGCTGTCCATAGCCGGACTCGGAAGCCTCATCTGAAAACAACGATTTTCGGCGAACATACCGGAGACGCAGAGTCGATTGCTTTTATTCATGAGATTGGTATATCGGCAGTCTGCTGTAGACCAGAGCAGATACCTTGGGTTCGTATTGCGGCTGCACAGGCAGTTATTCGATTATCGCGCGCCGACGGGAACACGAAAAATGAGGATGTATCAACAATTGCATGATTCACACCTGATACGCCATGGAACAGGAAACTGAAAACTGTTATACTGAAATATACGTTTTGTAAAATGAACGTAAAAATTTCAGATAAGGGTTGAAAGCGACCATGTTCAAATCTACGAATACAAGAAGGCAGACTTCATCGCGGGCCTTATTTATCGTTTTGTTTGTCCTCATGCTACTGAAATTATCGCTTTTGCGGTATTTCTTTTTCAATAACCTGTCGGGTGTGGGGCTATTAACCGATGCACTCGCCGCGCTTACGATTGTGTGTGTGCTGGATCTCATTGTGCCGCTAAGCTGGAAGCGATGGGTATACGGGGGATTTAACATTTTGTTCTCCCTGGTTCTGTTTGCAGCAACGCTTTATAATGCGCAGTTCAGTTCGGTTCCTACGTACACTGCGCTAAGTGAGCTGGGGCAGGTTGCTCAGGTGAGAGGAAGTATAGGGCCACTAATTCGGTGGCAGCACGTTTTGTTTTTTGCTGATATTATTCTTGCTGTGCCCATCTGGCTGATCAGACGCAGACACGGCTCAGGAGGATATCGTAACCGTTATAATGAGAGTGGCCTGACATTTGGCAGAAATCGCAGCCGTTACTGGGGTAAACTGGGCGTTGCGCTGACCGCGGCGTTCTGTATGGTGTGGTCAGGCAGTTTTATCGTCAAAGGGGAAACCATTGATAATGAATTGGTGCGCGCAGAAAATATTGGTTTCCTGAACTACCAGGTGTCTTCTGCGATACTAACGAGCAAAGAGAACGAAGCTATCGCGAACGGCAACATTAACGAAACGATTGCCAAGATCAATGCACTGGTAAGCCAATATCCATACCAGAACAAGACGGATCATGATACCCAGGTGAAGGCTAAATATTTCGGTCAGGCGAAAGGAAGTAACTTGATTGTCATTCAACTGGAGTCCTTTCAAAATTTTCCGATTCATGCTTCACTCAACGGGCAAGAATTAACTCCGGTTCTAAATAATCTTGCGAAAGAAAGCTATTATTTTTCTCATTTTTTCCAACAGATTGGTCAGGGAAATACATCGGATGCGGAGTTTATGTCGAATACATCCATTTATCCTACAGGGGTCGTGCCGATGTCTGCTGGATATAGTGACCGCGACCTTCCAAGCCTGCCTAAACTGCTGGCCAAGGAAGGATATGAGTCCGAGACATATCACGTTAACGACGTAACCTTCTGGAATCGGAACAAGATGTATCCTGCTCTCGGATTCACGCGGTATTTCGATAAACCAAGCTTCACGAATGATAGATTTAACGATTTTGGGCCATCGGACGAAGAGTTATACCGGGTAGGTGTGGAACAAATAACCGCGCATCAGGCTGCGAAACAGCCGTTCTATGCTCAGTTCATCACAGCGTCGAGTCATTCGCCGTTTACCATTCCTGCAGACCGTGCGCGAATCGAGATTCCCGCAACGGTGACTAACAAAATGCTACATGACTATCTGCAAGCGATCAATTATACAGATTACGCCGTAGGCCAGCTTATTCACGAGTTGAAAGCAAACGGCTTGTGGGATAACACCACACTTGTACTCTATGGAGATCACTTCGGCTTACCTGAAGACAAGGAGATTACCCAGCAGATTCAAGACCATCTGGGAGTTCCTTACGACGGAAAAGTGAGCCGATTCAATATTCCATTGATCATCCATACGCCAAAACAAACCAAAGGGAAAGTCATTGAACAACCGGGGGGCCAACTGGATATTCTGCCTACCGTTATGAACCTGATAGGCGTATCGCTGGAACAGGAGAAGTTCACAGCATTTGGGCACGACCTACTGAATATGGATCGCAACGCATTTGGTATCCGTTACTACTTGCCGACTGGATCATTTGTGAACAATGACATCTTGTTCATTCCCGGTGCGGGCTTTGACGATGGTACTGCATATTCACTTGAAACCTATGAACCCGTGACCCATCTTGAGCCTTATCGTTCCGATTACGAACATGTACTCAGCCTCATGAAACTATCTGACGAGTATGTGAAGCTTTTACCAAAAAGAG
Organism: Paenibacillus sp.; assembly: GCA_017512705.1. Taxonomy (GTDB): domain Bacteria; phylum Bacillota; class Bacilli; order Paenibacillales; family Paenibacillaceae; genus Paenibacillus. The sequence continues at coordinate 16,678 of JAFWEX010000073.1, forward strand.
CACCGTAATGAGCATCGTAGGGAGAAGAACATAGAACGCTGCCAGCATAAAGCTGGTGGCGTTTTTTAGTATTCTTTTGGATAGACTCTGGCTAATAATGGTTAAAGGAAGTTTGAAACTGTAATTTATAATGTTACAATGAACAAGTAAACAGGCTGAAAATCATGTACTTCACGGATGAGAGGAATGAACATATATGAAACTGAGTGTACTCGAGCATGGACACATTAGTGAGGGGCGGAGTGTACAAGATGCCTTACAGGAAGCTGTGACCTTAGCGCAGCATGCTGAACAACTAGGGTATTCCCGGTTCTGGATGTCTGAGCATCACGGCGGCGGAGCGCTATCGTTTTCAAGTCCGGAGGTGATGATCGCTCATGTGGCTGCTCATACACAACGTATTAAGATAGGCTCTGGAGGGGTTATGCTACCTCACTACAGCGCCTATAAAGTGGCAGAGAACTTTCGGTTGTTAGAGGCTTTGCACCCAGGACGTATCGATCTCGGAATTGGGCGTGCTCCAGGAGGGATGCCTATTGCTAGCAGAGCGTTGAATGAGGGGAAATCATCGAATGTACAGTTTTTCCCACAGCAGATCGCCGATCTCGGATATTACTTCCACGAACAATTGCCTGAAGACCATCGTTTTGCTTCACTTGTGGCCGGACCATCCGTTTCAACGGTTCCTGAAGTGTGGCTGTTAGGTTCGAGTTCGGAAGGGGCGAGGATTGCCGCAGCGCAAGGTACAGCGTATGCTTTTGCCCAGTTTTTTGGAACACCAGGTGGAGAAGAAGCGATGAAGCATTACCGCCGTCATTTCAAACCTTCGATTCTGAGCGATAAACCTCACTCTATGATTGCCGTCTCCGCATTCTGTGCTGATACAGAAGAGGAGGCTGCTGAACTGGCTCGCAGCAATGAATTATTTTTCCTTCGACTTGGACGTGGACTGGAGCAACGATCCTTCCCTTCTCTGGAGACGGTGAATAACTATCCATATACAGCGATGGAATTGGAACAGATTCGTCAGCGCCGCTCCTTCTCCATCATTGGAACACCGGATCAGGTGAGGGATAAAATAATCGCTATGGCTGAACGTCATGAAGCCGATGAAGTGATCATTGCGTCAGCTATTCATTCGTTTGAGGCACGGCTGCGTTCCTTTAGTCTCATTGCAGAAGCGTTTGGATTACAGCAGGCCTAAAGTAGAAATAGCTATATAGAGCTATATAGAGCTATATGGAGCGATAAAGAGCGATAATATACATGTTTAACGGAAATATCCATGTGATTGGACAGGAGCTTTGTTCACTAAGATGTTTCCTCAAGGTGACAGAGTTCCCGTTCTTATTTTTACGTTAATCTGATTAAAACAAATTCACTTGCGAGATGTGTCATCCGTAAGCCTCGCGGTTGTTATGATGTACCGGATACATACAGGATTCTGAACGGTATTTTACAGTAATCGTTGCATAAACCTGGGTAGATGTGCTAATTTATGAACTGTAATTAATTCGCTGTAAAGGGATTGGAATTAAGACGTATAAGCGCTATAATCAGTTAGGTATGATTCAAACAAGGATAGATTAACTTAAACTCGAAATTGACGGAGGGCGAAGAGTATGGAAAAAGCACTAATTTTCGGCCATAAAAACCCGGATACAGACACCATCTGTTCAGCAATTGCGTATGCAGATCTGAAAAGTAAATTGGGCCATGAAGTTGAAGCAGTGCGTCTAGGCGAAGTGAATGGCGAAACACAATATGCACTGGATCAGTTCAAAGTTGCAGCACCACGCTTGATTAAAACAGCTGCTAACGAAGTAAACAAAGTCATTTTGGTAGACCACAACGAGCGTCAGCAAAGCGTAAGCGATATCGAAGACGTAACGGTTATTGAAGTAATCGACCACCATCGTATTGCGAATTTTGAGACAAGCCAGCCTTTGTATTTCCGTGCGGAGCCTGTAGGCTGTACTGCAACTATTTTGAATAAAATGTACAAAGAGAACGGCATCGAAATTAGTGCACCAATTGCGGGTCTGATGTTGTCTGCGATTATCTCGGATTCCTTGCTGTTTAAATCCCCAACTTGCACAGAGCAGGATGTAGCTGCAGCACGTGAGCTGGCTGCTATTGCTGGTGTAGATGCAGACAGCTATGGTCTGGACATGCTGAAAGCCGGTGCAGATTTGAGTCAGAAAACAATTGCTGAACTGATCTCCCTGGATGCTAAGGAATTTGCTATGGGAACAGCCAAAGTTGAAATCGCACAAGTGAATGCGGTTGACGTCAACGATGTGCTGGTTAAACAACCAGAACTTGAAGCAGCGATTGAAGCGATTATTTCCAGCAAAGGGCTTGACCTGTTCGTATTTGTCGTTACTGACATTCTGAACAACGACTCTGTGGCACTGGCTTATGGTGGATCTACGAAAGCAGTAGAGAAGGCATACAATGTAACGCTTGCAGACAATAGAGCTCTGCTCAAAGGCGTAGTATCCCGTAAATCACAGATCGTACCTGTTCTGACAGAAGCATTCAATGCACTGTAATTGGATTACGTGGTATCACCAAGTATGACTAGAGTTCACCTGAGTTGAGACCAGGTTTCATGAATAACGCGACTTAGAGTCATGATGTAAGAATTATTGCATTTATACTTAAGCCTGCTCTGATCTTCATTGATCAGGACAGGCTTTTCATGTCAAGGAGGAAGATGGTATGGCTCAGATCATTAAAAATGAAAAGATCAAAGCAACCGAGGTGCAGCTCACCGGACTGAATGGAGAAGATCTGGGGATTATGCCGACACGGGAAGCACTTGCACTGGCCAAACAGCATAAAGTGGACTTGGTGTGCATGTCCCTGATGACAAGCCCGCCCCCTTGCAAATTGATCGGAGCAGGTGCAGCGCGTGATGAAGCACAGCAAGCGAAAAAAAAGGCCAAGAAATCCCCTGATAAACGCAAAGTAAAGGAAATTAGACTTCATTTGCAGATGGAGGACCATGACCGGGATGTCAAGCAGTCACAAGCAGAGCGCATCTTGAAGAAAGGTGACTCGGTGAAATTTGTGATTCAAGTACACGGTCCTAAAGAGGGAGAAGCAGGTAAGATTTGGGCTGAGGAATTATGCAAAGCATTGAAAGAATACGGTAGTAAAACGACGGGAGTACAGGTGAGTGGTAAGCAGGTAGTTGTTCAGCTTGACCCACGGGACTGAATTCTCAAGAATAGATGTAGCAGCGGCTGTAGTTATAATAGTTATAAAAGAAATCCCGCTCGGAAGCAAGTCTAACGGCAGCCTCCGAGCGGGATTTTTGTTATGGTTCAGCCTTCAAGTACGCAGATAACGGCTACCGCCGATTCTAACGTACAATTGTCCAGGTAAAACAGGTGTAGACATATCTGGATTGCTGTTGAAATTGTTCTTGGCATAACGGGATAAGTAGAGAAAGTCTGGATATATGACCATATCCATTAAATAGGCGGAAGTGCGGCTACCCGGAAATCGGAATTGGTTCAAGGTGTGAATAATCTCCTGGCTGCTTGCAATGCCTATGCCGTGCCCATAGTATCTGTTCTCCTGTAGCATGAAAACATTTTCGCCTTGCCATTCAGGAGTTTCCGGTGAAACATCTGGATTTTTGAAATACAGTACGTCTCCTGGCAGAGCTGTTTCTTTGCCGTTCTTCTCCGTTAAACGCAGATCACTGTCGTAATGCCAGTCAAACAAAAGCAGGTTACGAAATAGCGAATTAAAGGACTCCTCACGGATGCTGCCAAGTACTCCTCCGTACAGTACAATGACAGTAGCAGTCGCACACTCAAACGCATACAACCGTCCGTTCATCCATATATCCCTGATGCCTTCTGCCGGGGTTACATCTGGCCTCAGCTCAAATCCTCCTTCTGTATTACGATTCCAAAAGGCAGGATTACATCTGGAAGCTTCGAATGAGGCAAAGCTGACTCTACTTCGATTCAATCCTTCGGCTGCGCCCACAAGAGATTCTCTTAGGTTCCATTCAAAATGCAGATGCTCAAGCGATTGGTATACATAGGGTGTATTGCGCATCTGTAGCTGCTGTAACCAGTACCATTCAAATGGGGACCACTCAGATGGCGACAGTCGAATGGGTTGATTAGCAACAATGATCATAAGGTAATAACCTCCAATCATCCATGAATTTTCGATATAAAAACGTCGAAAATGTTAACATGTCGATTAATATCGAAGATTTTCCATACGGTTACGTTTAATTACATTGGTATTTGGGGTACTAGTCTATAGATAAAGGTATGTTCAGACCCCACTATTCATACGAATAACATTTGGATTTTAGCTATAGTAACATTCACATTCTCATAAGGGAGGATATGTAGTGTCACACTCCATCACACAGAGCCGATCTCTGTTCGAACAATTATATACTTATGCGCCAATCGGCATTGCAGTTGCTTCTCACGTTAACGGACTGTGGGTGCAGTTGAATCCGGCTTTTTGCGAAATGCTCGGAGCAACGGAAGAAGAACTGCTGCACACTTCAGTTGTACATATGATCTATGAAGAAGACCTCAGGTACGAAGAGTTTCGCCATAATTTCTGGGAAATGACAAATAGTTCACAGCCAATGTATGAGACGGAGATCCGTTTGAACCGAAAAGACGGTACGTTAATCTGGGCCGCGATCAGATCTTGCATTGTTCGGGATGAGGTGAACGGAGAGCCGTTATACTTGCTTGTGCAAGCTGCAGATATTACGAAACAAAAAGAAGCAGAGGAACGATTGCTTGAACAGCGTAAGCAGCTGGAGGAGAGTAGTCGTATTTCACGCCTTCTGGCGGAATCTTCGATGGATCTGATTGCAATTCATGAAGCAGATGCCGAACGTTCATTTAAATACGTATCAGATGCTTGTAGAAGCATGCTTGGTTACGAACCTGAAGAAATGCTCGGACGGTCGGGAATGTTCTGTATTCACCCTGAGGATATTCCTGCCGTGCGGGATTACATCTGTAGCCAGACCAAGGGACATGCACCAGAGCGGCTTATTTATCGATTGCAGCACAAGGATGGGTCGGTGGTGTGGGCTGACACACTTACCCATTACGTGCGTGATGAATCGGGTAAGCTTTTGGAGATGGTCGCGGTCACGCGTGATATTACGGAGAGCAAACAGCAGCAGCTAAATTTGCAGGAGTACAAGTCGTTGTTTGACTGTAACCCTCTCGGAGTAGCCTCCATGGATCTGGAAGGGAATTTGCTGAAAGCAAACGCTGTACAAGAACAATTGACAGGACATACAAGCGAGGAATTGTTAAGTCGACCGTTTGATCATCTGATTGATCCGGTAGATCTGGAGAAAACGCAGTATCACTTTGAAGAATCCGTGAAAGGCATAGCTCAGAGTTACGAGATTGGTCTGATCCACAAGAACGGTCAGCGGATTGAGACAAGTGTAGTCAATGTTCCTATTTTACTGGAAGACAAGGTAGTAGGTGTCTATGGTATTACGAGCGATGTTACAGCATCCAAACGTTACGTGGAAGAGATCGAGAATTTAAGTTATGAAAGAGCTCTTATCTTGAATGGGATGTCGGAAGGTGTAATCGGCCTGGATTTGGACGGGAATGTTAATTTTGCCAATCCTGCTGCAGCGGAGATGATGAATATCTGTCCAAGCGAGATGAATGCTAAGCCATTAGAGAAGATGATCATTCAGATGGAGAGCGAAGTTATTCCATATCCGGCCAAAAGTATGTCTATTTTGCAAGCCGTACGCGAAGGAAAAGCACTGTCTCGAACAGAATCGGTATTTTGGCGTCAAGATGGGTCCAGTTTTCTTGCGGAATTCCAATTGAAGCCGATTAAGGATCAGGGGACGACACGTGGTGCTGTGCTCGTGTTCCGTGATATGACATCGGTAAAAGAAATCATACGTGCCAAGGAAGCAGCAGAGCATGCCGACCGGGCCAAATCAGAGTTTCTTGCCATTATGAGCCATGAATTGCGTACACCGTTAAACGGCATTATGGGCATGGCACATCTTCTGATGGAAACCGAGCTGGATGAGGAGCAGCGTGGATTTGCGGAGATCATGATCGATAGCGGCGAGTCACTACTATATATTTTGAATGAAATACTGGATTTCAGCAAAATTGAAGCCGGTAAAATGGATCTGGAGCAAGGCCCAGTAGATGTTCGAGACGTACTAAACAGTGTAATAGAGCTATTTTCGATTAAAGCCTCCGAGAAAAATATTGAACTGTACAGTGAAATCTCTGATCAAATTCCTGCACGTGTATGTGGAGATGAGACCAGGATTCGCCAGATCCTTATTAACTTAGTGGGGAATGCAGTTAAATTTACCGAAAAAGGAAGCGTTAAGATTAGTGCAGAGGTCGTACACTCTGAAGAATATGGACCAGAACACCTCATGCTGTCTTTCAAAGTAAAAGATACAGGGATAGGCATTGCACTGGACAAGCAGCATCAATTGTTCCAATCCTTCTCCCAGCTAGACCCATCCATTAACCGTAAATTTGGTGGAACCGGTCTTGGCCTTGCGATCAGCAAAAAACTGGTGGAACTGATGGGCGGAGCCATCGGTGTCCAAAGTGAGATTGGCAAAGGTGCGGAATTCCAATTCACGATCGTTCAGGAGAAGTGGAAAGAAGAGACGACTAGCGCAGATCATGAGGTTGCAGCAACCTTGGAACCCCTGGAAATATTAGATCGCTCCGATCTTGCACGTGGTATTCGCATATTAATTGCCGAAGACCAAGCTGTGAATAGTCATCTCTTGGAGGAGATGTTGCGTAGATTTGGTGGTGTATGTGATATTGTAGAAAACGGTGCGCAGGCCTTAGATTTTCTGGAGAAAACACCGTATGATTTAATCTTCATGGATATTCAGATGCCCGTATTGGATGGAATTGAAACGACTTGTGAAATTAGAAAAACACATCCAGATATCCCTGTGATAGCTGCAATTACAGCTTTCGCTGGGGAGCGTGATCGAGAAGCTTGTCTACAATGCGGAATGCAAGATTTTATAAGCAAACCTTTTCACTCCGCAGAGATTATCCGGGTCCTCAATACGTGGGTGCCTTTCATACGTTCCAGGCAGATGAATTTAGGATGAGATGGGAGTCTAAGTTAGCTGTGATGTGCTGTTCTTGATCAGTCTCGAGAATTTCATAATAGGAATAAAAAACCTGTGCTCCAATGGAGTACAGGTTTTTGTTAAGAATCAACACCACCCACCGATGAACCCTGAGAGCGTTACACGCAAGTTACAAATCTAGGCGGGAGAACAGAGGTTATGAAATTTCATGAGTTGCGATCGAGTTTGTGCTGCTGTCTTACTCGTCTGCGCCGAATGAAGAACCAAATAAGCAGTGCCAGAATCAATACGAGGCCAGCTATGGCAACGATTAGAATGTTCCGGATATTAGGAATCTGTATGGTCAAATCCAACGTATTTTTTTCTAAAGGGGCAATGTCCCATACGAGCGTTTTACCACCATCCTGTAGTTGATCTGCGTTGGAATCTTTAGCTTTGATCGGGAGAGACAGTTTGAAATCAAAGTTCATATCTTTTAACAGAAGGCGCTTGAGAAAACCTGGAACTTGATTGATCCGTTCTTTGATATCCCCATCGGGCATGGATTCCATAAGATCAGCTTCTACTAATATATGCATTTTCGATGTGAAAAAACCGGGGGTTTTTGATTGTTCGATCCGAATACCCGGTGGAAGCTTGGAGGAATCGAATGCTGTTGTGTTTCTTTTCTCATAATGAGCGCTTGCTTTCAACAGGTTCTGATCATCCTGCTTGGTAACTTCAGTCTTAAAGTTATTGCGCTCTAATGCTTGAGCTAGCAAGGGCATTAGATTGTCTTGTCCAATTTTGCCAAGAGCTGCATCTGACACACTCAGGTTCAGATCCAGATCGGTAGTTCCGTTCATATTTACGGTTACATGGGCTTCTCCATCCGCACAGGCGGATAACAGAACAAGCATGATGGCAAGTATGATAGAAAGCCATAATTGACGTTTGAAAATATGAGTTAACATGATGCTCCTGCCTTTCTGCGTAGCGTAAGTCTATTAAAGTTATGTCCATATCCATCCAATCCAGAAATATAGTATACAACGGAATGTCAGCAGATGCTAACCTGTTGTATAGAGTGAGGTACACGGTGACATAACAAGAATGTTCAATGGACAGAAGAAAAATGTGGTTTCGAGTTGATTAAAATTAAAGATTTCGTATTTTTGTCAATGTTCGGTCAATTCAAACGGCCATTCCGCGTGTACACTAAGGTAGAGATGAATATAGAGATAAGGGGGTACATACATGACTTACATTATTATTCTAGCTGCGATTATGGCTCTGGGTATGGCTGGAATCGGCTGGTTCTATAAGATCGTTGACGAGGACAAACATTAATCTTTGGCCCGTTTGCATTCGTAGCACTTGAAAAATAATAAGCTTACCTCGCTAATAAGAGGTAGGCTTATTTGAGTTGTGTGTTTTTTTTAGATTCCACAGTGGTCATGTAAACTCTTTCGAGCCCCTGTAAAACCATTTAACCAATGGACAAATATTTTTCGTAAAGTTGGGATTTTTAGGCTTCACTTTTGTATAATAGGGGATAGCTTCTCGGGTTTTCCCGAAATTTGCCAAACAGGAAAGGGTGTACATAAATGAAATTTAGTGAATATACGTATACACGTCCCGATCTGGAACACATTAAAACCTCTTTCGGTGAACTACTGAAGGGGTTCGAGGCAGCGGCTACTGTAGAAGAGCAAAGTGATTTCATGGACAAGATCAATGCCCTGCGTAGTGATTTCGAAACACAGGCCCAGCTGGTCTATATTCGTCACTCTATTGATACCAATGATGAGTTTTACAAGGCAGAAAATGAGTTTCTGGATGAGAGTCAGCCGGTGGTTCAGGAGTATATTACCGATTATTACCGTGCCCTCGTGAATTCGAAGTTCCGTGCTGAACTGGAGCAAAAATGGGGAACTCAATTATTCCAGCTTGCGGAGCAGGCTTTGAAAACATTCAGCCCGGAGATCATTGAAGATCTCCAGAAGGAGAATAAACTCTCCACGGAATACAATCAGCTGATTGCTTCAGCTAAAATTCCGTTCGAAGGGGAAGAGCGCACATTGCCACAGCTTCATCCATTTGAACTGTCTACCGATCGCTCTATGCGGGAACGTGCTTCTGAAGCTCGCTACACGTTCATGGCAGAGAATGAAGCGGAGTTCGACCGTATTTACGATGAACTGGTGAAGGTACGTGCACAGATCGCGAAGAAGCTGGGATATCCTAGCTATGTGGAACTTGGTTATGACCGTATGAATCGTACGGATTATAATGCGGAGATGGTGGCGAATTTCCGTGCGCAAGTACGTGATTACATTGTACCTGTTGCGACCAAGCTTAGAGAGCGTCAGCGCAGCCGGATTGGTGTTGATACACTCTATTTTTATGATCAGGGCTTTAGCTTCAAGACAGGCAATCCAACACCAAAAGGTGATCCAGACTGGATCGTAGAGAATGGTAAACGGATGTATGCGGAGCTTTCTCCGGAAACAGACGAGTTCTTCCAGATGATGACGGAGAATGAATTAATGGATCTGGTTAGTAAAAAAGGTAAACAGGGCGGCGGATATTGTACGTTCCTGAACGATTACAAAGTGCCGTTTATTTTCTCCAACTTCAACGGTACGTCGGGTGACATCGATGTGTTGACGCATGAAGCAGGACATGCGTTCCAGGTTTATGAGAGTCGTAACTTTGCGGTGCCGGAATATAACTGGCCGACTTTTGAATCCGCAGAAATTCATTCGATGAGTATGGAATTCTTCACTTGGCCGTGGATGGAGCTGTTCTTCAAAGAAGATACGGATAAGTACAAGTTCGATCATCTGTCCTCAGCGTTGTTGTTTATTCCATATGGGGTGGCTGTAGATGAGTTCCAGCATTTTGTTTATGCGAACCCGGAGGCGACACCGACAGAACGCAAACAGGCTTGGCGCAACATAGAGAAAATCTATCTGCCGCATATCAACTACAAAGATAACGCGTACTTGGAGCAAGGGGGATTCTGGCATAAACAAGGTCATATCTTCTCTTCACCATTCTATTACATCGACTATACGCTGGCTCAAATCTGTGCCTTCCAGTTCTGGAAACGCAGTAATGAAGATATGAAGTCGGCATGGGCTGATTATTTGACACTTTGCAGAGCTGGTGGCAGCTTGTCCTTCACGGGATTGGTCGAACTTGCAGGATTGAAGTCACCATTCGAAGACGGCTGTGTATCCTCCGTCATTGGTGAGATTGAAGCATGGCTTGATCGTGTAGACGATAAGGCATTGTAAAAAGTATTGTCATTAACAAAGACGACTTAGACCCTTTCGGGTATCTAGGTCGTCTTTTTTGGAGTGGAGAAGTACTAGAACACGTAGCCTTAGTAAGCTTATTAGAAAATGAAAAATGAGAATCGTTTACACGGTACATAGGTGAATGCAACATTTAATGAGTAATTGTGATTTATTTCACTATAGCTGGAAACGGATTCAGTTACAATAAAAATAGTAAATGATGGTTACAGGAGGCTGGTTCAGATGGCAACGCATGCATATTATGTCCCACCCGTGAATTTAATGGGTATAGGGTGTTTGCAGGATGCAGCTCCAATGATTAGACAGATGGGTATACGTAAAGCACTGGTCGTTACAGATCAGGCACTGGTTACGTCTGGTGTCGCTGAACGTGTATTGTCTACGCTGCGAAAAGCAGGGGTAGACTATGTCGTATATGATGAGGTACAGCCCAATCCAACATGTCAGCAAGTACATGAAGGATTACAAGAATTCCAGAACCATGGCTGTGACGCCATTATATCGATAGGGGGAGGTTCACCACAGGATGCCGCAAAAGCGATTGGGATCGTTGCTGCGAATGGTGGACACATCCGTGAATATGAAGGATTGCATCAATCGAAGACCAAATCGGTCCCGCTTGTAGCTGTAAATACCACAGCTGGCACATCAAGCGAGGTGACAATGAACTATGTCATAACAGATGAGGAGCGAAAAGTGAAAATGGTAATGGTAGATCGAAACTGTATCGTGAATCTGTCGGTAAATGACCCCGAGCTCATGCTGAGTAAACCTGCGAGCCTGACTGCAGCTACAGGTATGGATGCCTTAACCCATGCCGTTGAAGCGATGGTTACACCTGGTGGTTTTACGGTGACCAGTGCGACGGCGGCAGCGGCCGTCAAATTGATCTTTGAATATTTGCCGCGCGCGGTGAAGGACGGAACAGATCTGGAAGCCAGGGAATATATGACCTATGCATGTTTCCTGGGAGGTATTGCGTTTAATAATGCAGGTCTCGGATATGTTCATGCCATGGCACATCAACTCGGCGGGGTGTATGACTTGCCACATGGCGTGTGCAATGCGATGCTGCTGCCTTATGTCGAAGAGATGAATGCGAAGCATGTGCCGGACAAATTCCGTCATATCGCCAAGGCCATTGGTATGGATGTGAAGGAGCGCACGGACGAGGAATGTGCGGAATATGTGATAACTTCGATTCGTAATCTGGCCAGAGAAGTAGGCATACCTGAAAAGCTGTCCCAACTGGGCGTACAGAACCCGGATGTGGAACTGCTTGCAAGCAATGCGATGAAAGATGCGTGTGCACCAAGTAATCCGTATCAACCATCCAAGGATGAGGTCATGGATCTTTTTCGGAAAATTATTTAAGCTGAAATATACTACAGAGATCGTATGAATGTTTCCATTAAAGTCTCCAGAAGCTCCAAGACTGGCGGCTTTTTTTGATGGATATAAACGAAATAAAAACATCGGTTGATTTTCCATATTATTACCAAAAGGATTTTAATTCCACTTTATCGAATACATTAAAATAACAGCGGCAGTTGCAGGTGCATTCACTAGTCTAACGATGGATGCTCTAAATTTTTTACAAAGTCGCGGTTATCGCAAGATTCCCCGAACGAATTCCTGTTTAATGGGTACTAGATGTTTTTTTAGCCCATCTGTTCGATCGTCTTCAATCCAAGTAAAGTCATATCTACAAACCAACACGCTCTAAACCATCTGCACTCATCAACATACCGTCAACATTACCCGCACATCAAAAGAACCAAAGCACTTCGACATAAGCATGTTCCAAGTTTTGATCAACAGCAACATTCAGTTATTGCAACGCCAAGACGTCCAGTTACATCTGAATGATGTCTTGTTTCGTTACACATCTGTACAGCATGCTCCTAATCAAGACAGCCTTGTGTTCACAACAACATATCGATTATGGGCTCTGAAATGAATTCAGAAGGAATGCACGTGGAGGAGGCTGTAATGATGGCAAAAAAAGAGGTTGTCGCGATGTTGCTCGCCGGAGGGCAGGGCAAAAGGTTGAAAGGGTTGACGAAATCACTGGCAAAACCTGCAGTTTATTTTGGGGGAACCTATCGTATTATTGATTTTCCACTAAGTAATTGTTCCAATTCAGGCATCGACACAGTCGGTGTTTTGACGCAGTATGAACCGCTTGTTCTGCATTCGTACATCGGTATTGGAAGTGATTGGGATCTGGACCGAAAAAATGGTGGGGTCTATGTGCTTCCTCCACATGAACGGGAAGGCGGCAGTAACTGGTACCGTGGCACAGCGGATGCGATCTACCGTAACCTGAATTTCATAGAACAATTTGATCCCGAACATGTGCTGATTCTATCCGGTGATCATATTTATAAGATGGACTATAATCAGATGCTTCAGTATCACAAAGAAAAAAATGCCGACTGCACCATATCCGTGATTGATGTACCGCTAGATGAAGCAAGCCGCTTTGGTATCCTGAACACACATGAGGATTACAGCATCTATGAATTTGAGGAAAAACCTTCTCAGCCCAAAAGTACACTTGCTTCTATGGGCATCTATCTCTTCAAATGGGACGTACTGAAACGCTTCCTGATCCAGGATGAACAACTGTCATCCACCTCCTACGATTTTGGTAAGGACATCATTCCTCTGCTGCTCGAACATGAAAAATCACTATTTGCCTACCCGTTCCAAGGGTACTGGAAAGACGTTGGAACCATTCGCAGCCTGTGGGAATCCAATATGGATCTGCTGGATGAAGAGACGCCCCTTAACTTGAATGACCCCAAATGGCGTATTTCCACACGTAACCCTAATCAGCCGGCCCAATATATATCTCCTCTCGCGAAGGTTCGGAACTGCATTATTAGTGAGGGTAGCATTGTGCATGGAGAGGTGAATCATTCCGTTCTGTTCTATGGAACCGAGGTGGGTGAAAATAGTGTGGTGATGGATTCTGTCGTAATGCCGAGGGCTAGAATTGGTCGTCATGTATCTATTCGCAATGCCATTATTTCGGAAGGTCTGGTGATCCCGGATGGTGTTCGAATCGCACCTGCACCGGGGGATGAGAGCGATATTTTGCTCGTAGATCAGGACGAACTGGAACGCCAGTTGCAACAGGGGATAACCAATTAATTCAGTGGTGTCATTGTATGGGTTCACAATATGGTCGAATAGGACGGTGCGCGCGATGAAATCATTAATTGGAGTAATTAACCTTGACCATGAACTTGAGGAATTGAAGGAGCTGACGTACTTTCGCTGCGGCGCGGCGGTGCCTTATGCAGGACGTTATCGTCTGATTGATTTTGTTCTCTCCAATATGATGAATGCGGGGATTGAAAGCATTGGTGTATTTGTACGGCGCAAATACCGTTCGCTAATGGATCATCTGGGTGACGGGAAACCGTGGGACCTGGATCGAAGACATGGCGGCATGTTTATTCTTCCTCCAGATTGGAATGATCCAACGGATACTTCCCAGGGCGACTTACAGCATTTTCACAATAACCTGGATTTCTTCCATAGAGGCGCTGGACAATACATCGTGCATGCAGGCAGCCGCCATGTGACCAAAGCCGATCTTCAAGATGTTTATCGTCACCATATTCGTACAGGGGCGGATGTAACCCTCGTATGCAAAAGAGTGGATCAGTTACTGCCTGAGCACGATAGTTGCATCAAAGTCGATCATGACGAAGAGGGCAATGTCGTGGACATTCACCAATGTGCTGACCACACGAATATATATACGGAGATTTTCATGATGGAAAAAGAACTGTTCCTCAAACAGGTGCAGCGCTGTATCGAATATGGTGAAACTCATTTCTTCCGTGACGCCATTATGAAAAATCCGAGCAAATTAAAGATTATGGCTTATGCGTATGAAGGGTATCATGCCGTGATCAACTCTATTGACAGCTACTACCGGAACAGCATGGATCTGCTGAATTCAAAACAGTATGAGGAGCTGTTCAAAGAAGATCCTGTGCAGACCAAGATCAAATACGAAGCACCCGCCAAATACCTGGAGTCTGCTGATGTCAAACACTCTTTGCTAGCCAATGGCTGCATTGTAGCCGGCGAAGTTCAGGATAGCATCCTGTTTCGGGGCGTGCATGTTGCGAAGGGTGCGAAGATTAAGGGTTCGATCATTATGCAGAAGTGTTACATTGGCGAAGGCACTGTACTAGAGAACGTCATTTTGGATAAAGATGTGAAGCTAACCGGTGGACAGACGTTAATTGGTGCTCCATCGAATCCGTATATTTTGGCAAAGAGTACGATTATTTAAAATAAAGATTATCTGATATCTTCTAAGACTATATAAAAATAAAATCCTGCGGTTTTGTTTTCAGGTTCTTGTCTTTGGGAACGCATGAAGGGCCACCGTCTAAGTTGCTATGTTGATGGAAACGCAGTGAAGGGTACGAAATCAATTCTGAAGAAGCGAAGCGTTCGCCTTTGTCTCACCATTTCAACCTTGCAAAAGGTGAATCCAGAAATGGAAGAGACAACAGCGATCGAAAGAATGATTCGTAACCGTAACGGGTGTTCAGCTCCAACGTTCAGCTTTAGATCGGTATAGCCTCATGCCTTACAGATAGGTAAAGAACCGCCCTAAACCCGCAGGATTTCACCGGGAGGACCTACTTTTGTTTGACAACAAAGAAACGTTCAAATCGATCTTTCAACGGAATCTCGTAAGCAAACTGGGCAAACCAATTGAAGAAGTTACGCAGGAAGACGTGTACCACGTGCTTGGCAGCATGATCCGAGAATATGCGGGTCAGGACTGGGCAGCCTCGAATCAAGGATTCAAGCAGCGCCAAGACAAACAGGTGTATTACTTCTCACTGGAGTTTTTGATTGGACGTCTGCTCGGTAACAATTTGCTAAACGTGAATGAACTGGAGCTGGTTCGTGATAGCTTGGCGGAGCTTGGATTTTCGCTAGAGTGTATTGAGGAACAGGAGCCCGACGCAGGTCTGGGCAATGGAGGACTGGGAAGGTTGGCTGCTTGTTTTCTAGACTCACTAGCCTCGCTGGGGTATGCAGGACATGGTTGTGGCATTCGTTACAAATATGGTTTGTTTGAGCAAAAAATTATCCATGGAAACCAGGTAGAACTGCCGGATAATTGGCTGGATAAGGGCAATGAGTGGGAAGTCCGCCGCCCGGATAAAAAAGTAGAGGTTCAATTCTGGGGCCGGGTCGAGGCCTATGAGCAGGATGGGCATTATCATTTCGTGACGAAGGATGCTGAATCAGTTATCGCTGTGCCGTATGACGTACCTGTTATCGGTTATGGTCAGCCCCATGTCAATACGTTAAGACTGTGGAGTGCAGAGCCGAAACGCGAAACATCCATGGGTACTCCTTCGAACTATTACGGATATCTGGATTACAGTCGTTCTGTGGAATCGATCTCGGAATTCCTATATCCGGATGATTCCCAATACGAAGGCAAGCTGCTCCGCTTGAAACAGCAATACTTTATGTGCTCGGCCGGTGTACAAAGTGCCTTGCGTACATTCCACAAGCTGGGCCTGCCTTATGATCGTCTGCCGGACAAAGTAGCTTTTCATATCAATGACACCCATCCAACGTTGGTTATTCCCGAACTGATGCGAATTCTGATAGATGAGAAGGGTTATGGGTGGGATGAAGCATGGGACATTACAACACGAACGGTCTCGTATACGAATCACACCACATTGAGCGAAGCTTTGGAAAAATGGCCGATATCCATGATCAGCAAGCTATTGCCACGGATCTATATGATTATTGAAGAGATTAATAAACGCCTCTGCGGTATGCTGCTAGATCGGTATCCAGGGGATACGAAGCGCATTGAGCACATGGCCATTGTTGCCGACGATCAGGTTCGCATGGCTCACCTCGCCATCGTAGGCAGTCACAGCGTTAACGGTGTAGCCGCGTTGCATACTGAAATTCTAAAAGAACGCGAGATGGAGCCATTTTACACGCTGTATCCCGAACGGTTTAACAACAAAACCAATGGCATTACACACCGCCGTTGGTTAATGCATGCGAACCCGAAGCTGTCGAGTCTCATTACCGAAACCATCGGTAATGGATGGATTACTGAACCGAACAGACTGGAACAGCTTGCAGATTATGCTCATCAATCCTCGTTTCAAGAGCAATTCCGTGCAATTAAGCGAGATAACAAAAATCGTTTGGCGTCTTACATTCTGGATCATACGGGTACAAAGGTTGACCCCGATTCCGTGTTTGATGTACAGGTGAAAAGGCTGCACGGGTACAAGAGACAGCTACTTAACATCTTGCATGTGATGCATCTGTATAACAGGCTGAAAAGTGACTCTTCATTTGATATGGTGCCGCGAACTTTCATCTTTGGAGCCAAGGCCGCGCCGAGTTACTATTTTGCGAAGAAAATTATTAAACTGATTAATACGGTCTCAGATACTGTGAACCGCGATACAGCGGTGAATGATCGATTAAAGGTGTTTTTCCTGGAGAACTATTCGGTATCGCTTGCTGAGAAGATTATCCCGGCAGCTGATGTGAGTGAACAGATCTCTACTGCGGGAAAAGAAGCATCCGGCACGGGGAATATGAAATTCATGATGAATGGTGCCCTCACTATAGGTACGATGGACGGTGCTAATGTGGAGATGGCGGAGCAGGTCGGTGAGGAGAATATGTTTATCTTTGGCCTTCGTGCAAACGAAGTGTTGGAGTATTATCGTAACGGCAGTTACAGACCTAATGAAATCGTAGATCAGGATGAGCGTATCCGTGAAGTGGTGGGGCAGTTAGTACATCCGGGAGCATTTTGTTATCGTGATGGGGAGTTCTGGGATATATATGATTCGCTGATCGCTCACGGAGATGAATATTTTGTATTACGGGACTTTGCAGCGTATGCCGATGCTCATGCAGCGATCGATCAAGCGTATCGTGATCCTTCCGGCTGGACTCGCAAGGCTGTGCTCAACACGGCACATTCTGGCATATTCTCGAGTGACCGCACGATAAGTGAGTATGCAGCCGACATATGGGGGATTCATCCTGTGTCTGGACATTGGAACGGTTAGCATATAAAAGAAGCAAGTGGAAAAGTAATTCATAGAGATTAATTACGAGATTAACTAACTTATAGATTAACATCTAATTTATTCTCTCTTGTGTGAGGTCTGCGCCTAGCGATCAGCCGAAGTATGCTGCTAGGCTGCGGACAGAAACAAGAGATTTTTATGTTCTGTTATAACGATTCGCATTCAGAATCAAAAAACGCTCATGCATTTCTGTCATACTGATTGAAGGTACATTTAGATGCAATAAAAGTACAAAAGTACATATCCCACGTATGAACAGGAGAGCGAGTGTCATGGATCATTATGGACGTATTCAGCTTGCCATTGAGCATCTGGAACAGCATCTGAAGGAGCCGTTTAATATCAAGGACGTGTCTGGGGCGGCAGGTTTTTCAGCTTTTCATTTTCAGCGCTTGTTTCAAGCGATTACAGGTTTTACCGTTCTGGAATACGTACGCAGACGAAGATTAACGGAGGCGGCGTCTGCTTTGCGTAACACGGCGACGGGGGTGCTTGAGATTGCACTCAATTATGGTTATCAATCGCAGGAAGCGTTTACCCGAGCCTTCGATGCTCACTTTGGAATCACACCGGCTCGGTTTCGCAAACTGGAGCAAGTACTTCTAGCGGAGAAGGAATGGCAGCAGAGCATTGACTTTAATGAATATCGATCACAGCTTGGGACCACATTTCATATGAACCCGCCACGTCTGGTGACGCTGGAGCCAATCCGAATCACGGGTTATGAATATCAGACCCATCTGAATAACGAGCAGCATTATGCGGAGATTCCCGGATTCTATTATGAATTCGGACGTGAGCAGAAGTTCATGAAGATTCCAGATCGAATACGTCCGGATATGGCGTACGGTGTTGCGGCTCATTTTCAGGAGGACGGGGCATTCTCATTTATTGTTGGTGAAGAAAGCGCTGGAAGTGGTGATTCTCTGGAGCCGGGGTTTACCAGTCTGGAGATTCCTGGGGGGCTATATGCTGAGTTTGTAACGGGAGGCTCCGAGCAGGATGTACGGAGAATGATCTATGGTAGCTGGCTGCCCGCATCCAAATATGAACGCCGGGAAGGTCCGGACTTTGAAGTGACTGATGTGTGGAAGTCATCACCTGAGCGGCTGGACATGAAGATCTACATCCCGTTGAAATAAAAGTTACCACTCATTCCGAGAAAGACTCGAAGCTCGTCGTCGTATGATGCGATGCAGGTTTCGAGTCTTTTTGTATAATACCCCGGTTCTGGTGTTTACAAGGGTTTCTTTTCGGATAAAACATATTAACGGGTGAATGACTTCACAAGAGGAGAAAGAGAGGTGGATCTTATCGTTTGGTGGAAAGAAAGTGTCGTATATCAGATCTATCCGAGCAGCTTCAAGGACGCTGACGGAGACGGTTATGGAGATCTGCAGGGAATCTATGAGAAGCTGGATTATATAGAAAATCTCGGCGTGGATGTCATCTGGCTATGTCCCATTTATGATTCACCAGGACATGATAATGGCTATGATATCCGTGATTATTACGCAATTTTACGGAAGTATGGAACGATGGAGGATTTTGACCGACTTCTTGCTGAAGCACATAGGCGTGGACTCAAGGTCATGATGGATCTTGTGCTGAATCATACTTCGGATGAACATGCCTGGTTTGCTGAGTCTCGTTCCTCCAAAACGAATGCAAGGCGTGACTATTACATCTGGCGTTCGGGTAAAAACGGACAGGTGCCGAACAACTGGGAGTCCTACTTCGGTGGTTCCGTGTGGAAGCATGATCCCGAAACGAACGAATATTACATGCATTTGTACTCGGAACAACAGCCTGATCTAAACTGGAATAATCCGGAGATGGCTGAAGAGATGTATGAAATGGTGCATTGGTGGTTGGAAAAAGGAGTGGACGGTTTTCGCTTTGATGCAGTAGCTCATATCGCTAAAGCGGATGGACTACCCAATGCTCATAATCCCGATAATTTGCCTGTGGTACAGGCTTACGAACTGTTTTCTAATTTGGAGCAGGTGCACTCCATCCTCCGCAACCTGAACAATAATGTACTCAAACCTTATGGTCCGATGACTGTTGGTGAAACCTCGGGGCTTGGACCGGAGCAAGCTTTGGCTTATGTCGGTACGGATCGGGATGAACTGAACATGGTATTTCAGTTCGAGCACACGTTCATCGATGCCCAATCTTCAGGCATAGGGAAGTGGAATTATAAACCATGGAAGCTGACTGAACTGAAAGAAATTATGAGCCGCTGGCAGACGGTATTACATGGTCGAGGCTGGAATGCCAATTACATGGGTAATCACGATCAGCCACGTCCGGTGTCCCGTTTTGGAGATGATGGTAAGTACAGAATACGTTCTGCACAGATGCTGGCAACATGGATGTTAACGTTGGAAGGTACACCGTACATCTATCAAGGGGAAGAGATTGGCATGACTAATGTGGCGTTCCCTGATATTGAACAATACCGAGATATTGAGACTAAAAATTACTATAACCACTATATTGGTCAAGGGAAATCCAAAGATGAGGTGATGGAGGCAATCTGGCTGAAAAGCCGAGATAATGCACGTACACCGATGCAATGGGATGATTCCAAGTATGCAGGTTTTACAACAGGCGAGCCTTGGATCGAAGTGAATAGCAATTATCCGGATATCAACGTGGCAGATGCAGAGACAGACCCACATTCTATTTTGCATTATTACCGCAAATTAATAGCGTTACGCAAGCAACATCAAGTGCTAATCTATGGCGGCTATGAGCTGATTTTGCCTGATGATCCGGAAATCTACGCGTATACCCGTACACTGGACGATGAGCAGTGGTTGATTCTAATGAATTTCAGTGCGAATGAGCCAGAGATGGCATGGCCGGAAGGCTGGAATGCAGAAGAAGTCAAATTAATGATGGGCAACGTAACCAAACGTTATTCTACGGATGACGGCGCTATTTTGTTGCAACCCTACGAAGCGAGAGTATATCGTAAACAGCCTGTGAGAGTGTGAGAGATCAGTCAGGAGCGAAGCGATTATTGGAAATTGGAACTGGAACACACAACAAATACAGCGATAGTGCAGCTTGTCCAATGACAGCTTTGTACTCACAGAGCATTCTGAATTATACTTGAGGTTAGAAAAAATAAATCATTCAGATGTCAGGAGGAACCTGAAATGTTGAATATTACGTACCACGGACACTCTAGTGTACAGCTGGGCACGGCAGAAAAGTCACTTATGATTGACCCTTTCCTGCGTGGCAATGAACTTGCGGTGACCAAGCCGGAGGATATCAAAACGGATGTAGTCCTGTTGACACACGCACATATGGACCACATATTGGATGCTGAACCGATTGCCAAAGCAAACAATGCCAAAGTAGTGGCGATTGTAGAATTAGCTACATACATGTCGTGGAAAGGATTAGAGACCATTGGCATGAATATGGGTGGCACAGTGGATTTGGGATTTGCCAAGGCGAAAATGATTCAGGCTTTCCATACGTCCGGTATTGTTCTGGAAGAGGAACAGCGTATTATGTATGCAGGTCTACCTGCTGGATTTATTATTGATATCGGTGGCAAAACCGTGCTGCATGCTGGAGATACAAGTCTATTCGGTGACATGAAAATGATCGGGGAACGTCACCATATTGATGTTGCGTTCCTTCCAATTGGTGGGCATTATACGATGGGACCTGAAGATGCGCTGCAAGCTGCGGAATGGTTTAACGCCAAACTGACGATCCCCGTACATTACGACACGTTCCCTGCGATTCGCCAGGATGCGGAACAATTCGTACAACAACTGGCTTCCAAAGGATTAGAGGGACGCGTACTGGCACCTGGTGAGTCCATCTCGCTGTAAATCCTATAAAAAATAATACCGAACTCTTAGTATATGGTGGATTAGCGTCAGCATAAAGAGAGGTACACACGTAATTAAATATAGATCTAAAAAGAGGCGAAGCGGATGTGATCCGTTTCGTCTTTTTTGTATTCACCTGTTCAAAACAATACAGATATCAGCGGATTTACGTAATTTGAGTTCAAAAATAGTTGTTACAGAGCTAACGTTTATGGGGAAGTTGTAGAAGAGAAACATATAAATTCATTTTTCGTTTCAACTTGTATATACAGGTTTACTTATGTATTATAGATGATGAAGTTAACAGGGTGTTTGATGTGAGCAATCAATTTATTGGAGGCGTTAACATGAGTTTGAACAATACAGAACAATCATCGTGGTGGAAGAGATCGACGGTATATCAGGTATACCCGAAGAGCTTCAACGATACGACTGGATCGGGTACCGGCGACATTCGTGGTTTAACGGAGAAGCTGGATTATTTGAAGCATCTGGGAATCGACATTGTCTGGTTGCAGCCGGTATACGTATCTCCACAGCGGGATAACGGATACGATGTTGCGGATTATTATCAAATTAACCCGGAATATGGCACGATGGAAGATTTTGATGAATTGCTAGCCGAATTGAAAGCGCGTGATATGAAACTGATGATTGATATTGTTGTGAATCATTCCTCGACCGAACATGAATGGTTTCAGCAGTCCCGCTCATCCAAAGATAATCCTTATCGGGATTATTACATCTGGAGAGATCCGGCCCCGGATGGAGGCGTACCTAACAACTGGCAATCCAAATTCGGCGGCCCGGCTTGGCAATATGATGAGCAGACCGGACAGTATTTCCTGACGTTATTTGATAAGACGCAAGCAGACCTCAACTGGGAGAATGAAGAAGTTCGCAAGGCCGTTCGCGATATGATCAAGTTCTGGGCGGAAAAAGGAGTAGACGGTTTCCGTATGGATGTTATCAACCTGATCTCCAAAGATCAGCGTTTTCCAGATGACGATGGCAGCGTATCACCAGGAGATGGACGCAAGTACTACACAGATGGACCTCGCGTGCATGAGTACATTACTGAGATGTACGATGAGGTATTTGGACCTTATAACATGGTCACCGTAGGGGAGATGTCCTCCACGACGCTTGAGCACTGCATACGTTATTCCAATCCGTCTTCACGGGAATTCTCAATGACATTTAATTTCCATCACTTGAAGGTCGATTATCCTGATGGGCAGAAGTGGGAGCTGATGCCATATGATTTTGAAGGTTTGAAACAATTGTTCAGTGAATGGCAGACAGGGATGCAGGCAGGTGGTGGCTGGAATGCCCTGTTTCTGAACAATCATGATCAGCCTCGTGCGTTATCCCGTTTTGCAGATGATGGAGACTACCGTTCCGAAAGTGCTAAAATGCTGGCGACAACGCTGCATGGATTACAAGGTACTCCTTATGTCTATCAAGGGGAAGAGATTGGTATGCCTAACCCGGTCTGGAATGACATCAGCGAGTTCCGCGATATCGAATCCACTAATATGTATCGGTTGTTACAGGAAGAACGAGGAAAATCAGCTGAGGAAGCTTTCCGGATCGTGAAAGAGAGATCTAGGGATAATTCCCGGACACCGATGCAGTGGGATGCGACGGACAATGCCGGATTCACAACCGGAACCCCTTGGCTCAAGGTGGATGAGAGGTATCCAACAATTCATGTTCAACAGCAGATGGCAGATCCGGATTCCATCTATCATCATTACCGGAAGCTGATTGCTCTGCGTAAAGAGGTAGATGTTCTGACAGATGGATTGTATGAACGACTTGATGACGCTCACCCGGAAGTGTTTGCATATGCGCGAACGAATGGCAACGAGACGTTGATTGTGGTTTCAAACTTCCGTAATCAGAATACTCGATTCGATGTGCCTGTTGCGGTCTGGAACGATCACATTGCGGGCAAATCACCGGAACTACTTATCGGAAATACGGATGTAGAACCTGAGTTAACGAAGGAAATCTTGCTTAGTCCGTATGCATCTTACATGTGGTTGATCAAGCAATAACCGATATGCCAACCAACTTATTAAATAGGAAGTGACACTATGGCAATTGATAAAAAACAGGTCGAGGAGATCATCCGGGCCGTCGGCGGCAAAGAGAATATCGAGGCAGCAACACATTGCGTCACGCGGTTGCGATTTGCTCTGTATGACGAGGACAAAGTCGATACGGAGTTGCTCGATCAGAATGATCTAGTTAAAGGGCAGTTCTCCTCCCAAGGCCAATTCCAAGTGGTCATCGGTCCAGGTCTCGTGGATAAAGTCTATGATGAGATGATTCAGATTACCGGAGGCGAGCGGTCTTCCAAGGATGATGTGAAGGCAGCCGCAGGTAAAAAGCAAAATCCGTTACAGCGAGCAATCAAAACGCTCTCGGACATTTTTATTCCCATCTTGCCAGCCATTATTACAGCGGGTCTGTTGCTCGGGATTAACAACATTTTGACAGGCCCCGGCATTTTCTTTGATGGAAAATCATTAGTGGATGTGTACCCAGCATGGAAAGATCTCGCATCCATTATTAATACGATAGCGAATACTGCCTTTACGTTCCTGCCAGCCCTCATCGGTTGGTCAGCGGTGACTAGATTCGGTGGCAGTCCGCTGCTCGGGATTGTGTTAGGTCTCATCCTTGTACATCCCGATCTGCTGAGTGCGTACGGCTATGCTGATGCAGTGAACAAAGGTACAGTTCCAACCTGGAATTTGTTTGGTTGGGAGATTGAGAAGATTGGCTATCAGGGTCAGGTGCTACCTGTGCTTGTGTCAGCCTATCTATTAGCCAAGATGGAGATCTTCCTTAACAAACGGGTACATGACTCGATTAAACTACTGGTTGTCGCACCCGTTACCTTGCTGGTTACCGGTTTCCTCGCATTTACGATTATTGGGCCGGTCACGTTTGCCATTGCAAACGCCATCACCTCTGGTCTGATCTATATCTATGAGTCGTATGCTGCGTTGGGAGGCTTGATCTATGGTGGTCTGTATGCATTACTCGTCATTACGGGCATGCACCATACCTTCCTTGCGGTAGACGTACAACTGATTGGTAGCCAGGGAGGTACGTTCCTCTGGCCAATGCTGGCATTATCCAATATTGCGCAGGGTTCGGCAGCACTTGCGATGATGCTGGTTCTACGTGAGAAGAAAATGAGAGGACTTGCGGCAACTTCATCCGTATCCGCTTTCTTAGGGGTAACGGAGCCAGCAATCTTCGGTGTCAATATCCGCTATCGATATCCATTTATCTTTGGGATGGTCGGTTCCGCCATCGGCGGTATCCTGCTCACGATAAATAACGTTCAAGCTACATCTATTGGTGTAGGAGGTGTCCCTGGATTCCTGTCCATTTTCCCGGATAAATGGGGTGTATTCTTCATCGGTATGGCGATCGTGCTGATCGTTCCATTCTTGCTGACAGTTGCATTTGGCCGGGCGAAGCTGAGAAAAGAGGATCGAACTATCTCCACTGAAGCATCTTCTGCTTCTTCTGTATCCTCTGCACCCTCTGAAGTACAAGGAGCGAAAGCGGCATCACTCGAAGTGATGGCACCCTTGACAGGTCAAGCGGTTCCGTTAGAAGAAGTTCCTGACCCTGCATTTGCTGAAAAGCATATGGGCGAAGGGATAGCCATCCAGCCTTCAGGCAATCAAGTGGTCGCGCCATTTGACGCGCAAGTGGCTCATGTTATCAAGAGTAAACACGCCGTCATTCTGGAACATGCGAGTGGACTGCAAGTATTAATTCATGTCGGCATAAATACGGTGTCTCTCAAAGGCGAAGGTTTCTCTATGTATGTAAATACAGGCGATCGTGTCAGAGCTGGGCAGAAGCTGCTTGAGTTTGATCGTAAAGTCATCGAAGCGGCTGGCTACCCGCTGATTACACCGATTATTATCCCGGATGGCCAGGATATCGTCGAACGGGTTGAGGTGTTGACAGGGGATGTAACTTCCAGTCAACGTAGCGTTCTGAGAGTTCATTTTAAAGGGTAAAAAAATCGAAGTAGAATCTAAGGGGCTGTATTTTATACAGCTCCTTTTTGACGTTTAGCGTGTTATTTTCCTTAAAAATCATGGTAAAATAGTTATATCATCAAGTAATACCAATTTTAGAGATCTAACCATTTTAAGGAATTCATGTCCCGTGTTAATATCTGTCATGCTGATACCAATTCTTACATCGTGTGTGGACGAGAATTGTTCCTAGCCAATGAGAAGGAGGAAAACCATGACTCGGATAGCGGTGATGGTCATTCACGGACTGGGTATGCAAAAGGAGAATTATGCTGACAAGCTGATCACTTGTTTGAGCAGAGAAATGGATCGCGTCATGGTGCTGCCAGGGGCTGCGGATCTGATGCTGGATATTGAACCTGTCTTCTGGGCTGACGTGTTTGAAGAGCGGGAAGATGTGTTGTTTCAACAACTGGTTCGGTCACAGGGATTGAACTATCAGACTTTACGTCGTTTTATTATTCATTATCTCGCTGATGCGGTTGCCTATCAACCTGTGGAGAACCAGGGACATAATTATGATGCTGTGCATCGAACATTGAATCGGGCTATGCATGAGCTGTCCCGGCGGAATGGACCAGAAGCTCCGCTTTGTGTGGTCGCCCATAGTCTCGGTGCAGTGATCGCCAGTAATTTTTTCTATGACCTGCAATTCCCTTCTTCCAGCCGAACACCCTACATTGTGGATACAAACTCGGCTTTGGAGCGAGGAGATACGTTGACCAATTTCTATACGTTTGGAACCACTTTGCCATTATGGAGCTTACGTTATGATCATTTTAGCCGGCCTATCCATGTTCCATCTTCTACGGTTGATCGATACTTTCCGGGGCTGGAAGGAGAATGGATTAATTTTTATGAACGCAATGATATATTAGGTTACCCTTTGCGCCCTATTGACCCAGCCTATGCATCTGCGGTGAAAGAGGATATCGAGGTACATGTAGGCGGACTCGCGACGAGTTGGAACCCTCTGAGTCATGGGGGGTATTTCACCAGTAAACATATGAATCGGAGAATTGCTCAAGGACTTGCGCGGACATGGACTTGGGTAAATCGTTCGGTATAACGTAGACATAGGAGGAAATAACATGGAATGCAGGGCTGGTTGTGCCGCATGTTGTATTGCCGTATCCATTTCATCACCGATCCCTGGTATGCCCGAAGGCAAAGCGGCAGGTGAGCGCTGTGTACAGCTGACAGTTGATAATCGCTGTGGTATATTCGGGCGATCTGACCGCCCTGCGGTATGCAGTGATTTGCAAGCTTCAGAGGAAATGTGCGGCATGAGCAATCAGGAAGCTTTTCTTATTTTGACACAGTTAGAGCTTCAAACGACGCCAACAAAAGTGAGATGACTTGATGGGGAATATAAAGTTAATTATACTTAATATGGAATCTAATGTAGAAAAATAATGTAGATAGGAGATACGGTTGTGGACTGGATAAAACGTCTGATCAAGGTCGTTGGTAATATGATGAGTGATCTGTGGATAGGGTCTTATCGCCGCAATTCGGATTACTATGATGAACAGGCTCCAAGTTCAGAAAATAAACCGAAATATTATACGTTTGTCGTTGTGGCCGCTGTAGTGACTGTGGGTATTATCGTTTTCGTTTATAATCCAAAATACTGGTAGTTTAAGAAAAATAAAGAGGGTATCCTGGTTATGCATCGCATTGTAGGATACCCTCTTTGATTATGCACGATGAAGGCACCTGCACACTCAAATCCTGATTATTATTACGTGCTTCCCATACCCACTGCGGTAAGCTTACGCTCTTTGAACATATAAAAGTACATTAGAGATGAGATCACATAGAGACTGCCTGTAATGCTGAAGGTGATCGCGTAGCCCCAATAGGTTCCGTATGTGGTCACCAGATAAGACTGTACAGGTCCCATGGTGGCCCATCCAATCATAAATGCGGTTTGCATCATGGAGTTGGCAATTCCACGTCGTTTGTCCGATATTCGGTCAACCAATATGGCGGAATGGATTGGGTTGGCAGCATTCATCAATGCTTGTCTAAATAAAAAACTGATCGAAGCAATGATCAACAGATTCGTAAAACCTGTTAATAACAGGAAAGGTAGTGACAGGACCTGAAAAATGACAACGGCTCTTACACTGCCCACTTTGGCTGCTAGAGTCGGGCCAATCAGCATGGAGACAATCGTCATAATCTGTCCAAGTGCAATGAGGAAGCTCATGCCGCTTAGAGATACTGTGAAGCGATTAGTGAAATACAGATTAAGATAGGGCACTACCAGTCCAGAGCCCAAACCGATCAGCAGCTGTGTGACCACAAACTGAGCGATGAGTTTTGTGTCTCGTTTTTTAACGGATATATTTTGATCTGTCGACATCATGGATTGTCGTTCTGTAGATGCTTCTTCCTGAACTTTCTGAAGCTTATGATCAAGCTGAACCTGCGATTGTCCCGAGGAACTGTCGCTAGTAGTCTGGGACACCGATCTTTCAGTTACAAAAAGCAGCGGGATAAATGCAGCAAGTGTTGCTGCACCGCCCATAAACAGAACCGTTTGCAAGCCACTGACTTTGGCTACTCCTATGGAGTGAAGTAAGTCAGCCAGTACACCACCCCCAAGACTGCCAAGAACCTGTGAAGCTAGAACCAGTGAAGAGTAATAACTAAACATTTTGAGACGTTCTCTTTTTTTGACGTTCTCTGCGAGATAGGGAATGGCTAGTACCTGAAACACACCAGCGAATAGGCCGGAAAATACAGCAAACCAGAGCAATCCGCTGGCAGCATAGTCGAAAGAGCGACCGATGAGAAATGCGCCGCTCAATAGTGCCCCGATAATTAGCAGTTTTTTACGGCTGAACTTATCACCGCTCAATCCAATAGGAATAAACATGATGGCTGTAGCGAGAGATTGGATACTAACAATCTGACCATTCATTGTGTCATCATAACCCAGGCCCTGAATGTATAGATTGTATAGGACCGAGAACATACCGTTTCCGATCTGATATAGCAGACTTGCCAGAAAGAAGAGTTGAATATTGCGAGACCATCCGCGGATTTCAACCTGTATCTGTCGTAATGCTCTCAAGTGATTTCCTCCAGTCTGCCTTTGCAGTGATACTAGTGTAACAGGAAAGGCAGATTTTCGGAAGAATTGACCAGTGTTTATTTTTTATCTAACTGCTGTGTTAAGCATCTGTTTTCCCCCAAGAAGCAAATCGTGCTTGAAGTGTAATCCCCGCGATGATGAGTACTGGAATCCAGACCGCAATGGCGGGCACAAGATGGAAAAGGAGTGCAGCCAGAATCACCCCGCCTAGATATATCATTACTGCCCCTGCCCGAAGGTAGGCGTCGCTGGACAGTTCCTTGAATAAAGAACGGATACTGGCATGTCTTAACCGGTGCAGAATGCTTACAGCATCTTCGATAACTGCTGCCAAGTTATTGGTGAGCACGGTAGTCGAAATTCCAGCGATACCAATGCGCCGGGCAGCTGTTGTCTGCATTCCCATGGCAATCGCCAAGAGTACGATTAAGAAATAGGATATTCGCTCAGCGAATGGACTGATCATCAGGATAGCAAACACAAGCAGCAATATGCTTTCGAGGGTGAGAGCAGCGGTGACTCGTGCTGACCAACCATTTTTGCTTCTGACATGTCCAAGGATATGCGCTGCTAAGGCGTTACCTGCAATAAACCCGGCGAGTGCAAGCAGGGCCCGAAATACTGCAAATTCCTGAGCACGAGAAATAGCAATGCCAAGCAGCACGATGTTGCCTGTCATGTTGGCTGTAAGCACGTGACCTAGGCCGAGATATCCGATCACATCAACCATGCCGCCTGACATACAGAGCAGTAACATAGCGTATTTCTGGAGGTGAGTGTGCATCATCATTTCCTTTCTTTTCAAAAATAGCTACTCCAGTATACAGCTATAGTGCCACCTTCTTCAAAATCAAATTCAAACCGGGCAGTAATCAGCTATGTAAATTCGTTTATTCGTGTTAGATGTTTTATAATGATATGGAAGACATGTGGCAAGACAACTGTCACTGTGAAGTGATACAGTTCAATAAACAAATTCAAGACGCGTCAGAAGAAAGGAAGAAATTGATGATGAATGCCCCACATCCGATTGACCAGTTCAAGAAATTTAAATATGAAATTACACGATTTATGATGATTTATAAGTTTGCGCTGGATCAGATGGAAACCAGAATAGAGGTCTTGAAAGAGGAATTTCAGTCCCTTCATGACTATAGTCCAATCGAGCATACCAAGTCGAGATTGAAGTCTCCAGAGAGCATTATGAACAAAATGTTCCGTAAAAACCACGAGTTGACGTTTGAAAGTATCAAAGAAAATATTAAAGACATCGCCGGTGTACGGATTACATGTTCTTTTATTTCGGATATCTATCGCATCAAGGACATGTTGTGTAATCAAAGTGATCTACGTGTGCTGGAAGTGAAAGACTATATTCAAAATCCAAAACCGAACGGTTACCAAAGCTTGCATCTGCTTGTTGAAGTTCCAGTATACATGTCTAATGGCGAGGAGCGTGCCTGTGTAGAAATTCAGATTCGTACGATCGCTATGGATTTCTGGGCGAGTCTGGAACATAAAATCTTTTATAAATACAACAAAGATGTTCCGGAACACCTGACAAGAGAATTGAAAAATGCCGCGGATTCTGCCAATGCATTAGACCATCAGATGGAGCGACTGCACCGGGAAATCCAGGAAATCAAGGACGCGGAGAACGAGCGGGATGAAGAGGAGTTACGCCGAATTATTATTAATAATCAACAGTTCACCTTACCTAACAATCTGCTCAGATTGCTTGGAGATGGAGAAAATTAAGAACAACGAATACAGTATGATTTGGAAGAAAGAGGAACCGTTTTGATGAAAAGCAAACCAGCTTCATTACACATCACTGCGACGCCGCGAGTGAGAATGGCGCTAATTCTTGGCACACTCTCCGCATTCGGACCGCTGTCTCTGGATATGTATCTGCCAGCTCTGCCCATGCTGGCGGATGAATTTGGTTCATCCACATCGTATGCTCAGCTTAGTCTGACGGCGTGTATGATCGGACTTGCGCTTGGACAGCTGCTTGCTGGGCCATTAAGTGATGTTCGAGGTCGACGAATACCGTTGATCGCGGGACTTGTGCTCTACACGATTGCATCTGTCCTCTGTCTCGTCAGTCCAACGATGGGCTCATTTGTTATATTGCGCTTCATTCAAGGTCTGGCTGGAGCCGCCGGGATTGTGATCTCACGTGCGATAGTCAGGGACGTATACGAAGGACCAGAATTAACCCGTTTCTTCTCCCTGCTCATGCTCATTAACGGGGTAGCTCCCATTGCAGCACCCATTATTGGTGGACAAATACTGACGTATACTTCGTGGCGAGGCGTATTCATTTTACTAAGTCTTATCGGTGTACTAGCACTTCTAGCGGTCATATTAGGTCTGGGTGAGACACTTCCTGTACAAAAAAGATCAAGCGGTGGGTTGAAGCAGACGCTGATGACATTCAGCAGAATAGCCAGAGATCGCCGTTTTATGGGGTATGCTCTCTCACAGGGCTTCGCAGCAGCAGGAATGTTCGCGTACATATCAGGTTCACCCTTCGTGCTACAGAAAATATATGGGGTGTCCCCGCAATTATTCAGTATCTGTTTTGCCATTAATGGACTTGGCATTATTCTCGCTAGTCAGATTGCAGGACGACTTGCTGGAAAAGTGTCAGAGACGCGGCTGTTAATCGCTGGATTAATTACAGCAGCTGTGGGAGGCACATCGTTGCTAATCTCCATCCTCGCTGGAGGCGGATTGATGTCAGTGCTCATTCCATTATTTCTGGTCGTCTCCAGTGTGGGTCTAATTAATACAGCTTCATTTGCGCTTGCTATGGCGAATCAGGCCAAATCGGCCGGAAGTGCATCTGCATTGATTGGCGTGATGACCTTTTTGTTCGGCGGGCTTGTTGCTCCCCTTGTTGGTCTTGGAGGAGAACATACCGCTGTGCCGATGGGGATTGTAATTGCATGTGCTGATCTAGGGGCGTTGCTCCTGTATTTCTGCATGATTGGCAGGATTAGATCAAAAGCAAACCATAATATAACTGCGTGATAGTCTTGGCATAAGCGCAGATTGCCCGCATGGAAGCTTAGTTTCCAATGCGGGCTGTTTGAATTAGGAGTGGACAAAATTTGAAAAGTGAAGCATTAAGACCCATTAACAAAGGGCGAATAAAATTTGTGTATTTAACAGAATTCCTGGTGTCTGGAACGGATAGAAGTAACCCACGACGAAGCCAAACAGATTAATGACAGGCCACATCAGAAACACATCATTATACGTAAACACCAGAGACCAGCGGTTATAACAGAAGTTCGGGAGTATACGTTGCTCTTGGTCACGAGGTGAGGCTACGCCAGTTTGCGCAAACTGAACTGCTTGTGTCAAACTCTGCGGCTGCTGCTGGAGGAAAAGTGGTAGTACACCTGGACGGCTTTTGATGAGGTTATATAAAAATATCATTTCGGCTGGTGGTTGACCAACCGGACGAGGGTAGGCACTGAGCAAGGAAGGGAGATTCCCCTGAGCTAGCTGTGCTGGTACGCCTGGAGTTGGGATTGAACCAGTGCCAGCACCTGGGACACCGCCAGGAAAAAAAGGGCCTGAAGGTGTTCCGCCACCAGGAATGAATGGAGGAAAAGGGCCGGGACCTCCGGGGATGCCTGGCGCAGTCTGCCCCCCTGGAAAACTTCCTCCCCCAGGGAAAAATGGAGGGAACTGAATTGAGCGGTTTTCTCCATAACTAGTGTAACCCTCATCACTATAAGCAGCGTAAGGGTAATTTCCATAGCCCACATATGGGGGAAATACATTATTCATATGGATAGACATCCTTCCTGTCAATCGTAGTCTGAGACAGCATATGACGGCTCTTGCCTACGTGTGATTGTGTTAAGAAAGGGTGATATAATAACGATGAACTTGCAAAAGGAACAGATTTGCTGCCAAGCAGGCAAGAGAGGGGACTTACCTATGTATTCACTTAATCCGGAAGAACTTACGGCTAAAGATAACTATAAATTGATGAGTGGTTCCATTGTACCTCGTCCAATTGCCTTTGTGACTACAAACTCAGATCATGATGGTGTTATCAACGCAGCGCCATTCAGTTTTTTTAATGTAGTGAGCTCTGATCCGCCATTGTTATCCATCTCGGTTGGACGTAAAAATGGTGTCATGAAGGATACTGCGCGTAACATACTCAATCATAATGAACTGGTCGTGCACATTTGTGATGAGAATATTATTGAAGAGGTGAATGAAACCGCGGCTATATTGGAACCTCATGAAAGTGAGCTGGAGCGGACCCGTTTGACGACAACACCTAGTTCCATCGTCGCTGTCCCCGGAATTCAGGAAGCTCTTATTCGGATGGAGTGCAAGTTGTATCAGCATATTCCGATCTCGAATGATGAAGGCGTACCTGTAAGTGATCTGTTGCTGGTACGTATTGTGCAATATCACTTTAGCGAGCAGGTCTATCTTGCTGAAAAAGGGTATCTTTTGATGGATCAGCTAAAACCGGTCAGTCGCTTGGCTGGTAATGATTATGCCAAACTTGGTGAGAGATTCACCGTAATTCGCCCCGAATAATAAGATGTGATATTAGCTTATAAGGACGAACAGCCCATGCAACAAGCGAGTGCATGAGGGTGTTCGTCTTTATTTCGTTATAAACATAATCAGGTTACTTCACGAATAGACTTGTACTATATGAAGTACGTGTCGTGATGTTTTATTCAAAGAAGGAATTCAATTTATGTGCAGAGGAGCTTAGGTATGGGGTATCGGAGCCTGGCTGCCTTCATCAGCCGATATCCGCGATTTATTATACTCTGCTGGGTATTTATCATCGGGATGTCAGCCGCCTGGGCATGGAAGCTGCCAGACATTGTTCAGGATCATGGATTGAAGCTCGTACAGGGACAAGCCCAAGCAGTAGAACGGATATTGGAGGAAGACTTTAACTCCCCTCCTGATACGGTCGTGTTACTTTTTAATAAACATCCGGATACTTCTGGAGTGGAGTACAAGCAGTGGATTCAGGAAACACTCACAACAATTCGTACGTTGCGAGCCATATCCGCGGTCATTTCTCCTCTGGATGCGAACACACAAGGAAGAATGTTGCATGAAGATCAGGCTTATGCACTAGTTCATATGGACATTGCATCCCATCAGATGAGACTTCCATTAGAGCAACTGCGCAAACTTCTTGAAGAGGGGGACAAGCAAGCTCACCTTCCCGGAACCGTGCAATTGACTGGAAAAACAGTTGTGCAACAGGATGTTAATCGATTAAGCTTTCAAGATTTAGAACGGGCAGAGATGATAGGGCTACCTATTGCGCTACTTGTTCTTTGTTTTGCATTCAGAGGAGTATTAGCGGCAATCGTTGCTGTCACGATGGGGATCAGTGCAGTGATTACAGCGATGGGCATAACTTCGATTCTAGGTCATTATCTGGAACTATCCAACTTTATTATTAACGTGATTCCGATGGTGGGCATGGCGCTCAGCATTGATTTTGCACTACTTATTTTGAGCAGGTATAGAGAAGAGTTTCAGCAGAGTTACGTAAGTAAAGCTATGCTGATAAATGGACAAGACAATGTCCGGCAACGGGAGCGATTACAAAAGACATTACGTACTGCGGGCCGTGCTGTGTTGTTCTCGGCTGCATGTGTACTCCTCGGTTTGCTGGGGTTGCTCTGGATTAGACTACCGATGTTTCTCAGTGTGTCGCTTGGAGCCATGATTGTACTTATCCTGTCGTTACTGTTAAACATAACGTTATTACCTGCCATACTTTTGCTGAGTGAAAAACGAATATTCGGCCGTATGATCTTTCCATCCAGCATTTCAGCTTTTGAATCTGAGCATAAAGACCAAAAACTCAGCTTCTGGCACCGCTGGTCGACAATGGTTATGAAACGCCCTATATGGATGGGAATCACAGGTACAATGCTTCTATTATGGTGTGTATATCCCGTTACACGGATGGAATTATCTGTTCCCGATGCTTCTTCGCTACCTGCAAGAATGGAATCCCGTCAAGCAAACGAGCAGATCCAGCGTAATTTTGGTCAGGAGCACGTTTCAAATATGGATATCATCATAGGGGAACAAGGAACGCCGTTAACAGCCAAACAGTGGGAGAAGGCTAATGACAAAATATACAAGCTTCAACAGGACCCGAAAGTGGTAAGTGCCGGCTACCCGATTATCTTTTCCGATTCGTTTATCCGACTAACGGTGGGTGTGCAGGGGGAAGCAGGTTCAGAGGAGATAACAGACTGGTTGTGGCAGGCTAGAGCTGATGATTTAACAACCGGGCAAGATGGCATTCCAGTGCGTTATGGCGGTGAAGCCGTTTATGAGGATGAGATCATGCACGAAATTGTACAGCAGTTACCCAAGGTACTTGTATTTGTCGTTGTAAGCAATTATTTGGTGCTGCTTCTGGCATTTCGCTCCCTACTGATCCCGCTAAAAGCTATTCTGATGAACCTGCTCAGTCTAGCTGCTTCGTTTGGCATACTGGTATGGGTATTTAACGAAGGACATCTGGGAATGGAGTCGTCAGCCGTCGCGATTATGATCCCTGTGTTCATTGCTGGGTTAGTATTTGGCATATCAATGGATTACGGTGTTTTTATGTTAAGCCGCATCCAGGAAGTATACCGACGAACAAGGGACAGTGATCAGGCCATTCAACAAGGTTTGGCTTCCACAGGTCGTTTAATTACGTCTGCTGCTGGTATTTTACTGGCAGTAACGATTCCTTTTGCTTCGGCTGAAGTGGAAGGCGTAAGACAGTTGGGAATCGGTATAACATCAGCCGTATTTATTGATGTTACAGTGATCCGGCTTGTGCTTGTCCCGTCTCTAATGAAATTGCTGGGGAGATGGAACTGGTGGCTGCCAGGTCAATAACAATAATAAGCATAGAAGAAACTTGAAGAAGATGGCTTGTATGCACACAAACACATATGAAAATTTCAAAGCCAAAATATAAAGGATATTCCGAAGCCGAATGGGGGGATGGAGTATCTTTTTTTAAATCAACCACGACTTTTTAAAGTAAACCTTATATTCAATTGAAGTGTAATCTCAATAACATCGTTTCAGAAGAGAAAAATCTGTCAAATTAAGGATTAAAGTGACTTATATTATATAAAACACATAATAAATACTCTATTATTTGGTTTTATTAAATATTTTTAATTAATATATAATTTTATGCAAAAAAAGAGGATGTGGTTGGTTTTTGTAGGATACTTTAATTTTTCCGAAAACAATTTATGGGGAGGAAATAAACATGGATCAACCAATTGGTACAAACAGTTGGTTGTGCAGTGCTACTTGCTTCGGAGGTTGTTTGGTAGGTTGTGCAGCAGTTTTATATGAAAAATGAAGACCGTTCGTAGTCATCCTTAGAGGAGGGGAATTATGGGATCTCAGATTATTGAAACACGCGGATTAAATCTGAACCTGCAGGGAAGTCATGTACTCAAAAATATTGACATCACTACGCACTCTGGGCAAATCTGCGCTTTGATCGGGGAGAACGGAGCGGGTAAAACGTCAACGATTCGCTGCATTACAGGACTTTACCCTCCAACGACGGGGAGATGTACCATTTTTGGCGAGCCGGCGTATAACATGAGCCAGAAGAACAGGAACCGATTTGGTATCGTGTTTGACGAGGGAGGGCTGTATAGTGAAATGTCCGCCTGGGAGAACGTCCTTTTTTTTGCAAGCCTGCGAGGAATGGAAAAAGATAAAATTGCAGAACGCTACAACAGACTTGTGCAACATTTCGAATTAAAGACTTCTTTGAAGGTCGGACGTTTTTCCAAAGGTATGAAACAAAAGCTTATGATTATACGTGAATTAGTGCACGAGCCTGAGCTGCTTATTATGGACGAGCCCTTTAACGGTCTTGACCCAGACTCCAAAATTTTTTTAAGAGACAAACTCAGTGAAATCTGTTACGAGCAGAGCACTTCGATTCTCATCAGTTCTCATGATTTGTTTGATTTAGAGAAGATCGCGGATCAGGTTATTATGATACACCAAGGCCGAATTGTAGTAGATCAAGCACTTCAGACTATCACTGGAATCACCGAACGTTACATTGTTACCTGTGACAACCCACCATTGGTGGTGAGTATTCTTCAGGATATTGAAGGAATTACGGTGGTGAATCATAATGAGCAGTCTGTGACATTCATGGTTGATTCGGAGATTATTAAACAGCCGTTGCAAGTTCTACTGCAGCACGGCATAGAAATTCAGGAATTTTTCAAGGAAAAAAGCTCATTAGAGGACTTTTACAGAACAACTAAACAAGCAGCTGTACAAAACTAACTTAAAGTAATCCTTTTGGAGAAGGGAGAGGCTGTACTTGCTGCCGTTACTAAGAAAAGATGTACAAACCCTCAATTGGAAAAGGTCTTTGACCATGCAAGTATTGATGTTTGGAATTTTTTTTGTGTTTGCGATCGGTCAACTTGGGGTGTTGGAAGCAAGTCTGGGTTTGACGATCGATGGTCTTGTTCCACTGTTGCACAAGTTGAATGAGACTCGGGAACATCGTGTCATGTTTACGAATTCATTGATTGCTGTAGGTCTCCTGTCTTCTGCATTGGTATTTGCATTGTATGTTGGTATTCCTCACGTTCTCCAGTTTTTCACAAAAGAAAAAGCTGAAAAAAACCTGAGTTTTCTGCTAGCGGTGGTTTCAGAACCCGGTAAAATCATGCTGGCAGTGTGGTTATTTGCCTTGATGCGTGTCGTAGCTATGGCAGTCATTAACGGTACATTAATCTGGTTTATATTTACTTTGTTAGGGTTTAGATCTGTGTGGTCAACTAGTCTTTTCTCTTCCGGCCTGACCATTATTTTGTGTATAGCTGCATTTTTGTATATGGCCAATGCTATTGTCTGGGCCACCAACGGAAGTGAAGCCGTGCTGAAAATGTTTAGAATATTCATTCTGGTTGGTATTGTCGCAGCATTTCCTGCAGTTAACTATCTTCGGATGGATTTCAGTTTTCTGGATTTCCGTTATGTTGCATACAGTGGAATTATCTGTATCGTGGCAGCGTTCGTGTCACAATTTCTGATGAGGTTATTTAAGGTTGAAAGAATTATCTAGATCATGTCTAATGTGATTTTAGTTAGTTAAAATGAATTCTCATCTGATCAAGAATGGGAATTCATTTTTTTTATGTGCAAGAGATTCCTTATTTTTACTTTTGGTTTTATAATAGACGAGAATCATATAAAAAAGGTCAATTATCTAATATAAACCAATACCGACAGGAGGGGCACAAGCTAATGCAGGACATTGATCACTACCTGTATCAACAGACCAGCCTTCACGGGCGCTCGGTTTACCATTCGGATGTGGATTTTGCATCATGGCGCAAGCAATTACGAGACAGAGTTCAGGAGCGGCTTGGCGGTTTTCCTTCGGAAGTTGCGGATCTTAACCCCATTTTGCTGGAACGTACATCTTGTGATGGTTATACTCGTGAGCGGATTGAGATCACGACCTATTCAGGGCTACGTATGTCGATGTATCTTTTAATACCTAATGATGTAAGCGCTATCTCTGACAGGAAACCAGCTATTATCGCCTGTCACGGGCACGGCTATGGAAGTCGTGAGATTTGTGCTATGGAGCCAGATGGTTCACCGCGCACTGAGGAACCCGGGTTGCACAAGGACTTTGCAGTAACGCTTGTACAGCGTGGATATGTTGTGGCTGCTCCTGAACTGCTCGGGTTTGGGGCGAGAAGATTGGACGAGGATCGCGAGGCACCTCCAGGTACAAGTTCTTGTACGAAGATTGCTGCGCATCTCCTTATGGCAGGTCAGACGCTTGCTGGACATCGAGTCTATGAGACAAAACGTGTACTGGATTATGTACTGACTCGATCTGAAGTCGATCCAGAGCGGATCGGAGGCATGGGCATTTCAGGCGGTGGACTGGTTATTGCTTTTACAGCGGCACTCGATGAACGTTGTAAAGCTACAGTTGTCAGTGGTTACGCAAGCACGTTTCATGGTAGTATTCTGGATCGCAACCATTGTCTCGATAATTATATCCCCGGGATTTTGCAGGAAGCAGAGTTGCCGGATTTGATCGGTCTGATTGCTCCGCGTGCTCTCTTTTTGGAGATTGGAAGCAAAGATCTTGTTTTTCCGCTTCATTCTGCACGGGAGGCTCATGAACGGTTGAAAATGATTTATGAGCATGCAGGTGCAGAAGGAGCGCTGGGTGCAGATTATTTTGACGGCGGACATGAGATTAGCGGGGCAAAAGCATACGACTGGCTTGACCATGTCTTGTAGTTATTCAGCAGGAACAGGATTCGGAAGAGTACCAAATGGTTCATGCATCATCATCTAATCCGAAAGGGGAGTTTTATGATGAAATGGTCTAGTTCTTTGCGAATGATGTTATGTAGTGTGTTAGCTGCAAGTGTAATTTCCGTGGGGTATGGGAGTGATGGAGTAGAGGTTGCCGAGGCTGCATCCGATCCATACAAATTTGATTTTGGTGCAGGATCAGTGGAGAACGGATATATTGGAGTTTCAGCATCAACCGCTTACACCTCTGCAAAGGGGTACGGTTTCAACACACCGGCTAATATGAGGGATGTCTCCGCATCAGGCAGCGGTGTTGGAAGCGATGCTGTTCAGTTTCTGAAATTTGGTACGAAAAGTGATAATACCTTTAATGTTGATCTGTCAAATGGGCTATACGAAGTCAAAGTTACTCTGGGCAACACGGCTAGAGCGAGCGTAGCCGCAGAAGGGGTATACCAGATTATGAATATGACAGGCAACGGAGCGACCGATCAATTCCAGATTCCAGTGACGGACGGACAGCTGAATCTCCTGGTTACGGAAGGCAAGGCTGGTACCGCGTTTACGCTGAGTGCTCTTGAAATTCGAAAGTTGTCCAGCCAGCCTGTTACCAATCGTACAATCTATATCGGTGGAGACTCCACGGTGTGTAATTACTACCCGCTCGATAGCAGTGTCCAAGGAGGCTGGGGACAGTTGCTCCCTTCATATGTAAATAGTTCCACCTTTCAAGTACGGAATATGGCAACAGGTGGCCAGATCGCAAGAGGTTTCCGTGATGATGGTCAGATGGAGGCTATTCTGAAATATATTAAAGCAGGAGATTACTTTATTTTACAATTGGGAATTAACGATACCAATGCCAAAAACAATACAACGGAGGCAGAGTTCAAGGAAATCATGCGGGATATGGTTCGTCAGGCGAAAAACAAAGGAGCAACGGTGATTCTCTCTACACCGCAAGGCAGAGCAACGGATTTCAATTCGGCTAATGTGCATCAAGCGGAAAACCGGTGGTATAACGCGTCTACACGAGCGCTGGCTCAGGAGGAAGGAGTAACCCTCGTAGATCTGAACAAGCTTAGTTCTGCTTACTTCACTTCCATTGGTCCGTCGGCAACCCTTGATTTGTACATGAATGGCGACAGCCTGCATCCTAACCGGCAAGGGGCTGCACAGCTAGCACGTATTGTAGCTGCCGATCTGAAACGACAAGGATTAAACGGCTTTTGAACTGACTATTTCCAGACAGATCCTATGTGAAAATGGATGTTAAAACACCCCCGAAGTTGAACCGCGACATTGCGGACTTCATCTTCGGGGGTGTTTCAATTCTTTATTTTTAACTTTATAAAACTACTCCATCATGTCCTTCTCTTCGTATTTCATCTTTTTCCCTTTTAACAACGGCTCCAGTTCGTCCTGCACACTTTGTTCCCAGAGTGGAACATCAGTACGATAGGCAGCCCGGCCGTTCAGATGTCCTGCAACAGGCGCCGTGATGAACACAAACAAAATACCGAGCAGCAGGCGGGCACTGATATAGTTGTCAAAATACCAAAAGAAGAAAAATGCACCACTCAGAACACATAACACACCGAGTGTCGTACTTTTCGTCGCCGCATGTGCTCTCAAGTATACGTCGGGTAGACGGAGAAGTCCGAAGGCGCTAAAAGCACTGAACAAAGCCCCGATCAGGACGAGTAGCCCAATCACTGTTTCGACGGTGCTACTAACCATCTCCATCATTTCTAAACACCGCCCCTCGTTCAATATATCGTGCAAATGCGACCGTACTTAGAAAAGCCACTATACCAATCAGCAAAATGATATCCAGATAAGCTTGCGTTTTCTGCATCATTGATAGTACAGCTACGATGGCTATAACATTGATACCAATCGTGTCGAGTGCAGTAATCCGATCAGCCATGGATGGGCCACGAAGAACGCGGTATAAGCAAGCCATAATGGCTAGAGACAGAATAAGCAGGGAGATAAACAATAGTGAAGATAACATTAACGTGTCACCTCCATAATTGCTTTTTCGAATGTATTCCGAATGTCGTTTCTCAATTTTTCTTCATCCTTTATATCCAGTGCGTGGATAAAAAGCTTGCGTTTGTTGCCCGAGATTTCAAGTGGAAGTGAACCAGGAGTTAAGGAAATTAACATACATAGCAGGGTAACCTCCCAATCCGAGGACAACTGTGTACGATAACTGAATATACCTGGACGAATATGGAGCTCGGGTCTAATAATCTCTCGAATCATCTCGATACTTGCTCGAACGAGCTCTTTTAAAAAGAGCAGAATCAGCTTGATTATAGCCCACACCCGAACAATGTATAAGCGCTGCGGGAAAAACCGCCGCATGGCTCCGATTAAGAGAAGACCAAGTATATATCCAGTAAGAAAACTAATACCGTTCCATGTAGTGTTCAGAAACATCCAGACAAAGGCAATGATTAGATTGAGTACAATCTGAAAGGCCATAGACATCTACTCCTTCAATACGGCATCTATATAAATATTGGGATGCAGCAGAATATCGCCTGCTCGGGAAGTAAGCTGGAACATACCTTCAGCGCCCAAGCCAATTACGATGATAAATACAAACAGAATTCCTGCAGGAACCAGCAGACCATTCACCGCGTAAGGACGTCTAGCCATCCCTGCAGGGGCCTCACCCCAGAACGCCTGAATGAAGATGCGCAATACCGAATACAACATGAGTAGACTGGATAGAACGGCTACCCCGGTCAGACCATATAATCCGGCCTCAAAGCCCCCTTCAAAAAGCATCAGTTTTCCTGGAAATCCACTGAATGGAGGCAGACCAGCAAGTGCAAGTGCGCTGATGAAGAACATCCAACCAAGTACCGGATATCGTTGAATCAGCCCGCCCATATTGTCGAGTCGGGATGTACCGGCTACGGCGATTAATGCACCACCGAGCAGGAACAGCAGTGTTTTGATTAGCATGTCATGTAACATATAGAACAGTAATCCTTCCAGGGCAGTACGGCTTGCAGCAGCCATCCCGAAGGCAACAAACCCAACGCCTGCAACTACGTTATAGACCAGAATTTTATTCACATCACGATAGGAGATGGCTCCGATCACTCCTAGAATCATCGTCGCACCAGCCATCCATCCAATTAAGGCATTGAAGAAGTCAGGGTCATGATAGAAGATCAAAGTGAATGTTCGCACAATCGCATACAGGCCAACCTTCGTTAGCAAACCTGCGAACAGCGCTGTAACGACAGCAGGCGGGGCCGAATAAGAGCCGGATAACCAGAAAAATAGAAACAAGCCGGCTTTAATACTGAATACAATTAGGAAAAGAACCCCAATCAATGTGATAACTCCACTTTGTCCCACTTCAGCAATTCGTACAGACAAGTCAGCCATATTCAACGTACCTGTAACGGAATATAAAAAACCGATGGAAGCTACGAATAAAGCTGAAGACACGATGTTAATCAATACATATTTGATGGTCTCACGTAACTGTCTTTCTGTACCACCAAGCACGATGAGGGCGTAAGAAGAGATCAGCATCAATTCAAAACTGACGAACAGA
This sequence comes from Paenibacillus sp., assembly GCA_017512705.1. Taxonomy (GTDB): domain Bacteria; phylum Bacillota; class Bacilli; order Paenibacillales; family Paenibacillaceae; genus Paenibacillus. The sequence goes on from JAFWEX010000073.1 coordinate 59,253, forward strand.
TTAAATAAATCACCTGTTAGAAATGATGCGTTTACGCCGGCAATCAGAAAATGAAAGAAGGGATAAAAGTGATGCTGCTCCCTTTCCTTATTGATGCTTCGAAAAGCGTATAACAGACATGTCAGCGCTATAATGGAGGCAGTCACCACAAGCAGTGCAGCTACCATGTCGGCAACAAGAACAATTCCGTAAGGAGCTGACCAGCCGCCCATATTCAAGGTCAAAACACCAGATTGTGCGACACGTGTAATAAGAATCGTAGAGGCGGCCGCTGTTGCCAAAAGGCCAATGACACTCATTAAACGCTGTATATTTATACTACGGAAGAACAAGATGGTGACAACACCGGTTATCAACGGAAGCAAGATCGGCAGAACAACAAGGTTATTCATATGGGCGCCTCCTCACTTCTTCCAAATCGGCGGTTTTCAGCTTGAGATAAGAACGATAAGAAAGAACGCAGAAGAACGCAGTCAGTCCGAAATTAATGACGATGGACGTCAGAATCAAGGCTTGAGGGAGCGGATCAACGTAGCTTTCAGCCATTTCTCCAAGAAGTGGAGGTGCCCCAGTTTTGAGCCGGGACATTGTAATTAACAGCAAATGTACCCCATGTGTCAAAATAGACATGCCGAGTACGATACGGAGCATGCTCCGTGACAAGATTAAAAAGACGGCAACCGCAAAAAAAACACCTACGGCCACACACATCAATATTTCCATATCATCGATCCTCCCCGATCTGTAGAATGATAGTCATGGTGACGCCTAGCACTGCGAGGAATACGCCAAGATCAAACAACATGGCCGTAGCAAGCTCCGTTTCACCCAGCAGAGGAAGCTCGAAGTATCCAAACGTTTGGGTGAGGAATGGAACACCGAACAGAAATGAACCTGCACCGGTGAGCAAGGCAATACCTAAACCGATAGCTGTCATGCTTCGGAAGTCGATGGGGAGAGCTTTGCGTATTGTATCTGTGCTGAACGCCAGTGCGAGTAGTATCAGGGCTGCTGCTGTCACGAGACCCCCGATAAACCCACCACCCGGATTATGGTGCCCTGCAAAGAACAGGTGCATTGCGAAAGTCAAAATGATAAACACAACAACTTTTGTCGTCGTTTTCAACAAAACGTCATTGCTTTGTAACGGCACCGTATCCCAAGATAAACTGCTGCGTTCGGAGTTTCCATATTTCTTCGTATTGTCTTCATCATCATCCAAATCGGGTTCTTCATCTGTTTTCTCTTCTTTGCGAAATTTCAGTCTCGCTCCGAGATCCTTCGCTTCGAGATTCAGATTAATCATGGAGTAGATGGATAGAGATGCTACGCCAAGGACCATGATTTCCAGTAATGTATCATAGCCACGGAAATCAACAAGCAATACATTCACGACATTTTTACCACCTGCTGAATTGTATGCTTCCTGTAGAAAGTAACCAGAGATGCTGTCCAGAGATACTGTGCCACTTGCAGCAAGAGCAACGAATGTCATGACGACACCGACAGAGATCGCCACTATCATATTTACTGTGAGATAACGTCGACTTGACTTACCGCGTTGTAGCTCGGGAAGATGATAGAAGCAGAGCAGAAATAGCGCAACGGATACCGTCTCTACAATCATCTGTGTTAGCGCCAGGTCAGGCGCCCGGAACAGTACGAACAACAAGGTAACGAGGAAACCAACAGCTCCGGTCATGATAACAGCGGACAAGCGGTTTTTGGCAAATGGAATGGATACCGCAGCTCCAATCAAAGTGACCAGTAACACGACCTCATAGAGAGAGAATGGTGCGTTTTCTTGTACATTCCAGTTAATATGCTCACCAGTACGGAAGAAAGCGTAAACCAATAAGGCAACTGTGAACGAGAGAATATAAACGAGATAATTACGGACCGAGCCATTCATGTAGGCTTCCGTCCATTTACGTGCATAGTGCTGCACGTTGTCCAATACAACATGATATATGTTGTTAATCGTTAAACCTTGTGGATAATGCTCATAAATATTCCTCCATCGTGGCAGTAACTTGTAGAGTATGACACCGAGTGCAACTACACCGATTGTCATAAACAGTTCAGGAGTCCAGCCATGCCATAAGGAGAAATGTACATCGAAGCGTTCGTTCCCATTCAACAGGGAGGGAAGAACTGCAGCCATTGCCGGTTCAATTAGTGAGCCAGACAGGAGGTCTGGAAAGAGTCCAAAACCGATAACTAGCACACCCAAAATGATCGGTGGAATAAGCAACCCGGCAGGCGCTTCATGTAATTTCTCGGCAGGGAGCTCACTTCGGCTACGACCGAGGAATGTTTTGAACACGAATATCAGGGCATAAATCAATGTGAACACACTGGCTAGCCAAGCAACAACAGGCAAAAGGATGCTCCAGGAACCCATTCCAAAGATACGGAGATCAGTGATCTGTACCATCGCTTGGAAAAACAATTCTTTACTGAGGAATCCGTTAAAAGGCGGGATACCTGCCATAGCGAGTGAACCAATGAGAGCGAGACTGAATGTGATCGGCATGAATGCTGCCAATCCGCCAAGCTTTCGAATATCACGTGTGCCTGTCTCATGATCAACAATGCCGGCGACCATAAACAGTGCGGCTTTGAAGGTCCCGTGATTAAACAGATGGAGCAGTGCAGCCGTAATTGCTACGGTGTACATTGCAGAGGATTCGCCATATCCGAAATATAGAGCAGCAGATCCAATTCCTAAGAGGGACATAATCAGACCCAGTTGTGAGATAGTCGAATAGGCGAGAATTGCTTTGAGATCGTTTTTCTTAACGGCCAGAAACGATCCATAACATAACGTGAGTAATCCTACACCAGTCACGAGCCAGAACCAAAGTCCCTGTCCACCGAAAATCGGTGTGAAACGGGCAACAACGTAAATACCGGCTTTAACCATCGTGGCTGAGTGCAAATAGGCACTGACAGGTGTTGGAGCTTCCATGGCATCCGGTAACCAGATGTGAAATGGGAACTGTGCGGATTTCGTAAACGCTCCAATCAGAATGAGAACAAGAGCGGGCAGGAAAAGCGAACTCTCCTGAATCTGACCCCATTCAGTAATAGTGGCACGAATACTGAATGTACCTGTCATTAGATACATTAACATGAACCCGGCAAGCATGGCGAAACCGCCAAAGACCGTAATCAGGAACGATTTCTGTGCACCAGATGTGGAAGCTTTGCGCTTATAATGAAACGCAATTAACAGAAAGGACGTAATGCTAGTAAGTTCCCAGAATGCATACAGTACAATCATGTTGTCTGACAATACAACGCCAAGCATGGCTCCCATGAACATTAACAAATAGAGATAGAAGCGGTTCAACGCTTCAGTCTTACTCATATAAAAAATGGAGTAAAAGACGACAAGTACGCCAATGCCGCTAATAAGAAGCGTTAATAGTAAACTTAGTCCGTCCAAATAAAGATTAAATCCAATGTCCAGAGACGGAATCCAAGGAATCTGTCCAGATACCGGATTACGTTGGGACACCGCAGAAATCAGGCTTGCAAAATAGACGAACAATGAGGCTGGGACAAGTAGTACCAGCCATCCTAGGTGAATTTTACTGAATAGTCTGTGCAGCAGGGCAAGAAGGATCCCTGCTGCGAAAGGCAAAATTACAGCAATGTGAAGCAGGCTCAACATAACACCCCCAATGTGTATTTTTCTAGTCTTTTCTTTATGTGACATACAGGCGGAATCATCTCAAGAATATGCTTTCTCTCTCTATTCATAACCCAAGTTTATATATGCAGAATCGTAACAATTCTTTGATATAGAAGAAACTCGGTGTTATGTTCGATCCATTTTGTATAGGCACATATAAACTATATACGGATGAAACCCGATATAGATTCAAAAATAACGGAAAAATATTAATATCCTTTTATTTACAAAGAAATAATTATTAGAATAGTTAAATAATAATCCGGTTCATCTTGAACCCAGGAGGAAACCATGTCATTTAAAATAAGGA